>JAJRXX010000013.1 GCA_024276075.1 Planctomycetota bacterium
GCCCGTCGTGCCAGTGGTGTTCGCAGAGACCGCTCCGGTCACCGCTAGCTGATCGAGCGTGATGTCCGCGTCGGCTGCGGCGGTCGTGAACGTGGCTGTGCCGGCCACCGTTACCGTGCCGGCGTCGGTGATGTCGCCCGTGGTCGCTGTCGCGTCGAGTGTGCCACCGATAGCTGAGGTCCCCAGGTCCAAACCGCTTGTAGCCACCAACACAACATCACCGGTATGGTTGAGCGTCACGGTGCCGCCACCCATGGTGACCGCCCCCCCGGCCAAAGTGTTAAAATCAACACCGCTGCTGGCGAATGTGCCGCCGTTGGTGTCGATCAATGCATCGAGCGTCACGCCACCAAGTCCGGTGACGCCCGTCTGACCCGCCTGAGCCGAGTCATTGGCAACCAGTTCTATATTAAGGAAGCCTGTCGTCGAGGTAATCGACTGATTAATAAGGATATCGCTGCCCGCTTCGAGGCGGAGGGTGGCGTTGCCACCGGCGGTCTTGCTGATCGCAGCCGCCACGGTGATGTCCCCCGCCTGTACACCTACTGCGTCGCTGGTGGTGACTGTTACGCTTGTACCCAAATCCAGTGAGGCGTTGATCGTCGCCACGTTTGCGACGGCGGTGTCTCCGGTCGGGGCAAACACGTTGGGCGTCCCGCCATTAAATGCGCCATTGACATCCGCCAGCGCATCGATCGTGACGTTGCGCGGATCGATCAGCCAGGTGCCCCCCGTGCCTTGGAGCGCGGATGCGTCTATTGCAATTGGAGATAGGTGTACAAAATCTTTGCTGGAGGTTTCGATCAGCCCACCGTTGCCGCCAATCGCGCCGCCACGGGCGCTAGCCGAGCCGAAAACCCATGTGGCGTCATCCGACCACACAATCACCTTCCCGCCGTCGCCGACAGTAATCGCGTCGGCGCTAACCGTCGTATCCGCACCGACCAGCGTGCGTGACGCATTGCGTACAGAGCCCTTGCCCTGGAAGTCTCCGCCGATCAATACTTCGCCGCCACCCGCATCACCAGACGCGTCGATCTGCGCGTGATCAACCGTTACAAAATCGCCCAATACATGCACTGCACCGCCCACGCCACCCACCTGCGTATTCGAGGCGTCGAGCGTGCCCGAGACCTGGACATCTGATCCAGCACCACCTTCGACGGTGATCTGATCGGCATTGATGTGGCTACCTGATTGCAGCACGATCGACGCCATATCGCCCACGCCGAGTTTTACGATGCCTTTGCTTGCCGAAATTTTACCCGCGTTTTGCACCGATCCCTTATCGACTTGAGCGTTCGCACCACCAGTGATCTTGACCATGAAGTGATCGTTGAGCTTGCCCAGCAGCACGTCGTCACCAGAAATCATGCTCACAATACCTTGATCGGCGACGATCGAGCCGTAGTTCTTCACGTACCGACCGATCAGGTGCACCGCATCAGCCTGGATCGTGCCGTGATTGATAACCGAGCCGGTCACTTCGGAGAACCGGTCGACATTGCTCAAGAAATCGGCATTAGAAATCTGCCCCGCCGCCGCGAAGATGCCGCCTACGTCAACCAAAGCGCCGTTGGCAAAGTAAACACCCGCTGGGTTAACGATATAGACCTGCCCGTTCGCCTGGAGGGTGCCTGCAATCTGTGTGGGGTTGGCGTTCGTAACACGGTTGAGCACTCTGCTCATCACCGACGGCTGAATAAATCGTACCGTCTCTTGGCTGGCGATATCGAAACTGTTGTAGTTGATGATCGCGTTGTTGCCGGCTGTGATCTGGGTGAGGTTCCCCTGCCTCTGGAAGCTCGCCTGACCACTGACCACCTGTTCGCCCTGCGGCGCAGCCAGAACCACCTGGCCAAAGATAAAGTTAAACGCCACCACCGATCGCAGCAGCCTGGATCGGGATACGTTACGGATAAAAGTCGATTTGCGTCGCGTTTGGACCGGCATCAGATCATCCCTCCTGTCCGGATGTCGTGCGCTCTTATCAAGCTAATTTACCTCGCACAATGGACACACAAACAAAATCTAGAACAAAAACGTCGCCACAATATGGATCTGCTCGCTGCCGGCCTGAACGTCGCCTGCATCCTCCAAAGCAAAACCCCAATCGAGGCGTATATTGACATTTCTCTGAAACTGCAATTCAAAACCAAAGCCCGTACCCAGCAGCCTCTCGTCTTTCTCAAGGCCGATAATCCGGTCGCTTTTAATCACGTATGCCGCATCGAAAAACGCGCGGAAGATCAAGTCCCAATCAGGTCGGCCGTACACTTGCTGAGGGGCAAACCGAAACGGCTTGCCGAATAACGGCGTGTTACTGGGATTGGGCTGCAGGGCAAACGCGCGTGGGATGTGGTAGCGGTACTCGAAGCTGCCGATGAAGACGGTATCACCCGCGGTCGCCGACTCCTCGTAACCCCGCACGCTGTAAAGCCCACCCGCGACCATCTCCATCTGCGGTATGAGCCGGCTACCAAAAGCGTGCTGACCCTTAAAGTTCAATGCAATCTCATGCGCCAACGTCGAGGTGTCTGGCGTGGCAACGTCTTCCCATTTCTTCCGGTCCAGCAGCGGCTCAAGATAGAACGCTTGGTCTACATTCCACTTCAGTGTCGTCCACCGGTCTTCGGGGTTGGTCCTGCCAAAATTGATGATCTCCCTAACTTCCGTATTGCCGATCTTGGGGATGTTCCGCTCGACGCTTACTGAAATCAGCGTGCTGGCGACCTCCACAATCCGTTCGATGTTTATGCCGAGGTACGGCAGGAAGAACTTATCCTTACCCTTTTGTAGGGCGCCGCGGTTGTCAACGAAGATGCTCTCGAACCTCGCCCCGGCGACAAAATCGATAAACAGCTCGCGGTGCTGATATATGTTCGTGATCATCTCGGTGCCGATGGACCAATTGTTGCCCAGGAATACTTGTTGACTCACACCGACGTCCGAAGCGGTAAACTCGCCCCACGACCCGAACACGCGCCACCTCATATTCTCGTCATCAAAAAACGGAGCTTCGTAAGACGTCACCACCGAGTGCGACTTGTCGAACCCGGCTGTGACATAGTCGATGCTCAAGACGTCGTCGTTACCTGTGAACTGATTGTTGACGATGCCGAACCGCTCGCGCCATTTGGCGGTCTGCTCCGTACCCGTATTAGACACCTGGAAATACGCTAACACGGGGCTGTTCTCGGTGATGAGGTAGTCCAGGATGATCCCACCTGCCTCACCCGATCGTGAGACGGCCACGTCGACCCGACGGCCTGGGTGGCGGTTTAGTCGAAAGACGAAGTCATCTAAAAGATCGCGACGCAAGAGGTCTCGACGCTGAACCTGCCCCTCCTGAGTCGGCTGCACAGGTGATCGTTCTCTGATCCGGTCGTGAATAGGATTGTTAATACGATCATCTTCGGGGATACGGTCGCCCGCGCCCAGGGTACGCACCGTTGCCACGACAACCGTCCTGATCACCAGCCTCAGCGAAGTATCATCGCGTGCACGCAGGTCTTCACCCTCTTCGATATCATCCGCGTGCGGCGCCACAAACACCCCAACGTAGCCGCGGCGATTCATATCCTCGACAACCGTCTGCGCAATCTTCCTCAACGCGCTGGCGTGAAACCAAGTATCCCGCAGCATCCCCGTTTCATTATCAATGTCCGACAACGCGACGAGCACAGACGGCACACCTAGCCGGGATGCGGCGTAGCCTGTCTCGGTCAATACAAGATCAACCTTCGCGTGCCCCAACTCTTCGACGGAGGGGAGCTCGGGGTGCTCCGGCTCATGGATTAAAATTAGCTTGGTGATCCGATACCGCGGGCCGTCCTCTTCGAGCGCCTCCACTCGAAGCTCCGGTTCGAGCACGACTTCATCGAGCGGCCCGTCAAGCTCTGTAGCATCGCCCCGCTCTGCGACGGCTTCCTTCTGATCGGCCTCATCCCCCACAAGCCGAATCTCCGCCACACCGGCGTCATCGATCACATCCGGCTCAAGCCACTGGTGCTCCTCCAAAAACTCCGTCTGGGTACCGGGGTCCACCATTCCGCCGTCCGAAGCCAATGCTGTTGATACAACACCGCTGGCCATCAACAAAAACGCAACACACCAAGGGGCCACAGTATTAATCTGTAGCTTAATCACATCCGTTCTCGTACGTGGATAAAACAAATAATTAATCATCTTATCAATTAAGATTTAGTTACCCGATTGACGTCTCAATGCAAAGAGTTTGCCTCTCTTGCCCTGAGGTTGCGTACATCTCTATTAATTAAACCACCGATTTTCGAGAAAGAAACCCCAAACCGCACTCTTTATGAAAGGATCACTTGTAAATTATTCTACCTCGCTTTATCTATCTTGCCTAGGCCGTCTCACCAAATTTTCCAAAACCCCAAATTTCGCTTGAATCTATTGCCCTCGCACCACGCTTAACAACGACCAGACAATAATTTGCCGCACCCTCTATTAAATATACCTTGACCCTTGACGCATTCTCACCATTATCAACACCACGCGAAATTTATCAGTCCCAATCCATGGCCGCCCCACCGATGAACAACGCGGATCACAACCGAGGTACCATTCATCAAGCGTCATTCGCAATAACCGCCGCCACCGCCGCCTTGGTTATGTTGTTGATCACCTCATCAAGCGGTCGTCGTATTTTCGCACCCGCAGCCCGCGCGTGGCCACCGCCTCCGAATTGCTGCGCCAGCTCTGCCACGTTCACCGCACGCGGTCCCGGCTTGCTTCGGAAGCTCACACGGATCGTACCGCCACCTGAACTACTGTCGTGACCCTCAACACTCGTTTCCGCGAGTTGTGCATGCTTGTGATGCACAGGCGTCTCGGTGATAAGGACCACCACCTGCACCGTGGCGACGGACTGGGGCATGTCCACAAACCGTTCGGTCTCCTCGAGCATAGCGCCGGTCTGGTCAAAATCTTTTGCGGTCAAGACGATGACCGCCACCCGGCTGTCGGCCACGAGCTTGAGGCTGTCAAGCGCGCGGGTCTGCAATGCGAGCTTCTCGGGCCTGGCACGCTGCTCCACCCTGCGGTACACGTCGGCGTGATCGACCCCCAAACGTATCAGCCGCGCCGCCAATTCGTGTGTCTCGGGGCGCGTGTTAGAAAAACGAAACCAACCCGTATCCGACGCGATACCTACAAACAATACCTCGCAAACAACAGGCGTAAAATAGTCCCCGTTGCCGTCGACGGCATCACTCAACTTGTCGATGAGCTGCGCGATGATCTCGCAACAGGCAGCCGCCTTTGAGTCGATGTACCGCCACGGGGCGGGAAGATCGCCCGCGATGTGGTGGTCGATGACCATCGTGCGGTCAAGTATGTCAGAGATCGCCTTCTTCATGGGCGAAATCTGTGACCATGCCCCCGTATCCGCCACGATGAATAAATCCGGTTGACCAAGCTGAACCGATGGGTTGTAGGGCTTAACAAGTCCGTGCCCCTCAAGGTCGGAGAGATTCGTCGGCACGGGAGGCATAAACCAGGAGGTGACATCCTTGCCAATCGCCCGCAAGACCGTAGCCAACGCCACGACCGACCCGAAGGCATCCCCGTCGGGCTTGGCGTGCGTGGTGATCCCCACACTGTTGGCTTCAAGAATTTTTTCCACCACCCCAGCCAATTCAATATTAGATCGGTACTCGTCCATCAACATCCTTTAATGGAATCGCTAGCCTACCAACACCCCCTGGCCCTTGTCGTGCCAACCGTCAAAAAGCTTCATTGAATCCCACTGCCGCGTCTGGCCTATGTCACGCTTGAGCTGCGAAGCCAACGCCTCCAAGCTAGGAAACGCCTGCTGGTCACGCAGCCACCGCCCAAACATTAACGTAATCTCCTGGTCATACAGATCGCCCTCGAAATCCAACAGGTGCGCCTCAATCGTACGCGCGGCACCGCCGACCGTCGGTTTGCAACCCACGCTAATCGCGGCTGGGTATCGCCGATGGTTGGCTAACTCGACCAACCCCGCGAAAACGCCGTCTCCTGGTATTGCTCGACCCTCAAGTGATGCTGAGTCCAGGTTTGCCGTGGGCACACCGATTTTTTGACCCCGTTGGTCGCCGACCACAACCCGCCCCGACAACGCATACGAACCGCCCATACACACCGCGGCGTCTGCCACACGGCCGTGCGCCAACAGCCACCGAATGACCGAGCTGCTGACTGTCACCATGAGTTGGTCACACAGCGGAACCTCTACCTTCTCCACGATGTGAACCTCAAACCCTAAGGTACCGCCTAGTTGCTTCAGCGCGTCAACGTCGCCGACACGGTCCTTGCCGAACCGGAAATCGGGCCCCTCGACAATCGCAACTGGCGCGTGATCGTCCACCACCTGCGTCACAAATTGCTGCGCATCGAGTGACAACAGCTCAGGCGTCGACTCAAGCACGACCACCTCGTCGACACCCGCCGCTGTGAGGGCGGCGACTCGCTGTGCCTGGGTCATGAGTGTTGGCGGCCCAGAACCCGGACGCAGTACCGAAGCGGGATGCGGATCAAACGTCAATACCCGCACCGGCACGCCGTGGCGCACCGCTAGCTCTCGTGCACGACTGATAATCCGACGATGCCCCAGATGCACGCCGTCGAAATTGCCCACTGTGATAATACTTCGGGAAGAAGACATGTCTTGAAAGGATAGCCGGTCGTTGGCCTCGGGCCAAAAACGCACGTACACCCTCACAGACTAAGGCAGGCGTTCTTCGTCATCGGGACGGTTTTCACGCCACCAATCGATCGTCGCACGCAGGCCTGTTTCAAAAGACGTCTTCGCGTGCCAACCCAGCATCTCGCGTGCGCGCGTGGTATCCAGACACCGCCGGGGTTGACCGTCGGGCCTAGACGTGTCCCACTCGATCCTGCCGGTGAAATCCGTGAGCTTCGCGATCAACAGAGCCAGCTCCTTGATCGTGATCTCCCGCCCCGTACCGAGATTGATCGGTTCGGGTGTATCAATCGTCTGGGCCGCACGCACGATCCCTTGTGCAGCGTCTTCCACGTACAAAAATTCTCGTGATACTGACCCGCTGCCCCAACAGGTGATCTTATCGTGCCCCGCCAAGCGTGCGTGCTCACACTTGCGGATCAATGCCGGGATCACGTGTGAGGTCTCCGGGTCGAAGTTGTCATACGGGCCATACAAGTTCACCGGCACGACCACCGCGCTGTTCATAGCATACTCGCGCTTGTATCCGTCGAGCATGACGAACAGCGCTTTCTTCGCCACGCCGTACGGCGCGTTCGTCTCCTCGGGATATCCGTTCCAGAGGTCGTCCTCTCTAAACGGCACATGCGTGAATTTCGGGTAAGCACAGACCGTCCCGGTGTGGACAAATTTCTCCAAGCCACGCCGCCGGCCGTGCTCGACCAGGTGCATGCCCATCGCCATATTGGCGAAAAAGAACCGCCCGGGGTGACGCTCGTTGGCGCCGATCCCACCCACCTCAGCCGCCAAATGGATTACCACGGTCGGCTTAGCCTGTTCGTACAAGCGCTCGACGTCGGCCTCACGGGTCAAGTCATACTCCGTCCGTCGCGGCACGATCAGGCGATCGTCACTCACGCCCAGATCGCGCAGCTTCTGGCAGACAAATCGTCCCAGGAACCCGCCTCCACCGGTTACGCACACCCGCTGCTGTGACAGGTCCATCACAGCCGCGTCTCCGATGAGCAGGTCACACGGTGCCCCGCTTTTATGAGTGCCTGTTCGCGATGCGCCAGTTCAATATCCGCATCGACCATCATGCTTATCAGCTCGTCGAACGAAACCTTTGGCTCCCAGTCCATTTTTTGCTTTGCTTTGCTGGGGTCGCCAAGCAGCAGGTCCACCTCCGAAGGGCGCAGGTATCGCGAATCCATCTCAACAAAGTCGTTGTAATCAAGGTCCACTCGGGCAAACGCCTTTTCGCAGAATTCTTGCACCGAGTGCGTCTGCCCCGTCGCTACCACGTAGTCGTCGGGCTGATCCTGCTGGAGCATCCGCCACATCATCTCGACGTAGTCACCTGCAAAGCCCCAATCGCGCTTCGCGTCGAGGTTTCCTAGATAGAGTTTCTTTTGTAGCCCACACTTGATACGTCCCACAGCCCGGGTGATCTTGCGCGTGACAAAAGTTTCACCACGCCGTGGGCTCTCGTGGTTAAACAAGATCCCACACGACGCGTGCATGTTGTAGCTCTCGCGGTAGTTCACGGTGATCCAGTGCGCGTAAACCTTTGCCACGCCGTACGGTGAGCGCGGGTAAAACGGCGTCGACTCCGTCTGAGGTGTCTCGACGACCTTGCCGTACATCTCGGAACTCGACGCCTGGTAGTAGCGAATCTGGTAACCCGAAGAATCCTGAAAATCGCGCACCGCCTCAAGGAGTTTGAGCGACCCGACCCCGGTGGCGTCGGCTGTGTAGATCGGCTCATCAAAACTCACACGCACATGGCTCTGTGCCGCCAGGTTGTATACCTCCGTCGGCTTGATACCACCCACAAGTTTTGACAAGCAGTTCGCGTCGGTCATGTCGGCGTAGTGCAGGTGCAGACGGGTCCCCGCGTCGTGGGGGTCCTGATAGATGGCGTCGAGACGACCGGTGTTAAACGAAGACGATCGTCGGATCAGTCCGTGTACGTCGTACCCTTTGGCTAGCAATAATTCCGCCAGGTAAGAGCCGTCCTGACCCGTGATGCCCGTAATCAGTGCGCGTTTAGGGTTCATAAATGTTGAACTTCTTTCTATTTCAATTCTGTTTCAGGCTGCATCGAAAAATAATCATATAGTCCGTTCATCCCGGCACCGCAACATCGGGCGTTTTCTCCCTGTGCCCGGTTATCGTTCCTGTGATTCATCGGCACCCGCTCCTTAATGCGTCAGCGCATACACCAGAATGTTCGCATTGATTTGAGCTGCGCCCCGCACCTCGTTGCCGCAGCAGCATCGGCAGCCCACGCCGACATTGGCAGCGTCATTTACCCCCAACGGAGAAAACACCACCGCCAACCGACCGCCGATATTCACACCGAAAAAGGCAGCCTCGTCCGTGGCCTTAAGTGTCGTGATGCGGTCGATGTCGTACAGCGTGTGGAATACCGGGTGCTCCGGCGTCATCACCTCAAGTTCAACCCCGGGCAATGCAGCCTGTATCGCTTGCACAAAGCTCTCGCCCCACGCCTGGTCGGAGCACCGCGCCGACGCCAACACAAACCCGCCCCGGGACAAAAACGTGCCCAGGTTCCGCTGCCCAGTCTCCGACAAGGCAAACCGCCCCTTGCCCGACATCACCACAAACGGGTAGCCAAACACCTCGTCACTAACCAAGCTCACCGGCTCAAATCTGCGGTTTACATTAATCGCACTCTCCCGATCGACGACCGTCAAAAACCCGTCGTCAAAACACGCCCCGCTCTTACCGTCGCTGTACACGAGCAGACCCACGCGAATCAGACTCGCGTCATCGTGCTTGACTGTATTGGCTGTGGCCGTCTCGTGTGGTTTCTCCAACGTACGATTACCGACATCCCCTGTACGCTCGCCGGCATCCCCGCTTGCCGCGACACTACACGCACACATCACAATCACCGCAACTATTGCCCGCCAGCCCTGACGACTCCTTGCACCTACATACGCCATACGACCACCTCACCGTTCTTTGTAGCGACCGTCGTCTCCGGATTGCTCACGTACTAGCCGTGTGAAATACGCAGCCACCGCCTCGCGGTAGATCATCGGCACCTGCTGCATCATAGCCTCCCACTGCCCCCCCATGGGCGACTGATCAACCCGCGACGCCTCGGTATAGACGCCTTTTGCCAGGCGTGCCTCGCCGACACCCGATACCCGCCCGTCCGACGCGGCATTTAGTGCCTTATCCAACGCCCCTATCATCTCGTTTAATGACTGTGCATCCGCGACCGCTGCTGATTCAACCCCTTCCAGCCAATCTCGCAGCGACATATCGGCACCGCTCCCGTCGCCCGTCCCTCCGATACCGATCCGCCCAGCATCAGTCACCACACCCATCGAAAAACGCCCGACCCCTATTAGCCTCAGCCGGTCTAACCGATCGGTAGCCGAGGCCGCCGCGGTTAACTTTTCGTTCTGTTCACTTGCTTGCGTTGCGGTGTTACGCAGCGCACCCGCCAATGCCTTCCTGTGGGTTTGAAAACGGTCAAGCTGCTCGTTGATCCGGTCGGCCTGCTGGTTGGCGGTGTCAGCGAGTTCACGCCTTTTGTTGTGCCTCAATATCTCACGTGCCAATTCTCGTATCCGCTGGGAAATACCCGCTATCCGCCCCAACCCCACTACAACGTTTCGCGCCGCTTCTTGTTGTTCAATCAAACCGCTCTCGCCACCCACAAGGGCATCCGTCATCCGCGAGGCCGAATCCTCGCGTGTTTCGTCAACATCATCCTGTTCTTTTTCGAGTGATACCGACAACGTATCACGAGGCACGGGTGTTACGGCATAACGACGCGACCGACCGGTCGGCGATTCAACATAAAACACAATCGGCTCGCGCAGCCCCACGAGCGTGCGTCGAAATTCCCCATTGCCCTTCGCGCGCATCGGCCAGCGCCTGACCTCTCCGTGGCCGTCACGCCATTGCACCAGCGACGCCTCTCCCGGCACGCTGCCCGTTAGCGTTGCTGTGACCACCGCGTCCTGGCCCGCCGCTACACGGCCCGGCTGCACCTCGATTTCAAAACCCGTAAAACTAAACGGCGGGTGGTCGTCAAACGGGGCAACAAACCTCGCGAGCCCACCGCCGACCAACTCCGGACGGATCGCCGCCACGATCAGCCACGCCATCACCACCAACACACACCGAAACCGCTGGCGTCGAAACGGGGCACGATCGACCGTGGCGTCCATATCGATTTCGGCCATCACGTCCGGCACACGCGCCAATGCCCGCCGCGCCAGCACCGCCGTCAGGCCACCGCCCACAATCCCAACTCCACCCCGAGCAACCGGAATCAGGCACAACGCATTGACCAACGGGTTACTCTTTAGAGCATATCGGCGTTCAACCCGTCGCGCCTGACGCATCAAATCCCGCTGCACGTCGCACTTGATCGGGCGCAGCTTCCACACGGTCAGCCCCAACCCAATCAACGCACCGACACCCGCCAATACCCGAACGGACACGCTCATCGGCACGATCGCATCGATCAAGATCGCCACCAGCACCCCAGCCCCCCACGCCCACATCGCCGTCAACCAGCAGGCACTCCCCGTCAGCACCCGCTGTCTTTTGCTTGCGCATCGGAGCACCGCCACGACCGGGTCGCATACATCGCTTGGGCATACGAACGTCGTCATACGCCTAACACTCCCACTGTGTCTTCTCGTTTTACCGTCTCACTCACGCCAACCCCTTTCGTCGTTGCCACAACCACGCCGTACCGAGCAGCACCACGACTAACGCAAACACCTCCGGGCGGTCGAACACGTACTCGAACCGCCGGTCCGCGCCCCACGCCTCACGCAAGCGACCGACAAACGCTATCAACGCCTCCACACCCTCATCACCATGATCCACGACTACGCCACCCGTCGCTTGGCTAATCGCCGCCATCACTTCTGGTCGCGCCGACGGGGCGAGCCGCTCGACCGACCGGTCATACACCGCTAACCGCGTCGTGACACGCGAGGGCGCCTCGCCATCTGTTGCTTGTAGGTTGTGCTCCAACGCCAACTCGTACACTCCCACCTCTCTGGGCTTGATTGTGCCGGTGTATTGACTCCACTGACCACCAACTCTCGTCAACGCGATCGGAGTCGACCCACCCGCTGGCGACACAGCCAATAGCCGTGGCTCAAAATCCACACCCACCGGGTATCGCGTGCTCACCGTCACAGCCACCGATTCTCCGGGTTCGGCAGCGAGTTTGCTGAGTTTCAACGACACCAGTCGCCCCGGTGGAAACCGCCCCCCCGCCGCTAGCCACTCGATGACCCGAACCCAAAACCTTTGATACGCCGCCTCGTCGTTCCGGCTTCGCTGCTGTGTCTCCGGTAGCGCCCACCGCCACATCCCCTCACCCCGCACCGCCAATACCCTACCACGCCCCGCGTTTTGGTACACCACCGCAGCATCGCTCCCCGCAGGCACCGCAGGCATGCTCTGTATAACTTGGTCGCCCCACTCCACCGGCTCGATTTTACGAAACAGCGCTTGCCCATCGCGACCCTGATCCGTGTCAGCGTCAAACGCTCTGCCACGCGCCATCACCAGCGCACCGCCGTGCCCGGTGACATAGTCCACCAGCATGCCTGCCCGCTGGCCCCCGAAAAACCGCTCCATACCCCTGCCAAGGATCACCACGTCAAACCCGTTGAGCATCGTCTGGTCAAGCGTCCTCGCGTTGGCATGGCGCCCCCCCGCCGCAAGCGTCTCAATAGGATCACCATCAACCGACGACCTATCACTCTCTATGACCGTGATCACCCGATCCGGGCCAACCGCATACACCTCTGTCAAGTCGATTTGCGGGTCCCTTCGCAGCACACGCGCCAGGAACTTGGTGTCCCAATAAGGATGCCCCTCGAACAACGCCGCCTTGATCGGCTCGCTGGATACCTCCACGAACACCCACTGATTGTTGTTGTTGTCAATCTGTGCTTCTTCATTTGGACGGCCACTACTTTCTCTGCCAGTCTCACCGACTAGACTCGCCACGACACGATACCCACGCAGTGTCGCAGGCTCTCCAGACGCCACAGTCGGTGTCACACGGAAACGACAACGCACGGCCGCACGTTCTTCAAACCCCATTTCTTTCGACTCGATCAGGCTATCGCCTTCAAATAGTTCGACCCGCACGCGCCGCCCACTTAGCCCGTTTTGCGACACCGCCGCTTCGATCCATGTGGACTGCCCCTCCAACAAAAAATCCGCCGCCGCCCAGGCTGTCACCACGATATCCGACACGTCCCCACCCCTACCGATCGGCACGGTCACGACGCGCCAGCCTGCCTCATTTAACTTACCCAATACCACTTCATCGACGCCCCGCTCCGTGTCGTGTCCATCGCTCACCAGTACGATCACGCCCCCGCTGACCTGCCCGTCGCTGTGAGCAGCTACCCGTGTTTGGCTTAGACACCGTTCAAGCGCACCGATCAGATCCGTACCCAAGCCGTCAGGCTCCTGCAATGCGTCTAGTTCCTGAAGACTCGTCGCACGCACTTGCTGGTCGAACCGGAAAAATTGCACCTCTCCCGACTGTTCCCGGAGCCTCTCAACGACGCCCGGTATTAACAATTGCAGCTCGATAGCCTCCCAACGCGATACCACCTGTCCATCGGGTGAGGCCGCGGTGCTCGCCCACTCGCTCATAATTGACACATCTCGGTGCTGCATACTCGCAGAGGTATCAATCAAGAACACCACCGGCAGACGCTTGGCGTGGTTGCCCGCGTCAATAAACTTACCCGGCCCCGCCAGCACCCAAAACAGCACCGCCAATGCGCCCAATCGCAATACGACAGGCCCAAGCGCGTGCTGCCGACCGTTTGATATCGCTCGCCACAAATACCACGCCACCGCCGCCAGCGCCGCAGCCACGATCAACCCGGTCACTCCCACGCCCAACGGCGGGACAAATCGCAATTCAATCACAAGATCAGGCATGGATCGTCAACCCCCTGCCAACGGCTAACGACGCAACATTTTTTCCAAACCGGCCAGCACGCAGAAGCCCGGCCAGCCAATCCGCTATCAACATCTCAATCGTGACCAGCACGACCGCCGCCGCGATCAAATACGGCCACAACTCCACCCCCTGAGGCCGTAGCCCCGCCGACTCATGATTCACGAGGTCAACGCCAACCGCACTACGTTGAGCCGTGACCGAGCCACCGCCAGTCAAAGCTGTTTCATTACCCCTCTCCCCTCCAGGGGAGAGGTTGGGTGAGGGGTGAACACCCCGTAAGTCACGGATGCTCGACCTTCCCCCTACCCCCTCCCTGAAAGAGAGGGGGGGTATGACACCGGCTCTAGCAAACGGCATGCGATCCAACGCACGCGGGTCACTCTCCGCCGGATCGAGTTGAACGCTCACCCCGCCCAGCACGTTGCCACGATCCGCAGTCGTCACGACGTATCGCCCAACGCGATCAATCGGCCCGACCCGCACGACGCGGGTTGCTGCTTGGCCTCGCCGCACACCCCACGACATGACACGCTGCCCTTGTGGCCCTACCACGATCAGCGGGCGGTCTTCGTTACCCAAGTTATGGTCAACCGGAATCGAGACAACATCTCCCGGCCTGGCCACAGCGACAGGCGGCGCACCAGGTGTCAGGTGGCGAATCAACTGATGTATCAACGGAACAAAGTAAGGCCCTTTGACCAAATCACTCTGTGTCGGTGATAACCCCGCAGTCAAAACCGCGATCCGACCCGCCCCGACCCATCGGCACGCCAACAGAGGCCACCCGTTGGAAAACTCAAGCAACACTTCGCCCATCGGTAGCAAATCACAGGCTACCGCCCCCCCAAAACGTGTCCGCAACAGGCCGCCCCGCGCGGGTCCCTCAAATACACGAAGCACGGGGTCGTCAAATCGGCCCGACTCGACACGCAAATCCGCCGCTGCCATACCAGACGGTATCGCTGACGGCACCACCGGGTTCAAGCCCGTGTCTATGTTTGTGCCTATTTCAATTGCCCTGCGCAGCGTCGCGATCGCTTCCTCGCTATCGATCACCCACACCACCGCCCCGCCGCCGATCAGGAATCGGTGTAAAGCACGCAGGGTTGTATCCGTTAGCCTCCCCGCTTCCACAATGATCACCGCAACGGGCGAACGCACCGCCTGCGACTCGCCCAACTTCGTGACCAATGAGCTTGATCCCCACACCTCAAGGCCCACACCCGTGTCGTTTAGGTCATTGATGCCGGGTTGTAATGCCCGCACAAAGTAGTATGCCGCAGCGTCGGGATCATTGATATCCGCAGCCGTGACCAGCGCCACCCGGCGTAGCGCCTCGATACGGAACACGCTGCCCACCCGGTTATCCAAATCAATCACATCGTCGCCACGCATGTCACCGATGGCTAGCTGCACACCCGAAATTCCCGCAACACGCGGGTGGATTACAAATTCAACCGCCTGTGTCGCGCCCCCCTTGACAGTCACTTCTTTTGACGTTTGCCTGCCCTCGAAATCCATCACCACCGTCGCATGCACCGTCGAATCGTCTTCAGCAAAATACGCCACGCGTGCCGTCACCACCGCTTGCTGCCCCACAACCGGGACTGTTGGCGTCACCACACAATCCAACAAAGCTAAGTTCGCTCCCGGCCCGCCTGAAATTTTGTGCACACGGACACCCGCCCCGCCGCTCCCTGCTTCCGCACCTCCCAGATCGAGCTGTGAGTTCTCAAACTGACTGGCCTGCACGTCCGTAAAAATCTCGATCCGTCCCTGCCTCTCTGTGCCTCGATCACCCGCGACTGCCCCGCGAGCCGCTACATCACGGGCAACCCTCATCGCCGCACCGGTATCCCCGTGATGATGAGTGACCTGCGTCTGTCCGACTAACTCGATTAATCGTGAGAAATTTGCCGACGGCTGCGGCAGCAGCGGCCTGGGCGCCGCGTCCAGGAGCACGACCGACGCCAAGTCGTGTTGCGGGTCTAGCCCTCGCAGCATGGCGACGACCCGACGCTTGGCTTCGTCAAACAGCGTCACCCCATTCTGCGATCGGGTCATCGACGCGGACCGGTCGAGCACCAGAACCGCCGACACGCCCCGATCGGCCCAAACGGGTAGCGGTTGTCCATACCACACCGGCCGGGCAAAACCCACCACTAGAAGCGTCAACGTCACACACCGCAGCAGCAGTAGCAGCCCATTTCGCAATCGAAGCCACGGCGAGGAACCCGCCACCGCCTGCCTCACAAATCGAGCGGTAGGCAACACCACCACACGACCGCTTCGCCGACCAAAAAGATGTACGAACAGCGGCACGCCCACCGCGATCGGCACCGCCCACAACCATAACGTGTTGCTGATATTCAAGGCTATTAAGCTTAACGGGGTTAAACCGGGTTTGCTCACTGTGGTTTAAGAAAAGCTAGAGCATTCTCAATTTACCTGTGATGTACACAACGAGCCGCGACTGTGAGGGAGCGGTCAATCTGTTGTAACCAAACGCTACAGATACGTTGAAAATACTCTAGACAGAGGTTACCACGCTGATGGTGAAAACGGAATTAGGCAGGCTGTAAAAAAACACCGTCAAGCGACGTGCGTCACGCGCACGACATGCCACCGTCGACACGTTGACACAAACCGTCAGGAGACAGGGACGTGACAAACGCCTTGGTAGCGGCATCGTCGAGGAGCTCGGCAAACAGGTAGCCCTGCCCGTAGTCGCACTCCAGGGCGATCAACTGAGCGAGTTGATCGGGGGTTTCGATCCCCTCGGCGACGACCTCGACGCCCAAATTGTGTGCCAGCGAAGTGATCGCATGGAATACCGCGGCGTAGTCACGCACAGCCCCCATCGCGTTCACAAAAGCGCGATCGATTTTCAGGTAATCGATCGGGAACTTGTGCAGACAGGTCAGCGACGACTGCCCTGTACCGAAATCATCCATGAAAAACTGGATGCCCAATCCACGCAATTGCTGAAGCTTCTCGATGATGGGACCGGGGTTGTCCATAATCGTGGCTTCGGTGATCTCCAGCTTCAGGCAGTGGGGGCTGGTACCGGTCTCGTGCAGAACACGCATAAGGCTATCAAGGAAATCGGCGTGAGCGATCTGTGGCTGAGAAATATTCACACTCACCGACACCGCGTTCTCGTGGGGGAGCATATCGTTCCATTGCTTGAGTTGACGACATGCTTCGGTCATCGCCCAGAACCCGATGGGTATGATCATGCCGGTCTCGTTGGCCACCTGAATAAAGTCGTCGGGACCAAGCAACCCTTGAGTCGGATGGTTCCATCGGATCAGCGACTCAAACACGCAGACCCTGCTAGTCTCCAGCGAGACAACCGGGTGGTACCGCAACTCAAATTGACCTTCGTCTACCGCGACCCGCAGATCGCTTTCGATCTCCAACCGTCGCACCGCAGCAGCGTGCATGGCGTTGTCAAACAACGCGTGGCGTGCCTTGCCCGCCATCTTCGCGCGGTACATCGCGGTGTCCGCGTTGCGCAGCAGGTCCTGGGCAACGTTGATCTGCGCATCCCCGATCGCGATACCGATGCTAGCGCTAGCATGGATTTCCTGCCCGCCGACCTGGAACGGTGCTGATATGCGCTGCTGAAGACGCTCGGCTACGACGATCGTGTCCTTGGGTGTTTGCAGGTCTTCGAGCAGAATCACAAATTCATCGCCGCCCAATCGAGCGGTAAAGTTGTTGCCGTACCGCACCACGGTATCCAGGGAACGCAGACAAGCGACGATCCTATCGGCTAGGTCGATCAGGACTTGATCGCCCATGTCGTGCCCAAAACTATCGTTGATCGTCTTAAAGTTATCCAGATCAATGAAAATCACCGCGTAGATGTAATCTGGGTCACGCCCCACCCGCTCGGCACACCGCGTAAGCTGCTCCATGAGCAATGTCCGGTTGCCCAGATTTGTCAGGGTATCGTGCGATGCTTTGTGCTGAAGCGACTCTGCCGTCTTTCGGCTCTCTAAAACCTGCGTCCAGAGCCTTTCGTTCGTCCGGCGCAGGTCTTCATTGACCTCCTTGAGTTGGGACGCGTTGGTTTGCGCCTCCGATTTGAGCTTCTCGGCATTCGCCGTCAAGTGATCGAACCGGGCCTTTGACACCAGCGCGTTGCGCACGTGCAGGACCATATCGTCCGCCTCAAACGGGCCGACCATGACGCTCGTCGCGCCGCAAGCCAATGCCTCGCGGTTCAGTGCGGTGTCTTGCGAAGCCAGCAACACGACGACAGGCGTGTGGGCACTGGCCTGCTCCACTCGGATGTGACGCAGGATGTCTAGCCCACCGGGATCCGTCGCCACGACACTCAGCAAGACAATGTCGGGTTGGCTTTCCTTGACCCGGTCCAACGCCCCCGACGCATTCGAGGCTGTAGTAAGATTCTTGTAGCCAGCTGCGCTGAGCTTGTCGTGCATAACTTGGGAATCAACCGAATCTGGATCAATAATCAAGATGACCGCTTTGTCGAGGCGCGGTTCATGAGCTCGATCTCGTTGCGACTTGGAACTAATAAACAAGTCACCAGGGGGCGCACTACCCGCCTGGCCACCGAGCATCGCTTCTCGTTCGGGGTCATAAAAAGTCATCGTAGCTTGGTTATTAATCGGCTCACCCAAGACCAAGCATCACTTCGAATCGCCTTTGCATACCGAGACTAACAACGAGGAAAACGGTTAGGCTAAGTGGGTAATTACCCTAAAATGGACCCACGTAAATCACACCCACAGAGAGCCTATGTCCGAATGGCATTAAAATTATTGGACTAAAGGCAGGTAGGCCTGACCCCTGAGGCAGTCATCAACGATTTGATCTCAAAGCAGCGAGGTCAGAACAGGC
This sequence comes from Planctomycetota bacterium, assembly GCA_024276075.1. Classification (GTDB taxonomy): domain Bacteria; phylum Planctomycetota; class Phycisphaerae; order Phycisphaerales; family Phycisphaeraceae; genus JAJRXX01. Next base: position 18,567 of record JAJRXX010000013.1, read on the forward strand.
GAAAACCCAAAGAAACATTTACCGCTCTTATACGCATCCGCGTATGTTTTGACCGCATCGTATATCCATAAGTATTTTTAACATCTGATCCCACGTACAAAATATAGTCGGACAATACCTATGGTAATTGGTGTTAGCTGGATTTGGCCTGGCTATCTTTCTTCGATTTGCCGGGCTTCTTAGCGGTTGTACTGGCCGAGTCCCCACTGCCGGTTTTGGACGAGCCGGTGCCGCTTGAGCTATCGGCAGAGGATTTACCTGAATCGCTTTTCTTATCGGAAGCAGTGTCCCGGTCTGCCTTGGCGGCTTTCTTGTAGCTCTCGGACCGGTAGTCAGTCTCGTAAAAACCCGAACCCCGGAAGATGACCCCCGCACCGGTACCGATCAGGCGCTTGACCTTCATGCGCCCACATTCGGGGCACTTACGAATCGGCTTGGCGGTAATCGACTGGAACTCCTCAAACCGGTGGTCGCAGGCTCCGCAGACGTATTCGTAAGTCGGCATATGCTTTGCCCGTTCTGCTAAAAAGCTGTTACTGGTTGATCGGCTATTCGGCCACGACCACTTTGGCGGGTCGGATCGTCTTCTGACCCATCACGTAGCCGGGCTGGTACTGCTCAACGATTGCCCCGCTTGGGATGTCCTGAGCAGGCACCCGCTGCAAGGCCTCGTGACGATTCGGGTCGAACTCTTCGCCGGCCTTCACGTCGACCCGCTTGATATCAAACTGCTCGAGCACCTTGATCAGCTCGTCCCGGACAATCTGCACGCCCTTGATAAAACCCTCATCCGCGACGCCCTGTGACTGCGTGGTCAACGCGTGATCAAAATGATCCAATGGCGTGACCAGTGCCTTCGCCAGGGACATCAACTGCTGCGAACACGCGTCGCTGATATTCTGCTGCGACCGCCGCACGTAATTTTGATAGTCAGCCGTGGTACGCAACAGCTTGGCGTTGAGCGAGGCGATCTGTTCTTGAGGGTCGAGCGCGTCGTTATCCTGCGCCACTGTGTCGCCCTCGAGTGTCGCTGCCCGCTGATCCTGTTGGGACTGGTCCGCCGATCGGTCGGGGGACCGGGGGTCTTGGGGTTCGTGTTCGTCGGTTGTGTGTCGGTCCATCGCCCACCTCGCGTCGGTGTTTTAGCCTAAATATTCTTTGATCTTGTCCCAGAAACCCCTGCTGTGGGGCATGACCTCGTGGTCTTCGGTCTCCGCAAAATCGCGTAGCAACTGCTCCTGCTGCGCAGTGAGTTTTTTGGGTATCTCCACGAGCACGACCACGCCTAGATCGCCGTGCCTGCCCGATCGGAGGTTGGGTAGCCCCTTGCCCCGCAACGTAAATACCGTGCCGTGCTGCGTAGCCGGAGGGATCGTCAACGGCTCGTGACCATCAAGCGTGGGGATATCGACCTGGGCACCCAGTGCCGCTTGCGTAAAGCTGATCGGCATCTGCAAAACAACGTGATCCTCCTCACGGGTAAACAATTTGTGCGGCTCGACTTGAACGACGACGTGCAAGTCACCCCGCGGACCGCCGTGGACACCGGGCTCGCCCTCGCCGTGCACACGGACCGCCTGCCCCTCGTGTACGCCAGGTGGGATCTTCACCACGAGTTTGCGCTTCTTGGGTGTGCGTCCAGACCCGTGACAGCCGGAGCACTTGTCCTTGATGATCTGCCCCTGCCCACGACAGGCTGGACACGCGGTGACCATTCGAAACATGCCGCCCAAGCCGGCCTGCGCAATCTGACCCGAGCCGTTACATGTATCGCACTGGATTGGTGCTGATCCCGGCTTCACACCACTGCCGGAACAGGTCGAGCAATGGTCCTGGCGTGTGAACTCGATCTCACGCTCGACGCCGGTGGCCACGTCGTTTAGCGTGAGTTCAATCTGCGTCTCGAGATCGTGCCCGCGTTGAGCACGGCGGCCGCGGGCGCCGCTTCGTCGCCCCCCACCCATCGCGCCACCGAAAAGATCCTCGAACACCGAGAAGATGTCACCCGCATTCATGTGCGAAAAATCATGCCCGCTGGTGCCCCGCAATCCGGCGTGACCAAAACGGTCATACCGCTGACGTTTTTCGGGATCGATCAGGACCTCATAAGCCTCGGCACATAGCTTAAAGCTCCTCTCGGCTTTGGTGTCACCGGGGTTGCGGTCCGGGTGATATTTCATCGCCAGCTTGCGATAAGAGCGCTTGATATCATCGAGCGTAGACGTCCTGGAAACGCTGAGGATTTCGTAATAATCTTGTTGCGTGGCCACGCTCAATTCCTCAGGCTCGTTGATTCAATCCTGGCGGTATCGGCCTTGACTCGTCGCAGGTAACGGGTGCGATCAGTCTTTTTGGTAATCGGCACACACCGCTTGCATACCCCAATAGGTATTGACGATCGCTAGAGCAACTGGCGTCATTAATCTTCATTGACCGGGTGGCACGGCTTGCTTGCAAGCCGTGAAATACAGATGTTTGTTACGCCTACTATCCAATCAAGATGGAAAATATTGACGCCAGTTGCTCTAAACAAACATCGGTTAAAAACAAGCCCAGGGTCGACAACCGGCCCCGGGCCTGATGATTTCACAAACGGATAGGCCAACGACCGGGTTTTACGATACCGATCCTTCCACCGGTTCCTCGTCGTCCTTGATCTCGGTCACCAGCACATCCGTGGTAAGCATCAAACCTGCCACGGAAGCGGCGTTGATCACGGCGGTATGCGGAACCAGCGCGGGGTCGATGATCCCGGCCTTGACCAGATCGACGTATTCACCGGTTGCGGCGTTGAACCCGGTGTTACCCTTCTTCTCATTCACCGCCTCGACGACGATGTATCCATCGTGTCCAGCATTAACCGCGATCTGGCGCAACGGCGCCTCCAACGCAGCGGCGACAATCTCAAAACCGATCTTTTCATCACCCCGTGCCTTGGTGCGTCCCGCCTCGACCACTGGGATCGCTCGCAGCAGCGCCACACCACCACCGGGCACGTACCCTTCTTTGGCGGCGGCCTTGGTCGCGTGCAGCGCGTCGTCGACGCGGTCTTTGAGTTCCTTCATCGCCGTCTCGGTCGGTGCCCCGACGTTGATGATCGCCACACCACCGGTCAGCTTCGCCAGACGCTCCTGAAGCTTTTCACGGTCGTAATCACTGGTGGTCTTCTCGATCTGCTGACGGATCTGATCGACACGGGTCTGGATGTCCTTCTTGGTGCCCCCACCCTCGATAATGGTCGTGTTGTCCTTATCGATAATGATCTTCTTGGCACGGCCAAGGGCGTCAAGCTCGATCGTTTCGAGGCTCTGGCCCAAATCTTCGCTCAGGAACGTCCCGCTGGTAATCGTGGCGATGTCGCCGAGCATGGCCTTGCGACGATCACCGAAACCGGGTGCCTTGACTGCGCAGACCTTCAGCACGCCGCGTAGCCGATTGATCACAAGCGCCGCCAAAGCTTCGTTCTCGACATCCTCTGCAATAATCAGCAGCGGCTTACCCCCAGCAGCGATCTTATTCAACAGCGGCAGCAGATCGGACAGATTGCTGATCTTCTTTTCATGGATCAGGATGTATGCGTCCTCCAAGACGCACTCGGCTGAGGCGGGCGTCGTCATGAAGTAAGGCGAGAGGTAGCCCTTATCAAATTGCATACCCTCGACGTACTCCAGGACGGTCTCGGAAGTCTTGCCCTCCTCGACCTCGACCACACCTTCCGACCCGACCTTGTCGATCGCATCGGCGATCAGTTGGCCGATCAACGCGTCGTGATTAGCCGAGACGGTGGCGACCTTTTTCAGGTCGTCCTTGCCCTTGCACTTGACCGCCATATCGACAACCGCTTGTCCCGCAGCCTCGGCGGCAGCAGTGATGCCTCGCTGCACAGCCATCGGGTTTGCCCCGGCGGTGATGTGCAGCAGCCCCTCGTTAAAGATCGCCTCTGCCAACACGACCGCGGTGGTGGTCCCGTCACCGGCCTTATCAGCAGTCTTCTTGGCGACCTCGACCACCATCTTGGCGCCCATGTTCTGGAACGGCTCGGGTATTTCCACTTCTTTGGCCACGGTGACGCCGTCCTTCGTCACAGCAGGGCTGCCGAACGACTTCTGCAACACCACGTTCCGCCCGGTCGGGCCCATGGTGACCTTCACAGCATTGGCTAATTGCTCAAGCCCCTTGCGGAGTTGAACCGTCGCTTCGTTACCAAACATCATCTGTTTCTTTGCCATCTAAACGGCTCCGTATATTTTGCCTTGCGTTTTTCTAAAAAACTGTATCCGCTACACGCCGGTGCGTGCGGCATATGCAATCCGAAACAACGGCCCGCGCCGCCGACTAACCAACCCCATCCGACTTACTCAATCACACCCAGCAATTCGCTCTCACGGGTAATCACAAGTGTTTCGCCGTCGATTTCGATCTCGGTGCCCGAATACTTGCCATACAGGACGGTGTCGCCCTTCTTGACGTTGATTGATGCCCTTTTCCCGTCGTCGCCGAGCTTGCCCGGGCCGGTAGCGAGCACCTTGCCGTCCATGGGCTTTTCCTTGGCACCTTCGGGCAGGAATATCCCCTGCTTGGTCTTCTTTTCAGGGGCAGTAGGCTTAATCAAGACCCGATCGTCGAGTGGCTGGATTGTTGTCTTGGTTGCGGTTGCAGTTGCAGTTGCCATATTGATTTTCTCCAAATGATTGGTTGAAGATTGTTTATTTCGTGATTAATGCGTGTCTCTGTGCGCTTTATTCATGGCAGCCCTACGAGCCACCGTGAGCGCCGTCTTACATCATGCCGCCCATTCCACCCATGCCTCCCATACCCGGCATGCCACCCATTCCGCCCATGCCTCCCATACCACCCATGCCCGGCATGCCACCACCCATACCGCCCATGCCTCCGGGTCCGCCCGCGGAGGCGCCGTCCTTATTAGGTGATTCGGTCACGATACAATCGGTGGTCAGCAGCAGCGAGGCGACGCTGGCAGCGTTCTGCAACGCGGTGCGGTCAACCTTCGCAGGCGTGATGATGCCCTTCTCAAACATGTCGCCGTACTCGAGCTTCAAAGCGTCAAAACCAAAGCTACCCTTGCCCTGGGCTACCTTCTGGACGACGACCGTGCCGCGTTCGCCAGCATTATCAGCAATCGTCTGGGTCGGAACGTACAACGCACGACGAACAATCTCGACACCTGCCGCCTCGTCGTGGGAGTCCGTCTCGATTTTCTTGAGTGACGAAAGTGCGCGGATAAACGACACCCCGCCACCAGGCACGATGCCCTCTTCCACAGCAGCGCGGGTCGCGTGCAGAGCGTCTTCGACGCGGGCTTTCTTTTCTTTGAGTTCCGCTTCCGACGCGGCGCCGACGTAGACCTGCGCCACACCGCCAGCCAGCTTGGCCAAACGCTCCTGGAGCTTTTCACGGTCGTAGTCGCTGGTGGTGTTTTCGATCTCACGACGGACCTGCTCGATGCGGCCCTGGATCGCCTTGGACTCGCCCGCCCCTTCGATGATCGTCGTGTTCTCCGAATCGATCGTCACCTTCTTCGCCAAGCCCAGTTGCGATAGCTCAATCTTGTCGAGCTCGATGCCCAGGTCCTTCATAATCGCCTGGCCGCCGGTTAGGACCGCGATGTCTTCGAGCATGGCCTTGCGACGGTCGCCGTAGCCGGGCGCCTTGACCGCACAGACGTTCAGCACGCCTCGTAATTTATTGACCACAAGCGTCGCCAGCGCTTCGCCATCCACGTCCTCAGCGAGGATCAGCAACGGCTTCTTGGCTTTTTGGATCTGCTCGAGCAAGGGCAGCAGCTTCTGGACCGAACTGATCTTGTCCTCGTAGATGAGGACCAGACATTTTTCGAGTTCCACGGTCAGTTGTTCGGGATTGGTCACGAAGTTCGGGCTCAGATACCCGCGGTCAAACTGCATGCCCTCAACAACCTCGACGTAGGTGTCGAGCCCTTTGCCCTCTTCGACCGTGATCACGCCGTCCTTGTCGACCTTCATAAACGCATCGGCCATGATTTTGCCGATCGACGGGTCGTTGTTGGCGCTGATGGCGGCGACGTTGGTGATGTCGTCCTTCTTCGAGACGTCCACGGGCTTAGCGAGCTTGTCGATCTGCGCGACGACCTGATCCACAGCCTTCTTCATGCCGCGGACCAACGCATTGGCGTCGACGCCCCCGGCGACCTGCTTGAACCCTTCCTTAAATATCGCCTCGGCAAGCACGGTCGAGGTGGTCGTCCCGTCGCCTGCCTTGTCCGAGGTCTTGCTGGCTGCTTCCTTGACCAGTTGAGCGCCCATGTTCTCGTTCTTGTCGCTCAGCTCGATCTCCTCAGCGACGGAGACGCCGTCCTTGGTCACGGTGGGGCCACCCCAGCTCTTGTCCAAGATCGCGTTGCGTCCACGGGGGCCCAAGGTGCTCTTTACCGCAGCAGCCAGCTTCCCAACACCGGCCAACAAACTCCGCCTCGCATCAATCTCAAAGCTCAGGTCTTTCACGGCCATATCTCATTAATCTCCGAGTGGTAAATGGTTACGAATTTAATTCGCCCCAAGCGATCTTAATTTTGGCGGCTAATGTCCACCACAAATAATTGCCTACTATCAAAACACTGTTCACCCGTTCCTACATCTGCTGCTAGAAAATCTAGCATAGCAAGTAAGCATCCGCGTGTCTGACATACATATGCAACATCAATACCACCCGCCACAGCATGCCCCGCCATTTAACGTGTCGCACAAACACCTATTTTCAAAGCAATTACAATCGACATGCTGTGAGGGCAATCACACGAACCTCACTGACGCCCTGTCATCGTGACAGTTTTAGCAGCATGGACCTGACAAATTGCACGTCGCGGCGAGCTTACTAACACTAGCGTGGATTGAATCTCGTATGATTTCTCTAGCATGTGTTATGACAAGGAGCCAAGCCCATGGCTAAATCGAGCTACCAGCAAAACATTGTTAAGCGTTACTACGAAAACCGCGACACCATGGCGCTTCAGAATCTCGGCGAGATCGTCTCGGACCTGTTCCTTTGCGAAACCCCCAAGAAAGCCTCGCAGTTGTGGGACCGCGTCGCCAAGGCATTGAAGCACACCGACGCTCAGCAGGCGGATATCGAACAGGTCCTGGTCGAGCGCGACGTGACCGGCCTGACCCGCTTGGTCAATCAACTCACAGCACCGAGCGGCGGCTCTGCCGGCGCGTCGAAACCGGTCGTAACCCCTGGTTCCGCGCCCCCCGCACAGCCGACC
>JAJRXX010000014.1 GCA_024276075.1 Planctomycetota bacterium
CCATGTTTGCCATGCGATACAACGTACTACGTGCCGGGGATACGCCGGTGCGCACCGATTGTCATCATAAAGCACACCAACGCCGCCAGTGAAAGGCCCGGGCGGTCGAGTAGTGCCAGGAAATACGCATCCATCAGACACATCCCGGATAGCCAACCCATTACAGCTCGACGGGTCTGGACTGGGTTGCGCAAGACGTATGCCGCGGCTTGTGCCAACCAGCTGGTTGTGACTAGCCCGAGTGTGACTGCCCACCACACGCCGTCGGGTCTGATGTACACGCTCGGACTCAGCGCTAGTGCCGGCATTGCCATAGCCAACCACCGCCTGCCGTCGAGGGTCGCGGTATGCTCGGCTCTAGCGATGTACGTCAAGATCGTCGTGTAAAGCGTCAGCACAGCGATTAACCATACCGCTTGGGGTAGGACGTTTGCCGTGGTTTCGAATTGGAGGTTCGGATAAGACAAACTGGACCCGTGAGGCAGCATGGCGACCAGCGCCGTTACGTATACCAAGCCCCGGCACGCACCCATCAGCCACATCGACCAGGCGGAATGTTTGTGTAATGCGTTGTAGGCGGTGATCGACGCTACGAGGATCAGGCCGACGGCGAAGGTGGCCAGGTCCGTCGCCCACAGCGTGGCTAGGCCTAGCACGAGCAAGACCGTGATCACCGACCATGCCCTCCGCACGTTGATCTGTCCCGATGGGATGGGCCTATCGGAGCACGCGAGCTGATCGGTTTGGGCGTCTGTGGCGCCGTTCATCGCCATGCCCGCTGCGTAGAGCAGCGACACTGCCGCTGCGACCATGCCTACCCGCAGGGGTGGCAGCGGGGCAGCGCCCGCCACAACGGCGCTACCGACCAATACGTTTGAGATGCACGTGGGCAGGTTCGACAGGCGCAGGAGTCGAGCGTAGGCCGTGATCGCGTGTGTCGGCCTACACCCGTTCATGCTGGCGCCTCGATGGGGGCGTGATTGATTAACCAGGTTAGTTCTTGTGCGATGCCGTCCGCTGTGTCCGCCACGCGCAGCGACTGGGGTAGCACGCCCCAGGCATACGTCTCGGCCTCGAAGTGGCGCACCCCGGCACGGTCGCGCAGCAGCGTGACGCAGTCGATGATCTGGTCGCGCGTCGTTCGGATCAGGCCGATGTGGTTCAGGAAGATCGGCACATGGAAATGCACGCGCCAATGGCCGGTGGGGGGGGCATCGGTGCTGCACGAGGCCAGCGCTTCGGGCAGGTCTTCGTAGAGTGTTTGGGTGTCGGTCTCGCAGCGATCGCCGGTGCTGACCATGGTCTGGTGTAGGTATCGGTCCTCCTGAAATTGTTTGAGCTGCGCCGCAGCGGCGAGGCGATCTTGAGGGGATAGCAGGTCGAATGGCACGTCCAATGCCGACGATATCTGTGCCTTGCCCACGCGGATACCCGCCCCGTCGTACCGTTCAAGTGCCCCAGCATGGTCCTCAAACATCACCGCACCGTGGCAGATGTCGTGGCACACACGCAGGTGCCGTCGAGTGAGCGAGGGGTCGCCCAGTTTGTCGAGGTGGTTTGCGAATAGACGTATCACGTCGCGGCTGGTTTGGAGCACACAGCCCGGCTCCGGCTCGAGGTCCAGGTGGATTAGTTTGCCGGTTTCCTGCTCCAGACGGGCTAGGTGATCGACAACCCGCAACAGGTGCTCACTCGCGGCACGCATGGTCTCGTGGTCGGAGTCGTTTTTGTAAATGTTCGTTTCAGTGCCGCCGTGCCAACTCACCGGCAGGGTTGAGATGCTGCCCTGGTTCATATCCGGTCGCAGCAACCCCGCCAGGACGCGGGCCAAGTCGAGCGTGTAGTCGAGCCGCTTGGGATTGCGCCAGTCGGGTTGGTACACGCGGTGCTTGACGGTCGGTCCGTGGAAGTCGCCGTAGGGGAAGCCGTTGAGCGTGAACACCTCCAACCCGTGTTGCTGTAGCCAGCGGGCGAGCCGTGGGACGCTGTCGTCTTCGAGCATCTGCCTTGCTGCCTGAGTGGATAACCACAAGCCGACACCCATCGGCGCGTCGGGGCTGACCTGTTGTTTGACCTTCAATGCGTGTTGGCGGAGGTTTACCAAGATGTCGTCGTACGTTGATCCCGCGTGCACGTTGGTGCAGTAGCCGAGGACGGTACCGGGTCCGAGCCGATCGCGCATGGGTGTCTCTAATCGAGCGAGGTCTGGAGTTGGAATTTATCGCATTGTCCCAGGAACGCGGCTGGGTTCCGCAGCGTGGCGTCGGTGATCGTGTCCCGGTTGTGGCCGCGGCGTGCCATCTCCATGCGCGCCTGTGGCACGCTCAGCGGGTCGCTGTGTCCCCAGTCACCTGCGGAATTCATCACCAGCCGATGGTGGCTGTACGTCTCGATGATGTCCACCGCGCGTTGCGGCGTGCACTTGCTGTCGGGGTATAGGGTCATGCCCGCCCAGTGCCCAGCATCGAGGATCATGCCCACGGTGTGCTCCTCGGCGTGATCGATCAGCACGCGGGCGGGGTCGATGCTCCCGTTTCGCCGGATCGCGTCGAGGATTAACCGTGTGCCTTTGAGCTTGTCTTCGAGGTGCGGCGTGTGCACGAGGATCAATTGATCGTGCCGTTGGGCCAGGGCGATCTGCTCTTCGAGGATGATCAGCTCATTTTTCGTGTTTTTGTTGAGCCCGATCTCGCCGATGCCCAGCACGTTTGGCCGATCCAGGAATGCTGGGATCATGCCGATCACCTCGCGTGCCAGGGTCAGGTCCTGCGCTTCTTTGGGGTTGATGCATAGCCAGCAGTAGTGATCAATGCCGTGCGCCGCGGCCCGGGACGGCTCGAACTCGGTCAATTGCCGGAAGTACCCGTCGAACCCCTGCGGCGAAACCCGGTCGAACCCCGCCCAGAACGCTGGCTCCGTCACCGCTACGCATCCCGCCATCGCCATGCGCTGGTAGTCGTCCGTCGTGCGCGAGACCATGTGGATGTGCGGGTCGATGTAGTTCACGGTAGTCGTGTCGGAGTCGTTTTGTGGATTGATTAAGGTGTCGTCTGGTCTTGAGTGTCGTGGTGGGCGCCGCTAGCGGGTGGGCTGGTTGTGTCGGTGGGCGATCGGCTCGGGTCGCTTAATTGTTCCAGCACGCGCTTGGCACGGTCGGGTTGGCCGTCCAACAGGATCGACATGGCATTGCGTAGCGCCGCGACGCGGTGGTCTTCCTGTGCCGGTTTCTGTTGGTCCGATGCGCGGTCAAGCCGATCGAGGAACGCGGCCACGTCAATGAGCTTTGACCGGTGCTCCAGGAAGTAGGTATCGACCGCTTGGCGGTATGTCATGGGGCAGGATGAGCGTGGGTTGGTCATGGTCATCCATCATGATCGATCGGCGGCCATTTGCCTAGCCGATTACGTAACGGCCGGACGCGGCCGGACACGAATAATCCGTCGGGGTGCGGGCAGGTGTTACCGGCACGCGGGCTGGGCCTGCAGGTGGTCGATCGCTCGGAGCATCAGGTCGCGGTCGATCTCGTGTACGTCCACGGGTCTGCCGATCCCCGCCAAGAGGGTGATACACAGTGGCCCGCCGAGGTGTTCACGGAATTCAGCTAAGCCCTCAAGCAGCGTAGCCCCGTCTTGCACTGCTGAGTCGTGCAGTGAGAACCCCAAGTCGGTCAGGCATTGGGTAATCGCCTCTGCTTGGCGCCAGCCGAGCATGCCGAGCAGCGCGCTGTATGCCACGTCCAGGGCGATGCCGATCGCGACGGCCTCGCCGTGGCGCAGCCGGTAGTTTGTCATCTGCTCGAGCTTGTGTGCCGACCAGTGTCCGAAGTCCAGGGGCCGGGTTTTTGACGACTCGAACGGATCGCCGCCTTCGACGATGTGTTGCAGGTGCAACCGTGCGCAGCGTTGGATGATCGGCAAGGCTGCGTCGGTATCGCGTTGGGTAATCGCCGTCGCGGTGGTTGAGATACGGTCAAACAGCGCGGGGTCCTTGACCAGCGAGACCTTGACCGCTTCGCTGAAGCCCGCGCGCCAATCGCGGTCGTCGAGTGTGGTCAGGAAGTCAGCGTCGTTGATCACCGCCCAGGGCGGCGCGAATGTGCCGAGGTAGTTTTTCTTGCCGAACGAGTTGATGCCGTTCTTGACCCCGACACCCGCGTCTGCCTGTGCGAGTGTCGTCGTGGGCAGCCGAACCAGGCGGATGCCCCTGTGCGCTACGGCCGCGGCGAAGCCGACCGCGTCGAGCATGGCGCCGCCCCCGATTGCTAGTACAAAGCTGTGCCGACAGAGCTTGGCGTCGTGGATCGCTCGACAGATGTCGTCGAACACCGTCTTGTCGTTTTTGCACCGCTCGCCCCCCGGTACGGTAAGCGCAGGTTGCGGCAGGGTGATCCGGTCGGCGTGTGCTTGGGCGTAATCACACAGACGACCGGGCAGGTCCGGTTGGCGGGCTAATACACCCTTGTCCAAAAACGCCAGCACCCGGTTGGGCGCGTTACCGGGGCTGTGTGTGGCGACGCTGTCACTGGTGTGCGCATTTGAAAACACGTCCACGAGTGTCGCATTTTCAGGACGCAGCACGCCCGTCGTGAATCGCAGCGTATGACGGTAGCTTGCGGTGAATGAGCCGTTGACCTCCAATGATCTGTCAGGATCGGACGCGTGCATATAACTACGTTATGAGGGTTTTTGGTGTAGGGCTAGTATCGAGTTACTCGTTGTCGTCGGTCATCATCTCAGACCCGGGGAGCATGTCGAGGTAGTTCTCCACCGGGCCGTTGTCGAGGCAGCATTCGATAATTTGTTTGCCCAGCGGTTCCAAGTCGGGGTCGAGGTATTTTTTTAACTCGTTGTGGAAGAAGTTTTTGAGAATCTCGGCGCCGCGGTCGTACGCCTCGGGTCCGACGTCGGTCTGCTGATCGACGCACAGCATCGACGTGGGGATCGGCGTGCCCTCGATCACCACGGACTTGATCGAGTAGCCCAGCAACCCGCACCGAGCCGGTTCGATATCGCTTGTGGAAAACCGCGCCGAGCCCCTACGTGCCAGGAACTCGCGTGTGAGCCATTGCGGCATGAACCCTACCCGCCACGCGCCAATGTGCTGATTGGGTATCAGGATGTACTGCGTCCTGGGCGTCTGGCGGATCTGGTACAGCAGGAGGTTTGCCTGATCGACAAGCCTGCCCGTAGCAAAAGGCCAATACGAGCCCACGCCTTCGGAACTGAGCGCCTCGCTGTCGGTGATTGAGGGGTTGTTATACCCGCGTGGCGCGACGAGGCGCCACAGCCACGCCAGCGCGGGTGGCAGGACGTGGAACAGCCCAATGATGCCGTACGTCGGCTTGGTTTTTGTACACGGCGGGGTGCGCACGCCGAAGCTGCGGATTTGAATCGACACAGCCCCGTGCACAATCCCGGGGACAATTTCGCGGGGCAGGACCACCCGAGGGTTTGGGCAGGGCTTGCCCGGGCTGTCCTGGACGTGTTCCCAGATCAGCGACGTGGCACCGGGCGTGGCTTCGATGTTCAGATACATCAGCGGGCGCGGGGCGTGGATGGTTAGCCGTTCCAGGTGCGGGTCGGTGCCATATTCTGTGATGTGGTTGACGCGTACAAACCAGGAGTCTTCAGCATCCTTGAGCCCCAGCAACCCGTTATCTTTCTGTAACGACGGGTGGCACAACGCCATGTCGTCTGTGACCGGGCGAAGCTCGCACGTGCGTGGGATTGTCAGCAGTCGTTTCTCGCCGGTGACCAGATTCGTGCCCAGCTTAAGGCGGCCATCGAGTTCGCGGTGGGCGTGTTCGAGCATCTCGCTTTTGCCGCCGCCGCTGGCGCCCTCGTGCATGATGGTGACTTTGTTGTCATACGGCGTCACGACCTGGACCGTCGAGCAGTGAGCGGTGATCCAGTCTTCCTTTTCGCCCAGGCTAATCAGCACGCCGTAGATGCCCTTTTTCGCACTAGGCCCGGGGTAGAGGTTGTAGCTGAATAGTTCGTGTAATTTTGATCGGCGGTGGTGGACGACGACCTGCTTGCCGTCGAATCGTGTGTGGCGGAAGGGTGGCGCCACGTAGATGATGGCCTTTGGGTCGAAGTCCGCAGCCAGGTCTTTGGGGGTCAGCAAGCCTTGAAGCAGCGCCAGGCCCAGTGCGAAGAACCCCGCATTGGCGGGTACCACAGCCACCGCGTCGAGTCCCGCGTCACCGACGCCAGCGATGAACGGGAATACCGATAGTTCCTGGCCTTTGAACCAGTTAAACGTTTCCGTTCTCAATTCGCTAAACGGTTGGCCGAACCGATCGATGTACCGCGGTTTGTTTGTCGGCCTATCGTCGCCGATGACCATGCAATCCGGGTCGCGGCGGCGCATGTAGGGCTCGAGGTAGTTCGCCGCTACACCGTTTTTCACTCGGCAGACCCGCGCTTCAACCACCGGACCTTGTCCAGGGACGTCGTAGGCGACCTCTTGCCACCCGTTTACCGCGTCGCGCGTGGACAGCTCCACCAGTTCGTCCACGGAGCCGGCGACCGCATAGCCTTGGCAGGCCAGCAATATTTCCGCAAGGTCGCTGGGGATATTGAAGTCAGGTAATTTTCGATCGGTCATGATCGTCATCTCGGATATCCCATCTTATGGTAGCGGAACACGCCCTACCCATAATACACCGGCTGCATCGAGGCGAGGGTTTGTGTATCCTCTTGGTGTTAAGCCATGATTCGGCGTTGCTGTCTGAGCGTAGCGTCGGTATCGGGGTCGTTGGCTATCCGAGTGTGTATTAAGGTATTTTGAAATGCGGCAATACGGCGTCAAAACCCGTTTGATCCAGGCCTTGTTGGTTGGGCTTGTGTCGGTGGTTGTGGGTTGTGACTCGTTAAACCGAGACGAAAAATTCCGCTATTCCATTTCGCACACCGTCGAGCAGCCGCCAGCGATTGTCGTATCTCTGGTGCGCGATACCGTTCGGGCGCTGAGGCTAGCGGTTGTCTCGAGCAGCACCACCAATATCGACGGTCAATTCTGGGTCAAATCGGCGCTGGGTGACGAGTTTAAAATCCTCGTGATCGGGGTAAGGACCGACACGACGACGATCGACATCTACATGCCCAGCCGAAAGAACCTCGACCAAGCCAAGCTCATCTTGACCGAGATCCGCTCCCGGTTGAAACTGTCCGGCAGTACCTAGGCCCTAGGTTCGCTGTGTTTTTCCGCGCTGATCAGTCGTTGCTTTTTGCGAGTAACTCTTCGACTTCGGCCTTGAGCATGTTCGCCATGTTGGGCGAGTAGCCGACATGCACGCGTACAATTTGGCCTTGGTGAATGATCACCGTCTGAGGTATTCCTTGTACGCCATATGCCTTAGCGGTGTCGCCTTGGCGGTCCATGAGCACGGGCATGTTAAATTTCTGCTCTTTCCAGTACTTGCGGACCTTTTGGGGCGTCTCTCTGAGGTTAACCGTCAAGACTGCGACGGACTTCTTATTTTGTTTAGCCCAGTTTTGAAACTGTTGCAACAGCGGCAGGCCCTTGCGGCACGGCGGGCACCACGTCGCCCAGAAGTCCAGCACGATGACATCGGCTTTGATTTGGCCGGTCTGGAGTTGTTTCCCGTTTAGGTCCTTCAGATTAATCGGGGGTGCCTTGCGACCCTCCATCGGGTGGCCGGAGCCGCCCGCGCTGTAGGTGCCCACAGCTTTGTTCGATGCCGTAGTTTTCAGAGCATCGACCTGGACGGCGTCGGCTGTAAGTGACCGGGGCTGTGAGCCGTCGAGTGGCAGCGGGTGAGAGTCGGTTGCCTGAGTGTGGCCAATCCCTGCGACTAAAAGCAAGGCAAAACCTGTTACGATTGGGTAAGTGCGCATAAATACAACTCTTTCTTGTTATCAATAATAATTAAAGAGGGTTGCTAGACTATTCCATTACCCTGCTCAAAAATCAAATCTTTGGCTTAATTATAAGCATTTGCAGCCAACCGGTTAGGCTACTAGTATCCCTAGCTTCAATCTGACAAGCCCGGACTAAACATTGGGTAGGAGAGTTTAAACGATGTCTCAAAAATCACTTATTGACCCACACGGCGGGGCGCTGGTCAACCGCATCGCAGACGCGGGCGCCGCGTCACGGTTGTCCGACGAAGCTGCGAGTCTGCCGGTGGTCACTCTTAGTACCAAGCAAGCCTGCGATCTGGAGATGATCGCCATCGGTGCGTTCAGCCCGCTTACAGGTTTCGTTGGGCAGGCTGACTTCAAGTCGATCTGTGAAAATATGCGTTTGGCTAACGGTACGGCCTGGCCCATTCCCATCACACTGGCGGTCGACGATGCGGTCAAGGGTTCGCTGAAGGTTGGCGGCCGCGCGGCGCTGAAGCACTCTGACGGCACGCTCATGGCGGTCATCGATGTTCAGGAGATATACGCTCACGATAAGGACCTGGAG
The DNA here is from genome assembly GCA_024276075.1 of Planctomycetota bacterium. Lineage (GTDB taxonomy): Bacteria > Planctomycetota > Phycisphaerae > Phycisphaerales > Phycisphaeraceae > JAJRXX01. Next base: position 8,437 of record JAJRXX010000014.1, read on the forward strand.
ATCCCGAACGTCTTCCGCACGACCGACGAGGCGCATCCCGGTGTCAAAGCTGTCTTGGACGAGGGTAATTGGCTCGTTGCCGGTCCGATCGACGTGATCACGGTCACGCCAGAGAAGCAACCTGGTGAGCAGTTCACGGAACACCGGCTGCCACCCGCCAAGACTCGCGAGGCCTTTGAAAAACACGGTTGGAAGACCGTGGCCGCGTTCCAGACGCGTAACCCGATCCACCGTGCTCACGAGTACCTCACCAAGTGCGCCCTGGAAATCTGCGACGGCTTGTTGATCCACCCGCTCGTGGGCGAGACCAAGCCGGGCGACATTCCCGCCGACGTGCGGATGGCGTGCTACAAAAAGTTGATTGAGAACTACTATGTATCCGATCGCACCATGCTCAGCGTCATGCCCGCCGCCATGCGCTACGCGGGCCCACGTGAGGCTGTGCTGCACGCTCTGATACGGCAGAACTACGGCGTGAGCCACTTCATTGTCGGGCGTGACCACGCAGGCGTCGGCGATTACTACGGCACCTACGACGCGCAGGCCATCTTCGATGATTTTAATGACGGCGATATCAAGATCACCCCGCTCAAGTTCGAGCACGCAGCCTACAGCAAAAAGGCGCAGGGCATGGTCTCGGGCAAGACTTTTCCCAAGCTCGAAGGCGACCAGATATTCCTGTCAGGCACGAAGGTCCGCGAGATGCTCAAAGCCGGCCAGCGACCGCCTCAGGAATTCACCCGGCCCGAGGTGGCGGACATCCTCATCCAATGGGCAAAGGGATAAGGTCGGAGCGGATCGTCTCAAACAATCGATAGCGAATCGCGTTTCAGGAGCACAAGCTCATGGCTTCACCGCACGACCGTAAATACCTCCAGACGCATGAGTGGCACAAGCCCGAAGACGGCTTGGTGACGATCGGGTTGAGCAAGTTTGCCGTCGATGAACTGACGGATATCACGTATGTCGACGTGGCCAAGACGCAGGGGCCGATCAAGGCGGGCGAAAGCTTCGGCGAGATCGAATCAGTCAAGGCGACCAGTGATATGTATTGCGGGATTGATGGCGTGATCGTAGAGGTCAATCAACTCGTCATCGACGACCCGTCGATCATCAACCAAGACCCGTTCGAACGGGGTTGGCTAATCAAGGTCGAGCCCACTGATACGGCCCAGCTCGATGCCATGATGACCGCTGCCAAATACGATCAGGAAAACCATTAACCCCATCTGTGGCTAACTTTTCACAGCCGTTACACCCCAAAGCAATCAACAGCCGATTAAGCCTTGGTGACCTGTTTGGGTTTGGCTGGCACCAACCGCTTGGGTACCATTAATTAACGATGTCTCCTGTCCCTCCAAAGCGTTCACCGTCGGTTCCACCTGTAGCGGACCCGGGCACCCCGTCAGGGCTGGCGCCGACGCCCGCCTCTACGCAGCCGGGTGTGATCGTGGATATGCACACCCAGATATGGGAGTCGCTCGACCAGCTTGGCTCTGACGCCGCCGACGCGGTGCGACGGTCGTTGGGGGACCCTTGGGATCGGCCTGACATGTCGGTCTCAGCTTATGACCAGGCCATGGAGACCGTTCATTATGCGGTGATTCTTGGCTTTGAGAGCAGGCATCTGGGCGCGTCGATCCCGGCTGGGCAGGTGGCACGTTACGTGGTACGCAACCCGGAAAAATACCTCGGATTTGCGGGGGTCGATCCGAATGCCGACGGATTTTTGGCGGCGGTCAATGAGGCGATGCAGCTGGGCTTGGTGGGTGTGACGATCAGCCCCGCAGCGGCGGCGTTTCACCCCAGCGATTCGCGGGCGATGAGGCTATACGAACGGTGCGAGGAATTGGGGCTACCGGTCATGGTGCACCCGGGCACGCACTTCGGCGGTTCGGCGATACTGGAATTTAGCCAGCCCTACCTCTTCGACGAGGTGGCACGCACGTTTCCAGGGCTGCGGTTAATCCTTGCGGGGGTAGGGTTTCCGTGGGCGGATCAGGCGATGGTCTTAATAGGCAAACACCAGCATTGCTACGCGGACATTTCTGATCTGACCCGTCGGCCCTGGCAGTTGTATAACGCCTTGCTGCTGGCACATCAGCAGGGTGTGGTCAATCGTTTGCTGTTCGGCAGCGACTATCCATTTACAACGCCTGGGCAGGCGATACTGAATATGTACTCGGTCAATACCCTCATCCAGGGCACACACCTGCCGACTGTGCCGCGTGAGCAGTTGCGAGGCATCGTTGAGCGTGATGCGCTGACGTGCCTGGGTATCAAGGTGCCGGGCCGTGGGGACACAGCGGGCCAAGCCCAGACCCCCGAGGCTGCCAATGTCGCCGATTGACCGCGGCTTGACGCCGGTGCATGGTGCCGATGATAAATTCAACTTAGAGCACCTAACAAAATGAGACTCAACCAAATCGATTGCTCCATCGTGTTTCCGCTACGAGCCGCGACCGTCAGGCAGTGGGTTTCCTCGTCTTATTCGATCTTATTTTCAAATTCCATTTTGTTAAGCGCTTTTTTAGGGTGGACGCTTGTCGCCTGCACCTCCCCCGACGTGGGTAACTTGGCGTTGCGTAGCCAAGCCAATCCGAATATCGAGTTGATCGGTGGATTCGATTCGAGCTACTACAGCCTCGACGATCACAATAACGTGACGTTGGTCCTTTTGGATGGTCCGGCCGACAAACCCGTCCAGGCTGTGGTCATCCGCATGTTCTGGAAGCCCCGCCCGGGACGCACACCGATCGACGCCACCGCTACGAACGCCACGATTCGTTACACGATCTTTACCGGCCCCGACGATCAGGACGCGGGTATCTACAGCGGTGCGGGTTTTGTTTACCCGATTGATGAGCCCGGGTTCGAGACATTTACTGCTGACGTCTGGCAGGCGACGCTGCAATTGACCGATCGCAGCGCCGGTTTCAAGGACCTGTTGGGGCAGGCGTTGCTGGAGGGCCGTTTGACCGCGACCCGCGACGACGCGGTCGTTAGCCGTGTATTGCACATGCTGCACCTGATGCTCACGCAACGCATCGGCTACCCAAAGCAGATGTGATACCAATCCCACTTGAAACTTGTGCCACCCGATGGGGGTTTAATCCGCGTCGTGGGTGTCGATATCCGTTTGGCTGTGTAATTTTTGTGAGGTTTGGGGCTCGCGCAGTACCTTGTTGATACACCATGCCAATAGGCCCGTGACCCCCCCGACCGATAGCAGCATGATTACCCATCCGCCGGCTGTCATATCTGTACCTCTTGCTGGTTTTGTTCAACCAATTCCCATCGTTTGACCGACTGCCCGATTAGGAACACGAACAGCAGCGTTACGAGTCCGATGAAGGCCACCGCCATCGTCGCTATCGGTTTCGTTGCGACGACGTGGAACATGTTGCCGTCTTTTGTGGTGATCTGTTTGTACAGCCAGGCTACGAATATCACGGACAGGTACACGGGTGAGACGTATTTGAGCATGTACCCGACAACCCTGGGCACCCGTATCTGGGCCCCGCTATCGAGTTCCGCCATGCCCCGGTCGATTTCCAGTACCCATCCAAATAATATGGTTTGAAACAGCGCCAGCAGGAAGATAAAAAACGTCCCCACCCAGAAGTCGAACGTTGCCAGTGCCAGCGTCCCCTTGGAAAAATAGAAGATGAACCCCGTGCCCATCAGTGTGATGAATCCCAGCAGCGCCACCGACGCCCGCCGGTTCAGGCCCAACCCCTCCTCCAACAGCGCGATGGCCGGCTGGAGCATCGACAGCGAGCTGGTCACCGCAGCAAGGAACAGCAGGAAGAAAAACAGGAACCCCATCGCACGGCCCATGGGCATCGACTCGAAGACCATCGGCAGGGTCATAAAACCCAGATTAAACGACGACCCCGACGCGGCTGTCACCTGAACAGCTCCTAGGAACAAAAACGCTGCGGGGATCGTGATCAGCCCGCCCAACGCCACCTCGCAAAACTCGTTGCCCGCGCTGGCTGTCAGCGAGCTCAGCGCGATGTCGTCGTCCTTTTTCAGGTAGCTCGAGTACGTGACGATGATCCCGAACCCGACCGATAGCGAGAAAAAAATCTGCCCGGTCGCCGCCAGCCACATGTCCGCGTTCAGCAGGGATTGCACGAAACCCACATTGTCGGTCCGTGGGTTCCACATAAACCCAAGCCCGCTGGTGATCCCCGGCAGCGTCAGCACGCGCACGAGCACGACGACCGCGCACACGATTAACGCGGGCATGGCGATCAGGCAAAACTTTTCGATCCCCCGCCGCAGACCTCGGTAGATCAGTGCGAAATTGAGCGCGAAGCAGATCGCAAGGAACACCAGCGCCGACACGCCCTGGCCCGACGTGGACACCCCGTTTGCATCCGCGCCCGTGAACGAGTTGAAAAAATCCACGTAGACCTGTTTGTCGAGTCCTCCGCCCGGTAGCGTCGCCTGGGCGCCCAGTTGTGCCATCTCGCCTGTGAGGAAGTAGTACGCGTACCCCAGGCACCACGACTCGATCAGCACGTAGTACATGTAGATCACCACCGGGATCAGCAGCCCCAGGACGCCGCAATACGGGGCCAGTCGATTTCGCCAGATTGATCTGTAAATGCCCGGCGCTGAGTTGAACCCGTGTCTCCCGCCGAACCGGCCCATCGCCCATTCCGCCCACGCCAGGGGCAGTCCAAGCACCAGCAGGGCTACAAAGTACGGGATCATGAACGCCCCGCCTTCGTACTGTGCCGCGAGCCCCGGGAAGCGCAGGAAATTACCCAGACCCACGGCGCTGCCCGTCACCGCCATGATCACGCCGACCCGCGTGCCCCAAGATTCTTTTGATTGCTGCGCGTTTGCCATGGACCGCCCGCTCCGACCCGGATGTCTCGCACCACGATACCGACGCTTGGATAAAAGGTAAACCGGTTTATATGCTGGGACAACACCATCAATTAGCCGATACATGATCCCATGATCCAGACCCCACACGACACGCACGAGCCGGCCCCCCAGACCACTGACGGACCGATAACACCTGACGAGGTTGTCGCAGCCGAGGCCGTGGTCGGTCCCGTATCGCGGTGGGCGATTCACCGTCACCTCTACGACTGGGTTTTGTCGTTTGCCCATCACAAGCACTCGACCACAGCCCTGTTTTCGCTGAGCTTCGCCGAGTCGAGTTTTTTTCCGATCCCGCCTGATGTGTTGCTGGGTCCGTTGTGCCTAGGGCGCCGCGAGAAGGCGTTATGGTTTGCGACCGTGACGACGATCGCCAGTGTGTTCGGCGCGTTCCTCGGCTACATCATCGGCTATGGGCTGATCGATTGGGCATTGGTGATCCCCGGTATTACCCAGGAGCGCATCGAATGGCTCGCCGGTGAGTTCGATGCACGCGGCCAGTGGTATGTATTCGTCGCCGCTCTGACGCCCATACCTTTTAAGCTGCTGACAATCACCGCGGGCTTCGCCAAGATGAACCTGTTGATCTTCGCGCTAGCCTGTCTGGTGGGTCGGGCGCTTCGGTTCTACGGCGTCGCGCTGGCCTTCTGGTGGATCGGGCCCAAGGCGCTGCCGTTGATTGATAAGTATTTCAACCTCTTGTGCCTGGTGTTCGTGATCCTGCTCGTGGGCGGCTTTGCGGTGCTCAAATTTATGCACTGACTGTTGCGTTGCTGCGCATCGACGATTCTTATCTAGAGCCGTTTTCATAGTTCCCCTCCCTTTTAGGGAGGGGTAGGGGGAGGGTCGAGCGCCCATGATTTACAAGGCTTTCACCCCTCACCCAGCCTCTCCCCTGGAGGGGAGAGGGATTTTGAAATAGTTACCGCACGCCTGTCTATAATGTTCCCTAAAATGTTCCCTAAGTTTGCCCATCGGGTAGAGTTTTTTTGCGGCTCTAGGGGTTGCAATTTGGGGCCAAAACCTCAAAATGTGCCGTCCTTTACCGTCACAGTGGCGGGTGCATGATCTCACTGATTGGATGGGAGCCAATCCACGCCAAGTCTTTTTCATTGCGTGCTAGCAACAGTAGTTGAATAGGTAATTTATATGACGAGTTTTGAATCCCGAGTCGACGCCATCGTATCCCAAGCCGATGCTTTGTTGAGCCAGTCAGCCCGTGCCGGTGAAGCCGAGATGCCCGGCCACACATATTTTCTCGATAACAATAACGTGTTAGCGCTGCCTCGTGATAACGGTGATAGCCGATACCCTTATGGCCAGGGCGGGTTCAACTTTTGGGTTTACGCCTCGGGCTACATGCACGCCAACGAGGGGCTGTTTTCGTATTTCCTGCGTGCCGGTGAGGGTCAGGAGCCCAACGTCGCTTTCTTCGCGTGTCTGCCCAAAGCGGGCGGCACCCATGATGTCGTTTCGCTCATGCCCGTGCCGTGTACCGGTTGCGGCGCCGATGCGTCTCAGGCCAAGCGCTACACCGTCTTGTCGAGTAGTGCTGCGTATTTTGTCACGCAGCTTCCCTCGCTGCGATTTGCGCTGCGCGTCTTTGTCACCAAGCAGAAGGAGATATGCTTTTCTCTTTTGGCCCGCAACCTCTCCGATGAGCCTCAGACGTTTCTGACATCATCCTATTTGAACCCGTTTTTGCGTCACCAATTGTTCGAGACCAGCGAGGACCGGTGGTTTAAGGAGGTGCGGCTACTCGAACCCGGTCCGCAGCAGGGCAAGCTCGGCAGCTTCCTGGTCAAGGTCAACGAAGACAAAGACCGCGTGACCTCGATTAGCCACTTCGGCGTCGTCCGTCGTACGCTTGTTGACGGCACGGGCACGAAATTACTGAGCCACGAGGGCACCACATCAAGGTACCGGTACGTCGGCGGCTCACGCGGCAGCCTGCACACGGCCCAGTCACTTGCACGGGGTAGCTTCGGCGAGGCAAGGTCGGTCTGTGCGTTTACGGAAACCTCAATCGTCGGCGACCTGCTGCAACTGGAATTGGGGGCCAACGCCACCGCAAGGCTCGATCTGATATTCAATGCCACCGACGATACCCAAGCGGTCCAGACCCTCGCCTCGGGGCCGATCTCGACCGACCAACTCGATACCCAATTGCACGAGCTTGAGCAGGACGACGCTTCGCGCCACGCAGCACTGGCCGTCACCACCACGGCAGCGCCAGACGCGGCGGGCGTCAAGGAC
>JAJRXX010000015.1 GCA_024276075.1 Planctomycetota bacterium
CGAGTGAGATCGTCAGTGCCAAGAGTGCCATCAGGAGGCTGTTGGCGCGTGGTGGGCGTGTTTGTATTGAAGGCGTCATCGGGGTTAAAGGATAAGACCGTGGGCAAGTGGTGACAACTGTGCGGGAAGGGGACGGGTTACGATTCGCACTTGCGACAAGCTGGTAGTGGCATTCGAGCACACGGGTTGCATCTGATACGCATTGCGTATATTTTCAGCGCGTCGCAAGTGATGTAAGCCATTGCCTGTCCTATCCCCGCGATCGTAGACGCCGCACAAGTATTAAATTGAATTGGTATGACTCGGCGTGGTCTGTATAGCGGACCCTATACGGGTATAAATGGGATGCTACGGGTGTGATCACCCGTGGCTAAATGAGGATAAAAGGCTCGGTTGCTGATGCGTTTGGTTGGTGGCGGTGATGCGTGGTTTCAAACGGACCCCGTGAGGATGGCGGGGTGCTGTTGCAGTGGTGGGTATGTGGTTATGATCGGCGCGTATGATCGCTGGTATAGAGGGTGTACTCGAGTCGATTGAAGAGGGCGTTGCACTGGTACGGGTGCAGGGGCCGGACGGTAGCGCGCTGACGTATGAGATTTTGCTGCCGGCGTATACGGCTGCCCGGCTGGACGGCTCGATCGGACAACCGGTGGGGCTGGTGACGATGTACTTCATCGAGTCGCAGGCGCAGGGCGCGACCATGACCCCGCGGCTGGCGGGATTTCTGAGCAGGCAGGATCGCCGGTTTTTCGAGCTATTTACGACGTGCAAGGGTATCGGCAACCGTCGAGCGCTGCGTGCGATGACGGTGGACGTGGGTCGTCTAGCAGGCGCGATCGCTGATCGGGACGTGGCGCTGTTGCAGACGTTGCCTGAGATCGGTCGTCGGACGGCTGAGACGATTGTGGTGACGCTGCGGGGTAAGGTCGACCGCTTTGTTTCGTTGGAGGCGGGTGATTCGCGTGGTGGGGCGGCTGATTTGGGCGAGCCGGGCGACGGGTCGCAAGGGGGTAAGGCTCGTGAGGCGTTGGGTGTGTTGCTGGAATTGGGCGAAAACCGGGCGCAGGCTCAGGTGTGGATCGATCAGGCGCTACGCGATCAGGACGGGGGCGAGGGCGACGTTCAACAGATTGTTGCGGAGGTCTATCGGATCAAAGCGCAGCGGTGATCGGGTGTTTTTCAAAGTGCATGAAAAAGGAAAAATTACGTTATGGATAACGCTGATCAGAACCCGTTTTCATCCGAGGCATCAGGTGAATGTGCCCCTAAAAAACGATGTGTGGGTTGCGGCAGTGTCATTTTAATTGTGCTGGTCTTGAGCGGTGTCGTAGGGGCGTGGTGCTATTGGTTGTGGAAATCTGAGCCGACGTACTGGGTGGAGCACGAAAAATATCTCCAGTCGACCACGCCGGAGCAGCGATTGGTGATCGCGGAGTCGGTGGAGAAGCGGATCTTCGACAAGCTCTCGGCGGTGGTGTCGAGTGGTGGCGCGGGTGGTTCGTCGAGCGCAGCTGGCTCGGGCGGTCAGGGGTCGGGGTCGGCGAAGAATATCGAGGATGGGGTAGCGGCGGCGATGGCGGAGAACCCCGATGCGGTCCATTCGCTGCTGTTGACGACGGAAGAGATCAACGCGTGGATGAACCAGCGGCTGGACGGCTGGGCTTCGAATCAGGGGGTGAGTATCCCGGATTTTATTGAGGAGCCGATGCTCGCGATTGAGGGGGAAAATTTGGTGATTGCGTTTCGGTTTGAGAAGCCCCCGATTAGTCAGGTGGTCAGCTTGGTCAGTCGTGTGGTGATCAAAAAGGGTGAGGCGATTATCCAGGTGCGGGGTATTCGAGGCGGTCGGCTGCGGATGCCGGGCGTGAAGGCGGCTAGCAAGGCGGTCGGGTCGCGTGGGGGGAGTTCAGAGTTTGCCAAGGCGGCGGAGAAGATTACAGAGGTCTTTGACGGGAAGGCATTTGACCCGGTGATTAAGCTGAATCATAAGAAGATTCGGATGCTGTCCTTTGTGCTGCAAAAGGACGGTGCGTTGATCAAATTCAAAGCGGTGCCCAAGAAGAAAGGGTAGGACGGATTCGCGTTGCCCGTGGCGGTGCCGGGTGTCACGGGTGTGATCACCCGTGGCTAAGTGGGTGGGACGGTGGCTGAGGGTTGAGCGGATCAGTTGATATTTGTTTCGCTTGGCCTGCCGGGGCAAGTAGAATATCGGCATGGGTATGCACAGGCGTGTCGTGGTCGGGATCAGCGGTGCCAGCGGAGCGATCTACGCGCAGCGGTTGATCCGTCTGCTGGTGGGTGGTGGTATAGAGACGCATTTGGTGGTTTCCCCTTTGGGCCAGCGGATGCTCCACGACGAGCTGGGTATGGAGGGGATCGATCTCGATGCGTTGTCGGGTGGCGCGGGTGGTGTGGTAGGCTCGGGTCGTGTGGGTGAGTTGAAATTACATCACTACCGGGATGTGGGTGCGTCGATTGCCAGCGGGTCGTTTCTGCACGACGGTATGGTTGTGGTGCCCTGCTCGTCGAACACGCTTTCGGCGGTGGCGCACGGCTCGGCGCAGAACCTGTTGCATCGGGCTGCTGCGGTGACGCTCAAGGAGCGGCGGCGGTTGGTCTTGCTTCATCGAGAGATGCCGGTGAGTTTGATTGATACGCGAAATATGCAGACGGCAACGGAGGCGGGTGCGGTGGTGTGCCCGGCGAGCCCGGGGTTTTACATGATGCCTCGGACGATTGATGATTTAGTTGATTTTGTGGTGGGGCGATTGCTGGACCTTCTTGAAATCGATCATAGATTGAAGGTGCGGTGGGGTCAGGACGTGGGTGTGCACACGCGCAGCGGCGCGTTGGGTGATCGTTCTCGGGTTGAATCATGACGCTGGTACGGTCACAGAGTCAAACGGGGTTTGATCGCGGGGTGCTGGGGTCGGAGAGCGACTCGCCGGCGGTGGGTTTGTTAGCGAAGCTTGGTGCGTTGGCGGGTGATGTCAAGGTAAGCCATTCGGTGTTTGCGTTGCCGTTCGCGTTGCTGGCGGCGTTTTTGGCTGGGGCGCACGTGTCGCGGCTGCCGAGCGTGGGTGCGTTTGCCTTGATCGTGGTGTGCATGGTGCTGGCACGCACGGTGGCGATGGCGATCAACCGGTGGGCGGACGCGGAGCTTGATGCGGTGAATCCGAGGGCGATGGGCAGGGCGATCCCGGGTGGTCGGCTCACGGGTGGGTTTGTGCTGGCGTCAGCGGTGGTGTGCGGGGTCGGGTTTGTGTGTGCGACGGGATTGTTCTGGGTGTTTTGGGGCAACGCGTATCCGTTGGCGCTGTCGCTACCTGTGCTGGTGTGGCTGGGTGGGTACAGCTATGCGAAGCGATTTACGGTGCTGTGTCACTTGTGGCTGGGCAGTGCGTTGGCGTTGAGCCCGTTGGCAGCGGTGATCGCGATTGAGCCGGGGTACTTGGGTGTGGTCGAGCCTTGGGTTTTGGCGGGGATGGTGGCGTGCTGGGTGGCGGGGTTTGATGTGATCTACGCGCTGCAAGACGTGGGTGTGGATCGCGAGGTGGGTACGTATTCATTGCCCGCGCGTTTGGGTGTGAGGCGAGCGCTGTGGGTGAGCAGGGCAATGCACGTTGCGGCGGCGGCGTTGCTGATTGGGCTGTGGAGGGTCAGCGGTGTGTTGGGAGTAGGTTTTGCGGTGGGGGTCGGGATCGTCACGGCGCTGCTGGTGGTTGAGCACGTGCTGGTTTGGCGTTCGGAGAGGCATTACCTGCACATCGCATTTCTTACGGTCAACGGTGTGATCAGCGTGGTGCTGGGGTCGCTGGGGATTTTGGATGTTGTCGTGGCTGTGGTGAAGTGAGCACGGCTTGGTCTTCGGCTGAAGCCGTGGCACCCGGCCAATTGTCCGGGCAGGGGCGGACCTGCAAGCTACATGGGTACCAATGGGATCCACGGGTGTGTTCACCCGTGGCTAAGTGGTGGAAATGGCCCCACGCATTGCAATGCGTGGGCTTCGATTGAAGATCAGCCTGCTTGCTGGCGGTCGTGGCTCGTTGTGTACGCCACAGGTTAATTGGGAATGCTCTGGAGGCCTTTGGCTCTACAGGTTTTCGCTGCGTGGTCGTCGGCGAAGTAATCCGATAGCGATAGGGATCATTAGGGCCATGGTCCCCGGCTCGGGTATGTCTCCGATGTCGGGAGGCAGCGGCAACGAGTTAATACCTGAAACGTTGAGCGTCCCCGGTGCGGGAGAACTGCTAACGAATGGGTCCGTCGTCCCGAAAGGGTTGGTCTGCCATGCCGAGGCTGGTGTGACCGTTACCGAAGCGCTCATCGGCTCGAGGAATCCGTTGATGGTGTTGTTGAAATCCGACGCGGCTACAAAGATATTCGGTTCTTCATCACCGTCTTCCGATGCCCTGGTTATAAGGGTCAATTGCATCCAGAAACTTCCGTTTCCATTGGCGTCGAGGGGCACATCAATCAATCGATAATCTTGTCGGGGGCTGTAATCGTATGTTGAGGTTCCATCACTTTCCCCCTCCGCTTTGTCGAAGAACAGGGTCTCAGGGGTGAGTGTTCTTCCGAAGATGGGGCCGGTGTAGTTGAGGCCGGTTGTAGAACCGTTTGGCAATCGGACGTTCTGAACCCCGTTAAAGGTGTACCATGCCTGCGCCTGGGCAAAGGAATCGCTCCCAAAGATTCCAATTCCTCCGTTGATGTGCCCGCCGACCATGATGGTCGCCGTGCCGCTGACAGGGCCGGTCACGGTCACCATCGTTGCTGAATATGCACTGGCGCGGCCGTCGTAAGTATCTGTGCCTTCGATGTAACCCAGGTATGATTGCGAACCGACGGTGCCCGGTATGGCCCTTGCTGTACCGACATACGACCCGATTGATGTCGCGGTATCCTGGATCGTACTGACAAAGTAGTCCTCCGCGAATGTCGGGTGCGTGATGTCGTTACCGGGACCGCTAAAACGGGTGGTCACTCTCTGCCCCGTGGTGCCGACTGCAAGCCCTTGCCCCCAAGCGGCTGTGCTGGACAGACTGAACGCCAGGATTAAAAAACCAAAAAAACATCCGCCCGAATTGATACGGACGGTTTTCGTAAAAGCGGTCCACCTGTTCATCTCGATTCCTCTCTTCTCTTTTGAAACGACGGTAGCCATTGCTTCAGAGAAATGGTGAAATAGGCCTTTTAATCTGCCGACGTTTCACACTTTGGCCTGTGTCAATGGTGACACAACTTCATCACGAATTATTATAGTGCTATCTAGAAGCTCGTATATAAAGGTTGATCTTTTTTTTTGATTATTTTTGGAGTGTTTGGGCTCGTTTTATTGCCAGGCTTGCCCTGTTTACTCAGTTTAACATCCACATGACGAAGCCCGCCCGTCGTACGGTGGCTGTTGTTTTCCAGATTATGCGAGGTCGGATCGAGAAAAATCTATGCGGTCTTGGATTGAATTTGAAAGGCGTATGCGGTTGGCTGGGCGTGGGTGGCCTGTGTGCCTGCTGGCTGTGGTGGTGTCGCAACTGATGGTGGGCTGTCACTTGGGCGTGCCGGTGCCTGCGGGGTGGGTGGCGGTAGCGGATGTGACGCAGGACAGTGTCGATGGTGGGGTCGCGGTGGCGAGTGGGTCGAATCAAAGCGATCAAGACACAGGGCTGTCGAAGGGCGGCGGCGGTGTGTTGCAGGTGATCGTGTGTTACGGCGCGTTTTTCTCGAATCACACGGCACTTCGGCTGACGTGTCCGGGTAGGGCAGATGTGTTCTGGGACCCGGGCGGGACTTATGGTGAGGACGACCTGGCGATGGGCAGGCGTCGCGATCTGATCTTGGGGCGGGGGCTGACGATCGAGCGGTGGTGGGCGTACCGACGCGACGGGTGCAACGAGCCGATCATGGCGGTCTATGAGTGGGACGTGACAAATGGGTTGGCGGTGAGGCTGCGGGGGGTGTTGGTTGAGGGGGTTGACCCGGTCGATCCAACAGTTGGATTTTATTGCGATGCGGGTGCGTGGATGTGCTGTGTGTCGATCTGTGAGTTTCTGGATCGGTTCACGGGTGGGCTGGTGGTTGTCCCAAAACGCTGGGTGCTGCCTCTGAACCTTGGCAGACACCTGTGGACGCAGGGGCCGAGTCGTGTACGTATTTTTCGGGTGGGTCGGGGTTCGACGGTTTATGTGAACGACCCGCTTGCTGACGTGCGCGGCTCGTTGCGGACGCTACACGTGGATTGAGAACGCTCTAGGTCATGGACGACCATTCGAAGGTTTCGAGGTGTCGGCGTAGCGCGGTCATGGTGGGGAATCGTTCGAGAATGAGTTGCCGGCGCATGCCGGAGCAGATGTATTTAATGTCACGCGGTAGGTTGGGGTAGTGTCGCTTTGCGCCCAGGCACTCGTAGAAGAGGCGGACGGTGTCGGCGACGTCTTGCTTAAGCTTGTAGGAGGTGGGCTTGCCCCAGTCGTAGAAGTCGATGAGCTTTAGCTCGAACGTGACGCCGATGGGCTTAATCAGGATGTTTTGGCTGTGGACGTCGGCGTGGTATTGCTTTTGATCGTGTATGGTTTCGAGACCCCGAACGAGGTTGTAGAGGACGTGCAGTGCTTTGTATGGGTGTAGCCTGCGTCCGCGGTGTTTGGCGAGCCAAAGGTCCAGGGGCGTACCCTCGCACAGCTCGGAGATCATGGCGACGACTTTTTGCTTGCGGATCGTGATGACCTCGGAGTGGTGGTATTGGAGCACGATGGGGCAGCGTCGTAGGGTGTCGAGCTTTCGCGCGTGGGTGATCGGCAAGCGGTGTTTGGGGTCGCGGTGTGAAAAGTAGAGCTTTGCGGCACGGCAGATGTCTGTTTTCAATTCACGTATTTTGTAGACCTCGCCTTCGGTACCTCTGCCTAGGAACGATTCGACGACGTAGCGTGGTCCAATTTTTCGGCCCGGGGGTAACTCAAAGGCGATCTCGCGGTGGTGCATGGATTGATTTCGCTGATCTGAACGGTCGGTGTCGGCTCGGAGTCGAGTGGCGGATCGCTGAATATGATAACGAGCGGTGCGGGTGTGACGACCGGTGGGTAAGTGGGAGGGTGGTCCCACGCATTGGGATGCGTGGGCTTCGGTTGAAGACAGGCCCGTTCCCTGATGGTCGCGGCTTGTGGCGGCGATGCTCGGATTCAATTGGAGACAATTTAGAGCAACCGGCGTCAATACTTACCATTTTGAGTTGGATCGTAGGTGTAACAAACATCTGTATTTCACGGCTTGCAAGCAAGCCGTGCCACCCGGTCAGTGAAGATTAATTACGTCAGTTGCTCTAGAGCAACTTGCGTAATTATTCTCCATCTCCCCAAGAAGAAGGCAGGTCAATGACCTGCCCTACTCCAGAACTGACATGGCGATTATTTATGCAAGGTGCTCTAGGCCACCCCGTCGGAGCGGTCCACACAGTGGCCCCTACACGAGTATTGTCCGGTCAGGCCCAGACCTACGGGATGGCAGGTCGATGATCAGCCCTACAACACGGGTGTGATCACCCGAGGGTAAGTGGTGGCATTTAGGCTGGGGTGCTTGAAGCAGGTGACTCGGCGGGTGAAGCTGACGAGACGTCGGCAGGGGCTGGTGGTTGTGGTGCGGGGGTGCTGGTGGTTGGGGTTTTGGTCGAATCGGTTTTGGGTGGCTTGTCGGTGGCAGGCTTAGGCTTCTTATTCCGCTGATAGTCGGGGACGAGGACCATGGTCATGCGTCGTCCTGCGGCCATGCGGGGCGGTATCTCGACCTTGCTAACCGCTTCGAGTGTGGTGCAGATGTCCTGGAGTGTTCGTAGTCCGAGGTTTTTGTGGGCCATCTCTCGGCCTCGGAACTGCATGGTGAACTGGACCTTATTGCCTTCTGTGAGGAATTCCTGTGCTTTGTCGGTCTTGATCTTTAGGTCGTGATCGTCGATCTTCGGGCGAAGACGGACTTCCTTTAGCTCACTTTGCTTGCTGTGGCGTCGGGTCTTTTGCTCTTTTTTCTTCTGCTGATACTTCCACTTGCCGTAGTCCATGATACGGCAGACGGGTGGCTTGGAGCCTGGTGAAACCTCTACCAGGTCGAGCCCTGCATCGAGTGCGCGGCGTCGGGCGTCTTCCAACTCGACGACGCCTATCTGCTCGTTGTTTTCGTCGATCAGACGGAGTGGGGTAACACGGATCTGTTCGTTGAACCGCAGCCGTTTGCCTTTGTCGGCTTGCTGCGGCTGAAATCGTCCTCTGGCGATGGTCAAACCTCTCAAAAACAAGTAACTATCTTGCGTTGCCCGTGCTTGCGTTGCCCGTGCGTTTGGGCACCGCTGACACTATAGCAACAACCGCCTCAATGGCATCTCTCGGCCCGGGTCTTTAATTGGGGCACTATTGGCCAGTCAAGCGTTCAGGAAGCGACCGGGCTAAGTCCCATATCGACAGATTACTCGGGGGCCATTGGTAACGCAAGAAAAATCAGGAAAAATAGCCTCGGCGACGCGCGGCCCAAATATGCGCATAGCTTATTGAAATCAATTGGCTTAGCCCCCCCCCGCAGCGGTCATTAAAGTGATGGGTAAAAGATTAGAGCAACTTGCGTGAATATTCTCCATCTCCCCAAGAAGAAGGCAGGTCAATGACCTGCCCTACTCCAGAACTGACATGGCGATTATTTATGCAAGGTGCTCTAGAAATATACGCAATGCGTATAACAGACATCTGTATTTCACGGCTTGCAAGCAAGCCGTGCCACCGGGCCAATGGCGATTAATTACGCCGAGTGCCATCGTTGTTCGGGCACGCTATAGATCACCGACGAAAGATCGGCCTATTATCCTCCCCTCCTTGTCCTCCCGGGTGACTAGGGTTGTACTTGGCATCCTTCGCAATCCACGGGGCTATCCACCGAGTGGAAAATATCAGGCCTGGGCTCGCCCTCAACGTTTAGGAACCCCACAGCACCTTTTTCGATTCGAAAGATCGCGTGGTCCACCAGCGTGTAGGTACCGGGTACCTCAACACCGAATTCCACGACCGTCGCTCCACCGGCGGGCACGAGGGTTGTCTGGATGCTGCGGGCAGGTGGGCTGATCAGATCGGCTTCGCGATAGACCTTGTCGAATATCTCTCCGATGACGTGGAATGATGCGATCTTGTTGGGCCCGGCATTACCGAAAAAGATGCGGACGCGTTCGCCTGTCTTGGCGTGCAGGGCCTGTTCGCCGATTAGTGAACCAACATGCCCGTTGAAGACAATAAATTGTGGGTGCTCGATCAGACCCTCTTTGTGGGAATAAGGGTAAACCACTTCGTCTTCGTTTTCTTCGTTGTCATCGTTCGCCTCGCCACTTTCCTCCTCTTCCGATTCGGGATCGGATGTGTAGAATTCGCTCTGAAGCACGTAGAACTCACGATCGACCTTTGGCAAACCATCTTCGGGCTCCACGAGGATCAAGCCGTACATCCCGTTGGCGATGTGATCCATTACTGGCGGCGCGGCGCAGTGGTAGATGAACAACCCGGGGTGAAGCAGCTTGAATTTCACGATGCGTAGGTCGCCCTTGACACCCGTGGTAACTGTCGCGCCACCGCCGGGTCCCGTTACCGCGTGCAGGTCGATGTTGTGAGGCATCCCGCTGTCGTCGCTGTTGGTTACGTGCAACTCCAAGGTGTCCCCGGCCCGGGTTCGAATAAACGGTCCGGGCACGTGGTCGTTGAACGTCCAGTACTTGTACAAAACCCCCGGCGCTAACTCTTCGGTCACAACGCTCGAATCCAGATGGACACGTACGATTGCTGGGGTTGTGCGATTGATCGGCGGCGGAACGTTTGGCGCGTAGGTAAGCACCGCCTCTTCACGGACCGAGGGCCAGATTTCAGAAAGGTTTTCCGCATGGTCGTCTGCTTGCATCGTGCTGACGAACACCAAGCTGGCCACAAAAGCCGATAATACGGCCCCGATCACCCCGGTGTTAGAGCATTTTTCAGTTTCGTGTACGGCAGTACGGCTTGACGATCGAGCCTCTCTTTCATGCGGGACCGCTCGCTGACGGTCGCGGCTCGTGGTGGGGCCGTACACCAAATCAAAAAACGTTCTAAATGCTATGACTTGACTGTGTCGCATAATCGACGGCGTCCTTGTGTAAACAGATTTTTATGCGGTCGAAGACAGAGTGCCCCGGTATTAGCAGCCGAGGGAATCTATTGCTTCTTCTTCTTCTTCTTCTTCTTCTTTGATTCGAATATGAATTGTATTTGTTTGTTTTCCTGGGCCGCGATGGCAACTCGTTGGTTTTGTGTGCCGTACCTCTCGTGCCAAGCTTCGATGACGTACTCACCGGCAGGCAGGCCGGAGATCGTGAATGCTCCGTCCTCGTCCGTAACCGCGAAGAACGGGTGATCGAACACCCAGCCATAGGTCTTCATCCATGGATGCACGTCGCACTTGATCGTTAGCGCCTGCTCGGGCTTGTTGAACGTTAGCGTGTTTTCCATGCCCTGGACGGGTTGAACGAAGTTGAACGGTTTGTTCTTTTTGGTGTAACCGTGCACGTTGTGCAGCGTCGGGTCGCTGTTGCGGACCCGCACCGGTTGGCCAGCCTGGGCGGCGAACACATGTGGCTTGTATATGCAACCGACTTGGTCGAGGATAACTGGCTGAGCGGGTGTTTCAAAAGGCTCTCCTTGAAACCCACTTTTGAGATACACCACCACGTTGCGTAGTGTTCCATTTTTGTTGACGATCACCCTCTCCGAGCGGACTCGCTTGGAGTGTTGGGCGGCACACCGGGGATCAGCCATCATTCGGATGACCTTTCTCTTGGGCTTTGGTCCCTCGAAGATTACCTTGCCGGTTAAGGTTGTGCCGGTTTGCTGTGTTTCCGCGTAAGCCCCATGCCAACCAAGCAGCAACACGAACACCGTTACACCAACCGTCAGTTGTACGGGGGCCGAACCGAAAACATGATGCAATCTCATACCTACGTTCCTTAAATTGGTTAGAAGCAGAGCGGGGCAGACAAGATGCTCACGCGTGTCCAGTTTATCGTTTAGGTAGCGGTTTGGCCCATGCGACTGCTGACCTCGTCCGCGTGATCGCTTTTATTCGGTGGCAATGGCTGCAATTCGGGTTTGGGGGGGTGCATCGGGGATTAGGTTTTTTCGACGAGAATTTTTTGAGCGGCGGCGTTGCCTATGGTGATCGCTGAGCCTGATTCGGGTGATACGGTGACGGCGTCGGCGTCGGGGTCGCGGCTGTTGACGACGACGGCGGTGCCGGGTGTGAGCCCGGAACGATCGACGAATTGGAGGAAGTTGGGCTCCTGATCAATGACGCGGGCGATCTGCACGCGATCGTCGGTATTGCATTGTGCCAGGCTCATGAGGGGTACTGCGGCGAGCTTGCCCTTGGCGGTGGGGATGGGGTCGCCGTGGGGGTCGACGCTGGGGTGGCCTAGCAGCGTGTCGATTTTTTCGAGGACCTTTTCGGATACGGCGTGCTCGAGTTCCTCGGCTTCTTGGTGAACTTCGGACCAGTCGAGGTGGAGTACCTCGACGAGGAAGAGCTCGATGAGCCGATGGCGGCGCAGGACGCTAAGTGCTAGTCGTTTGCCGTTGGCGGTGAGGCGGGTGCCCTCGCGCGGCTCGTAATCGACGAGGCGCGATTCGGCGAGTGCTTTGACCATGGCGGTGGCGGTGCCGGGGGCGACGTCGAGGGTGGTTGCGAGTTGGCCCATGGGGACGAGCTGGTCTCGGCGCTGCTGGAGGTAAATGTGTTTGAGGTAGTTTTCGACGGTACTGCTGGGCATGGGGGCGGTTCCTGGTGCTCGTGGCGGGCAGAGGTTTTTTTCGAATCGCGTTAAGTCGAGAAGAGGTCCGCTCCCTGACGGACATGATGCACAGTTATTTGTAACCTTTTGCGTCAATCACGGTTTGTTTGCAAGTGGTGGTTGGGCTGGTCGAGACTCACGGGTTGCAAGCAACCCGTGCCACCCCGTTCCTTGACAGCTATCCCCTTGTGATACGTGCATCATGTCTTGGCGGTTTCGGCTCGTCGCGGAGGCGCTTGGCTTGAGTCTGTCGATCGCAGTCAAATTTACGTCAGGAAAGGGCACTTGCCAAAGGCGGGGGTGTTTGTCTATAGTGAGAACATATTTTGAGTACTCAAAATTATACGAATTAGGAATCGAAGTGTCTACGGATAGGAATTTAAAAAGGCAGTGGATGGGTAGGCTCGCGGTGACTGCTGTGGGCGTGGCGGTGGTCGGCGGGTGGTGTGGGTCGGTGTCGGCGGGGGATGGAGGTGCGAACGACAAGAGTGGGTATCACCTGTTTAACCCGACGCCTCGCGAGTTGATGCGGCCGATGAGTGCGGATCGGCCCGACGCGACGGAGAGCCCGATCACAGTCGATGCGGGTTACGTGCAGGTGGAGCTGAGCTTCGTGAGCTTTACACACGACGACGTAAACGGCGTGAAGACCGACGCGTGGACGGTCTTTGACACGAACGTGAAGGTGGGTTTGCTTCACAATGTAGACGTGCAGTTTGTGTTCAGCGCGTACAACGAGCAGGAGACGGATACGTCGGGGTTGCCAACTACGATGGTGAACGGGTTCGGTGATCTTCAGATACGGCTGAAGATTAACCTGTGGGGCAACGATGCGCGTGAGGGTGAGTCGACGGCGTTTGGCGTGATGCCGTTTATTAAGGTGCCTACGGGTACGCAGATGAGCAACGACAAGGTGGAGGGCGGCTTCATCTGGATACTGGGCTGGGACGTGGCGGAGAACTGGGGCTTGGGCTTCCAGGCTGAGATCGACTTTGATTTCGACCCGATCGACAACGGGTACGATACGTCGTTTTTGCACACGGTGGTGCTGGGGTTCGACGTGGTGGGGCCGGTGGGTGCGTATGTGGAGTACGTAGGTGTCGCTAGCGCGGACCACGAGAGGGACTATCAGGCGATCTTCAGCGGAGGGTTGACGTATGCGGTGAGTGAAGATGTGGTATTCGACGTGGGTACGCAGATCGGTTTGACGGAGGCTGCGGACGACGTGACGGTGTTTGCGGGTGTGACGACGCGGTATTAATGATTGGTGTGTAGGGTATCGGTTGGGCTGGCGTATAGGAGTGGTGTTTAATCGAGGTGTGGTGCTAGCGTCCGCCATCAGTGGCGCTAACACCCGCCATTAAAGGATTGCAAGGGTCATGAAACAGCGAGTGATAAGTTTGATAATGGTGTGGTCAGCGGTCCTGAGCACACTGGTGGGTTGCGATCCGTCGCAGGAAACGATGCGGGAAGGGGACCTTTACCGGGTAGCTACGACGGTGGGGATGGTGGCTGACATTGTGCGTCAGGTGGCGGGTGACAAAGCACAGGTGCAGGGCATCATCGGTGAGGGGGTTGACCCGCACCTGTACCGCCCGACGTCCCAGGCGGTCAAGACGCTGCAGGGCGCGGACGTGGTGTTTTACAGCGGGCTGATGCTCGAAGGGAAGATGGCGGACATGCTCGTGAAGCTGGCGCGTAAGCGGCCTGTGTACGCGGTGACGGAGTTGATTGATAAAGAATCGCTGCTGGAGCCGGCGGGCATGGCGGGACACTACGACCCGCATGTTTGGATGGACGTGGGCGCGTGGAAGAAAGGCGTCGAGGCGGTGGCGCAGTCATTGGGTGAGTACGACGCGGCGAACGCGGCGTACTACGCGGCGAACGCGGCGGCGTATATGAAACAATTGGAGGAGCTCGACGTGTATGCGAGGCAAGCGATCGGGTCGATCCCCGAACGACACCGGATCATGGTGACGGCACACGATGCGTTTAACTATTTTGGCCGTGCGTATGGGATACGGGTGGAAGGGGTGCAGGGGTTGTCTACGGAGTCCGAGGCTGGTCTCGAAGACATCAACCGGTTGGTTGATATGGTCGTGGAGCGTGATATCGGTGCGGTGTTTGTCGAGACGAGCGTGTCGGACAAGAACGTGCGGGCGTTGATCGAGGGGGCCCGATCGAGGGGTAAGAAGGTGGTGATTGGCGGGAAGCTTTTTTCGGACGCGATGGGCCCGGGTGGCACGTATGAGGGGACGTACATCGGGATGATCGATCACAACGTGACGACAATTTCGCGTGCGTTGGGCGGCGAAGCACCGGTCGGCGGTATGCAGGGTAAATTAAGCGGCAAAGGTCATAATCGATGAACGAGCGTGATGCGCATAACAAGGCGGAGGCTGGCACGGCTGCTGATGGGCAGGGTGCGGCGGGGTCGTCGCGTGGTGGGCAGTTGACTAGCGGAATGGTTAAGCCGACGGTGGCGACGGGTGACGAGCACCCGCGCAATGCGCCGCTGTCGATCCACGACATGACGGTGGCGTACCACCGCAAGCCTGTGCTTTGGGACGTGGACTTCGACGCGCCCCAGGGGAAGCTGATCGGGATCATCGGCCCGAACGGCGCGGGCAAGAGCACATTAATCAAAGCGGTGCTGGACCTGGTGCCGAAGGCGTCGGGGCGGGTGCTGATCTATGGTAAGCCGTACCGTAAACAGAGGGGGCTGGTGGGGTACGTACCTCAGCGTGAGAGCGTGGACTGGGACTTCCCGGTCAACGCGTTGGATGTGGTGGCGATGGGTCTGTACGGACGGATCGGCTGGTGCAGGCCTGTGGGGCGTGGGCACAAGCGGGCGGCGTTGGAGGCGCTGGATCGCGTGGGAATGGCCGACTACGCGGGGCGACAGATTAGCCAACTATCGGGCGGTCAGCAGCAACGGGTGTTTTTGGCGCGTGCGTTGGTTCAGGACGCGCAGTTGTATTTTATGGATGAGCCCTTCGCGGGGGTGGACGCGGCCACGGAGCAGGCGATCGTGGTGCTACTTCAGGAACTGCGGTCGGTGGGTAAGACGGTGCTGGTGGTGCACCATGATCTTCAGACGGTTGCGGAGTACTTCGATCACCTGTTGCTTCTGAACATGCGGATCGTGGCGACGGGCCCGACGAGTGAGGTTTTTACGCGTGAGAATCTGCACAAAACGTATGGCGGTCGGCTGACGCTACTAGACGAAGCGGCGCAGGCGATCGCAAGCAAGGGGGTGGGGCGGTGAGGCGGGCGGCGGTGAGGTTGTGGTTTGCGGTGGTGGTGTGGTTGTGGGTTTTGCCGGGGTCGGCTTGGGCGGCGAGGTCGCTAACGGACAGCACGGTGGGTTGGCCTGGTGCGGATCAATTGGTCCGGGTGCTGACGCTGCGAGACTACAACACGCGGGTGGTGGTGATCGGTACGACGCTGCTAGGTGTGGCGTCGGGTGTGATCGGGACGTTTATGTTGCTGCGCAAGCGGGCGTTGGTGGGTGACGCGTTGAGCCACGCGACGCTGCCCGGCATTGCGGGTGCGTTTATCGTGATGGTGCACTGGGGTGGTGACGGGAAGTTTCTGCCGGGCCTGTTGGCGGGCGCGGTGGTGTCGAGTGTGCTGGGGATCGGGTGCATCTTGGCGATCCGGAACTTTACACGGCTCAAGGAAGACGTGGCGCTGGGTGTAGTGCTGAGTGTTTTTTTTGGGTGCGGTGTGTCGCTGTTGGGTGTGATCCAGTCGATGCGTCAGGGGAACGCGGCGGGCTTGGAGTCGTTTATTTATGGGAAGACGGCGTCGATGCTCGCGAGCGACGCGTGGATGATCGGGGGCGCTGCGGGTGTGGTGGCGGTGACGTGCGCGCTGCTGTTTAAGGAATTTAGCCTGTTGTGTTTTGATGAGGGGTTCGCGGCGTCGCGGGGTTGGCCTGCGATTGGTCTGGACGTGGCGATGACGGGGCTGGTGGTGGCGGTGACGGTGATCGGTCTGCAGGCGGTGGGGTTGATATTGATTATTGCGTTGCTGATCATCCCGCCCGCTGCTGCGCGGTTTTGGACGGACCACCTGCTGAGTATGGTGTGCGTGTCGGCGGGTATTGGCGGTGCGAGTGGTTTGGTGGGTGCGGGGTTGAGCGCGTTGGTGCCACGGCTGCCCGCGGGTGCGGTGATCGTGATGGTAGCTGCGGTGCTGTTTGTGTTGAGCTTGGTATTGGGCCCGTCGCGGGGTGTGCTGGTGCGAGTGATGGGGCACCGTCGTCTGGGTCGGAAGATCGGGCGCCAGCACCTGATGCGAGCGATGTACGAGCGTATGGAGACGCTGGGCAGCGTGCCCGCGGGGGGTGGAAGTGGGGCTGAGAATCGGTCGGTGTCGTGGGATGGTTTGTTGGGTGCGAGGTCGTGGTCGCCACAAGCGCTGGGTCGGCTGCTGAAATCTGGGGGCAGGGCGGGATTGATCCGAGAGGCGGGGGGCGATCGGTATTGTCTGACACAGGCGGGGCTGATCGAGGCGACGCGGGTGATGCGCAATCACCGGTTGTGGGAGTTGTTCTTGATCACGCGAGCGGACATCGCGCCGAGCCACGTGGACCGTGACGCCGACCAGATCGAGCACGTGCTGGGGCATTCGATGGTTGAGGAGCTCGAATTGTTGCTGCGTGATCGGTACCCGCAGCTCGTGGTGCCCCCTAGCCCGCACACGCTAAACGGCGGGGGTGCGTGATGTCGTGGACGATGATTGATACGTGGATTGTGGTTGCGGGTGTGCTGTCGGCGGTGTCGTGCGCTTTGGTGGGTAATTACCTGGTGCTGCGTCGCATGAGCATGATGGGCGACGCGATCAGTCACGCGGTGCTGCCGGGGTTGGCGGTGGCGTTTTTACTGACGAATAGCAGGGGCAGCGCGGCGATGTTTGTGGGTGCGGCGGTTGTGGGTGTGCTCACGGCGGTGCTGACGCAATGGATTCACGGCTTGGGTAGGGTGGACTCGAGCGCGTCGATGGGTGTGGTGTTTACGGTACTGTTCGCGTTGGGGTTGATTTTGATTGTGCGTGGCGCGGACAGCGTGGACCTGGACCCGGGGTGTGTGCTGTACGGGGCGATCGAGTTGGTGCCTTTGGATACGGTGGACTTGTGGGTCGCCGGCGAGGTGCCACGAGCGGTGGTAACGCTGGCGGGTATGTTCGTGGTGGACACGTTGTTTGTGATGTTTTTTTACAAGGAGCTGAAGATCAGCGCGTTTGACGGTCAGTTGGCAACGACGCTGGGCATCAACGCGAAGGTGATGCACTACGGGTTGATGACGCTGGTGGCGGCGACGTCGGTGGCTGCGTTTGAGAGCGTGGGAAGTATTTTGGTGATCGCGATGCTGATCGTACCGGGCGCAGCTGCGAGCCTGCTGACGGATCGGTTGGGAGTGATGGTGGCGTTTAGCTTGTTGATCGCGGTGTTGTGCGCGGTGCTGGGTCACGTGGCAGCGATCACGGTGCCGGTGTGGTTCGGGTACCCGGCGACGAACACGGCGGGGATGATGGCGGTGGTGGCGGGTGTGATCTTCGCTGGGGCTGCGGTGGGCGCGCCGCGTCACGGGGCACTGAGCAAGGCCATACACCGGGCGGTGCTGAGCGTGCGGATCGCGCAGGAGGATATTTTGGGGATGCTGTATCGGCTTGAGGAATTGGGTGGTGGGCGTGGTTCGAGCGGCGCGGTGGCGGGGGTGCTTCGTCGGGCATTGGGCGTAGGTCCGATCGTGGCGGGGCTGGCGGTGTGGCGGCTGACGCGAACGGGCCAGGTGCAGCGGACGGATGGGCGCTACGTGCTGACGGGTGCTGGGCGTGCTGATGCTCAGGGGCTGGTGCGGGCGCATCGGCTGTGGGAGACCTATTTGGTGAAGCACCTGAACCTGCGTGCGGACCACGTGCACGAGCCGGCAACGCGGCTGGAGCATATTACGGATAGCGCGATGCAGGAGCGTCTGTCGGATCGGACGGGTCGGCCCCGGCTTGACCCACAGGGAAAGCGTATCCCGCCTGGGAGCCCGGAAGACGACGCGGATGGGCGTTAGATATTGAAAAATCTAGTGTGCCTAACCGCTACGCGGTGAAGCTGTGGTACTCAACTGCGGTATCGGAATACGCCCTCGGTGGATCACCGGGGGCTAAATATGGCATGGGGATCATAGTGTAGGGCGGGCAGCTTATTTTAGAAAAAATCTGAGGATTGGTGGCGACCGGCGGGAACTTTTCGGCGTGGTGGGCGTCTGATTACGGTACGGCCCCGTTGAGAGGGGGTTATAGTTTGTTGGAACCGAGAAGTCTTTAATTACGTATGAGGAGCGAACCCATGCGACAACGGTATTTAATGGTGCTTTTGGTGTGCGGTGGGGCGATGGTGATGAGCGCGAGGCCTGCGGATGCGAGGATCAAGCTGATTACGTTGCCGGTGCGTGAGCGTGTGGAGATTCAACTCGATCATGCGCACGCGACGCTGGTGGAGGAGGAGCGGTTGGTGCCGTTGACGAAGGGGCTCAACCAGGTGGATTTTTCGTGGGCGAATACACAGATCGATTCGCAGACGATTTTGTTTCGAGTGCTGGCACCTGGCGAGGGTGGGCGGCTGGAGGCGAAGGTGTTGAGCGTGAGCTATCCGCCTAACGAGAACGCGCTGGTGTGGCAGGTGTATGCGAGTGAGTCGGGGTCGGCGCGTGTGCGGATTAGTTACCTGCTGGGTGGGTTGACGAAGGACTTTCACTACCGTGCGGTGGCGTCGCCCGACGAGAAGACGCTGACGCTGACGCAGTACATCCGGTTGCGGAACCTGGCAAATGAGGAGTTTGGGTCGAGCAACCTGTGGGCGGGATACGGCAACCGGTTTCTCAAGCCGATTGGGCTCAACGAGACGAAGCAGATGTTAGCTGCGAAGTACATGGGTGTGCCTATCACGAAGACGTACACGTGTGACCCCAACGTGCACGGGTACCTGGACCGCGCGCAGAATAAGCTGCGTGTGCCGATGCACTACGTGTTGACTAACGACAAGGCTCACAGCTTGGGCGTGTCGCCGTTGGCGTTTGGGAAGGTGCGGATATTTCAGGACGACGGGCGGGGTACGGTGGCGTTTTTGGGTGAGGACTGGGGCAGATTTACGCCGATCGACGACCGGATGCGGTTGTATTTGGGCGTGGCGCAGGACATTGTGGTGAAGCGGACGATCGAGCGGAACGAGACGCGCCGCGTGGCGGGGAACCTGTACGACCGCGAGGTGATCGTGAAGTACGAGATCGAGAATTTTAAGGATATGCCTGTGACGCTGAACGTGGCGGAGGACTTGGCTTACGTGCGTAACGAGCTTGGCGGGACGACGGGCAGGGACGTGCAGTGGGAGATGGGTGACGAGACGACGTTTGTCGGCGAGCGGGATCAGGAGGAGTCGACGTATCAGCGACTGGTGTTCCACGCACAGCTGCCGGCGCGCCAGGGCGCGGGCAAGGCGACGAAGGTGGTGTACAAGTTGCACGTGGTGTTTAAGAACGAGTGGTGAGCGTGCAGGTGTGAACGCCCGGAGGGAATTGGGCGCGGTAGCGATGAGTCTAACGGAGAAACAACGGGAACCTCAATTACGGGATAGAACGATGAGAACTCAATTTGCGATTCTGATTGTTGCGGTGATTACTGCTGGGGCGGTGGCGAAGAACGTGGACCTGTCGACGGTGCCGACGCGGGACACGGTGCAGCTCACGATCTACAACTCGGAGGACCTGACGCTGGTGCGTGAGACGCGGAAGGTGACGTTCAGGAAGGGCGTGAACCCGTTGCAATTTTCGTGGGCGAACACGCTGATCGACCCGTCGTCGGTGGAACTGCGGTTCCTGAACGCGGCGGACAAGCTCGACGTGCTCGACACGACGTACCCGCACGACAAGCCACAGATGTTGTATTGGAATGTGGCCAGCGAGTTTGACGGCGAGGCGACGATCGAGATCACGTATTTTACGAGCGGGATCACGTGGTCTGCGGATTACGTTTGCGTGGCGGACACGGCTGAGACGCGGATGCGGCTCGACGGGTTTGTGCGGGTGTACAACCGATCGGGCGAGCAGTACGACGACGCGCAGGTGCGGCTGGTGGTGGGGACGGTCAACTTGGTGGAGAAGGTGGCTCAGTTGGCGAACATGCCGATGAGCGCGGTGGCTCGGATGGACCAGGGCAGGCGCAACGAGCTGCGTCAGCGTGCGGCGAGGAAAAGCATCGCGAAAGGTATGGCGGCTTTCGCGGCTGCGGACATGGTGATGGCGCAGGAAGAAAAGATGATCGTCAAGGAGGGGTTGAGCGAGTACTTCATCTACACGATCGAGGGGACGGAGACGATTCGTAACGGGTGGTCGAAGCGGATGCGCAGCTTCGAGGGCAAGGCGGTGCCATTTAAAATCCAGTACCGGTACCGACCCCAGGAATACGGCGAGCAGTTGGTACGGATGTACCTGCTGACGAACGATGAGAAATCGGAGCTAGGCACGACGCCGCTGCCCGATGGGATGGTTCGGGTGTTCCGCGACAACGGCCGTGATGGCTTGAGTTTTTTGGCCAGCCAGCGGATCAAGTACGTGCCCATCGGCGACAAGATCGAGCTGAACTTGGGGCGTGACCCGGAGGTGATCTTCGAGTTGGTGAAGCGGCGTGTGTGGCGTGACCACATCTGGATGCGCGTGCACGGTGCGAGGGTGCTTCGACGGGTGGACGACGGGCGTATCCGGATCGACCCGCGTAGCAGCGTGTCGGGTTGGGACGACCACGAGGTGTACGCCCAGCGGATCCGAAACTACACGGCTAAGCCGATCGACGTGCAGGTGCGGCGGACGCTGTCGGGGCACGTGGTGTTTCGCGGTGGCTTGGACCCGAAGCTGCACGACTACCAGACGGTGCAATTCAGCACGGGTGTAGAGCCTGCGCAGAAGTTGGAACTGGTGTACGAGGTGGTGCGTAGCCAAGGGTCGAACGCGAAGCAGAATAATGTGACGCTGGAGGAGGGTGTGGTTAAGGGGTAAGCGGGGGGTCGGTGTGGAGGGAAGCCCACGCATTGCAATGCGTGGGCTTCGGTGGGTTGGGATGTCAAGTGAAGTCGTGGCACCAGGCCAGTGGCCCCCGGTGGATCACCGGGGGCTAAATATATGATGTGTATTGCGTGGTTGTCGTTGACTCGACCCTCACTCCGGCCCTCTGGCTGGCAGGGAGAGGGAGAATTTAGGCATGGCGTGAGGCGAGGATTGTCACGCGGCGAGCGCGGCGGTGATCTTCTTGGCGGCGTCGGTGAGGTCGGTGCC
>JAJRXX010000003.1 GCA_024276075.1 Planctomycetota bacterium
CCTGACAGCGCGTCGCCGGCTAGACGTGACAGCATCGACTTGTATTCGTTAAACTCTTTTGGCATTTTGTCACACGCATCGTAGGACCCCCACCCATTATGTCCAAGTGGATCGACATCGGCTCTCAAGACCAATTCGCCCAAGGGTCGTCTGCCTGCATCACGGTCGAAGACGAGTCCGTGGTGATCTGCAACGTGGACGGCCAACTCGCCGCGGTGCTCAATGTCTGCCCGCACGCCCACCTGCCCATCGGTGAAGGCGAGCTACGCGGGAGTATCCTCGTGTGCCCATTTCACGGGTACGCTTATAACGTCCTAACAGGCCGAAACGCGGACTTCCCAAACGAAGAACTACCCGCTACGACTTTTCCGATTCGCGTCACCGAAGCGGGACACGTCGAGATCGATATCGCCAACCCCAGCGACCACCGGCTCAAAACAAGCGACTCATAACCGGCAACACTCAACACCTTATCACGCACACATTGATACCCATCCGGCAAGTCGAATTATGATGATCAACTAAAATTAACCGACCATGCTCGACAGCGTCCTCCAACATCTAGATACCGATCAAGACCACGCGATTGATCGGCTCAAGCAATTCCTAGCCATCCCCAGCGTAAGCACCGACCCCGCGTTTGCCATGCACGCGCCGCGTGCTGCGGATTTTGTCGCCGATGCGTTGCGTAACGCCGGGCTCGACGCCACGATACACGCCACCCCGGGGCACCCGATTGTCCTGGCTCACACGCCTGCTAATCAATCACCACCCGACGCGCCCCACCTGCTCTTTTACGGCCACTACGACGTCCAGCCACCCGATCCGCTCGATGAGTGGACCTCGCCCCCGTTTGAGCCTGTGGTGCGTGACGGAGCGATATTTGCCCGCGGTGCCAGCGACGACAAAGGTCAGGTCGCGTGTTTCCTCGAAGCATTGCACGCATGGAAACACGCACACAACCGCCTGCCGATCCGCGTCACCGTTTTGATCGAAGGCGAGGAAGAGTGTGGCAGCGGAAACCTACGCCCCTTTATCGAGTCGCACCGTAAGCAACTGACCGCAGACGTAGCTGCCATCAGCGACACACTCATGTGGGACCCCCAGACCGTCGCCATCACCTACGGCCTACGCGGGCTACTGTACTTCGACGTGCAGTTGCACCACACCAATCGTGACCTGCACTCGGGAATGTACGGCGGCACGCTGGCCAACCCCGCAAACGTCCTGACAAACGTCTTGGGCAGGTTGTTCGACGATTGCCACCGGGTCACGGTACCGGGCTTCTACGACGACGTGATCCCGCCCAACGAGGGCGAACGGCAGCGGTGGTCCGAGTTGGGGTTTGACGAAGGGGAGTTCTTTGCTCGCGTCGGCGCACAGCAACCACACGGTGAAACGGGGTACTCGACGCTCGAGCGCAAGTGGGCGCGTCCGTCCTGCGACATCAACGGGCTGTACGGCGGGTACGCGGCACCCGGTGCCAAGACGATCATCCCCGCGTTTGCCGCTGCCAAGGTCAGCTTCCGCTTGGCACCGAACCAAGACCCAGGCAAGATCGCCGAGGCCTTTACCGATTGGCTTAAATCACATAACACCCACGGCTGCCGATGGCAGATCACCCAATTCGGCGCGGCTGACCCCGTGGTCGTGGCCAGTGATTCGCCCTACATCACCGCTGCGGCACAGGCCATCGAGCATTGCAGCGGACACCCACCCGTACTGATCCGTGAGGGCGCGACCATCCCCGTGGTAGCTGACCTCAAGCAGGTATTGGGGATCGACACGCTCTTAATCGGGTTCGGCTTGGCGGGCGACCGCATCCACGCGCCAAACGAGAATTTTAAGCTCGCTAGCTTTACCCTGGGATGCCGAACCTACGCGGCACTGCTGGACAAACTCAGTCATATACAACGATAATTTTCCCAGACGCGCTATGACGAAAAACGCTCACAACCCGTCTCAACACACCGACCATCGCTACGTTAACCGAGTACGCCGACTTGTTCGGCTGCAATACCCGCTGGTATTGACGACGCTGCTGTTGGGTGGTGTGTTTCTGGGCGGCGGGTTTCGGCTCTACACCCATCACCGCAATCAAGCACGCGCGGTGCTCGATCACCCGCATCAAAAACTCCTTCAGGGCACCACACGCGAGATGGCCATCGCGATCGATCTGGACCGAGCCCAGAAGCAAGGCTGGCTAAACGGCATCGAGACGGGCATCCCGATCGGCGCGACGCTGGCTGTGGGGGTATTGCTGGTCTTCCTGGCGGTCGTCCTCATGTTCGGCGGGCGCAAGGACAAACTACTGCTGAAGTACTTCGACCACGCTGAAGGCACGAAGCAGCACTAATTTAGCCGCCTCACCCCTCAAAACCAGCAGAAAATGCTTGGGTTTCTGCTCATCACGTGTACAATCGTGTCTTGTTGCCCACGACCGTCATATCCGCAAAGCCATAACCTTCAGAGAAAGCACATGCCCCATAAGCCTACTATCCGCCTAGCCGCCCTGATCGCTCTGGCCACCACCGCCGCCTTACCTCAACCCGCTGCCGCCGACACGATCAACTTCACCAACCAAGGCACCTTCACCACCAGCACCCTACAACTTAACAACGTCACCATCACCGCATTGAGTTCACCGGGCAACCCAGGCACCGTGAACGTCCTTAACTTAGCCGGCCTGGGCGTCGTGGGAGGGATCGGCAATACCGTCGTCGACACCGCCGAGGCTCTCACTTTTTCGTTCAACACTTTTCTCGGCGCCGACGTCTCGTACTCTGTGTTTTTCGCAAGCAACGGTAACGGCAACGGCACGGTCGGTGACGCGATCATCGAGGCCTTCGGCCCCAACGGCATCTCACTCGGCACCGTCAACACGACCAGCGGCAGCCTTATGTCTGTCTCGTCCAGATTCGGCAATCAGCTCATCAGCGGGTTCAAAGTCCAGGCCAACGGCGATCTCCACCGCATCGGATTGCTCACCTTCACACGCGTTACTGAAGTGCATTGGCGCGACACCACCACCGGCCTGTGGGACGTCTCCGCCAACTGGGCGCCCACCGTTGTACCTATCGGCGTCCTCGACACCTTCATCGACCCCACCATCGGCCAGACCGTCACCGGGCCCGCCACCGGATCGATCGTTAAGTCTCTGACCATCGGCGCCCAGACCGCCGGCACCGCTGTGCTATACCTCCAGTCCACAGGCGCTCTGCTAGTTAACGAAACCACCACCCTCACGCCACGAGGACGCATTACCGGAAACGGATCGCTGCACGCGACGCTGGGCATCACCAACGGCGGCGAGATCGACCTCGGGGTTGCCTCGCTGACGCTCTCCGGCGGCACGCTCTCCAACTCTGGCCTCGTCCGCGGCAACGGTCAAATCGACAACGACCTCACCAACGCACCCACAGGCGAAATACGCGCCGACGCCAACCGACGCATCCTCTTCTCAGGCTCGACCAACACCAACGACGGAAAC
Organism: Planctomycetota bacterium; assembly: GCA_024276075.1. Classification (GTDB taxonomy): domain Bacteria; phylum Planctomycetota; class Phycisphaerae; order Phycisphaerales; family Phycisphaeraceae; genus JAJRXX01. The sequence continues at coordinate 3,491 of JAJRXX010000003.1, forward strand.
ATCAACCTCTTCGACGGCACAGTCGAGTTCAAAAACGGCCTGACCAATTCCGCTCTTGGCGTCATCGCTGGCGAAGGCAAGCTCATTACCGGCACACAACTCGACAACGCAGGCGCCATCGCGCTGACCGGGCCAACCCAAGTCCTGGGCGACGTGGTCAATACCGGTACCGTCATCATCTCCGGGGCGGCTACCGTCACCTTCTTCGATGATGTCATGCACGACGAATCGCAAAACGCGAACGCGCTCTTCCGCGTCAGCGCGGGCGCCACCGCGGTGTTCCTGGGCGCATTCTCCGTCAACGGCTCCGTCGATGGCGCGAACGGCGCGGTCCTGATCGAGGGCGACCTGCGCCCCGGGTCGAGCCCGGGCACCGCTTCTTTCGAAGGCAACCTCGCCACCGCGCCGACCACACGCACTCAGATCGAGATCGCGGGGCTAGCACGCGGCGTCGATTACGACACCATCCACGTGGGCGGCACGCTGTCACTCGCGGGTGAGCTGGACGTGCAGGTAATCGACGGCTTCGCGCTGGGACCTAATCAGGCCTTCGACATCCTCCACGCCGACGCGGGCATCACCGGCCAATTTAACGGCTTGACCGACGGCGATCGTGTCGGGGCATTCTCCGGCAACGACCTGTTCATCGGCTACAGCTTCAACAACGTCACGCTGTTTACAGTACCCGAACCAGGAACGTTGGCGCCCTTCGTCATAACCGCAGTGGCCCTGTTGCTGCGGCGCGGCAGCAGAGCAATTGCTTAACCCTCCGCTTTCTTGCACCCCGTCGTCCTCAACGCAGATGTATCGTCTCGAATAAGCTGTGACGCCTCTGACAAAACGGCCTGCCGGTGCTATAAACCCTTCATGCTCGTCGACGGCCGCCACTACCGCACCATCTGGGAAAAGCCACCCGCTAACGAACGCGACCTGCCCAGCGTGATCCAGGTCATCGACCAGCGGGCGTTGCCCTTTGAGTTCGTCGTCGAGGACCTGGCCACGGTCGATGATTTTGCGCGTGCAATCGCTGACATGCACGTGCGCGGCGCGGGCCTGATCGGAGCGGCTGCGGCGTACGGCATGTATATCGCCACACTGAACGCACCCGATGGCCACGCTTTCGGTGCTGCGATCGACCAAGCGGCGCGGCGGATGCGGGCGACCCGGCCCACAGCGGTCAATCTCACGCATGCTGTGGACCGGCAGCTTGCCGCTATCGCCGGGGCGCCTTCCGTCAAGCAAAAACGTGATGCGGCGCTGCACACCGCGCGCGCTATCGCTGACGAGGACGCGGATCACTGCTGTGCGATCGGCACCCACGGCTTGGCGATCATCGAGGGGATCCGCCGCCACAAGACCAGCGGGGAACCCGTTAATATCCTGACGCACTGCAACGCCGGCTGGCTGGCGTTCGTCGATCACGGTACCGCCACCTCGCCGATCTATGCTGCCCACGACGCGGGTGTACCCGTCCACGTCTGGGTCGACGAGACCCGTCCGCGAAACCAGGGCGCGTCGCTGACGGCGTGGGAACTGGGCAACCACGGCGTGGAGCACACCGTCATCGCTGACAATACCGGCGGGCACCTCATGCAGCACGGCATGGTCGATATGGTCATCGTCGGCTCCGATCGCACGACGCGTGCCGGCGACGTGGCTAACAAAATCGGTACCTACCTCAAAGCTCTGGCTGCGCACGACAACGGCGTGCCCTTCTACGTGGCGCTACCGTCCTCGACCATCGACTGGTCGATCACCGACGGCTTAACCCAAATCCCCATCGAACAGCGGAACCCCGATGAGGTGCGATTCATCCAAGGCGCGGTACACGACTCGGTCCAGAAGGTTTTGCTGACGCCGCCCAATTCGCCTGCTGCGAACTATGCATTCGACGTCACACCCGCGCGGCTGGTGACCGCTCTGATCACCGAGCGGGGCGTGTGCGCACCACAAGAAGATAAGCTCGTGGAAATGTTCCCCGAACACCGCACCAAAACGTCGATTGCCCAGTCATGACCGACGAAGGCGTTATCAAATTTCACTGCCAATGGGAACAGGCACCGCCCGTTTCAGAGTCGCTCTATGGGCAAATCAACCCCTGGCGACAGGCGTTGTACAATCGACGACTGATCGGGGCTGATCCTCAGGGCATCGGTTACGGCAACCTCTCTTTCCGAGACCCCGACGAGTTAAACACGTTTATCATTACCGGGTCCGCTACCGGCGGCGTTGCGCAACTCACACCCGACCACTACACACGCGTCACCGCTTACGACCTCGACGACAATAGCTTGACGTGTCGCGGCCCGGTGCGTGCGTCGTCCGAATCGCTCACCCACGCGTCGCTGTATAGCCTCAACCCAGCGATCAAAGCTGTGGCTCACATACACAGCAAGGACCTGTGGCAGCGATTGATTCACACGGTACCCACGACCGACGCGAGTGTTCCCTACGGTACGGTTGCGATGGGCTGCGAAATGGCACGGCTGTACCGCGAGACTGACCTTCCTGGCACGCGCCTGCTGGTGATGGCCGGCCACAGAGACGGGCTGATCGCGTTTGGTGACACGCTCGACGAGGCTGTGAGCCGACTCTTATCCTGCGAGAAAGGTGGCTAGCTACAGACAATCAGCCCGCTCCCTGGCGGTCGCAGCTCGTACAGAACATTCCCACACAGCGATACGGTGGGTTTAGCCGTCTTGCGGCTCGACCTGGGTCGCGGCTGCACGCAGATAGTCGTCGAGGTACCGGTCAACGAACAGGTCCAGTGCTTCGACCGTCAGTTTGTGGTCCATGCCCCAGATCGAAGCGCGCAGATCGACAAACTCGGGGTCGAGCTGGATGACCTTGTGGTTGTCGTGCACAAGCGCGGACTTGAGCTTGTTGGCGTAATAGGCGCTCAGTGCATTGACGCCCGGCCCACCGATGCTGATCGTAGGTCGCCCCTGTAGCGACTCCTGGTTGACGTACCAGACGTCCGAACACACGATCGGCGTGACCAGGACGTTCAATCCCCCAGCCTGTTTCTCCAACCAATTATCTACACTGTCACACAGTTGGTACGCCAGCGGCCTATCGGCGACCTCGGCACGCAGGTGTGCGCCGACGACGATCAGCAACAGGTTGGCGATCTCAATACCCGCTTCGGATTCAGAGATTTCTTCGGACATAGACTGCTTCGTTTCTTGCGTCACCCACCGTACTAACTCGGCCCACCGGGGGCCAGCTTCACACCCCGCCCATGAGCACGGCTAACAACCCCTTCTGCGCATGCAGGCGGTTGTGCGCCTGAGGGAAGACGCGGCTGCGTGACCCGTCGATGATCGCGCTGGTAATCTCGACATCCCGGTACGCGGGCAGGCAGTGCAAAACAATGGCGTGCGACGGTGCAGCGGCGATAAGCTGATCGTTGATCTGGTAATCCTTAAATGCTTCGCGGCGCTTGGCGGACTCGGCCTCCTGACCCATGGAGACCCAGGTGTCGGTGTAGACCGCGTCGGCGTGGCGCACCGCTTCGACCGGGTCGTGGGTCATGTCGAGCTTCATGCCCGGCGTCTGCGACCTGATGTGCTCAACCATCTGAGGCGCCAACTCATATCCCTGCGGGCTGGCTAAGACGAAGTTCATGTCGAACCTGGCGCAGATCATCCCGAGGCTGCGGGCGACGTTGTTCCCGTCGCCGACATACGCCAGCGTGCGGCCAGACAGGTCACGCCCAAACTCGTCCATCATGGTCATCACATCGGCCAACGCTTGGCAAGGGTGTGACTCGTCGCTAAGCGCATTGATGACCGGTATGGTGCTGTGCGTCGCGAGGTCGATCAATTTTTGATGTTCGTAGACTCTAGCCATGATGCCGTGGACGAGGCCGCTCAAGACGCGCGTCACGTCGGCGGGGTGCTCACGCTTGCCCAGGCCCACCTCCTCCCACCCCAAGCGGATCGCGTGCCCCCCGAGTTCGATGATCGCTTGATGAAAGCTGACGCGGGTGCGCAGGCTGGGTTTCTCAAACATCATGGCCAACGTCTTGCCCGCGAGGATCGGCTCGTTGGGCTGCCCGGCGAGGCGCTGGTCCCGCAGCTTGTACGCCACATCAAACAGGTGATCCAACTGTTTGCGCGTCGTTTCGTCGAGTGATAAAAAATGTTGCATAACAATCGACCCATTCCACACACACAGTAACCCACCACTACCAACACCCCGCGTCGCAGCTCGCTGACGGAACTGACCTCTTACTCTAAGACAATCTCGGTACCGACGCCTGTCTGAGTATATATCTCAAGCATCAGGGAGTGGGGAATGCGCCCGTCGATGATGTGCGCCTTGGTCACCCCGGCCTCGAGTGCAACAAAACAGGCTTCCACCTTGGGCAACATACCCGCTTGGATAATGCCAGTCTCGACGAGTTTTTGGATCTGACCTTTGGTCAGATGGCTGGCAATGCTATCGGGTTCCGGTGTAGTCCGTATGCCGTGCGTGTCGGAGACGACGACGAGCTTTTCCGCTGATATTGCAGCGGCGACATGCCCAGCGACGAGGTCAGCATTGACATTGAGCTTGCCCCCGGCTGCGTCACGAGCGATCGGCGCGATGATCGGTATGTACTGTGCGGCCACCAATGCGTGCAACAGGTCCGTATTGACCCACTGCACGTCCCCGACCAAGCCGACGTCTATCTTGCGCTCTTTGACATCACTTGATCCATCGCCGTCGCCCTGCTGCGGTGGGGCATCGAGGAACATGCGGTTGGCAAAGATGACACAACTCGCCAGGCTGTGCAGACCCATCGCCTTGGGGCCAAATTCGTTGACCTGATCCACAATCGACTGATTGACTTGATTAACCAATACGTGCTCGGCGATCGCCAGTGTGCGCTCGTCGGTATACCGCCTGCCTTGCACAAAATGCGCCTCGAGCCCCGCGTCCTGCATCGCTTTGGTAATGCCGTTTCCACCGCCGTGCACGATCACCGGACGGATACCCACCGCGTGCATAAAGCACACGTCCTGGATCAGGCTGCGCAGCACGTTCGGCTGATCCATGATCGAGCCGCCGACCTTGACGACCACGGTCTTGCCGTCGAATCGGCGTATGTACTCATACGCCTCGACCAGCCCCGCAGCTTTGTTGATTGCATTATCCATCACATCAGGTCCTGAACGTGTTGCGTGTGTTAAACGGCAAAGCGTAAGAGTTTATCCCCCTTACCCAAACCCTACCAACCGACCCGCCCACATCGTAGCGGTGTTGAAAACCGTCAGCCGACGTCAGGCCCGATGTGGCGTGAAAACCACACCGCCACACGGATCGCTGAGTTGAGCATCTCAGTCAATCAACCACAAACGCCTTTGCCATATCTATTTAATTACATTTTCGGCTTTAGGCATCAACGTTGCACTTACCCAAGCGACGCGGTTAAGATGGACGCCTAGAGGGAGAAAAAGAAACATCATGCTGGCAAAACGCACCCAACGAGTTGTCTCCGGTGCCGCCGCTGCGGTGGGCTTCGCTACCTTATATCTGGCGAGCCAAACCTTCGCCGGCGACTTCAACCCCGTAATCGTATCCCAGGAAACGGTGCACAACGCGGGGCACGTGGTGGTCTACGGCGGTTTGGCGTTACTGCTGACAAAGGGTCTGGGTAGGCGACGGATCCACCTGGCGTGGCTGATCAGCATCGCTCTGGCAACGGGTGAGGAACTCTACCAAACGACCGTGCCCGGCCGCGTCGCTTCGTTCCAGGACGGCATGCTCAACATCATCGCGATCACTCTGGCGCTAGCACTCGTAAACCTCGAGCCCGCTATCCGGGCTACATATCAAATGATTTTTAGCAACCCTGACAACCCGCGTCACGCGACACCCGGCGACGCGCTGCATCAACAACAACCGGATTCGTCCAACGCCGCGATAGCGCTGACCGAAACCGCAATCGGGAGAGACATAATATGAAACAGCGAGCGATCTGGCTTTCATTCTGGATGACGATGGTCTACTGGTTAGGCGGAGCGTTCGGCTGTAGCGCACCGGCGAAGTTCGACGTCGTTGATCTATCTCACGAACACGCGTCCACTGCGGTCCATGATCGGGTGATCGACACCGAGCCGTCTTTGAAGGGGCTAGACCGATCACATTGGGCGAAGATAACCGTTCAGCCCGCCGACGGGGTCACGCAGCACGGCCCGATTATTTTTAAAGACTCCGTCGTCTCGCGAGGTGTCAATATCGCACCGCAGCACGAAGTGAAACTAAACCTGGACGTTATAAAACTGCCCGCAGAGGACTTTTCTCGCGTCCACCGCAACGCGGCGGCCACCGAGCAGCAGTTGACTCGTGCACTGGACGGCTACCGGGCACAGAACTGGAGCGCCGCCAACCGCATGGGCCTCGTGATGCAGCCGATCAAGATGACGCTCGATCTGGTTTCGGCACCGATTCGCCCGTTTGTCAAGACCGTGCAGCCTGATACCGACGATACGCTGATAATCGAGCAGGAATTGGTCGTTGATGATGACGCCGCTGCCAATATCGAGACGGTTGTAGGCAGCCCTGAAATAGAGGAACGGGTTTGGTAATTCACAGCGGCTGGTAATTGACTTCGTTGTCTGATTACCATTGCTCGGTGCCCGATCGACGCTTTGCATTTTACAGCTCGGTTTCGGCTCAAATGAATCATTTCTTGCGTCCGGGGAATTAATTGACGCGTGACATTTAGCGACACGATTCGGTAGCCGTCATCAATTGCGGACCACTGCGCATGCCTCTATCGTGACGAATTGCTACGCAACACACGGTTTTAGAGACGGGGTCTGTTGATGGGAACGGTTAGTTACGACGAGCAAAGCTTGATCGTTGACGGTCGACGGGTCTGGCTGGTGAGCGGGTCTGTCCACTACGCCCGGATGCCACGGGAGCAGTGGCGAGAGCGTATCCGTGCTGCCAAGCAGGCGGGGTTGAACTGCATCGACACGTACGTGTTCTGGAACCAACACGAACTGGAGCCGGGTGAATTTAATTTCGACGGCGACCTCGACTTGGCCGCTTTCATTGAGGTCATGGGTGAGGAAGGGATGTACTGCATCCTACGACCGGGCCCGTACATCGGCACGGGTTGTGATCATGGCGGGCTACCGCCTTGGCTGCTGCGCCAAAGCGGTATCGGGCTGCGTCAGGCGAACGGCCCGTTCCTCGAAGCGTGCTCGCGATACATCAGTGCGGTGCTCGACCAAGTGGTACACCTGCAAGCGACCTCGAGCAACGGCGGACACATCCTGATGATGGCTGCGGAGAACCGTTGGTTTTGCCAGGACGCGAATCAGGCTCAGCGGTACCTGTTGGAGATTAGCCGTTACCTGCGCGAGGGCGGCTGCACCGTTCCGATCATTGAATGCAACAACCTCTGGTCAGCAACGGAAGGCGCGATCGCAGGTTGGAGTGGGTCACAGCACCTGGCTGGCGACCTGCGTCAGTTACACTTGGTACAGCCTCACGCACCGAGACTATTGATCGAATACGAAACCGGCGAGCCAGCTCGATGGTCGGTTAAGCACGAGCGGGACATTGAGCCGTGGCTGCATGAGTATCACCTTGCTAGCGTCCTGGCGGTCGGCGCTCAATACAACATCTGCCCGTTCCACGGCGGGACTAACTTCGGGTTCATGGCCGGGCGCACCGCGGCGTCACGATCTTCCTATGTGACCACCGCCCACGACTGCGACTCGCCGCTGAGCGAATCGGGTGGCCGGGGCCTGAAGTACCTGGCGACGAAACGCGTGAGTGTCTTCGCGAGCCAATTTGGCCAATTGTTTGCGCACCTCAACCCCGATCAGCAGCACACAGCCATTACACCTTCGGGTGATCGACACGGCTTGAGCGTGGTGCACCAACACGGGTCCATGGGTCAGGTCGTGTTTCTGTTCAAGCATAAAGACGAAAAGATACGCCACGCCCACGTGCTGCTGCCCGACGGGACGACCATGACGGTGCCGATGGGTGACGACGCGGTAGCGTGGTTTGTACTCGATGCTGACCTGGGCGGTGTGGCAACGCTCAATTACACCAACCTTCGCCCGTGGGCGTTCCTGAATGGGAACATGCTCGTGGTATTCGGCCCGGCGGGAAGTGATGGGGTGGTCTGCGTCAACAACACCCCGCTTCGAGTGAAGGTCCCGAAGGGGCAAACGCCGCTGGTCGAACGATACGAAGAACTGACGGTCGTGGTGCTCAACCGCGATCAAGTCGACGCGACGTATATCAGCCCCGATGGCCTTGTGGTCGGTGCTGGTGGACTAGACGAGTCTGACCACCCGATTGCTGTGAAACCATGGGCGCAGATCACGACGATCAATGGGGACGGCCAAGTTCAACGCACCGCAAGCAAAACGATCAGGCTACCCGCGACGCCCAAACTGACCGGCTGGCAAGAGGCTAACGTCGATGAAATCCTTAGCGGCGAGAGCGAAACTTTTGAACCGATCGACGGGCCCGCAAGTCTCGAAGCCCTTGACTGCGGGTTCGGATACGGTTGGTACAGGCTATCGCTCAAGTCATGCGTAGCCGGCAAGGCCATGGTACCCGAATCGGCGGACCGCTTGCACGTTTACCAAAACAACAAACTCACCGCGGTGCTTGGCAACGGACCCGGTGCACAGGATGACCCCGTGAGCCTGAGGCTGGGCGAACAAACCGTGATCCTGGCGGACAACCTCGGGCGCTCCAGCGACGGCTGGCTACACGACCAGCGAAAAGGAATCTTCGGGCACATCTATGATGTCAAGGCTCTGAAACTAACCAAACCCAAAGTCGTGCAACAGTACGCACCCGACCTGTCGGCGCTCAATAGGTTTTTTCCGTTTACTCGGATCGGCGAGCAGCGTATGGGCGACACGCTGGTGTGGAAGCTCAAGCCGGCGGGTAAAGGCCCGACAATTATCGAACTCGATCGGCTCCCATGGCGGGCTGTGCTCGTGGTCAACGACCAAGCGGTGGGCGCGTACGACCCCGACTTGAGCGGTGGCTTTGCGAGGTTTGTCCTGCACCGGGGCGAGCACCTGAAAGTAAGAGGGGCAAACACGGTCACGCTCGCGGCGTTCGACAAGCTCGATCCGAAAGAGTTGACGGTTGCCAAGCTCTCAAAGCACGTGCGGGTATATCACGCCACGGCGAACATGACGGCCAAGGCGTCTTGGGCATTTGCGAAATGGTCGGTGCCCGAGGATTCCGCATTTGGGCCTATGAGTAAAACACACACGGCTGTGCCACGGTGGTACCGGTGTCAATTTAAGGTATCTCGTATCGACGCTCCGCTGTGGGTGAACCCCGACGGCATGAACAAGGGCCAAATATACCTCAACGGTCACAACGTCGGCCGATATTTTGTCGCCACCCACACCGGCTCGGATGTACCGCCTCAGAAGTCGTATTACCTGCCCGAGCCGTGGCTCAATCGCAACAGCGACAACGAACTGGTCCTATTCGACGAGCACGGCCGTGGACCAAAGAAGTGCCGGCTTGTCTACGGTGACATGATCCCACGCGGCAGATAACCTGCTGGCGGCTGGGTGGCACAGCTTGCTTGCAAGCTGTGGTTGGGCCAGTCGTGACTCACTGATTGCAAGCAACCAGTGCCACCCCCATTTCGTGACCGCTATTCCCGTGTGATACGTGCATCATGTCCTGACGGTCGCAGTTCGTCGTGGCGACACGGGATTTCAAACCGATCCACATTGGCTGATCGCCTTGGTTTTGAAACCCGAGCCGAATACCCCTTACAATGCCACCTATGAACAAAACCACCAAAAGCAAGGCTGTGCTCGAGACGGTCGAGCCGATCGGCAAGCGCGTGCTGATCCGCAAAGACGAAGATAAGAAGAAGACCAAATCGGGTATCCATCTGCCCGACAAGATTGAGATCCCGACGCTGACCGGCCGCGTGGTGTCCATATCCACGGAGGTCGAATCCGATTCGAATTACCCGATCGAGCAATACGATCGTGTGCTGTTCAACCCGAAGGAGGCGATCCCCGTCGACTTCGAAGGCGACAACCGTCTGTACGTGGTACCGATTGAAAATATCGTAGCGGTGTTCCGCAAAGCATAATATTCCACTACGCCAAAGCTAATCACCCAACCACGACCCCATCGAAGTGACCCCAACGCGGCCCTGATCCATGAACGACTCGCTGGCCATCACGCCTATCAGGCCGTTCAACGCCACGGTCCGCCCACCGGGGTCGAAGAGCCTGACCAACCGTGCATTGCTCCTGGCAGCGCTGGCACAGGGTCAATCCGTCATCCACAACCCGCTGCTCGCTGACGATACGCGCCAGATGCTCGGCGCCCTGGAGGCGTTGGGTTTGGCACCGGTGATGGAGCAAGACGGCGAGCGCATCCGGCTAACCGGGCAAGCGGGAAAATTACCAAACCCCTCCGGCAACACTCAGCTACACCTCGGTAACGCAGGCACCGCGTTTCGGTTCCTCACAGCGGCCTGCTGCGTAGGCGAGGGTACGTATGAGCTGGACGGCATCGAGCGCATGCGCGAGCGCCCGATCGGACAGCTTGTCGATGCGCTGCGTGGTATCGGAGGCCGGGTCGAGTATCTGGGGCAAGAGGGGTACCCGCCGCTTCGTGTAACGGGCACGAGGCTCCGGGGTGGTGAGATTGACATGCCACCTACGCTGTCGAGCCAGTACATCAGCGCGTTACTGCAAATAGGCCCCCGCTGCGACGAAGGCATCTCGCTGCGCTTCGATGGGCCTATCGTCAGTCGGCCATACGTCGAGATGACGCTGCGGCTCATGGCGCGGTTCGGCGTCAAGGCGAATGTGTATGGGCCATTTATCCGCATCAGTGTCGAGCCGGGCACCTACAAGGGCGCCGAGTACACGGTCGAGCCGGACGCGTCGAGCGCGAGCTACTTTTTGGCTGCGGCTGCGATCGTACCTGAGAGTCGGTGCACAATCGAAGGGCTGGGCAAAGGTAGCTTACAGGGCGACGTGCGATTCGCGGACGTGCTGCACGAGATGGGCGCGGGGCTAATGTTTGGCCAAGATTTCATCACGGTAATAGCGCCGCCCAAGGGGCAAACGCTCCGTGGGATCGACGTGGACCTAAACGACATGCCCGACATGGCGCAAACCCTGGCGGTGGTATCGCTGTTTGCGAAGGGGCAGACGACCATCCGCAACGTCGGCAACCTGCGAGTGAAGGAAACCGACCGCATCGCGGCACTGCAAAACGAACTAGCCAAACTCGGCGCAACCGTAGACGTTCAGGGCGACGACCTGACGATCACTCCCCCTGCCAACGACGATTGGCTCCAAGGGCGCCAAGCTACGATTGACACCTATAACGATCACCGGATGGCGATGAGCTTTGCCGTGGCGGGGCTGCGCATGCCCGGCGTTGTGATCAACGACCCTGCGTGCGTGGATAAGACGTTTCCCGACTATTTTGAGCAACTCGAGCGGCTCGGTGACCCAATGTGATTGAGTTACGGGCATCGCGGCGTGGTGCCGTGGACGGCTATGATCTGGTATCGTGCTGTGCTGGTAAAGCGTGCCTTATGAGTTGATCCTCGGACGATCTGTGCAATATGGTTTTAACCGCTGTGACATCAAAAAGTGATACCGCAGTAAGTCTCACGACCCCACGCCCGACTTGGCGGACGCACGTGGTGAGTTGGGTCTTCGGCAGGGTCAAGTACGCCGACACGATCCTCAATCGCCGCGCCGCTGACCTGGTGAAGAAACTCGATATCGCCAAGCACCTCCAACGCGACGGCCTCTACGTAGACATCGGCGCCGGCACTGGGCACATCTCCGTTCAGATGGCAAGAGCGGCGTACGGCCTGGGCGCGAGGGTCATCGGCGTCGAGCCGATCATGAAACCCGCCAAACGAGCTGTGGCACGCGCGAAGCACCGCACCGACGTGCCCGTACACTTTGTCAAAGGGATCGGGAACCGCTTGCCCCTGCCCGATCATACTGCGGACGGGGTATCGATATTTTTTGTGCTCCATCACATCCCCTACGATATTCAGTTGGCTGTGGTGCGTGAGATCACGCGTGTGCTCAAGCCCGGGGGGTTGCTATTTATTTGGGAAGACACGCCTGAAAATGAGCGGGAGTACGCTGCCACCGAGGTCAGGGACCGACGGCTAAATTTTGAGTCCCGCAGCGAGCCTCATTACTACCGCTCGGGTGATCAGTGGTTGACGGTCTTTGCCGAGCACGGCGTCGAAATGATTAGCCGCAGCTACTTCGAGAGTTGCCCCGCGACGCCTAGTCGGGCTGCGGTGAGACACACGGGGTTTGTGATGCGGCGTCAGACGAACAACCCCGCTGGCATATAAAATCGAACCATTGCATTGCACGCAACCTGATAGACGACTCCTTCGCCCCGATTGATAAAGCGTATGAGTACCAAGACAACACGCAGCCCATTCTTGTCCTGTACAGCTCTGCTGCTGAACTACAAGCGGCAGATGGCCACGGCGCTAGGCGCTGCGGTCCTGACGGCTGGTATCTTCGGCGGTGGGTTGGGGATGATCCTGCCAACCTTGCAACTGTTGCTGGGCGAGAAACGACCGCTGCACGACCTGATCGAACAGAGTCTAGGCTCTGCGGATCGACCGGTGATTGTGCAAAATTTTGCGGCATGGCTATCGGGGCACGTCCCAAGCGATCCTTTTTTTGCGTTCCTATCTGTAATGGCTGTAATCGCGGTACTCACGCTGGCGGGTAGCTGCGCGAGGTACGTGCACGAGGTAGTCACGCTAACGGTGGTGGCGCGTGTGGTGATGGCGTGGCGGACGCGGCTGTTTCGCCACCTGATCCGCGCCCGCATGGACCAGACGCTGATCCGCCCAAACGCCGACCACATCAGCCGAATCGTAACCGACGTGGACGTCTTTGGGCGGGGACTATTGGCAATCCTCGGCAAAGCGGTCACGAAACTGGCGAATGGATTGGCAGCGGTCATGCTGGCGATGTGGCTCGACTGGCGGCTGACGCTGATCGCGATGATCGGCACGCCGTTGATCGGGGTGTTGCTACGCAAATTTGGCAAACGGATACGGCGGGCGTCCAGGCGATTGATGCAGCAGCGCGGGCACATGATCGGCGTGCTTACGGAGGCGCTGGGTGGCATCCGCGTGGTAAAGGTACACCACGCTGAGGGGTACGAACGTCGGCGGTTTGGCTTGATCAATCGTGCGGTGTTTAACGAAGAGATGCGGATGCGCCGGGTCAGGGCGCTGTCGTCGCCTGTGGTCGAGACGCTGGGACTGGTGGGTGTGCTGGCGGTAGCGAGCATCGCGGCTTGGTACATCTTCCGCCTAAACGTCGCTCCGGCGAAGTTCATGACCGTATTGATTGCACTGGGCGCTGCTGCGACAACGCTCAAGCCGCTGGCTACATTGAATAATCAGATTCAGGAGTCCAACGCGGCTGCGGCGAGGCTGCTGGAGATACTCGATATCACCGTCGAGCCCGCTGGACCCGAAGACCGGTCAAGCCAACGCTTGGCGCGCCACCACCGCGACGTGGTGTTCGACGCCGTGACGTTTTCTTACCCCGGTCAAGAGACCCCAGCCATATCAGGGGTGTCGCTGAGCGTTCAACACGGCCAGACCGTCGCCCTGGTCGGCGCCAACGGCTCGGGTAAGACGACCTTGGTGAGCCTGATCCCACGGCTACTCGAACCCACATCGGGCAACGTGACCATCGACGGGATCAGCATCGGCGATATAAGTCTACGGAGCCTACGGAGCCAGATCGCTGTGGTCACGCAGCAGAGCGTGCTGTTTGAGGGCACGATCGCTCAAAACATTGCCTACGGTCGTCTGCACGAGGCGAGGGGAAAAATCGTCGCAGCAGCCAAGTCAGCGTATGCTCATGAGTTTGTCGCGGCGCTACGACGGGGCTACGACACCGTGCTCGGTGAGGGCGGCGAGGGCTTGTCGGGCGGGCAGAAACAACGGCTGTGCATCGCCCGCGCAATCCTACGCAACCCGGCGATCCTGATCCTCGACGAAGCGACCAGCCAGATCGACGCCGACTCAGAGGTCAAGATCAATCAGGCGCTCAGACAACTCCGCCACGGGCGCACGACGTTTATCATCGCCCACCGGCTAAGCACCGTAATCGACACCGACCTGATCGCGGTGATGGACCAAGGACGCATCGTCGATCAAGGCACACACACCGAATTGTTAAACCGATGCGATGCGTATCAATCCCTGACAACCTCACAGCTACAACCCGTCAGCGCGACATGATCGCCGCGATTTAATTGCTAGAGCACTTGGCGTAATTAATCTCCATTGGCCGGGTGGCACGGCTTGCTTGCAAGCCGTGAAATACAGATGTCTGTTACACCTGCGATCCAATCAAGATGGCGAATATTGACGCCAGTTGCTCTAGCCGCACCACCATTTTGTTTACGCTGCCCCGACCGTAAGCCACCCGGTCCATTCGTGTTGCTTGACCAAGCGGAGACGATCGACCAGGCGCGAGTCTCGGGCGAATAGCTGGCGTACGAGCGAGGGGTCGTTGCACTGACGGCTCAGGTGTAGCAAAACGACGTGCGCGGGTCCGCCGCGGGGGCAGCGATCGACGATACGACAGACAGCCTCGAACGCTTGCTCATTGGACAGGTGCCCGTGTCCGCCTGTGATCCTGCGTTTGAGCATGGCCGGCCGACCGCTGGCACGCTGCATCTGAGGGTCATAGTTGGACTCGATCGCCAACAGGTCGACGCCGACAAACCGGCTGATCATTTCGTCGGGCACCCGGCCCAAGTCGGTGGCGTAGCCAATCCGACCCCCATCGGCCTCGAGCAGATAACCCTCGGTGCCCGTGGAATCGTGAGGCAGCGAGACGGTGTGCGCACGCAGGCCGACGATCGGCTCGAAAGACCGGTTGTCGATCGTGTGCAAGAGCCCAGCCCGGTGCAACTGCCTCGCACCGTCGATGCGGTACAGGCTGTAGATGTGTCGGCTATGGACGTAGACGTTAATACGCTGGCGAACAAGGGTCGCTAGCCACGTGGGGTTAAAGTGGTCCCGGTCGGCGTGCGTCAGGCAGATGGCTTTAACATCGCCGAGTGTCAGTCCGGTATTCTGGAGACGCTTGGCTGTGGCGCGTGGGCCGAACCCCGCGTCGATCAACACCGCCGAATCGCCCAGGCTCACGACCGCACAGTTTCCCGATGAGCCGCTACCCAGCACGCACAGGCGCAGGAGGATCGTGCTGTGTGGGTGTGCGGAATGATTCTGAATTGGTGTGCGCGTCGCGGTGGATGTGGGCTCTTCGAACAGCGACATTTGTGCGGGGCAATGCGACGACATCCGTGTCTCCGATAGTGGTGAGCAAAGCGTAGTGCCGCTGCCGCTAGCGTACTTGCCTCAATTCGTCTTGCGTCTCGTCAATGGGTCCGCGACCGTAGTAGAACCGGTCGCTATAAAAGGGTGCCCCCATCGGCTTGTAAGACGAGTACTCGACTAGGCGATCGAGGCGCTGCGATACGCCGGGCTTAGACAGCGTACAACCCAAAAAACTCAGCGACAACGCCATGAGGGTCAACGTGCAAGCTGTGCTGCGTGTGATGGCGTTTGGTACCTGATGCTTGAAATACACCACAGATGCCCCGGATTTATATTTAGCTATTTGCTCACCAACAAAAGAACGATCACACCGTCGCTGGCGCGGGCATGGGCAGGTCGTATGCCTTGGCGGCGCGCTTGGAGCCCTTGGGTACCCCAATCGTCTGAGAGGTGATCTTGTCCTGAAGACGCATGACACCCTCGATCAATGCCTCGGGCCGAGGCGGGCAACCAGGGACGTAAACGTCTACGGGCACGACCAGATCGACGCCCTTGACCACGTGGTAGCCGTACTTGAAGTAAGGCCCCCCGCCGACGGTGCAGGCCCCCATGGCGATGACGTATTTGGGATCGGGCATCTGGTTGTAGAGCCGACGCACACGTGACGCCATCTTGTACGTCACGGTCCCAGCCACGATCATCAAATCGCTCTGACGGGGTGTGGCACGGAAGGCACCGGCACCAAACCGGTCCAAGTCGAACCGCGACGCGCCGACCGCCATCATCTCGATCGCGCAACACGCCAAGCCGAACGTCATCGGCCAAATGCTGCTCTTGCGTGCCCAGTTAATCACCCAATCGACCTGCGTGATGATCAGGCCTTCTTCAAAGCGGTTTTCAATCCAACTCATAAGACCCCCTGGTTAGGCCCCGTGTTCTTAATCGGTCAATACCTGCTGCTTGATTCAATACAGCACCATCATAAAACGTGGTGAGAGCGTTGGCCAATCGGCAAAAGTCAGTTCAATGGATGCAACGGGCTGATCACGCGACCAAAGAAATAAACCGCATCAACAGATTATCGCCACACCAGGGTTTGTAGACCCAACAGACCGTGGGCTACCATCTCCAATATCTTGGCACGCACGACCGACTCACAGCCGCCAGCTTCCGCCCGGCCGATCTTTTCCGCCGTAGGACCCGAGGTGCGCCAAGATGTGCTGCTGACCCGGCTGGGGCTAATCGGTACTGCCGCTGCGGGCGCGGTGATCGAACACGGCTTCCACACCCCTCCCGTGCCCGTGGGGCAGATACACCTGCTCCAAACGGTGCTGTTTGCGTTGTACCTTGTCGATGTGTGGCTTGGGCAGCGTGTGAACCGGTGGGGTCTACGTGACGTGGCGCCGGATTGGGCCGACGCGGTGCTCGCGGGGCTTGGTGTCGTGGGCATGGCACTTGGCGTAGGCATGCTCGAAGGTGCTTGGCACCTATTTGAACTGTCCGTTGTGCTGATCCTGATCACCGAGCTATGGCAACTAAACGTGGGTTTGTCTCGTCGGTTTCATCGGCCGGGCGCTTTGCTGCCGCTGAGCTTTCTGACCCTGATCGTGGTTGGCACCCCGCTGCTGATGCTCCCGGTAGCGGTACCACCGGGACAAACGATCTCCTGGCTCGATGCGGTTTTTACGATGACCAGCGCTGTGTGCGTGACGGGCCTGATCGTCCGTGACACCGCTACGCAGTTCACCCCCTTTGGCCAGACAGTCATCGGCGTGTTCATCCAATTGGGAGCATTGGGCATCATCATCTTCGGGTCATTAGCAACCGCGATGATCGGAGCACGCCTATCGCTTAAAGAGAATATGAGCCTCAGCTCGATGCTCAACGACCTGCCGTTGTACCGGATCACGTCTTTTGTACGTTTTATTGTGCTCGCTACGCTGCTGCTGGAACTGCTGGGAACCGCCCTGCTAATCCCGATGTGGGTGGGCGATCTGTCGCTTACCGAGCGTGTCGGATTGAGCCTGTTCCACGCGGTCAGCGCGTTTTGCAATGCGGGGTTCTCGCTTCAATCCGACAGCTTGACGGCATATCGGTATGCGCCGCAGGTGCACCTTGTGATCGTCCCGTTAATCGTGATCGGAGGGCTGGGCTTCCCGGTTCTGAGTGTTCTGTGGGAGAGCGTAAGGTGGCGATGGGCTCGGTGGCGGTGGGCTGGACGGCGATCCGGTTCGGGTGGGCAAAAAGTGGCTGGCAGGGCCTCTGGAAAATTATTTCGACTCGATCTGCACACGAAAATCGTGCTGTCCACGACGGCTACGCTGTACCTAGGCGGGGTGCTGATCCTGATGGGGGCACAACTCAAACCACAACTGGACGGTTACTTTCAACAAGGGGTCACGGCGAATCAGGCCAGACCCGAAGCGCTGTCGGGACAAGGCGTGGTGGCGATGCTCGCCGACGCCAGCTTCATGTCGATCACGTCACGCACAGCAGGTTTCAACACGGTACCAATGGACGAACTGGCCCCGGCGAGCCGACTGGTGCTCATGATATTAATGATGATCGGCGCCTCACCAGGCAGCACGGGCGGAGGCATGAAGACGACGACCCTGGCGGTGCTGCTGCTGACCGTGGCTGCGACGGTGCGTGGGCGAGACAGCACGGAAGTGTTTGCCCGCCGATTCACCGATCAGTTGGTACGCCGTGCGGCGACGCTGGCGGCGTGCTTTGTCGCCTTGGCGACGACGTCGACGCTGCTTTTGAGCTTTAGTGAGCCTTACCCGTTCGGAAAGATCGCGTTCGAGGCGGTGAGCGCAGCGAGCACGACGGGGTTATCGCTGGGTATCACGGGTGATTTGACCGTATTCGGCAAGGGCGTCATCATCGCGACGATGTTTCTGGGACGTATCGGCCCGCTGGCGCTGCTCGGCGCGTTGCTGTTTCGTGCAAAAGCGGTAAGGCCGTTCGCGTACCCCCACGAAGACGTCGCGATGGGTTAGTGTCAATATCGCGTGTGACGACACCCGTTTAGAACAGAAAGACAGCCCCATGCAGCGATTCGCGGTGATAGGTCTTGGTCGTTTCGGTTCTCGTCTGGCGGCAAACCTGGCGGCGGCGGGCCAGGAGGTGATCGCTATCGACAGGTCCGAGCGTATCGTGGAGGAGATGCGAGACCGAGTGACGCTGGCGGTCGCGTTGGACGCCACGGACGAGCAAGCGCTGCGGTCGCAGGGTGTGGATCAAGCAGACGTGGCTGTGGTGGGTATCGGCAATGACTTTGAAGCTGCGTCGCTGACGACGGTTATCTTAAAACAGATCGGGGTCGACAAAGTCATCAGCAGAGCGGCGACGCCGACCAGTGCCCATATCCTCGCACGGATCGGTGCTGACGAGATTGTCAATCCCGAAGACGAATCTGCTGACCGCTGGGCGGTGCGCCTGGCGAATCCATGGTTTTTGAGCCACATCGAGTTGGATGCTGACTATAGCATCGTGGATATCGAAACGCCTTCTCAATGGATCGGTAAAACACCGAAAGAGCTACGGTTACGCAGTGATTTTGGCATCCACATCGTGGCCATCAGAAAACGAGCACCTAGCACCGATCCCGACGGCGCCATGGTCCATACCGGTCTGCGTATCCCGATGCCTGATCAGCCTTTGCAAGAACAAGACATCCTGATGGTCATGGGCCCGGATGAGAAGCTAACCGATTTGCCCAAGCAGGAATGACGCTGACCAGGCGACTTGCCACGTCCCTAAATAAGACGATGATTCTCGGCTCGGTGACATGTTCTCACGTTATGGGTTGGGCTGTGTAAGGTCTGGCCAACGGGTGGGAACTGTGGAGGTCGTTTATGAATGTTGTCATTTGTGGCGCCGGTGCGGTCGGGATTCACGCAGCCGAAGTGCTCGGCGCGGAAAACCACAGCGTCACCGTGATCGACAAGGCCGCTGACCGTCTCACGACACTGGAGGAATCGCTGGACGTGCGAAGCCTGCACGGCAACAGCACCCACGCGGAGACGCTGCTGGAAGCTGGGTGCGGGTCGGCGGACCTTTTCATCGCGGCGACCGAGAGCGATGAGATCAACCTCTTGTCGGCGTCGATCGCGGCTGGGCTGGGCTCTGAGCGGACCATCGCGCGTGTGCATCACAGCGCGTATTTTGAGGAGCGTGGGATTACTTACGACAAGCACCTGGGGATCGATCACTTGGTCTGCCCAGACCACACGACAGCGGTCGCTATTGCCCAGGCACTTAGCAATCCCGGAGCTCTTGCGGTCGAACGATTCGCGCGAGGACGTATCGAGATGCAGCAGCTCCCGGTCAGCGACGACGCCCCGGCGATTGGTAAGAAACTCGCTGAAATCGGCTTACCCGGGACCGCGCTGATCGCGTCGATCAAACGAGAGGATCAAGGGTTTATCCCGGACGCTGGGAGTACGATCCAGCGTGGCGACGTGGCTACATTGATCTGCGACGTGAGCGACTTTGAGCGTGCCCGAAAGCTAATCCACACCGCGTCGGCAAAGCGCAAACGCGTCATGGTGATGGGTGGCAGCGCGTTGGCGGTGTGGCTGTGTCGGCAATTGCACAGTCGAGCTTTTTCGGTGAGGTTGTTTGAGCCGAACCGGGCCCGGGCAGAGGAACTGGCGGCGAAGCTCGAGTGGGTCACGGTCATCTGTTCGGACCTGACCGATCAGGCTGTGTGGGAAGAAGAACAGCTCAAACAAACCGACGCATTCGTAACTGTCAGCAATAGCGATGAGCGTAATATCCTCGCCGCTGCACGCGCTAAGAGCACCGGCACGGGTATGGCCATCGCTGTCCTGCAACAACCCACCTATCTGCACCTTCTGACACATGTCGGTATCGATAAAGCGTTCAGCCCGCGAGTGACGGCTGTGACACAGATCCAGAATCTGTTGCACGTGGGCCCAATCCGCCGGCTGGCGACCCTGGCGGAGGGTATCGCAGACGTGTATGAAATCCGGGTTTCTCCGTCGGCGACAAGCGTGATCGGCACGCCGTTACGGGAATTGAAGTTTTCTTCTAAAACCCTCATCGTCGCCATCCAAAGCGGTGATGAAGTGCGTGTACCGGGCGCGAACGACACCATCGCGGACAACGATCGTGTCGTGGTGATCTCTTCGAGTGCCAATGAAAAAGAATTGAAAGCGATGTTCGGAGCCACCTGATCGTCGGCAGTATCATGCGTCTGGATCGACTATCCATTGTCCGACCTATTCACAGCGTATCTGTTAATTCGGGACCTGACTCGAAATGAACCATCTCTACGTCATACGCCAACTCGGGCTGTTGATGATTGTGCTAAGCCTGTCGATCCTCGCGGTCGCTACATGGTCGGGCGTGGATTACGCCCGAGGCGATGTGGGTGAATGGGTGTCGCTTGAAGCGCTGCTGCTATCGGTGGCTGTGGGATTGATCCTTGGCCTGATGTTGTGGCGTGTGAGTAAAGGTTGCGACGATTATCTAGGGCATCGAGAAGCGTTGCTGCTGGTGGCGATGAGTTGGCTCGTCGGCGCGGCACTGTCGGCGTTGCCTTATTGGCTGTGGGCGATCCTCAGTACAACATCCCCGCTAAACGACTCGGAGCACTTACTATCAAGCGGTGGGGGCACGTTGCACCCATTTATGTCGTATATCGATTGTTACTTTGAAGCCATGAGCGGGCTGACGACGACGGGGGCAACGGTGTTAGACGATATCCACCCGCTGCCGCGTGGGCTGTTGCTGTGGCGTTCGCTGACGCATTGGCTTGGTGGACTTGGGATCGTCGTTTTGTTCGTGGCAGTGTTGCCAAATCTGGGCGTCGGGGGCAAGAAGCTGTTCCAGGTCGAGGCTCCCGGGCCCACGAGCCAAGGGGTGAGACCTCGCATCCGTGAGACGGCCCGCCTGCTATGGATGATCTACTTCGGCTTAACGATCGCCGAAACGGTCATCCTGCGGGCGTTGGGGATGGACTGGTTCGACGCGGTCTGCCACACGTTTGCCACCCTGGGCACCGGCGGTTTCAGCACGCGAAACGCCAGCATAGGGGCGTATGACTCGGTGGCGATCGAATCAACCATTATTGTGTTTATGGTCTTAGCTGGTGCCAATTTCGGCGTGTATTATCATCTGATTCGAGGTCGGCTGCGTGCCGTCTGGTCTGACCCGGAGGTGCGGCTGTACTTGGGCTTGCTGGTTCTCGGGAGCCTAATTGTAAGCTACACGCTTTATGACCAACCGATTGTCGGGACATCGGGGCGTATCTATGCGCCCTCGGTAGCGGAGGCGATCCGGCACGGTGTATTTCAGGTGGTATCGATCCAGACCACCACAGGGTTCTGCACCGCAGACTTTGATCAGTGGAGTTTCTTAGCCAAGACCGTGTTGGTCGGTCTTATGTTCGTGGGCGCGTCGGCGGGGTCGACTGGCGGCGGGATCAAGGTGATCCGATGCCTAATCGCATTTAAGGTGATGCTCGCGGACGTGGAACGGGTGTTCCGCCCCAACGTGGTCAGGACGATCAAGGTCGGCCGTACGACCATCGACCCTGAACTTCGGCTCAGCACAGTGGTGTATATTCTAGGGATACTCGCGTTATTTCTGATCGGTGCCGTCCTGCTGATGCTCCTGGAGCCAGCCGGTCAGATCAGTTTTTCCACAGCCGCCACCGCCAGTGCCGCCACGCTCAACAACATCGGCCCGGGTTTAGAACTCGTCGGCGCCACCGAACACTACGGCTGGTTCAGCGCCCCAAGCAAGGTTGTGATGTGCGTACTGATGCTGCTAGGGCGTTTGGAGGTATACGCTATCTTCGTGCTGTTTGTGCCTCGCTTCTGGCGTGGGGAATAGGGATAGGCTATCAACAGAAGCGCAAACGGCTGACGCCAGCGTGGTGCGCGACAAGGGTGTAGGTTATGATACGGTATTGTTTTTCATACTAAGAGCGCCTAACAAAATGGATGCGGAGAACTTTTTAAAATACGAAAAAGTCCGCTCCCTGACGGTCGCGGCTCGTCGCGGCAGTACAATGGAATGGCTGAATCTTATTTTGACAGACGCTCTAAAGACGATCATGAGTCGTCAGGAACCAAAGGCATAGCGTGAGTAAAAGTAAGATACTGGTGGCGGTAAGCTCACCGTGGGCAAGCCAGAAGATCGCCGCCCCAATCGCTGACTTGGCGCGCCGCTTGGATGCACAAGTGGTGGTTGCCCACGTAGCTCAGCTTCACGACGAAGATGAGCACGAGACCGATGCCCAGCAACGCGGCGAGAAGACACTGCAGCTTTTAACCGACCAGCTCAACGAATCGGGCATCTCGACGGAAGGGTTGATGCTGTTCTCCGATGACGTGTCGAAAGCCATCCTGAATACCGCCAAAGCCCGCAGTTGCACGCTGATCATATTGGGTCTGACAGGCAAGGGGGTTCTTAAACGGCTGATCGCCGGTGACGTGCCCGCTAATATTATCCGTCAAGCCGACCTGCCCGTGCTGCTGTGCCCGGCGAATTGGGTGGGCATGATCTGACCGCGTGCAGTTTTATACGCATTGCGTATAAGAGACCGCTCCCTTACGGTCGCGGCTCGTCGTGGGAATCTGTTGCGATCAAAAACGAAAATGCTCTAAGCCACGACCGA
Organism: Planctomycetota bacterium; assembly: GCA_024276075.1. GTDB lineage: Bacteria > Planctomycetota > Phycisphaerae > Phycisphaerales > Phycisphaeraceae > JAJRXX01. The sequence continues at coordinate 26,473 of JAJRXX010000003.1, forward strand.
GTGCGTTTAACTTGCACGATGGCGAAATTTATTGAGCTGCTCACGCTGGACCTGAGCTGAGAAGCGGCAGATTACATTCTCATACTGCTGGCGTTCGGGTAGGTTTTCAAACTCGAATCGCAGCCCCAGATACTCGTGCCCCGCATCGGGTATCGATTCACGCCGAACCACACATGCCGGGATTGACATCGGCTGATCGTACCCGGGTAGTCTGAGCGTACAGAGCACCCGATCAATGGCCCCTACGCGTTGGGTCTCTTCCAAAGAAACTTCCACACCAATGCCCTTGGCGCCGATGTTCACAAGTCGGCCCACGAAGCAGCTCTCGGGTTTGGCGGTATCGTTCGGCTGAGCGGCGTTGACGGCGAATACAACCGGCTCGATCTGCTCGTCTTCGACGGGGACACGGTAATAATCACGGCGCTGGGCGCTGCGTGCCCTGTGCAGTTCAAGCTCGACGACCGTCACGGACATTTTCTCGTTTAGCTGTTGGGTGCCCGTGCCGATCACCTTGGCTAACAATTCCCACCGCTGACTGCCGTCGGCGGCCAAGATGCTCACCGCTCTGCCCTTGGCAAGGTGCCGTGCCGCCCACGGTTTTTTCGGCTGCTCAAGGCACAAGCCCCCCGTGTCCGGGTCAAACCGTATCAACCGGGTTCGATAGATCGGCCCTGTATCATCCGGGTCTGTTTCCGAAGCGCAGATGATCTGCACCGCTCCGTTTCGCTGTTGCAAGGCGTCGAGTGTCGTCTGCCAAGCCTGGCCATACCCGGGTACGATTGCCAATGGATATCCTCCGGAAGATACGACGACAAACACCGGAGCACACGGAATCAGAAGCCCGAACGCTGGTGCGTCAGTGGGTGTTATCGGTGACATCGGAGCACCCCTTAATTTGGTTTGCCTTGCCGCCTGACTGGAGCGGTCCGCACAGCGGACCCTACAAGCTGTGTGTGGTACCGGATGCCACGGGTGTCATCACCCGTGGCTAAGTGGTGGGCCCACGCATTGCAATGCGTGGGCTTCTATGATGTGTCGTGGTCCCAGAGCATCACGCTGGTGAGCGTGTGCGTTGCCCGTGTCGGAGAAAGAACTTTCGATGAGAGAACAACTGTGTATGCGGCTGACGTGTGGTGTTGTGGTGCTCCAGGGCGCGGTGCTGCTGACACTTTGGGTGACGCCTACGTGGACCCCGCCCCGGATCAAGTTGATCGAGTTGCTCTGGGCGTGGATGCACCAGCCGACTTTTTACCCGCTGGCGGTCCTGGTCGCCGCGGGACCGGTGATGACGATCGCGGCGTGGGTCGGACGTGGCAGGCATCGGCTGTGGCTGGTGGTAAGTTGGCTGGTGTTCGCGGTGATCATCGTCAGGTCGTTTGGCGACCGAGCGGAAGCGATGATGCGCGTGCTCTGGTGGGTGATCACCGAATCATAATTTGTGGTGGATATGAGCCTAGAGCATTCTCTGATATCGCATACGGGTTTCTCAACGAGCCTAGCGCGTCATCTGGGATGGTCCGCACAGCGGACCCTACACGATTGGCGGTGGCTCGTGTGTATCGGCCTCGTGGGACGAGTCTATCTGCGGGTGCAGATGGATGTCGCCTTTGAGCAGGAACACAGACCCAACGAGTGAATAGACCATCTGGTAGACGCGGATCATGATGAGCATGCCGACGACCTGATTCGCCAATGCCCCGCTGGGCGCGAGCATGGTCACAGCGAAAAACTCCATCACACCGATGCCCTGTGGCGCGATCGGCAGCGCCCCGATCAGGAACGTCACCGGGATCACAATCATGAGCAAGCCCAAAGGGGTTTGTATGCCCAGGGCGTATCCCGCTGCGGCGGTGGCTAAGACCAGTGAGATGTGGATCCCGACGCTCATAAACACGGCGGTGAACACCACATTTATATGCCCACGGTATGAAAACGCGGCTTCATCGATGGAGGCGAAAAACCGTTTTGCGGGGAGCTTAACGAGCAGCCAATCGACGCCAAGCGCTGCGCGTAGCCTGCGTGAGAAGTAGACCGCCGCCCCTACACACGCCCCGGCAGAGATAAGCCAAATGTTGAAGGTTATGGACCGTGCGACCTCATCGTGTAGGACAAACAGTCCCGCAAAACCCGCCAACACCAGCAACCCGGTGAGCCCGCAGACGCGATCGACAATCACGGTCATGACGGCTTCTGCGCGTCGTTGGCTACCCTTGGCGGCGTAGTAGGCTTTTATTACGTCGCCGCCTGTGGTGCCCGGCATGCAGAAATTAAAGAAGTTACCCACCATCGTGAGCCTGAATGCTTTCCAGATCGGAACGTCGATCCCCCGGACCCGCAAGAGCATCCACCAGCGCACCATAAGGATGGGGTAAATGCCCCCGACCACGAGCAGGCCCATCAGGAGCATGCTCTTGTCTGCTTTGGGAAGCATCGGTATAAACCCGCGAACAAATTTCGGGCTCTTGGGTCCGGCATCGAAGTCAGCTTGTGAGACTGAAAGCGTGTCGGGTGCTTGAGCGCTTTTCGGGAGTTGAACGGTAACTTGGCCCGAGGGGTTGCTGGGGTCGTACGTGCCCTGAACGACCTTGAACTTGGCGGGCTGATCCAAGACTTGGCCGTTTGGCAAGACCGTGCCAACCGGGAATTCGATTTGGTCGTACCAGTCGACGACATAGACGATGTAAGCAATGCCGGCGACCGCTACCAGGGTGCGCAATATAAGTGAAAGGTATTTCTTCATGGCTTGTGGGCCAACCCCTTTGGGTGGGGGCTGCGACCGGGATTCACTGTGACGACCTCATCAGAATACTCGAAGTGTACCTATCGGCTTAAAACCCCGCCTGTTTGCACAACAGCATCGGAATGTGCCCTGCTGCCCTGCCAAGGCATGCTGGATACGAAAAAAAAAACGTCTGCCCCCACCCCGGCTACTACCAGGCCAAAGCAGACCGGCGTACACTCTCGGGCACACGGCGTACCCGAACATGGGTCAACGGATTCATACGGTATCACACACGATAATCGGGCGGATCGAATAACGGGCTGAATTCCATTATGACGGATACCAATTCCAGTTCTCATCATAACGAATGGGACGTGCCCCTGGTCGGCCCGCCGGCCAATGCTCGGAAGCGTGCGTCATTCTGGGTATGGGTGATCGGCGGGGTTGAGGTGGTGGCATTCGGCTTTTGTGGTTTATTCCTGAGCGTGATGAGTCGGTTCACGGCTGGGGACTTTGAACAGGCTCTAACACCCGAACAGCTAAGCCAGTATTCTGAAGTGCAGCCGATGCTCAAGCCGGCAGCTGTGACGTTTTTGGTGTTAGGCTTCATACCCGGTCTGGTGTACGTGCTGCTGGGGTTTAAAGTCCGCAACGGCAATCGGCGGGCCACCACGACCGCGCTGATACTTGCGATGACACAGGGACTCGTGTTCGGCGTGCTGTTTCTGAGTAGCGTATTACACGCGGTGGGTCAGGGTGATCCAGCGGCATTAACAATTAATGTATTAACACTCGGTAGCTTGTTGGGTCTGTTGGGTATCGGCACGCACCGGTTGTGGCAGACCCGGACAGACGACGAGGAAGACGGCGAACCTATCGGGCTGCGGGACGATTAACCGCGACAAATTAACCGCGGTGCTGCAAAACGCACCGCCAAACGTCAGTATTATGGAACGACCCGAATCGACACACACGGATCGGTCTTGCGATGCGAACGCAGCCATGGGCACCGACACCCCGCCGGTGCGGGCATTTGCCCAGGGTACGGGTGTGCTGCTTCAGGGGGTAGGGATGACATTATTCCTATCGACCTGCTGCGTGTGTTCATTGGCGGGTCTGTGGGACCCGGTGGCGTCGCGGGCTCAAGTGATCGAACGTCTGGGGCAAGGAAGACCAATCGGCGTGACGCTTGGTGATCTGTTTCATCAACCAGCCAAAGCAGGCATGATGCTCATGGTCATGTTCATGACGGTGGGCGGGTTGGCGATGGCGGGGTTTGGGTTGGGCCTACAATCTGATAGGCCTCGGTCGGCGTGGTGGGCATTTGTGACCACGGTGCTGATGCTGGTGGTCTTGTCGCTAGCGGGTACGGGTCTGTGGGTCGATCAGGCGTCGTGGGCGGTGCGTGTGTGGCACGGGCTTCTAACGCTGACCGTGGCTGTGATAGTCGGCTTTACGTGGGTCGCGCTCAGGCAGAGCCTGGCACACCCGCCACCACCTGAATTGGTCAGTGCTCCAGACCTCGACACGGATGCCAAAGACTGAGCCATCGGGTCGTGGTTCACTTTGAATACTTTAACAAGGGGTACCATCCCAAAAACGGTATCAAGGGGTTTTTCAAAACGGGTTCAAAAGAAGAAGCCCACTCCCTGACGGACATGACGCGCAGACGTAACTCATACCAATCAAGATTAATACTTGCGCGGCATCTGCAAACGCGAAGACAAAACAGACAATAACTTACATCCTTTACAACGCGCTAGAACTATACGCAATGCGTATCACGGGTTGCAAGCAACCCGTGTCACCCGACGCAGTGGTCCGCACAGCGGACCCTACACGGATACCCGGCGGTGACACTGGGATTCAAACTGACCCACTTCCGAAACATAGCCCGCACACAAGGATTCGACCCATGATGATTTGCTCATGCTTTACACGCTGTTTGGGACAACGGTTGGCTGTGTATCGATCACTGTGGCGTGGCATGCGAATCGTTGCGTTGTCGCTGATACTGTGCGTGCCTGCTGCGGCGCTCGACGATGAGCACTGGACGCAAGGGAACGACGCGATCGGGCGGGGTATTTCGTATCTGCGCAGCACGCAGGGTGAGGACGGGAGCTGGTCGCCCGAACCCGGGCCTGCGGTGACCGCGATGGTGCTGGCTGTCATGCTCGATCGGCCAAATATCTCCAGATCAGACCCAGCGGTGCAAAAAGCGCTGGGCTACGTCTTGAGCAAGTGCCAACCGGACGGGGGCATACACGACGGCATCCTCGAAAATTACAACACGGCTATCAGTCTTGCTGCGCTGGCGCGCGTCAACGACCGCCCCGACGCTGCCGAGGCGATTGCCAAGGCGCAGGACTACCTGCGTGGGCTGCAGTGGCACGATCAGGCCGACCCGCAAGACCAGCCGATCGACGCGACGCATCCCTATTACGGGGGCGCGGGCTACGGCAAACACGGGAGGCCGGACATGTCCAATACCCAGATCATGGTCGAGGGGCTGTACCAGTCGGGCCTGGACTGCAATGACCCGGTGTTCATCCGGGCGATGGCGTTTATCACCCGATGCCAGGGCACACGTGCCAACACCGAATTCGGCGACAAAATCGTCCAAGACGGCGGCTTTATCTATGCGACGAGCGTTAACAAGGACCTGATCGGCGTGCCTCAGTCGATGGGCAGCCCGGAGCTGATCGACGAGGCCAAGCAGGGTAAGCCCGTCAGCGGCCTGCGCACGTACGGCTCAATAACCTACGCGGGCTTTAAAAGTTACCTCTACGCTAACCTCGACCGCAGCGATCAGCGTGTCGCCGATGCCTACGACTGGGTCCGGAACAACTACACGGTCCGATACAACCCCGGCTTGCCCAAGCCACAGAAGATGCAGGGGTATTACTACTACCTCATGACGTTTAGCAAGGCTCTCGATGCCTGGGGCAGCGACGTCATCACCGCTAGCGACGGCGTCGGACACGATTGGGCGAACGACCTGGTCGAGCAGCTCGCAAGCGTCCAACGCGACGACGGGTCGTGGACCAACCCCGCTGACCGGTGGATGGAAGGCGACGCGAACCTGGCTACGGCGTACGCCCTAACGGCGTTGGTGCACGCGCTGAAATGAGACGATATTTCGACGGCAATCGTCGGCGCAACCTTTACATTAAAAGGGCTATCTGAACTTTGCCCCTTGAGGGACACTCTGGCCGATAGATGTTGTCATGCTGCGTGCGGGACATGTACTACAACTAACCGTGGTCGCGATGCTGGGGCTGGCGACGATCGCTGTGCATTCAGCAGGCATGACGATCGACTCGTCGGGTCTGGGCTTGGGCTCCATGCTGCACAGCCGACACACGGTGTACGCGGTACTGGCGATCGGGTCGATGTGGGTGGCGAGCCGAGTTGATACACGAAAGGTATTTAGATCGAGGGTGCTAGGCGGCCCGGTGCTGTGGCTGGTGTGCGTATCGCTGATCCTGGTGGCGATGACGCTGATACCGGGCATGGGTAGATCGGTCAACGGTGCGAGCCGATGGCTACGGCTGGGCCCGGGGCTATGGGGGTTGTCCTTTCAGCCCAGCGAATTGGTCAAATGGACGCTCGTCTTGGCGGTGGCGAACTGGTGCGCCAAGCGGAGCGGGGTGATGAAACACTTCGGTAATGGGCTTGGTCCTTGCCTGGTGCTGGTCGCTGTATCGTGTGGTTTGGTGATGATCGAAGACCTGGGGACGGCTGTGCTGATCGGATTGGTGGCGGTGTGCATGCTGATCGCCGGTGGCGCGCGGTGGTGGCACCTGGCGCTGACGATCCCCCCTGCGGCTGGTGCGGTGGCTATAGCCATTGCGCAAAGCCCGTTCCGATTGGCGAGGTTGACCGCGTTTCTCGATCCCTGGGCAGACCCGATGGGCACAGGGTATCACCCGATCCAGTCGATGCTGGCGATTGCTCAAGGCGGTGTGCTTGGCCGAGGGCTGGGAAACGGCATCCAGAAATTCGGATACCTGCCTGAGGACACCACCGACTTCATCTTCGCGATCATCTGCGAGGAGTTGGGCATGGCGGGTGTAGGTCTGGTCGTAGGGCTGTACCTGATCATCGTGTGGACGGCGCTGGGTATCGCGCGTGACTGCCGCGACACTTTTAGCAGGCTGTTTGTGCTGGGCGTGCTGCTGACCGTGGGCATGCAAGCTGTGATCAATATCGCGGTGGTCACGGTAATGATGCCGACGAAGGGGATCGCCCTACCGCTTCTGAGTGCTGGGGGTACGGGGTGGATCCTTACTGCTGCGGCACTGGGGCTGGTGGCTGGTCTCGACGATACGGATCACGTGGGGGTGGCATCAGGCGAATCTGATATGCCCCGCGATATGGGGTCGGTCACAAGCGCGACGTAATACGGATTCTGATTAAATTCCGTGCTTTAATCGCAGCAGTGGTTGGGCCAATCGTGACTCACGGGTTGCAAGCAACCCGTGCCACCCCGACGTCAGCAAATCTGTCCGGGCAGACCCGGACCTACAGGCTCGACGACGACACATGGTGGTGCTGAATGCCATGGGTGTATTCACCCGTGGCTAAATGATTAGGGCCACACCCACCTTGGTGAGGTCGTGGCGTTATCCTGTTGTCCATGCTCAGTGGCCCGATTATTTTGTTTGCCGGCGGCGGCACCGGCGGGCACATCTTCCCCAACATCGCGGTCGCCGAACGGCTAAGCGAACAGGGTATTGACAGCAGTCAGCACCATTTTCTGGTGTCAAAGCGCCCGTTGGACGCTGCGATCCTTCAGGAACACGGGTTAAACCATACTGCTCTGCATATTGAACCACCCCCACGACGGTTGAGCGCGGTGTGGCAGCGACCCGGTTTTGTCGGGGCATGGTTCAGCAGCGTCGGAGAAGCGAGGCGGTGCATCGAGCAGACCGATGCTGCTGTGGTGGTGGTCACGGGGGGGTTTGTCTCGGCGCCTGTGGTTGTGGCGGCGCGACGTGCGGGTGTGCCGGTGGTGCTGATGAACCTCGACGCGCCTGCTGGCCTTGCGAACCGCTTGATGGCGCGGCGTGCCACAGCGGTATTTTCGGTCAGTAACAGTCTCAACGGGCAACACATCGACGTTCCGCTTCGACGGTCAGCGGTCGGCACTGAGGACACGAAGGTTAGCCGAACGCGGTTGGGCCTAGACCCCGATCGGCTGACACTGTTGGTCACGGGAGGCAGCCAAGGGGCTGAAACGATCAATCAGACAATGGTCGAGTTAGTCGCTATGGACCGGGTGCGCACGGTCTTTGAGGGGTGGCAGGTGCTGCACCTGACCGGTATAGCGCGTGAGGAAGGGGTCTCGGATGCGTATGAGCGGGCTGGCGTGAGTACACGGGCGATGCCGTTTTGCGATCGGATGGGTTTGGCTTGGTCGGCATGTGATTTGGCAATCAGCCGAGCGGGCGCGGGCAGCGTCGCTGAGGTGTGGGCGAATGCGACGCCGACGATCTTCATGCCCTACCCGTTCCACAGGGATCAGCACCAGAAGCGTAACGCAGCACGTCTCGAAAAATTGGGCGGTGCGGTGGTGATTGACGATCGCGTTGACCCGAAGCTCAACGCTAGCCTGTTGGCTGACAAGCTGGTCGCGTTGATGGGCGACGCCGATCGGCTAGAGGCTATGACCCGGGCCATGCGCGAGAATCCCCCGACAGACGGGGCTGGGATCGTCGCTGCGTGGCTCATCGAGCGGTGCGGTGCGCAGACTCGTTGATCGGTCGGCGGTCGTGGATCACGGGTTGCGAGTAACCCGTGACACCCGCCGTCAACAAGTCTGTCCGGGCAGGCCCGGACCTATTAGATGCACAGACGGAGTGGTCCGCACAGCAGACCCTACACGGGTACGAACGGATGCCACGGGTGTATTCACCCGTGGCTAAATGAGTCCGACTACGATGGCCTGACGCGGCGTCTCATTGTCATAAATATGTTAAATTACGTATAATTGCGACATCTTCGGCGATCGGAATCCATGATGACCCACACAGCAACCCAAGCTCAGGTATCGACAGCAGCTATGTTCACGCAACCGGCTAGCTTGGTCGAGGCTTACATGGCTACATTCGTGGACGAACGAGCGCTCCCGACGAATCTCCGCGAAGCAATCCGCTACGCGGTGCTGGGCGGTGGCAAGCGTCTTCGCCCGATTCTGGCGATCCGTGCGTGTGAGGCTGTGGGCGGATCGGCACAAGCGGCTCTGGCGCCGGCCACGGCGATCGAGATGGTTCATTGCTTTAGCCTGGTGCACGACGATCTGCCCGCGATGGACGACGACGACTTGAGACGGGGTCGACCGACGCTGCACCGTCACACGAATGAAGCGATGGCCATCCTGGCGGGTGACGCGATACTGGCGTTGGCATTTGAGTTGATTGCCACACGGCTGGAACCAGCGGAACTGGTCGGCCCGATCACCACGGAGTTGGCCACCGCGACGAACGACATGATCGTGGGTCAGGTGCTCGACACGCTCGGGGGGCACGATCCGACGGACAGTCCGGTCGAATCGTTGCGTGCTACACATCGTCACAAAACGGGTGCGCTGATCCGCTGTGCGGTTCGCATGGGCGCGGTGTGCGGGCGAGCTGATCGGGCACAACTTGATTCGGTAACCCGTTATGCCGAGGCGATTGGGCTGATGTTTCAGGTCGTCGATGACCTGCTCGATGTCACGCAGACGACAGAGACCCTGGGCAAAGCGGCGAACAAAGACTCCGACCAGGGCAAGCTGACTTACCCGGGGCTGCTGGGTATCGAGCAGAGCCAGGAGGAGGTCGCCCGGCTCAAGAACGAGGCGTATGAGGCGCTGGAGCCTCTGGGTGCTGGTGCTGACGCGCTACGAACGTTGTGCGATTACCTGGCGGTACGACAAAAATAACGACCGGAGTGCTCGCGGGACGGACTTTATTACAATACCCTGCGGCAGCTTGGTTGCGGTGGCCGTAACCAGGGACAAAGAAAGGCTCATCCATGACAGATTCACGCTCGGGGCCGGCCAGGAAGCGTTCAAAACTGGGACTGCTTCCGACCATCGACACCCCCGCCGACCTGAAAAAGCTGTCGGTAGAGCAGTTGCCAGCGTTGGCGCAGGATATCCGTGATGCGATCTGCGACCAGGTATCCAAGACGGGCGGGCACCTGGCACCGAATCTGGGCACGGTGGAACTGACAATCGCGTTGCACTATGTCTTCGACTTCGGGCAAGACCGATTGCTATTCGACGTGGGCCACCAGTGCTACCCGCACAAGCTTCTGACCGGGCGGTTCAAGCTACTGTCCAAGTTGCGTCAGCGCGACGGCATGGCGGGATTCCCCGAACCACGAGAAAGCCCCTACGACCTGTTTAGCGTCGGTCACGCGGGCACGTCGATCTCCACAGCAGTGGGTATGGCCCGTGGAGACCAGATCAACGGGGAAGCGCACCGCAAAACGGTTGCATTGATCGGCGACGCCTCGATCGTCAACGGCGTAGCGATGGAGGGGCTCAACAACGCTGGCACGCTGAAGCGACAGTTCCTGGTCGTACTCAACGACAACGGCATGTCGATCGCCAAGCCTCAGGGCGCTTTGGCGGGGTACTTCGATAAGATCCGGGTCAACCCGCACTACGACGACCTGAAACGCCGCGCGCTGGACGTGATCAAGCGGCTCCCGGGCGGGTCCACGCTCGAAGAAGCGTATCACCGCTTGGGCGAGGTGACCAAAGCGGCACTGGCGCACGACCATTTGTACGAGCACTTCGGCCTAATGTGCATCGGCCCAATCGACGGACACGACCTGCCGGGGCTGGTGAGCATGCTCAAAGAGGTCAGAGATATCGACCACCCGGTGCTGCTTCATTGCAAGACGGTCAAGGGCAAGGGCTTTGACTTCACCGCAGGCGACCCGACAAAATTTCACTCACCCAAGCCGTTTGTGGTCGAGGGCTGCCGTGTGGAACTCAAGCAGAGCGGGCGGTCGTTTACGTCCGCATTCGCCGACGCCCTGATCGACGTGATGCAGCGCGACGAAAAGGCCTTTGCCGTCACCGCGGCGATGCCCGACGGCACGGGGATCGACAAGGTCATGGGCCGGTTCCCCACGCGCACACTCGACACGGGCATCTGCGAATCACACGCGATGGACATGTGCGCCGGGATGGCCAAAACTGGACTGCGCCCGTTTTTCGCAGTCTACAGCACGTTTGTGCAGCGTGCGTTGGACCAAGTATTTCAAGAGGTAGCGTTGCAGGGTCTGCCGGTTCGTCTGTGCCTCGACCGTGCGGGCTACGTCGGGGGCGACGGCGCGGTGCATCACGGATTTATGGATATCGCGTTGTTCACGGCACTACCCGGCGTGGTGATGCTCGCCGCCAGCGACGAGCCGAACCTGCGTGCGGGCTTGGAATTCATGCGTACCTACGACGCTGGCTGCTCGGTCATCCGCTACCCGCGAGATAATGTGGCTAAAAAGCCGTTGCAATCGTCACCGCCGGCGTTTGTGCTGGGTAAGGCCAACCTGGTCAAGCCCGCGAAAAAATCGCTCGGCGGCGACTTGGCGATCCTGGCATATGGTGCAATGGTATACCCAGCCACCGAGGCAGCCAAAGAACTAGAGCAGCAAGGCTACGACATCGCGCTGTACGATGCACGGTTTGCCAAGCCGGTCGATATTGAATTGATCGAGCAGTTGGCCAAAGCGGGCACCCCGGTCTTGACGATCGAAGACCACTCGCTTGCTGGTGGTCTGGGGTCACAGGTCCTCGAGGCGTGCAACGATCGGCGAATTTCAACCGATCTGATCTACCGTCTTGGCATGCCCGCCAAGTGGGTCTACCAGGACACCCGCGACAATCAATTGGCTGAGGTCGGACTCGACGCGCCGAGTATCTCGCGTCGTGTGCGTGATATCCTCGACCGTCACGCCAAGGGGCCTTTGAAGATCCACGTCGATGTCTCTCAAGCCACGGCGGCGCGAGAGAAGACGGTTACACACTAAAAATATTTTCAATTCACCTAGGACGTATACAAACGAGCCGCGACCGTCAGGGAGCGGGCCTTTGTTAAAGCCAAACGCTACAAATGCGTATCACTTGTGCCCCACCGGTCCCGAGCCTGTCAGGTACTTTTTGCGTACCGCCGCAGCTAGATCGACGTCGTTGATGTTCGCCAAGGTACACAGCCACGCCAGGACGTCGGCGAACTCTTCCTCAAGGTTATCTCGGCTACCCGGGTCACTGGTTGAGGATTGGACGTCTTGATTCCCAGATACGCTGTGCAGGGCTGTGGCCAACTCACCCACCTCCTCAATGAACCACATAAACGTCGCTGGCGTACCACGGGCGCTGTCGGCTTGATAGTATCGATCACGGATGTGCTGCTGGAACGCTTCGATGGTAAGGGGCTGTGGGTGCAACGTGATGCTCCTGTCCGGGTGACGGCGCGGATTCAATTCCCCATTGGGTGTGTCCGGGCATATACCCGGGCATTGTAGCTGAGCAGTTAAACTATTGAGATGGCATCTATGACAAAGACACTAGGCGTGCAGGGTATGCGTTGTGCCGGCTGCGTGAGCGGCATCGAGAAGCGTCTGCGCGAGGTGCCGGGCGTAATCGAAGCATCGGTCAACCTCGCGACCGGTCAGGCGACGGTGACGCACGAGCCACGGACTGTGTCGGAAGCCGATCTGATCGAAGCGATCCGCCAAGCGGGCTACGACGCCAAGCCTCTGGATGCGGAGGCGCACGCCGAGCACGCACGCAGACATCACCACAACCACCACGCTAACGGCGCCTCGCGTGAGCTATTGATAGGTTGCGCCGTCTTGGGTGGCATCGTGTTCGTGCTGGCCATGGCGCAACACACCACAACCTCAGCGTGGGCGCAGCTCCTGTTCGCGACACCGGTCCAAATATTACTTGGATTGCCGTTCTACAAGCGCACCTTTCGGGGCCTGCAGCATGGGCGGGTCAACATGGACGCGTTGGTGGCGATCGGAACGTCCGTGGCCTACGGGTATAGCCTCGTAGTGACCCTTAAGGGCGGTCGTGCTGTGTACTTCGACACGGCTGTGGTGATCTTGGTGCTGGTGGGCTTGGGTAGGCTGCTCGAATCGCGTGCCAAGGGCAGCGCCGCGGCAGCGATCCGGTCGCTGATGAACCTTCAACCGCCCGAAGCCACGGTAATCCGCAATAGCCAACAGGTCACGGTCCGTGTCGATCAGGTCAATCCCGGGGACATTGTTTTGGTCCGCCCCGGTCAGCGCGTGCCCGTCGACGGCAAGGTCATCAAGGGCCAATCGACGATCGACCAAGCTATGTTTACGGGTGAGTCGCTACCCGTCGAGGTCGGGCCTGGTGACGATGTAATCGGCGGGACGGTCAACCAGGTGGGTGCGTTTGAATTTAAAACGACCAAGACCGGCAAAACCACGCTGCTGGCGCAGGTGATCGACCTGGTCGAGCAGGCGCAGGGTTCCAAAGCGCAGGTCCAGCGGATCGCGGATGCCGCTGCGGGTGTGTTTGTCCCTGCAGTGCTGATGCTGGCGGTGTTGACGCTGCTGGCGTGGGGACTGGTGGGTAACTGGCCACACGGGATCAGCGCCACGGTGGCGGTGCTGATCGTGGCGTGCCCGTGCGCACTGGGCCTGGCGACGCCTACCGCGATCATGGTAGGCACGGGTCTGGGCGCAAGCCACGGCATCCTTATTAAGGACGCTGCTGCGCTGGAGCGTGCGGGAAAATTAACACACGTCATCCTTGACAAAACGGGTACGCTGACGGTTGGCCGATTGGCGGTTAAGCTCGTCAAGCCGATCGACGACTCGGTGGACGGTGACGAGCTATTGGCCCTTGCTGCCAGTGTCGAGAGCCACAGCGAGCACCCGCTGGCCAAGGCGATTGTGGACCACGCCAACCAGCAAGGCGTCGAGATGCATCCGGTCAGCGACTTTAAGAGCATGACCGCTTCGGGTGTGCGTGGTCAGGTCAAAGGGAAAACGGTCCTCGTCGGGCGGGTCAGCACGCTGCGTGAGCAAGACGTCGAGGGTGCCGACGAGCTACTCGAACAACGCGACGAGATGCTCGACGCACACCGCACGGCGGTGGCGGTGGCGGTGGACGGCAAAGCTGTCGGGCTGATCTCACTGGCTGACAAGCTCAAACCCAACGCGCCCCAGGCGGTTGCTGCGTTGCGTGAGCTTGGCCTCAAACCCATCCTCATGACTGGCGACCATACCACCACCGCCCGTGCGATCGCACAAGAGGTGGGCATCGAACCGTCGGACGTGATCGCCGAGGTGTTGCCCGCAGACAAGCAGGCGAAAGTCGCAGAGCTCCAGAAGAAGGGCTATATCGTGGCCATGGTGGGCGACGGGATCAACGACGCGCCGGCGCTGGCGGGTGCTGACATCGGCATCGCCATCGGCGGGGGCACCGACATCGCCATGGAGGCGGGCCACGTGGTACTCGTCGGCGGCGACCTAGCGGGACTGCCACGAGCCATTCGGCTAAGCAGAGCGACCATGCGGCGGATTTACGCGGGTTTGTTCTGGGCGTTTGCTTACAACATGCTGCTGATACCGGTCGCCGCGATGGGCTATCTGCACCCGATGTTCGCAGCAGGGGCGATGTCGCTCAGCTCGGTAAGCGTGGTGCTCAATGCGCTGTGGCTGCGGCGGAGTTGGCGGCCATAATCCACTCCCCCCCAAAGACGGCCGTGATCCCGAGGCGGGCGTAACCCCAAGGTGACCGTAACCCTGCTATTCGCCCGGTGGCTCTTCGGAAATAGATTCCGTCTGCTTGCGGCGGTAGTCGAGCAGCCGATCGCGTGTGGCTGTGTCCGACAGCGCCAGGATCGCTGCGGCGAACAGTGCTGCGTTGACCGCGCCGTGGCTGCCAACGGTGAACGTGGCGACGGGTATGCCCTTTGGCATCTGCACCGTCGCGAGCAGCGCGTCGAGCCCGCCCATGAGTTTGCCTTCCATGGGCACGCCCAGGACGGGCAGGTGCGTGTGAGCCGCGGTGACGCCCGCCAGGTGCGCCGCCATCCCCGCAGCGGCGATGATTACCTTTAGCCCACGATCCGCAGCGGTGGTCACGTAGTCGTGCGCACGCTGGGGTGTGCGGTGTGCTGAGATGATCTTCATTTCCCAAGGGATCGCCAACTCGTCGAGCAGGCTCGAAGACTTGCGCATCGTGGGCGCGTCGCTGGCGCTACCCATGATGATCCCCACGATCGGATTGGTTTTATCACGCATGATGAAAGATTATACGCAATACGTATCAATCGTCGTAACAACTCGGTGCGCAGCGTCTGCGCGTCCATGGCGATCTTTGCGCAAGCGCTGATTTTGCGCACAAGGGTGCGCGGTGTGGCTGACGTAACACACCCGGGCCAACCACATTTATCGTAATTTGTTTTATACATTTGCTTTACGTGAATTTCTACCAGATGGAATCCGTCGCCAGGGGCGCGTTTTTACATGAGTGGCACTGCGATTGCCTTTGTCTATGCGTGGCGTATATCCATGCGCCCGGAAAGGTTCGCTCGTTGACAGACAGCCTATTGAACATCATCAGGCAATCGGGGGACACGCATGTGGGTCAAACGCTCACCCGTCTGGCGCGTCTGGCAACAGCGGCACATCGGTATGAGGCAACCCGTCGGCTCGCCAACCAGGTTGTGCATCACCCGCTTAAACAGACTCATGCTGATGATTCATCATCCGTAGTTCATCTGTCCCGCACGGATGCGGGCACCGTCCACAAGGAGGTGGACCGATGAATTACGGCTTGTATCTTTCCGCTTCGGGCGTCCTGACGAGTATGTATCGCCAGGACGTCTTTGCCAACAATCTGGCGAACGTGAATACGACCGGCTTTAAGGTCGATCTGCCCGCGGTTCGCCAGCGAGACCCCGAATCGACCGAGAACAGCTTCGGCTCCGACGTGAGCAAACGCCTACTGGATCGTCTGGGCGGCGGTGTCTTGGCGGGCCCGCAGCGCATCAGCTTTTCGCCCAGCTCACTGCAAAAGACCGGCGCACCGCTCGACGTGGCTATTGATTCGCCCCAAGCTTTCTTTGCGATCAGCGCGCAAGACCCCGGTGAGGAGACACCGAATATCCGGCTGACGCGTGACGGGCGATTTAGCCGTAACGAAGATGGGAACCTGGTCACGCTGGCGGGCGGCCACCGCGTGCTCGATGTCAACGACCAACCCATCGTGCTCCAGGACGGCGATAACGTCACCATCGACACGGCGGGCAGGATATTCCAGGCTGATGAGCAGATCGCTCAGATACAGGTCACCGGCGTGTCTGACACGAGCCGGCTAGTTAAACACGGGCAGAGCCTGTTCCGCTTCGACGGGAAAGAGGACCTGCGCGTGCCTGCAAAGATTACTTCGGTGCGACCAGGCTACCTCGAAGCCAGCGGCACCGATCCGATCAAGACGCTCATGAAACTTATATCCGCGACCAAGTCGGTCACCGGCAACGGCAACATGATCCGCTACCACGATCTGATGATGGACCGCGCGGTCAACGTGCTGGGCCGTGTGTCGTAACGCGAAATTTTTTATGGCAACAGATAAACGTAAATCTAGAAACTGAGGTCACACCCCCATGGCGGTATCCGCTCTACACTCCGCTGCCACCGGCCTATCGGCGCTTTCGACTGAAATCGATATCGTCGCCAACAACCTGGCCAACGTGAATACCACCGGCTTTAAGTCTTCCCGTGCTAATTTTGAGGACCTGCTCTACCAGCAGAAAGCACAACCCGGCGTGGAGAACGCCAACGGCGACCAGCGCCCCGCGGGCATCTTCGTCGGGCTGGGCACACGTATCAGCAATACACAATTCGACTTCACCACCGGGTCGCCTGTCGACACGGGCAGGGACCTTGATCTGATGATCGACGGCAACGGGTTCTTCCAGGTAAGCGTGTTGCCCGAGATTGGTAACGGGATTGGCTACACGCGAGCGGGCAATTTCTTCGTCAACCGCGACGGTGAGGTCGTGCTGGGCAATTCCCAGGGCCCGCGTCTCGAGCCTCCTATTACCGTGCCCACGGACGCGCTGCGCATCGAGGTGAGCGCGGATGGTAATGTCTTCGCGTTCCTGCCCGCTCAGGTCGATCCCGCCAACCTCGGTCAGATTCAGCTTGCCAGCTTCGTTAACCCCAACGGGCTGCAGTCGATCGGCGGGAACTTGTACATCGAGTCCACGGCATCCGGCCCCCCGATCCAGGGCAACCCGGGCGAGGGGCAATTCGGATCGATCTTGCAGCGGTTTCTCGAGTCGTCAAACGTCGACCCGGTCAAGGAACTCGTGGCGCTGATCAAGACCCAGCGTGCCTTTGAGATGAACAGTCAAACGATACAGGCAGCCGACCAGGCGCTGCAGGTCATCGGCAACCTCAGGCGGTTCTAAATAAACCATGAACACTAACCATCACAACAACACGATCAATACCCCGCTGGTCCGGCTGAGCCTGCTGATTTTTGTGATCGTCATGATGATATTCACCGTCGCCACGATCGCTGAGGGACAAACGGGCCCGAGCATCCGGCTACACGATCAGGCTCACGTCGATGGCGACAAGGTTCGGCTGCGTAATGTGGCTGACCTCCAAGGCTCGGCTGCCGAAGTACTGGGGGATACCTTGATCGCGACCCTGAGTCCCAAGGAGCGTGAGACCACGGTGACCATCAACGCGGTGCGCAACGCTCTCACGGATCACAGCGTTAATTGGGGCATGGTTACGCTGCGCGGCTATGCTCGGTGTCTTGTGCGTCGCGCCGTCGATGAGCCGACATCGACCACAACGCCGGGGCCCCCCGTAATCGCTAACCCAATCGAAGAGGTCGGGCTGGACTCTGCCATAACGCTGCGTGACCGGGTAATCCAAATCATTGAGCAATACGCCCAGGTCAACCGCCAACAGTTGCGGATTACGTTCAACAAAAAGGATGGCGACACGCTGGCTCTGAATACTTGGGAGGACCGTTACGAGTTCGAACCGTTGGCGGCAGCACCCTACGGACGCGTGCCTATCGTCATCCGCCGATACCGCGACGGGCGACTGGTCCAGACGTACCGCGTCACGGCTGACGTAGTGAGGCGGTACATGGCGGTGACCGTCGTCAACTCCATGGGCCGTGGTCAGACCTTCGCCCCGGGCGACGTCGAAATCCGTGAGGTCTTCCTCGATAACAACGCGGACAAACCCATTACAAACCTGTCGCAGGTAATCGGCCAAACGGCTGGATCAGTCTTGCGTACCGGATCGGCAGTGTTTGCGCAACATCTGCGTTCACCGCTTATGGTCCGCAGGGGTGAGTTGGTCACGGTGCGATTTATCTCCGGCAATCTGGTGGTGAAGACCGTCGGCAGAGCGACGGAAGACGGGGTTATGGATCAGATGATCCAGATGCGCAACAACCGATCACGCGATACCTATCTCGCTCGCGTCACGGGTCCACAACAGGCGATGGCAACCGATTCGGGCCCCGCGGGCACATCCGTTGCCAATACGCCTAGACACCACAGCGGGAGAAAACCGTGACATACAGACATTTGCAATTGGGATTCGTGATCGCTGCTGTCGTATCCGGTGGCGGGTTTGCGTATGGGCAGAGTTCGTCGCTTTACGTCAGCGAAAACACCTCGACCCCCCGGCCGTTGATCTCGATCAACGGCGTGCCCGATCGCCTATCTCCTCAGATCGCACAGGTAAGCATGACGGCTGTGCGCCTGCCCGAGCCTCGTGAGTTCACGATCAACGACCTGGTCACGATCGTTGTGCGTGAATCGACCGAAAGCGAATCGGAGAGCGAACTCGAAACCAAAAAGAGGGCCACGCTCAAGGCCCTGCTCGCCGCGTTTCCCAATTTTCAATTAAACAAGCTGGCTCAACTACAGCTTGGCCAATCGACCCTCAATGACGGAGAACCTGAATTTGACCTCACGGTCAACAACAGATTTTTGAGCGAAGGCACATACGATCGCTCAGACTCCTTCACCACCCGGATCACGGCCAGGATTATCGACATCAAGCCCAACGGCACGTTCGTTCTCGAGGCCAGGAAATTCATAAGCAGCGACGGTGAGAGCCTGAACATCATCCTGACCGGTACCTGCCGCAAAGAGGATGTCGCCTCGGATAATACGATCTTGTCCACGCAGATTTACGACATGAGACTCGTTAAGGAGCACGAAGGCGAGGTCCGCGATGGTGCCAAGAAAGGCCTGCTGACCAAATTCTTTGAATTGCTTTTTAACTTCTGACCATTGCTTAGCTGGCGCCCACCCACACGGGTGAGCAAGGATTAAATCATGCTTCATCGCGGCACCATACTAACCCTGACCACCGTACTGACGCTGAGCTTGACGGCTGGGGCTGCGGGCGTCCAGATCCAGGACCTGGTGCGCATTAAAGGGTCGGAATCAAACAAGCTAATCGGCATCGGCCTGGTGGTGGGCCTTCAGGGCACCGGTGACGGCGGAAAATTCCTGCCCGCCATGCGCCCGCTCACAGCGGTGATCCAACAGCTTATCGATCCAAACACTGTCGCGGGTGAGTTAGCCGACGCCAAAAACGTCGCGCTCGTGGCGCTGTCGGCGACGCTGCCGACTGTGGGCGTGCGTGAGGGAGACCGCGTCGACGTGCACATCAGCGCCATCGGCCCCGCCAAAAGCCTGGCCGGCGGAAGGCTCTTTACGATTCCCATGACGGGCCCCCTGCCCGGCTCGCCTATCTTCGCTTTTGCGGAAGGCGCAATCACCATTGAAAACTCCGACATCCTCACCGTGGGTCTGGTCAAGAAAGGCGCTCAACTCACGCGCGACGTGCTGACCAGTAGCCTCGATTCCGCGGGACGGCTCACACTCGTTATCGACGACACACACGCCTCGTGGCCGACCGCGAACAATTTGGCCAATCTCATCAACGGCGTCATGGCGCCGGAAGGCGAGATATTGGCGATGGCGTTTGATCAGAAAAATATTGTGATCCGAGTCCCCAAATACGAGCAGTCCGATCCCGCAGCGTTTATCAGCCAAGTCCTTCGATCGTTTGTCGACCCGTCGCAGATCAGCACCGGTGCCCGCGTGGTGATAAACGATCGCACCGGCACAATCGTCGTCAGCGGAGACGTGCAGGTCTCGCCGGTGATCATCTCGCACAAAGGCCTCACGATCACGACCATCACGCCACCAATCCAACCGACCGCCCAAAACCCGATTCAGGACGCGGCTGGTTTCGTATCGATCGACCCCAGTTCCATTGGCGGGGCACAACTGGCAGACCTGTTGACTGCATTTAACCAGCTAAAAGTCGATGCCGCTGACCGTATCGCCATCGTGAAGGAGATACACCGCAGCGGCAAACTGCACGCACAATTGATTGTGGAGTAATCGCACTGGTCTCCAATGAGAGCGACCACAACCCTGGTTTGGAAACAGACATGAACATATCAATCCCCACCGTAACGACGACACAGCTCGCAAGCCCACTGACATCTGGGTCGGTGGACACGACGCCGTTCGCGCATCTGCTGTCACCCATAGACACGGCGACCGACCGCGTCGCCCAATCAAAAGAAGAACAAGTACACGAAGCCGCCCAGGCATTGGTCGCGTCCACATTGATCAAGCCGCTATTGGCACAGGCACGCAAAGACCCGTTCCGCACCGACCTGTTCCACGGCGGATTTGCCGAAGACACCTTCGGCGCTCAGCTCGATTCTATCGTAGCTGAACAGATCACAGGCGCGACCAACCTATCAATCGTCGAGGCGATCTACGACCGCATCCTGAACACGGGCGGAAAGGTGGACACCCATGGATAAGCAACTGGCTCGTCTCGAAACGTTAATTATTCAACAGACATCCGCCCACGAACGGCTGCTGTCGCTGCTGGAACATAAGCGAGAATCGCTGCGTACCGCTGACCGCGATCAGATGACACGGTGCACCGAGCAGGAAAACCTGGTGGTGCAGGAGATCAGTGAATTAGAAAAGGAACGGCTGGGACTCGTGGGCGAGCTCACGCTAATCGTCGATCCGTCGGCGAAGGCACCCATGCGTCTGGCCGAGCTAGCACAACAGTTAGACGAGCCCGGCCGGGGACGTCTGCTGGTCCTGCGAAGCCAACTGCTTGACCGAATGAAGCAGGTGCAGCGCGAAACCGCGGTGGTCAAGCGTGCGACCGAATCGGTCGTGCGTCACATGCAGGGATTATTCCAGATGGTCGGCAACGCGGTGGGCAACGGCGGCGTTTACAGCCAACGCGGCGCGCCGCCTCAACACGTTTTAGCAGTTAATACATTTAACGCCACAGCTTAGATGACTCGTTACGCACGCCGGCAATGAGTATTCACACCTGACAACGAAAACCCGCATCGGCTACACGGACACGACACCATGGGTTTGAGCAGCGCATTACAGATCGGGCGAACGGGGTTGCTCGCCAGCCAGACGGCATTGGAGGTCACGGGCAACAACCTGGCGAATATCGCCACACCCGGATACCACCGCCAATCTGTCGTCCTCTCGTCGGCGCGACCCAATGAGGTGCAGCGGGGTATATTTCTGGGGCAGGGTGTCGAGGTCCAGAAGATCGTGCGTAACGTGAACGAGGCGCTGGAAAACCGCATCCGAAACAGTGTCGCCGACCAGTCTTATTCCCTCGCTAGGGAGGAAGTCCTTTCGCAGATCGAGGCGATTCAAAATGAGCTGTCCGACATCGACCTGACCACGCGCCTGAACAATCTCTTCAACGCGTTCAGTGAATTGGCTAATACGCCACTGGACAATTCCGTGCGCACGGTCGTCGTCCAGGAAGCGCAAACGCTCGCCACCTACGCCAATAATCTCCGCGCCGACTTGACCACCCAACGCACGCAGGTCGATGCGACACTGGGTGACGCGGTTAAGTCTGCGGACGACCTGCTGACACGGATCGCTCAGATCAACCTGGAGATCGTCAAAACGGAAGCCGGTGCGGGCGGCGCGCACGGCCTGCGTGACGAGCGGGATTCGCTGCTGGCGGAACTATCCGGGTTCATTGATATATCCACCGTCGAGCAAACCAACGGAGCGGTAGACGTATTCGTCGGGTCGCTGCCAGTCGTTTTAGGCAACACGAGCCGCGGTATTGAGCTGCGCACGCAGACGGTCAACAATCAGCCTATCGTCGAGGTGGTCATCAAAGACGATAAGAGCTTGCTTCAGCCAACTTCGGGTCAAATTGCAGCACTGCTCGACAGCCGAACGCAAGACGTCGACAACGCGATCAACACGCTCGACAACTTTGCCGCCAGCTTGATCTTCGAGGTGAACCGCGTGCACAGCCAGGGGCAGGGCCCCAAACCGTTTACCTCCATCACCGGCGCCACGCAGGTCGCCGACCCGACGCTGGCGTTGAACGACCCCAATGCCGGGCTGGACTTCATACCGACGCACGGCAGCTTCCAGGTCCATGTCACACAGAAGTCAACGGGTCAGCGCATCTCAACCGTTATTAACATCGACCTCGATGGCATCAATCCAGCTACAGACACCACGCTTAATAGCCTCGCCACAACCGTCGGAGGCGTTGCCAATATCAACGCTTCCGTAACCACCGACGGCAGGCTACAGATATCTAGCGTCACGAATGATTTTGAGATCACCTTCAGCGACGATTCGAGCGGTACGCTCGCGGCACTGGGGATCAATACCTTTTTCACGGGTAAGGATGCCTTCGACATCCAGGTTAATAGCGTGGTATCGCAGGACCCAGGCAGGATTAACACCGCGCTGGGACACGTCCCGGGAGATAACCAAACCGCCTTGGCGATCGCAGCGCTGCGAGATCAGGGCGTCACCACGACAAACGGCGTGAGCCTCACCGAGTTCTGGAACAAACATATCCAGGACTATGCGGTGCGTACCGCACAGACTCAGCAGCAACTCGATGCTGACACGATCGTCCGTCAAAACCTCGAAGCCAACCAACAAGCGATCAGCGGCGTCAACGCCGACGAAGAGGCGATCAACCTCTTGATCTTTCAGCGCGCATTCCAGGGCAGCGCACGGTTTATAAGCGTCGTGGACCAGTTGCTCGAAACGTTGATGGCATTGGTATAGCGAAAATGCCGTAGCACCACGGGTAAGAAACAATGTCACAGATCAACACCGCCATTGGACGCGTCTCCACGTTACTGAGCAGCAACCAATTGCTGGCTCGGCTGCGCAATACACAAACCCGGCTACTCGATGTACAGGACGACATCAGCACCGGAATCAAAATTTCTCGGCCTTCCGACGCACCCTCTGATACGTCAGCGATCCTCAAGCTCCAGGGCCAACTCGAAGCCCGTCAGCAACACGAACAGAATCTGCGATTTGGCCTGACGCTGCTCAATAATACGGATCAGGGGCTGAGCGACGCGTTTAACATCGTTCTGGATGCCAAGAGCATCGCGTCAAGCCAGATCGGGGTCGGTTCCGACACTACCACCCGCCAAGCTCAATCGGTGAACATTGACGCTCAGATACAAGAGCTTGTGAGGATCGCGAATCGAGAAATCCAGGATATCGCCCTGTTTGGCGGACAACAAAGCACACAAACCACCGGTGCCCTTTTCGTCGAATTCCTAGGGGGCATCCAATACGTAGGCTCCACGGAAGACCTGAAAGGCGACTTCGGTCTAAGCCAACCGCTGGCGATTAATACGAACGGACAAGACGCGTTCGGCGCGCTGTCGACCCGTATCAAGGGCAGCGTCGACCTGAACCCTGGTGCCACCGCAGCGACTTTTCTCAAAGACGTCAACGGCGCCCAGGGTGTAGGTATCCGCAAGGGCTCGATCACCGTAACCGTCGGCGCGTCCTCCACCAATGTTGATTTAACCACTGCCGAAACCCTCGGTGACGTCACCACCCGCATTAACGACGCAATTACCACCCTCGGCGGCGGCGGGTCGGTCAGCGTTTCGGGATCGGGTTTCGTCGTTACGCCAGGAGGCACCACCACCACCATCAGCGACATCGGCACGGGACAAACGGCTGCCGATCTGGGCATCAACGTTTCCGCTACGGTCCCGCCAAACCTTCCTGTAGCCGGCGCTGATATCGACCCCAAACTCACCGAGTTGACGACCCTGGCTTCGCTGGGCGTGGCGGTTGACTTGGTCAACGGGCTGAAAATCACACAGGGGAACCAGACAAAAACCGCGGACTTCAGCACCGCCACCACGATTCAGGACGCGATCAATGTCATTGATCAGCTTCAACTGGGCTTGCGTCTAGAGATCAACGCCGCCGGTACGGGTCTGGACCTGATCAGCGAGGTCAGCGGGATTGATCTTTCTATCGGTGAGAACAGTGGCGGGACAACGGCAGGCGACTTGGGCCTACGATCATTTGGAACCGCAACCCTGCTGTCAGACTTCCAGAATGGTGTAGGTGTGACCGGCGTCACGGGCCAGGACGACTTCGCCATTGAACTGCACAACGGAACCACGTTCAACGTCAACATCGACGGCGACGCCACGGTCTCCGACCTGCTAGCCACGATCCAGACCGCCGCCACTGGCGCCGGCCTGACCGTTGGCACACCGGGCACAGGGGGCACCGACTTCAACGTAGGCCTGGCGCTGGACGGCAATGGTCTGACATTTGAAGACGGCACCGCAGGCGCAAGTGCCTTCCGCGTGGTACAGCTTGGCACGTCACTGGCTGCTACCCATCTGGGTATCAACACCGATGCGGGCACAGGCAACTCCATCATCGGACAAGACGTCGCGCAGGTGCGTGTCGACAGTCTTTTCACCCACATGATTAAATTACGCGACGCTTTGGTGAATGACAGCTCGACTGGCATCACTTTTGCAGGAGAAGGGTTGGAAAAGTCGCTCGACGGACTGGTCCGTATCAGAGCGACAGTCGGCGTCCGAAGCAGACAGGTTGAATCAGAACAGGAAAGGTCAGCGGAATTGAAGATTACCGAACAAACGTTTTTGAGCGAACTGAGGGACACCGACCTGACAGAAGCGATTACAAAGCTTGCACAACTGCAACAGCAGCTCGAAGCGGGCCTACTGGTCGGGTCGCAGAACCTGCAACTTAGCTTGTTGAGTTTCTTGCGCTAGGTAGCGCAATGC
Source organism: Planctomycetota bacterium (assembly GCA_024276075.1). Lineage (GTDB taxonomy): Bacteria > Planctomycetota > Phycisphaerae > Phycisphaerales > Phycisphaeraceae > JAJRXX01. The sequence continues at coordinate 51,372 of JAJRXX010000003.1, forward strand.
TTGCGCGGCGGACGCGGCTATCGGCCAGTCGCCCACCCGCCCAAAATTCTGACGGCTGGATGCCGTCACCCGGGTCAAAAATACCACCGGGCGAAAATCCAGGATGGATGGCCGCATAAGGGTCTCGAATCATGATCCTCAATACAACGAGATTCGGGTCGGTACAGATCGACAACGACCGGATCATCACCTTCGCAAAAGGGCTGCTAGGGTTTGGTGAGTTCACGCGGTACGCCCTTTTGCAACCCGATGACGACAGCTATTTTTTCTGGCTGCAGTCGATCGATGCAATGGACCTGGCGTTTGTGGTGACCGATCCTCGCCTATTCGTGTCGAGCTACCGGGTCCCGTTCAAGCGTGAACAAATGGAATCGCTAGACCTGGAATCGCTAGACGATGCCGAGGTGTACGTGATCGTAAACAAACACGAGGATGTCCTGACGGGCAATCTCCAGGGGCCTTTGGTGATCAACATCGCCACGCGGATCGGTCAGCAATTGGTGTTGTCCGATCGCCGTTTCACGACACGTGTGCCGTTGGTTGAATTGTCTGTCCCCGCCGAAGCGGTGCCTGCGTAATCACCGCTTCCTGATCGGCGAGGCGTATCTCGCCGCCATGGGACCGACGCACGGAAGCGTCGGCAAATAAAAGTACGGTCGGCACATCGCCACTGGTCACGTAGCCGACCCAGGCCCCAGGAAGGAGCCTTGCCCCATGCTTGTACTTTCCCGTCAGCGCGACGAGACGATTATCATCGGCGACAACATCGAGATTACCGTCGTCGATATCCGTGGGGAAAAGGTCCGTCTCGGCATCAACGCGCCTCGGCAAGTACAGGTACACCGCAAGGAGATTTACTCAGCGATCACACGTGAAAACACACAATCGACTCAGGTGTGTCTCAATGACCTTAATGTAGCGAACAATAACCTGCGGCGACTAGGCAGACCCACAAAGACCACGCCGCGGAGTCAATAAACCACGCAGGCTCTGACTGCGTGAACCGTTGTAGATGACACCCACCGAGGCAGCCTCCCCGCAGGAATCAGGGGAAGAACCCCGGTAGGGAATAAGATGAACCAGGACAATCAAGGAGGATTGTCATGTCTCGAATCAATACAAATGTTCCAGCACTTATTGGCCAAAATAACCTTGCGAAGTCAAACGCCGACCTACAGGTTCGGCTCCAAAGGCTTAGTACAGGTATCAAAATCAACCGCGCCGCGGACGACCCCGCGGGTCTGATCGTCTCCGAACGACTGCGAAGCGAGATCAGCAGCATCGGCAGAGCGATCGGCAACGCCGAACGGGCGGTCAACGTCATTGCCACCGCTGAGGGGGCGCTGTCCGAGGTCTCCGCCCTGCTCAATGACATCAAAGGACTGACCGTCGAAGCCGCTAATACCGGTGCTTTCAGTAAAGAGGAGATCGCTGCCAACCAGCTCCAGATCGACTCGGCTGTCGCCTCGATCACCAGGATATCTAATAGCACCAGCTTCGCAGGCCTACAGATGCTAAACGGGTCTCTCGACTATCTGACCAGTGGTATCAATTCCACTCAGATACAGGATGTCAAGATATTCAATGCCAACTTCGGCACCAACACGACCATCCCGACGACGGTCGAGGTACTCGCCAGCGCTAATACCGCCCAGCTATTCATCTCCGGCAACACCACCGGTTCAACCGGAGCGCTGCTCAGCAGTGTGACGTTTGAATTACAGGGTGCTAACGGCGTTGACGTGTTGTCCTTCGTGAGCGGCACGACCCTCTCGGCGGTGGTCTTCGCTGTGAATCAGCGTAAGGACGCAACGGGTGTCTCAGCCGTCTTGGTAAGCGCCACGGATCAGACCTCAGGGCTAATCCTTAACACCACGACGTTCGGATCCGAAGCGTTTGTCAGCGTCAATAAACTCAGCGGGGGCGCCTTCTTCCAGACCTTTGATCAACAAAACGGCAGCGCCGTTAATCGCGACACCGGTACCGACGTGCTCGCGCTGGTCAACGGCAACTTGGCCCTGGGTGACGGCACCGCGATCAGCCTCCGATCCAGCACACTCAACATCCAGATGAATCTGACGGTAGCTGCGGCACAGACCCAGTCGACTTACACCTTTACGGTCACAGGCGGTGGGAGCATCTTCCAGATCGGCCCGAAGATCAACTCCAATCAGCAGGTGGGCGTCGGTATCCAGTCCGTAGCCGCAACACGCCTGGGTAACGAGACGTTAGGGTTCCTGAATACCATCATTCAGGGTGGGTCCAACAGCCTCGTCGCCGGGAAGCAACGAGAGGCGTCTCAGATCATCGACGAGGCCATTGATCAGGTCTCCACCATGAGAGGCAGACTCGGAGCGTTTGAACGCAATACGCTACAAACCACGATCCGCAGTCAACAGATCGCATTGGAAAATCTAACCGCGTCTGAGAGCTCAATCCGTGATACCGATTTTGCTGTCGAGACGTCACGGCTAACCCGAGCACAGATTCTGGTCAACGCGGGCACGTCGACACTGGCGCTGGCGAACTCGTCGGCCCAGAACGTGCTGGCACTACTGGGATAAACCGGTAGCACATGAATTACACCCAGATGAGCCGTGACCCTTGAATTGGTGTTGGCGTAACGACACGGCACGGCTTGCTAGAGTGGGAAATAGGAGGGGAGATGGGGTCGGGTAACGGCCTGTCTCCAACAAGGGTTTGGCGCGTTTCGCCGCAGTGCTATGGGGCAACCGGCACCGGTAGGCCCAGGAAATTCGCCAACAGACGATGACCCTCGACGGTCAAAAAACTCTCGGGGTGAAACTGAACCCCTTCAAGCGATGCATCGCCGAACACCCCGGGGCGGGCACGCATGCCCATGATCTCGCCCTGTTCGGTCCACGCGCTTCGCTCAAATCGCTTGTCGTCGAACGAGTCCTTTAAGACAACCAAGCTGTGGTACCGGGTAGCGGTAAAGGGATTGCTCAAACCCTCAAAGATCGTTCGGTTATCGTGGTGGATCGGCGACGTCTTGCCGTGCATCAACCGGTCGTTGCGGTCCACGGTCATGCCAAACACGTGCCCGATGCACTGGTGTCCCAGGCACACGCCAAGCAACGGGACCTTACCCGCAAATGCCTGGATCAGATCGTTGGACACCCCCCCTTCTCGCGGCGTGCACGGGCCAGGCGAAATGATCACGTGGTTGGGCCCCAATGCCACCGCTTCGTCCACGGTGATCTTATCGTTTCGGTAGACCTGGACCTCCAGGCGCGCGTCGATCTCCCCGATCCGCTGGACGAGGTTGTAGGTAAAGCTGTCGTAATTATCGATAAGCAGGATCATGGCTCTATCCTATACCAATCGTCATAAATATTGTCCTATTTGCCCTTGTACGTGGGAGCAGATTTCACAAATACTTATGCCTGCACAACGCGGTCAAAAAATACGCGCGCATAGACAGCCCCACACCAAAGACCACAGCGGTCAACCCTTGACCACGATGTTGACCATACGGCTTTTCACAACGATCACTTTGCGTATCGCTTTACCATCGATTTGAGATTTCACTTTTTCGTGGGCCAATGCAGCGAGTTCGATGGCCTTCTCATCCGCGTCGGCGGGGACGGTGATCTTGCCCTTGAGCTTGCCGTTGACCTGTACCGGATACTGCACCTCGTCCTCGACGAGCATCGCGGGGTCGTAAGTCGGCCAAGTCTCATATGACAGCGATTGGTCGTGGCCGAGCCTGCTCCAAAGCTCTTCCGCGGCGTGCGGGGCCATGGGGCTCAGGCACAGCAGCATCGGTACCGCCGCCTCGCGCGGGACGCGGTCCAGGGCCACCAGTTCGTTATTGAGCTCGATCAGGGCGGCGATCGCCACGTTAAACGACATCGACTCCATCGCGTCGGTCACCCGCTTGATAGTCTGGTGCAATTTGCGGCGAATCGCTTCGGTCGCTGGCTCGTCAGATACGAGTAGCGTCTCGCTGTCGTCGTCGATGAAGTTTCGCCACAGCCTTTGGAGGAACCGATGGACGCCGACGATATCGCGTGTCCGCCAAAGCTTGGACTGATCCAGCGGGCCCAGGTACATCTCGTATAGCCGAAGTGTGTCGCAGCCGTATTGCTCACAGATGTCATCAGGTGCAATGGCGTTCTTGAGGCTCTTGCCCATCTTACCCATCTGGGCGTTGACCTCTTGGCCCTCAAAAAAGTACTTGCCGCCCTTCTCCTGTACCTTTTCCGCTGATACGTAGACGCCCCGCTCGTCGGTGAACGCGTGAGCCTGGATGTAACCCTGGTTAAACAACCGTCCGAACGGCTCGGGGGTGCTCACGTGCCCCAAGTCGTAAAGCACCTTGTGCCAGAACCGCGCGTACAACAGGTGCAGCACCGCGTGCTCAGCGCCGCCGACATATAGGTCCAACCCGCCCTGCGCTGCCTGACCCGGCTTGCCTTGACTGGTCATCCAATATTGCTGTGCCTGGTCGCCCACAAACCGATCGGCATTATGCGGGTCGAGAAACCGCAGATAGTACCAGCACGAGCCAGCCCACTGCGGCATCGTGTTTAGCTCGCGGGTGTACCGGACGCCATCGCGCTCGACGACGCGCCACGACTGCGGCGCCCTGCCCAGCGGGGGCTTTGGAGGGGCAGCGGGATCATCGCTAGCGGTGAGCTTAAAGTCCTCCATCTCCGGCAGCTCAACGGGCAGTTCCGACTCGTCGATCGCCATGATCTCGCCGTTGGGCCCGTGCAAAATAGGGAACGGCTCACCCCAGTACCGCTGCCTGCTAAAGAGCCAATCACGGAGCTTAAATTGCGTCGTCGCCTTGCCGAGCCCCTTTGCCGTCAGCCACGCGGTGATCGTGCGTTTCGCCTCGTCGGAAGATAGGCCGTTTAGTGATATTTCGTCGTTGGCAGAATGCGCGCCGATGCCGGGCTCCGTCACCGCTTCGCCCAAGTGCTCGGCAAGTCGACCCTGTTTGCCAGCGGTCAGCAGCGCAGCGAACCCGTCGTGCAACAGGTCGTCCATCGCGTCCTGCCACAACGAACTGATCGACCCACGAGCGGATATGCCCGGGGCACCCGATTCACCGGTCCCGCGCCGCGTTGCAACCGTCTCCCAGACGGTGTCGTAATCATGGCGAGATTGATTCACACACAGGGCTACGAAATCGACCAACATCTGCCGCGTTGTTTCGTCATCTTGCCCGTTTTGGTCGAACCGCTGGCAGAATGCAGACACCGCACCCAATACCGACGTGTAGACCACGTCCCGGATCGGCAGATTAAATTGCTTGGCAAACGCAAAGTCCCGGCTGTCGTGCGCGGGCACAGCCATGATCGCACCGGTGCCGTAGCCCATCATGACGTAGTCGGCGATCCAAATGGGTGTCTTCTCGCCGTTGACGGGGTTGATCGCGTAGCCGCCTGTGAAGACGCCCGTCTTCTGCTTGGTCTCCGCTTGGCGATCCGCGTCCGCCTTCGCCGCTGCCTGCGCACGGTAGTGGTTCACCGCTTCGTCGTAATCGGCTGTGGTAATGGTCTCCACTAGCGGGTGCTCGGGTGCCAACACCATATATGTCGCCCCGAACAGCGTGTCGGGCCGGGTTGTGAAAACGGTGATGACCTCGTCACTGCCGGCGACCGCGAAATCGACCCTGGCGCCGTCGGATCGGCCCACCCAGTTGCGCTGCATGAGCTTGATCGGCTCGGGCCAATCGACCTGGTCGAGTTCTTCGATTAATCGCGGTGCGTATGCGGTGATGCGGAGCATCCACTGCCGCAACGGGCGCTTGAAGACCGGGTGGTTCCCCCGTTCGCTGCGCCCGTCGTTCGTGACTTCCTCGTTTGCCAGGACCGTCCCCAAGGCTGGGCACCAGTTTACGGGTACCTCGGCCATATACGCCAAACGCTGACCCTCGAGCACGTCCCGCTGCTGGTCTGCTGATAGCTCGAACCATTTGCGTGCGCCGACCGGCGTACCCGCGATGGCGTCGAGACCCTCGCCTTGAACTGCGTCGATCAGCTCGCCCTCGGGACCGATGTACACCTGCTCGGACTCAAGCAATTGTACCAGATCGGTGATCGGGCGCGCCTTCTGACCAGCAGGGTCGTACCAACTGTTGAACATCTGCAGGAATATCCACTGCGTCCAACGGTAATACCCCGCGTCGGTCGTCGCCAGGCAGCGGTCCCAGTCGTAGCTCAAGCCCAGTTGTTTGAGCTGGCGGGTCATGTTGGCGATGTTCTTTTCGGTCGTGATGCGCGGGTGGACCCCGTGCTCGACAGCGAACTGCTCAGCGGGCAGGCCAAACGCGTCGTAACCCATCGGGTGCAGCACATTGTGCCCGGTCATCCGCTTGTAACGCGCCACGATATCCGTAGCGATGTACCCCAACGGGTGTCCCACGTGCAGCCCCACGCCCGACGGATACGGGAACATATCGAGCACATAGAACTTGGGCTTGTCGGGATCGAACCCTTCGTCACCAGGGTTTGGCGTGCGGAACGTCTGGTGCTGCGCCCAGTGGCGTTGCCAGCATTCTTCGATCGCGACGAAGTCGTATCCCATACGCTAAAGGATAGCTGATTACTCGTTTTGGTTACAGCATTCGCACAGGTACCAGCAGCGCCTTTTCGACCACACACAGGCAACATCGCTAGGGCCATGCTTAGAACGGGATCATCAGGCCGGAGTAGATCATGACCCCGTCGTAGCCGGGGTTCTTCAGTGGCCCGTCCTTGTTCGCATTTGAGATGTGCAGCCAGCGCACCCCCGACATGAGCCTTGCGCGATCCAATAGCTCAACGGTAAATCCAATCCCAGCCTGAGGCCTGAAGTTGAAGTGCGTGCCCACAGTCGGAAACGGGTCCGAGCTCTGCTGAAGCCCCGCACCCCCTTCGAGATAAAACGTCCACGGACCTTCCTTACGGAAGTGGTACCGCAACAGCAGGTCAACCCCAACGACCGAAGCGACGCCCTCTGTTCCTTCATTGATATTAATCTCGCCCGCCAACAACTCGATGTTAATCGACAAATCGTCTTTCATGTAATACCCCGCGCCCACGTGCGCGGTGAAGACATTACCCGTCCTGTCGCCCAGCGCCGCTGAGCCATAGGTCTGAAAGGTCCAACTACCCGCCTTACCGAAGCCGACCCGTTGAACACCCTTCAGCGCACCGTCCCCAAACAAGTCAGCCATCACGCCCGTCTCGTCCGCCGAGGCACTGGCGCCCAAAGCAGCGCTTAGAGCCATGCCTAAACAAAAACAGAAACAGAAAACGCTCTGCATAAACCGGCCTTATTCTGTATCCCCCCCCCCGCGCGACAGGTCCGTACCGCGACGATATTACAACAATCGGTACGACCGGCAACTTAGCGCGTTTCCCAATGGTCGTGGGTCATTACGATGACGCTCGAATTCAAACTGACCCACTACCGTTTCCCCGGTAGATGTCGTGAAGAGGTTTTCCCCAAGTGTTTTTGTGTGTACGATTGCGAGGCTGCGGAGCGGGCCTTTGCCCCGCACGACGAGTTTCACAGACGAGTTTTAACACTTTCATACGTGCCCATGACCCAAAAACGCCACAAGACCACCGAGCACGCTGGCACACCGGGCAAGATCAATCTGATTGATTGCTCGCTGCGGGACGGGCATCAATCTCTGCTGGCCACACGCATGAGCACCGAGCAGACCCTGCGCGTGCTGCCGCTGCTGCGTGACAGCGGGTACACGATCCTCGAGCTGTGGGGCGGTGCCACGCTCGATTCGGCACTGCGGTTCACCCACGACGACCCATTCGAACGGCTCGACCGGTTCACTGAGGTATTAGGCAACCCGACGCCGAATTATTCCACAGCCTCGGACGCCAAATCCGGTGTCGGCGGGGTCTCGATCCGGTCGCTGTGCCGCGGGCAAAACCTCTTCGGCTACAGCCCCTACCCGGACAATGTCGTCGTCGAGTTTCTCAAGGAAGCGGTCCGATCGGGGTCCAACCGCGTGCGGGTGTTCGATGCATTAAACGACCACCGCAACCTCACCACGGCCATCATGGCCACCAAGACCTTCAACGGCCACGCAGAAGCAGCGCTCTCATACACCACCAGCCCGGTCCACGACATTAATCACTTCGTAAACTTCGCTCGCCAAGCACTCGACTGCGGCGCCGATTCGCTAGCGATCAAGGACATGGCCGGCCTGTTGCACCCCGCCGACGCGTACGAGTTAATCGAAGCACTCAAGCAAAATTTTCCGGGCGTCGAGTTGACGCTCCACTCGCACTGCACCAACGGCTTGGCGGTCACCAGCTACATCGTGGGCATGCTCACGGGCGTCGATCACCTCGATACCTGCTACGGCCCGATGGCGGGCGCCACCGCGCAGCCCCCCGCTGAGCTGATCGCATTCTTCGCCCACGAGTTGGGTATCCAGATCAACGTCGACATGAGCCTGGCCCCGCAGATCGATGCACAGCTACGGCAAATACGACAAGAACTAGCCGCCATCGACAAAGACCCGAAGCACATGGGCAACCCCTGGCCCACGCAGCCCGACGCCGATCTGCGTCAGAAGATCAGCCGGGCCGCCAAGCTGATCCAAAAGCGCGACCGCGATAGCCTCGACCAGGCCATCGCGATTATCGAGGATGACATACTCGTCCCGCAGGGCTACCCCCCCATCGACCGCCGTCAGCTCGACGCCCAGGTCCCCGGTGGCATGCTCTCGAACCTCCACAACCAACTCAAGGAACAGGGCAAACTCGACGAGCTACCCCAAATACTCGAAGAAGTCCCCCGGGTGCGTAAGGCTGCGGGATTCGTCCCGCTTGTGACCCCAACGAGCCAAATCGTCGGGACCCAAGCGGCGTTTAATGTCATCCAGGGTGAGCCTTACGGCTTTGTCAGCGAGCCGTTCCGTGATCTATTAATGGGTAAATACGGCCGACTACCCGGGCCCGCTGATCCGCAGGTCCTGGCAAAAGTGGCCCGGGGTGAACCGCCCGCCATGAACCGGCCCGGCGAGTACGTCAGTGATATCGACTTGGGCAAAACGTATGATGAAAACGCCGACCTGATCCGCTCGCACCGCGACTTGCTGCTGCTGCTGCTGTTCCCGGTACCGGCCCGGCAATTCCTAAATAAACGCCTTGAGGCCGTCGCGCTTTAGGGCCCCTGTGCATTTTGTGTATATTAATTGATTAGCCTTATCCACTGTTTATAACGCACTCCAAGGAGAATCCGCACCATGGCGGAACAGAAACTCGCAGAACCCGAAACCCAAAACGATGACCTGGACGTCCGCCTCGAAGACGTCGGCCCGGCACGCAAGTGCCTGACCATCGAGATACCCGCACAGCGCATCTCGGGCATCATCGAGGCGAACTACTCGCGGCTGGGAAACGACGCTGTCGTACCCGGCTTCCGCAAGGGGCGCGTACCCAGGCGGCTGCTTGAGAAGCGGTTCGGATCATCGCTCAAAGAGGACACGCGCAATCAACTCCTAGGCGAGTGCTACAAAGAGGCGATCGAGCAGCACAAGCTCGACGTCATCGGCGAGCCGGACATCAAAGACCTCGAAGAGATCACGCTCCCCGACGACGGGCCGTTATCGTTTAAGGTCGAGGTCGAGGTCTCACCCGACGTCAATCTACCTGACCTCAAAGGCATCAAGGTAAACAAACCCAAGCTGACCATCACCGACAAGGACGTGGATGAAGAGGTGTCGCGCCTGCGTGAGCGGCTGGGCCAAACCATCGAGGTCAAAGATACCGCCGTCGAGGAACAGGACTACATCCAGGCAGACGTCCGTATCCTCGTGGGCAAAGACGCCAGCGACGACGCCGACCAGATCAGCCACCACCCCGACACGTGGGTCTGGGTGCACGGCAAAGCCGAAGACTACAAAGGACACGTCGCAGGCATCGTCGTCGACAAGCTGGGCAAACACCTGCTGGCCAAGACCAGCGGGGATGCAGTCCGCATCTCACAGGTTGGCCCAAAACAACACGAAGACGAGCGGATCAAAGAGCAACCTATTACCCTCGTTATCGTGATCAATTCGGTTCACCGCCACGAACCCGCCGAGCTAGCGCAGCTCATCGCTACTATGGGGGCCGATTCCGAAAAGGAACTGCTCGAGCACGTCAAGCAGGGCCTGATCGAACGCAACGAACGGCAGCAGGCCAGCACCATGCACGAGCAGGTCTGTGATTTCCTATTGGATAAAGTCGACTTAGCCCTACCCGAAGGCCTGACCAGTCGGCAAAGTGCCAGACAACTCCAGCGGCAAGCAATGGAAATGGCGTACCTGGGCACCGACACGCAGACCATCGAGCAGAAGATCGCCGAGATGCGGCAGGAGAGCACAGAAAAAGCCACCCGCCAACTCAAGCAATTCTTTATCCTCGACCAGGCTGCCAAGCAGTTGGACATCGAGGTATCGGAGAGTGAGGTAAACGGCCGGATCACCATGCTCGCTGTTCAGCAGGGTCGTCGTCCTGAAAAGGTTCGCCAGGAAATGTCGCGCCAGGGCGAGATCGAATCGCTCTACCTTCAGATACGAGAGCAGAAGACCCTCGATAAAATCCTCGAGGAAGCTCAGATCATCGAAGCCGACGCACCGACCAAAGAACCTAAAAAATCTAAAGAAACCAAAGAAGCCGCGGAAAAGAAGACGACGAAAAAACGCACCACCAAAAAGAAGACCGACACGAAACCCGACACAAAATCAAAGAAGCAGTGAGCCAGACCGACCCCGCTTGAAATCCGCGCGTGTTTACAAACGCCCGAGCATGACGGACAATAACTCACTCATCGCATCTTCGACGCGTTAGAGCAACTGGCGTCATTAATCTTCATTGACCGGGTGGCACGGCTTGCTTGCAAGCCGTGAAATACAGATGTTTGTTACACCTACTATCCAAAATCAAGATGGAAAATATTGACGCCAGTTGCTCTAAAACATACGCAGTGCGTATTATCCCCAGCCTTTCGACTGGATACTCACATTGACACTTCCATAAATCCGCTACGATGCAGCGATCGGTGTAACCTCGCGGGGACCGTGTTTCCCTCGCCAATGAGCCTGAATTACCCCGAATACCCGCCCCCCACACGCTCAGGGATTCCGATAACCTTGGTGGCCTAGGAAGCTTGGCAATCAACTGCTATCGAGGGGTAAAAAAGTTTTAAGTCCACCGATTGTTATTCGTCGCCAAGTGGATTTTCGGTGGTATAATTAATCAACTTTTAGCATTGGCCACAAAGCGTATGGCGAGAGCTTAAAGGCGCGGTCAAGCCCGCCTTACCGATAGACGATCTAGCTGATGGCGAGGGGACTGCGCTGGGTCGCACCACTTATTTTATCGGCCACGGACTGACCTCGGTACGCTTCGTTTTTTATACGGGACGTGATAATGTCGAATGATCGCAATGGTGGAAAAGGTGGCCGGAGTGGGCCTAAAAGCGGCGGCGGAGATTCAGACGAAAGCGGGTTCAAGGGCCGCCGCGTCACCACCTGCTCATTCTGCGGCAAGAACTCTCGCGAAGTCGGGCCCATGGTCGAAGGCCCCAGCGATGTTTATATCTGTGCGAACTGCACGGAGCTTTGTCAAAACATCTTTAAGCAAGAGCGTCGGCGTGTGCAGTCTGGCAGGCCGGTGGTCGGGGCCATCCCCACACCCCGCCAACTCAAAGAATACCTAGATCAATACGTGATCGGCCAGGAACAAGCGAAACGGGCCATGTCCGTTGCTGTTCATATTCACTACAAGCGCCTGGCGGCGGCGGAAAAAGAATCCGGCATCGACCTCGATAAATCAAACGTCTTGCTGATCGGTCCGACCGGCTCGGGCAAGACGCTGCTGGCGCGTACGCTAGCAAAAACGCTACACGTGCCGTTCGCCATCGGTGACGCCACCACACTCACCGAAGCGGGCTACGTCGGTGAAGACGTCGAAAACCTGCTGCTGAAGCTGCTGCAATCCGCGGACTACGACATCGAGGCGACGCAGCGCGGCATCATCTACATCGACGAGATAGACAAGATCGGCAAGACCAGCCAAAACGTCTCGATCACACGCGACGTCTCGGGCGAGGGCGTCCAACAGGCATTACTGAAGATGCTCGAAGGCACCGTGGCAAACGTGCCACCCCAAGGCGGACGAAAACACCCCGAACAACAGTACATCCAGATCGACACGAGCAATATTCTCTTTATCTGTGCCGGCACGTTTGTCGGCTTGGAGGATATCATCCGCAAACGCTTGGGCCGAAAGTCCATCGGCTTCGGATCTGAAACGACGGACGAAGAGCATTCAGACGACAAGGGCACGCTGCTATCGCAGGTCACTCCCGACGATATTATTGAGTTCGGCATGATCCCCGAGCTGATCGGTCGCCTGCCGATCATCACCCCGCTAATGCCTCTGACCAGCGATATGCTGGTGCAAATCCTTACCGAGCCGAAAAACGCGCTGATCCGGCAGTACCAGCATTTCTTTAAGATGGAAAATGCCGAGTTGGAGTTCACCCCCACCGCTCTATCCAAGCTAGCGGAAAGGGCGATGGCGCGCGACACCGGTGCACGGGCACTGCGCTCGGTTATTGAGGATGTCATGCTCGACCTGATGTATGATCTGCCCGAAACGGGTAGCGACGGGGCACGCTATCTGATCGACGCGGCAGCGATCGAACAACGCAAACACCTGGCGGCACTGCGCGAACCGCGTAAAGAGTCTGCTTAGCTATGTCTGTGCGGGTCTTATGTTGTCGTTGACTAAACTGCTTCGCAATACACACGGCCGATCACGGCCTTTTTGCGGCTCGTGTCTGAAAACGGCTTCGTCATGGAAGAGGTCCAGTCGCACATGAAAGCAAACCGTATGACTAGCCGATGGTTGTGGAAACTGATCGCTGTGGTGCTCCTCCTGGCGTTCACAGCGTGGCCCGCATCGCTTCGGTCGGAGAGTAACACACCCGACCCGTTGGCAATGCTGCCTCAACTGGCCAAAGGCGGGCAATTTGACCGCGTGCTGGACCTGCTAAAAGCTCAGGGCCACGGCCAACTCGATACCCCCGTCGCCAGCCTCATCAGCGACCTGCAGTTGTATCAAAAACACGAATCCGACCGTCACGCCGCGATGGCAATAGCGTACCGCAGCGCCCTGGATGAAATGGCTGAGCATCTAGATGCGGACGATCTAGAAAAGGCCATGGTCAGCGCGATCGATGCACGCGGTTTGTCTTCAGACCCTCAGGCCACACTCGAAGAATCGACAGTCAAAACACTCATCGCGCAGACGCAGGACGCCGCCCAGGAAGCGGAGCAAAACAACGAATGGCTCGAAGCGTTGAGCCTGTACCGCTCCCTAGACCTGCTGTTTAACGACCCCGCTCGGTACCGTGACCAGATCAAGCGTGCTACTCAACACCTGCGGGTGCTGCGGTTGTACGCCCCCGAACAGCTCAAAAAACTCTACACCGAACGTGCCAAGCGTCTGGGCAAAGAAAAGACCACACCCCTACACTTTGATGACGAGTCTTGGGAACAAAAGCTTTCAGGCATTCGGCTGTCCATGCTCAGGCAGACGCTGGCGCAGGCCGCGCGCCGGCACGTCGGCGATCAAGGCTACGACCCGCTGGTGCGCGGCGCCATCGAAAACATTATCACACTCATCGACACCCGAGGCCTAGAGCAGACGTTCGCGTCTCTGGAAAACGCCAAACTTCGCGATAAATTCCGCAGCCGAATTATCGAGCTGCGCAAGAGCCTCGACCAACGTTCCAGGACGCTCAACTTCCTCGATACCGCTTCGATCATCGACCGCGTCATGGCGATCAATGACCGGACCATCGACCTGCCCGACGAGGTAATCATCTATGAGCTCGCTGAGGGCGCAACCGATCCATTAGACGATTTTTCCACGGTGATCTGGCCCAACGAGACCGAATCGTTTAACCGTAATACCCAGGGCAAATTCTCCGGCGTCGGGATCCAGATATCCCTGCGCGACGACCGGCTAATCGTGGTTAGCCCCCTTGAAGACACGCCCGCCCAGCGAGCGGGGATCAAGGCAGGCGACATCATCGCCACCGTCGATAACCGTGACACCTCGACATGGTCGCTCGACCGCGCCGTCCGTAAAATCACCGGGCCCAAGGGGACGCCGGTCGTATTGGGCATCGAGCGGGCGGGCAACCCCGACCTGATTGACTTCACACTCATCCGTGCTGAAATCGTGATCGAATCGATCCGGGGCTGGCAACGCAAACAGCAAGGCGGGTGGGATTACCTGATCGACCCCGATCAGCGGATCGGCTACGTCCGTCTTTCGCAGTTCATCCCGCAGTCGGCTAATGACTTGGACAAGGCCATTAACGAAATGGAAGTGGACGGCCCGATCAATGGGCTGATCCTCGACCTGCGGTTCAATCCCGGTGGCTTGCTCAGCGCCTCGGTTGAGGTATCCGACCGATTCATTTCCTCGGGCCCGATCGTTTCGACCGTCGGCCCCGATGGCAAACAGACCAGCCAATTCCGTGCCCGAGCTGACCACACCCACACACCCATTCCCACGATCGTGCTGATCAACGAGGGCTCCGCCAGTGCTTCGGAAATCGTTTCAGGAGCGCTACAGGACTACCAGCGGGCTGTCATCCTGGGCACACGCAGCTTTGGCAAGGGGTCGGTTCAAGACCTCTTCCCACTCAGTGGCGACAAGGCCTACCTGAAGCTGACCACGCAATACTACATGCTCCCCGGCGGACGCATCATCCACCGTAAACCCGATTCCAAGACTTGGGGCATCGAGCCTGACCTGATCGTTGATATGACCGCCAAACAGATGGCCGACGCACTGGAATTTCGCCAGAAGGTCGACGTGCTCCGTAATGATTCCGACGAAGCCACGGACGATAAAGAACCCCTCCCGAAGGCTTACCAGATCATTACCGACGCCATGGACCCGCAACTCGAAGCGGCTTTGATCGTGATCAAGACCCAGATCGTGGCACAGCAACTGGTCTTGGCCCAAGGAGACGACTGGAAGTCGAATGGTCCCTGAGGCACAATGCCTATCGTACGGGTTCTAATTAACCAACCGTTTTGGGATAGCGACTTCCTTCCATGGCAGGCAACAGCTTCGGACAGCTTTTCCGTGTGACCACCGCCGGCGAGAGCCACGGCCCAGCCTATGTCGTCATTATCGACGGCGTCCCCCCGGGTATGCCGTTAAGCGAAGCCGACCTCCAACCCGACCTCGACCGCCGCAGGCCAGGCCAATCAAAAATTACCACACAACGCAAAGAACCTGATCAGCCGCAAATCCTGTCAGGCGTATTCGAGGGCAAGACCACCGGCACACCCCTGGCAATCCTGATTACCAACCGCGACCAGCGATCGGCTGACTACAGCGACATCAAAGACAAGTACCGCCCCGGCCACGCAGACTACACCTTCGACGCGAAGTTCGGCTTCCGTGACTACCGCGGCGGGGGCCGGTCCAGCGCAAGGGAGACGACGGTGCGCGTCGCCGCCGGCGCCGTGGCGAAGAAGCTCCTAGCGACCCACGGCATCGGTATCGTCGGCTATGTGCGTCAGGTGGGTGATATCACCGCCGAGATCGCCCAGCCCGCCTCGGTCACACTCGAACAGGTCGAAGCCAATATCGTGCGCTGCCCCGATCCGGAGGCCGCTCAACGGATGATCGAGTTGATCGAACGGGTACGTGCCGAACAAGACTCGATCGGCGGCGTGGCGGAGATCGTCGCCACCGGCGTCCCACCCGGCTGGGGTGAGCCGGTCTTTGACAAGCTCAAAGCCGACCTCGCCAAGGCGATGCTGAGCCTGCCTGCTGTGCTCGGGTTTGAGTACGGTGCTGGCTTCGGCGTCGCCACCGCGCGAGGCAGCCAAAACAACGACCCCTTCACCGCGATCGACGGGCGAATCACCACCACGTCCAACCGTCACGGGGGCATGCTAGGCGGTATCTCGTCGGGGCTGCCTATCGTCGTGCGTTGTGCGGTCAAGCCCACCAGCTCGCTGCCGCAGCCCCAGCAGACCGTGACCCGCGACGGCCAACCCACCACCATCTCCACCAAGGGCCGACACGACCCCTGCTTGCTGCCCCGATTCGTCCCCATGGCTGAGGCGATGATGGCCATCACGTTAGCGGACCATTGCCTGCGACACCGGGCACAAAATCTATAGCACCCACCCACCGTCTGACGAAGCAATAAACGACCCCCAATGTCGGCGGTATGCCTCTGCGCGTGCTGCGGCTACTTCTTTCTCATCTGAGGGAGCGCTATGACGTTTACAAAACTCGACGACACTTTGGCCCGGGTCATCTGCTGCCCCAATTGCAAGACCCCCTGCCAACGAACACCCCAGGCGTTTGTGTGCCCAGCCTGCCACAGCAATTTCAGACAGCTACCCGTATCCGACGCCAGTCACACCGAACACGTCTACGACTTCCGCATCAACCGCCCCGCGTATTGCGTGCCCGCCGGCATGAGTCAGTGGAGCAAGATTCAGGACCATTACGAACAGTATCACTTTAATAATGTCACACGCGATGACCTAAACATCTACCTCGAGCAGATCGAATCGGTACGCGACCTCTACACGAATCAATTTCACATCAGCGGCAACGTGCTCGACGTAGGCGGCAACAACGGCAAGCTCCGCCATTTTCTCGACGACCAAGACACCCCGCTCTACGTCTCCACGGACCCTTTCCCCAACGTCTTCCGTGGCCTGCACGACCAACCGAATCTCATGCGGGCTTACCCCTGCCTGACCAAGCCTTGTAATTTCGTAGCCTCGCACGCCGAGTCGCTACCCTTTACCAACGGCACATTCGACTGGGTGCACATGCGGTCCGTCTTGGACCACTTCGAGGACCCGTTCATAGCGCTGACAGAAGCTCACCGTGTGCTCAAGCCCGGCGGTCGGTGCCTGATCGGACTCACGGTGCAACGCGACACAGACAATCACGACGAGCCCGTGGCTGTCGGCGCCGCTTCCAACTCAGCCAAATCGAGTCACGGCACATCGACACGCACACGCAACCCCCTGACCGAGTTGGTCAAAGCTACCGCACGACGGCTGCGAAACCGCACGCAGGCTGTCAGCAACCACGCTGACGACCACATGTTCATCTGGCGATACGAGGATTTAATTGATGTGCTCAACCGGTGCCACTTCACCGTTCTCAAAGAACACTGGCAGCGGCCTACCGTCATCTATGTGATGGCCAGCAGGGCGTGACAATCATTCCGACACGACACGCGCAGCCATCCTGCAATGGACGTTACGCACATACCATTAGAGTGGATATCCGATCGTCAAATTTAAGGTACCTGACACCTTTCCGGCTCCAGAATGCGTATAATACGCATTCTGTATCGTTCTAGCGCGTTGTAAAGGATGTAAGTTTTGTCTGTTTTGCCTTCGCGTTCGCAGATAACGCGCAAGTATTAATCTTGATGGGTATAGAGCAACTGGCGTCATTAATCTTCATTGACCAGGTGGCACGGCTTGCTTGCAAGCCGTGAAATACAGATGTTTGTTACACCTACTATCTAATCCAGATGGAAAATATTGACGCCAGTTGCTCTAAACAACAGGAGAACGCCATGAAACCGAGAATCAGCATGATCACGCTGGGCGTGCGTCACCTTGATACTTCAATCAGGTTCTACAAAGACGGCCTGGGGTTCCCGAAGATGGACTCTCCACCTACGATCGCTTTCTTCACCCTCCACGGCTCCTGGCTGGGTCTATATGGCCGCGATTCCCTCGCCGAAGACGCGACGGTGTCACCCGAAGGCAGCGGGTTTCCAGGCTTCGCGCTGGCTCACAATGTGAGTTCCGAATCCGAAGTTGAAAAGGTCATCGAGCAAGCGGTCTCGGCCGGAGCCACACTCGTTAAGCCCGCTCAAAAAGTCTTTTGGGGCGGGTACTCGGGGTACTTCAAGGACCCCGACGGCTACCTATGGGAAGTGGCGCACAACCCCCACTTCTGGGTCGGCCCCGAAGATACGAACGCATAACACGCACCCACATTGAACCGCACCGCCTCAACAGCTAACTTGTTTCGCACATGCCCGCCACACCTCACAAGACCGATACATCGACCAAGCCGTGGTACACACAAGGTCTGAGCTTCGCCTGCACCCAATGCGGCAACTGCTGCACAGGGCCACCCGGATACGTCTGGTTTACCCCACAAGAAGCCGACCAGATCGCGGCACACCTGGACATCACGCCCGATACATTCCACCGCCAATACGCACACCAAATCGACCACCAATGGTCGCTCAACGAGCACAAGACCGCGCACGGCTACGACTGCGTCTTCCTCAAGCGCGACGCCGCTGGCAAAGCACTGTGCAGCATCTACTCCGTGCGCCCCCAACAGTGTCGTACCTGGCCTTTCTGGCATGAAAACCTTCAAACCCACGCCGCTTGGAAACGAGCCGCTCGCACCTGCCCCGGGATCGACCATGGCAAGCTCTACCCCATCGACCAGATCAGGATCATCCGCGACGGCGACGCCACCATCCGCTGACGCGCCGCGCCGTGTCACCACCGACGACGACGCCAATTGGCGCGCCTGGCACCACGCAGCACGCCGAAGCGACATCGACCGTGATATCCGCTGCCTCTACGAACAACTCGACGCACAGGTTAGTAGCCGCGGGCCCACCTGTTGGTTGTCGGGCAAGTGCTGCAACTTCGACGCCTTCGGTCATCGGCTCTACGTCACCGCGCTTGAGATCGCTTGGGTCATCGCACAGACCGATTCACAACCCGACACACCCGCGCCACACAGCCCATGCCCGTTTCAGATAGACAAGCTCTGCTCGATCCACGCAGTCAGACCCCTGGGCTGCCGCATCTTCTTCTGCCAACAGGGTACCGCTCAGTGGCAACACGATCTGTACGAAGACTTCCTCACCAAGCTCCGCCGCCTACACGATCAGCACGCATTGCCCTACCAATACCTCGAGTGGCGCCACGGCCTACGGCAAGCAATGGCACACCGCTAGAGCAGATGGCGTGATTAGAGCATTTTTTCAATGGGTATAAGGAATTGAAAAGACTTCGCGACGAGTTGTGACCATGAGAGCGGGCCAATTTAGAGCTCAAAAACCGCTTGCTGACGCGCGCGGCTCGTTGAGATAGCCGTATACGAAATCAGAAAATGCTCTAATCTCCGTTAGTTGGGCGGCACGGCTTGCTTGCAAGCCGTGAGACACAGATGCGTATCGCACCTGCAATCCACCAGGATGGAGAATTATTTGCGCCCTCTACCTAGACCGCCTATTTTAACACAACCCCTTATTATACGCCGGTAACGACACCCACGCTCACCCCCCTCATTTTGCAGCCGAATCCCATAAGACCTATGCTGGCTAGCCCTACCTGTGGCTAGAAGAGACTTGTCCTTCGGGGAAACACATTATGGATGAAGCGGAGCGGGAAAATATCGGCATTGCTCTCGGGCAGATTCCCTCGGGGCTGTTCATCCTCACGTCGCGCTACGAAGACCGATCCACAGGCATGCTCGCCAGTTGGGTTCAGCAAGCATCCTTCACACCGCCGATGGTCAGCGTCGCCGTCGCCAAGGGCAGAGAAATACTCCCGCTCATCAGCGAATCCAGGCAATTCGCACTGTGCCAACTTCCTAAAGATGACAAGATACTCCTCCGCAAGTTCGCCAAAGCAGCCAACCCCTCTGAAGACCCCTTCCTCGGCTTCGAGATGCAAACCGACACGATCACCAACGCCCCTATCTTGGCCAACGTCCTGGGATACCTCGAATGCGACCTCGCCTGCCACGTCGACGCCGACGGCGATCACGACCTGTTCATCGGGAAAATCTGCGGCGGCAAGTTCCTCAACTCCGGCGAGCCTTTCGTCCACATCCGTAAAAACGGGTTCTCCTACTGACCACCCCGCCACCGGCGCATCCCGATACCACTCATTCATCCCCTCCAAACCGACCGTGCCGCCGCGCCGGAGCCAACGCAACCCTATCGCCACACCTGCTCCTTCGATTACAATACGAACATGGGATAACCAATACTTATACGCATTCAGATTAATTCGTGCGTGGCCATAACGAGCCGCGACCGTCAGGGAGCGGTCCTCTTCTTCTTGAATGACAATACGTACAAATTAATCTTAATGTGTATTATTCTTCACTAATTCGAAAATGACCATGACCACACCGACCATCCCCGCCAGCATCGACGATCCTGTCAACGCCCAGATACTCGCCATTTCCGAGGACCGCATACAGGGCTTCCTCGCCGACCCCTTCGCCGAGATCAGTCAGCTCTCGGGCGTCGAGCTACCCGTTGTAATCGAGCGCATCCGCGCCATGCTCGCCGCGGGTACGATCCGCCGTGTACGCCAGACACTCATGGCCACGAACCTCGCTCCGGGCGCGCTCGTCGCTTGGCAGGTGTCTCCCGACAAGCTCGATGCCGCGTTCGAGTACATGTTTAAGCAAGACCCGTTCTCCGGCCACGTCGTCATCCGCTCCACCGACGCCGACACGCCCGGCTCAAAGTACCGCCTCTGGACCACCCTCAAAGTACCCCAGGGATTTTCAATGACCAAGCACTGCGACTTCCTCACGTCGCAGACCGGTGCGATGCACTACAGGCTCATGCCCGCCAAGTGCCTGTTCGCGCTGGGCGTCGGGCACATGCGGCGTCGCTCCGTCGAGCCAGGCTCCAAGACCGATCAGCCAGGCCGAGTCGTCGACACCAAGATCGCACAGCTTTCCGACCTCGAGTGGCGCGTACTCATGGCTATGAAAAAACCTTTCGAACCCAACGAGGTCCAGCCAAACCCCTGGCAACATCGCGCCCAAAACAACGACATCCCCTACGACACGTTCCTCACCGTCAGCCAAGCGCTCGCAGACCGTGGCGTCATTGGTCGGTTCTCCACGTTCCTCGAACACGTCAAGCCCCTCGCCGACGGGCAACGCGTCACCAAGTTCAACGCACTGTTCCACTGGGCCGTACCACCGGGCCGGGAGATCGAAGCAGGGCTGCAGGTCGGACGACACCACATCCTCACCCATGCCTACTGGCGCGAAGCCGGGGACGAGTTTAATAACGTCAACGTCATGGCCGTCGCGCACAGCACCGACAAGCAACTACTCCTACAACACAAAGCCGCCATCGACCAGCACCTCGACGCCGTCGGCATACCCGTCTCATACACCAACGTCTTCTGGGGCGGACGCAGCGAGATCAAGCCCTCCGAAATATCGCCCATCGCCTACCGCCAGTGGTGCTCACAAGTCGGCTTGGACCCCGACCAGATGCGCGCATAAGGTTGAACATGCACACGAAACCGTTTCAAAACCCCTCTCCCCTCCAGGGGAGAGGTTGGGTGAGAGGTGAAATCATCGAAAATCAGGGGCACGACGCCACACAGATGACCGACCTTCAGAATACCCTCGTCCACGACTCGCCCGCACCCGCGCCGCCTGCCGCGACCACGCAGGCCCCAGCCAAGCTCCGATACAAGATCACCGTCGCCTACGACGGCACCAAATTCCACGGCTGGCAGAAACAACTACCGCCCGACGCCACACCCCCTCGCACTGTTGCGGGCGTGCTCGAAAACACACTCCAGCGCGTACTGTGTCAGCCGATCACACTCGTCGGAGCCTCGCGCACCGACACCGGCGTACACGCACAAGGCCAAACCGCTCACTTCGACGCCGCCACAATCATCCCGCTCAATCGCCTCGCTATGGCCATCAACAGCCGACTACCCAAAGACCTCGAGGTCCTCACCGCACAAACCGCCCCCGACACGTTCCACGCCATCCGTAACACCGTGTCCAAGCAATACCGCTACCACATCTTCAACTCATCCCACCGACCCCTGCACAAGCGCCACTACATGTGGCACTGCTGGGTCCCGCTCGACCCCGTACGCATGCAGGACGCCGCAGACCGACTCGTCGGCACGCACGACTTCCAAGCCTTCGCCGCATCGAGACACGGCCGCGCCGGCACCACACGCACCATCCTCGCCTGCAGAATCGAATCCGAACCACCGGAACTAACCATCGTCGTCGAAGGCACCGGGTTTCTCTACCACATGGTGCGCATCATCGCCGGCACACTCGTCGACGTCGGGCGCTCCCGATTCGACCCTGCTGTGGTCGACCTCG
Source organism: Planctomycetota bacterium (assembly GCA_024276075.1). Classification (GTDB taxonomy): domain Bacteria; phylum Planctomycetota; class Phycisphaerae; order Phycisphaerales; family Phycisphaeraceae; genus JAJRXX01. The sequence goes on from JAJRXX010000003.1 coordinate 73,574, forward strand.
CACTCGCATCGCGCGACCGTAGCATCGCCGGGCCGACACTACCACCCTGTGGCCTGTGCCTCGAATGGATAAAGTATTAGAGCAATTGGCATAATTAATCTCCATTAACCGGGTGGCACAGTTTGCTTGCAAGCCGTGAGCCGCGACCGTCAGCGAGCGGGCCAAATAACTCGCTGCCACCATTTAGCCACGGACGAACACACCCGTGGCATCGGGTGCCACAAAGTAGGGTCTGCTGTGCGGACCGTTCCGATTGGTTTTTGTAGGGCAGGTCATCGACCTGCCATCCCGTAGATCCCAAATCGTAGTTCGTAAGCCCATACCTACCCGAACAGTAACCTCAATCGCTCCACTCGACCTCAACCAGGACCACTCTCATGGCTAACATTCTCGTCGCAGGACCACACCCAGACGACCAAGAGCTCGGCATGGGCGGCACCATCGCCCGACTCGCAAAACAAGGGCACAACGTCCTCCTCCTAGACATGACCAATGGCGAGCCCACACCCCATGGCTCACCCGAACAACGTAAAATTGAATGGACCCGCGCCGCGCAAATCTTAGACGTCAAGCGCCACCTCCTAGGCCTACCCAATCGCCAGATACAGCACACCCTCGACGCCCGCCACGCCGTCGCAGCCGTCATCCGTGAGCACCAAGCCTCGATCGTCTTCCTGCCCTTTCCCCAAGACGCCCACCCCGACCACCGCGCCACCACGCGCATCGTCGAGGACGCTCGCTTCGACGCCAAGCTCACCAAGACCGACATCCCCGGCACCCCCATCTACCCCAAGTGGCTCATCTACTACTACTGCACGCACCTGCGCCACGTCGCCAACCCATCGTTTTGCATCGACATCTCACAACAGATGGATATGAAGGAACAGTCCATCCTCGCCTATGAAACCCAATTTGTGATCCCCGAAAAGAACCGCAAGGTCGTCACCTGGCTACGACAAATGAATGGCTACATGGGCTCACGCATAGGCACCGAGTACGCCGAACCCTTCCACACCACCGAACCCCTGGGCCTATCAAACCTCGATAGCCTGGTGATGTAAAGGCAAATGATTATGTCCACATTGGCACGGACTTACATGACTTAAGGCAGTTCTATGGACGATGTTTATTTGTACACTGATGGAGGGTGTAAAGGTAATCCAGGTCCGGCAGCGGTCGGGATTGTTGTATGCTCCTGCCATCACACTGTATTGCATAAATATTCAGAGTGCGTCGGTAATTCCACCAACAACCAAGCTGAGTACAAAGCAGTAATACGGGGACTTGAACTGTGTGCAGGACATACACGGGCTAAAGTCTTTTGCCACTGTGACAGCGAGCTTGTTGTTAATCAACTGTCTGGTGTATGGCGACTTAAAAAACAAGAGCTACAACAACTTTTTCTAGAAGTTACTCGCCGTAAAAGCATGTTTACAGATGTCGTGTTTCAACACGTGAATCGTACTCACCGATACATCAAAATGGCCGATCAATTACTGAATGAAGCGTTTGAAGGCCGACCAAAGAACGAGTGTATGACACCAACATTTCGACCGCGTCATCCTATCTAATTAGTTTAGTTTCGTAGCTTCGCCCCTCCCCGGACAATAACCCCCTCTCCCTCGCAGGGCCATGGCTGGGGTGAGGGTCGAGTCAACTCCAACCAAATTATTTAGCCCCGCGTGAACACACGCGGGGCATACGAATCCCACGCATTGCAATGCGTGGGATTCCTCACGCGCACAAAACGCGCTACCCCTCACCGATACCCGATCTCGATCGTCAGCTTATCGCCTTCGCCGCGTGACCACGTGAGCATCGGCGCAGGGCGCAAACCGTTCGCAGCGATCCGAGGCAACAGACGACTAGCTTCCGGCTCCAAAAGCTCAAACCAGCGGTGCCCGCCATTACCCAGCGAGTAGCCATACACCACGTCGTCCATCGCACTAATCACCGTCTCCTGCCCGTGGCTGCGACCCACGAGCCGAAAGCCCACACGCTGCAACGCACGGCGAAGCTCGTCGATCGTCAGCGGCGTCGGCTGATCGTTCTCGTGTAGATACCGAAGCCCCCGTGCCAAGAACCGCATCCTCGACACCGCCGTCGTCAGCACGTCAGGCTCCAGTCCCTGCACAAACCGTTCCCACCGCTTGTGAAACGCGTCGGTGCTCTGAGTGCGAAACGCCTGGCGAAATGCCTTTTCACTTTCACGCCCGCCGTTCACCAGCCGCAGGTACTGCTCAAAGGCACCACGGTACCGGCCCTTGTCGCCGTGGATCAGGAAGTACGCCACCGACCACGACTGGTGGTACTGCAGGTGCCCGCGTCCGGACCCGCTCTTGAGGTTTGCGTGCCACTGCTCGCCGCTGATCGCAAGCAACTCATCAAAGCCGATAGCTGTCCCGTCGTCGATCGCCGACTGTACCGCTTTGACACGCTGTTCCGTCGCCAAGCCAAGCGTCATCCGACCACGAATCAACAGCCCATCTCCAAAGTATTCTGCCAAGCCCTCGTTCACCCACACCGGCAGGTTCTGGCCGATGTAGGCGTGCGCAAACTGGTGAAAGCCCTCGTGCTGGAGCGTCTCAAACGCATCGGAAGCGTTGCGGTCCACCACCCACGTCGCCAGACCGCTGCCCTTGTGCGCGACAAAGAACATACCCCCCGACGAACTGGCGTCGATATCAAAATGACTCATCACGCTAATGTAATCCTGCCGCGTGCGTAGCAGGTACAACGGCATCGACCTGCGGTCACGCTTGCGAAACGCAGAAAACCGACGCGTGTACTCGGCAAACGTCCGGTCCATGTGCAGCCCATACCCCTTCGCCTCGGCTCGTGATAAGTTGGTGTGGATCTCGTAATACTTCGACGTGTACGACGCGAGGTCCTCTGGTCCCAGCGCCGCCGCCGGACGCGCCCCCAGTAACAAGACCGCCCCTAGTACAACTGGCGTGATCAATCTCCATTGACCGGGTGACACAGCTTGCTTCCAAGCCGTGAAATACAACTGTTTGTTACACCTATGACCCAACAAGACAGCAAACATTGACGCCAGTTGCTCTAGCGATACCGCCCACGACGCGCGCAGACACACACACAGGTCCCGACGAATATCCATCCAATTAAATTTGCTCAAAGCCCGCTCCACTTTCCACGACTAGAACTCATCCCAAAACCCCCGATGAGGGTTGAATCGGGTGCCACTAGCGGCTTGTCAGCCAGTGTAAATGACGAAGATTTACACCGGTGGATCAGTTGTCGGTGGTCTATTTGTTTGGGTTTTGGGATAGGTTCTACTTGCCCGCATAGTCGATGACCCTTCCTATTTCATTACGCAGGTCCTTGCGGTGGACGATCCGGTCGATGAACCCTTTCTCCAATACATGCTCGCTACGCTGGAAGCCCTCGGGCAACTCCTGACGCACTGTGTTAGCAATCACGCGCGGGCCTGCAAAGCCGATCAACGCCTTGGGCTCCGCCATTATCACGTCGCCTAGCATCGCAAAGCTGGCCGTCACGCCGCCAGTGGTCGGGTCCGACAACACACTGATGAATAGGCCGCCCGACTCGTCTAGCCTCGCCAGAGCAGCAGACGTCTTAGACATCTGCATCAAACTCAGCGCACTCTCCTGCATGCGCGCACCACCCGAACAGCTCACCACCACCAACGGCTGATCCGTCTCGGTAGCCAACTCGATCGCACGCGTGACCTTTTCACCTACGACGCTGCCCATCGACCCCATCATGAATCGGCTGTCCATGCTTACCAGCACAACGCCTCGGCCCTTGATAAAACCCTTGCCGCACAGCACCGCATCCCGGTGCCCCGTCTTCTTTTGCTCGGCAATTAATCGATCCTTGTAAGGCTTGAGGTCCACAAAGCCCAGCGCATCGACCGGTGCTAAGTCGCTCCACATCGGCTCGAAGCTCTCCGGATCGCACAACTGCTTGACGCGCTCGTCAGCACCGATCCGGTGGTGGTAATCGCACTCGGGACAGACGTACAGATTCTGCTCCACGTTCTTCCGGTACACCATGGCTTCACACTGTGGGCAGCGCGTCCACAGCCCCTCAGGCACGTCGCCACGCTTGCCCGTGTCCACCACTTCTTGCCAACTGCGGCTGGGCACCTGTGCCATTTTCGGTTCCTTTGCTACCGATGAACCGCTGGGTTTCAAGGACTTGGCCATATGTCAACCCCGTTTATCATTTAACTCTTGAATCGGCCAATACGATGAGCTAGGATTATAACTCCTACACAACCCCGCCGCATGGTTCGCACCCCCCCCCCCCCCGACCCCCCCCGAAAAACCCCCCCCCCCCCCCCCCCACACCCCCCCCCAACCCCCCCCCCCC
>JAJRXX010000001.1 GCA_024276075.1 Planctomycetota bacterium
GCTAGAGCAACTGGCGTCAATATCCGCCATTTTGATTGGATCGCAGGTGTAACAGACATCTGTATTTCACGGCTTGCAAGCAAGCCGTGCCACCCGGTCAATGGAGATTAATGACGTCAAGTGCTCTAAACCAAAAGCGATCCGATGCACTTGGGTCAACAGTTCGTCTTCCATGACGGGTCTCCTTGTAGTAGGCGACGAATAAGCAACCGTCATGATGACGAACGGGGGTTTTTGGCGCAAGGATGCTAACTAAAGTCACGGCACAGACTTATAGCGACGACACAAAACCCTGCCTGTGAGGGCGAGGGGGAAGATGTCTGGGGACGCGATTTATTCTTCGGGCAGTTCCAGCAGTACGAACCGATCAATGTCGCCGTCTGTGATGCTGATGCGTACGCCTTCGGCCAAGTCGTGTTTATCGAGTTCTTCAGCCAACTCTTCGGCTGACTCGACCTCGATGCCCATGACTTCGGTAATGACGTGGCCTCTGGATATCCCCGCGGCGTCGGCGGCTGATGCGGGTCGCACCGAACGGATCAATACGCCCGGGAGAAACTCCCGCTCGTACCGTTTGGCTAACTCAGGGGTCATTGTCACCACGGTCTCGAATCCCAGTTTCCGTAGCAGCCGCAGCTCTTCTTTATCCGCGGCTCCGGTTTCCGCTTGGTGTTTGCCGCCGGCGGCTGACGCGACTTGATCGGGCAATTCGCCGATGGTCACCTCGATGGTGGATGTGTCGCCGTCCCTGAACACTTCCAGTGAGAGCGTGGCCCCCGGTGCATGCGACGCCACCTGATGACGCAGATCGTTGGCGCTGTCGATGGTTTGGCCATCGATTTTGGTGATGATGTCACCCCGCAGTATCCCCGCTTCGTTGGCTGGTCCGTTTTCGATCGGGTCTTCCACCAGGACGCCGCTGCCCTCGAAGCCAAAGGTGCGGGCGAGCTTCGGGTTCAGGTCGGCGATGTAGATACCCAGGTATCCCCGGCTCACTTTGCCCTGGTTGATTAATTGATCCGCCACGTGCTGGACCATCTTGATGGGGATGGCGAAGCCCAGGCCTTGGAATCCAGATGATCGCGTCGCGATGGCGGTGTTCATGCCTACGACCTCGCCGTAGATGTTTGTCATGGGTCCGCCGGAGTTGCCGCGGTTGATTGCGGCGTCGGTTTGGATGAAGTTTTCATAACCGCCGTTTGCGATGATGCCCAGCCGTCTGCCCTTGGCTGATACGATCCCCTGACTCATCGAAAACTCAAACCCGAACGGCGAGCCGAATGCGAAGACGATGTTTCCCTGTTCGACATTTTCCTGTGCTAGCGATGCGGGGTGGAGGCTGCCTGCTTTGATCTGGATCACGGCGATGTCGGTCTTCGGGTCGGTTCCCACCACGGTAGCTTTGCTTTCGGTTCCGTCGTGGAAGCGTATCGTGATCGTGTCGGCGCCCTTGACGACGTGGTAGTTGGTGATGATGTGGCCTTGGTTGTCATAGACCCAACCCGACCCGGAACCGATGACCTGTGGGACGTTGTAGCGGTCGAGGTTTTCGTCCTTATTGCCGTCACCATTTTCAGCGTCACCGTTATACCTAGGGTCGTTGTGGGGGTTTTTAAAACGGTCGGGTCCGAAGAATCGGCGTAGTAGGTCTTCTTCACGGCTCATACCCCTACCCCGTCGGCGTGGTGCCCGCTGTTTTACGGAGACCTGGATATGAACCACGCTAGGCTCGACCACCTCAGATACCCTGCGAAACGCATCGCTGAGCTCTGCCAGGGAGGGGTTCTGCAAGAGGCTGTCACGGACGAGCGTGATGTGCGCGTCCGACTGTGCCCAGGCGATTTTCTGTATCAAGCTCGGTCCCGCGACCATGACCAGCAACACCGTCATGACTAGAACCACCGTCGGACCATACCAGCGGATACGACTCATCGAAATACTCCTAACCAAAACGCGCCGTTAGGCGAAAATAACCCGCAAAAGGGTTTTGTTTGTTCACGATAGGGCAAGACATCCGACTGCCCCGATACGACTGTTGATCCCAACCCCAGCTTCATTGGCTGTATGAATCAAGGTTATTACAAATTACGCTGCTAAGTGTCGCACCGCGGCGGCACGGTGTTTCTATTACACATACATACAGGTATGACGCACGGCCATCATCATACCGTCCTATACGTGGCGATCGCTGATCGGTTCGCGCCTGGGCCGAGGCAGGGTCGGAGTTGGCGGACGCTGCATGGCGTAGGGGTGGTCGTCGCGCAGGTACTGACCGGATCGGACCAACTCGACCCATCCGGCTACCGCGTCGCTAATCTGCGGTCCTATCTGCACGAGGGGTGGGGCAAACGGGGGCTGCCAGGCTGACATCCCCAGCAGATCGTGCAAGACGATCACGTGGCCGTGGCAATCCGGCCCGGCACCGCAGCCGATGACGGGTACCACGCCGGTATCCGGCTCCCTGCTCGCGTCCTGAGCGATTTCCATGATCTGTGCTGAGACCTCCGCGGGTACGGCTTCGACCAGGAGCATGGCGGCACCGCTCTCGATCATCACCCGCGCGGTGCGTACCAGCTCTTTAGCCTGTTTGTCGGTCTTGCCCACAGCACCGTAGCCCCCGCGTGTGCGCACGTGTTGGGGTCGGGACCCGATGTGTGCCACCACCGGCACGCCTGCGTCACTGATCCGTCGTACCAGCGGAGCAAATGTTTCGCTCACCTCCATCTTTACCACGTCGGCGTTACCCTGGGCAAGGAACCGCGTGGCATTGCGTACAGCGCGGTCGTGGCCGCACTGGTAGCTGCCGAAGGGCATATCCGCCATCACAAACGCGCCCGGCGCGCCGCGTCGGACCGCAGCGGTGAGTTCGACCATAAACGACATTTTGGCTGGCAGGGTGCAGTCGTGGCCCAGGATGACCTGAGCTGCGGTGTCCCCGACGAGCATGCACTGGACGCCGCCGCGCCACAGCCACGCAGCGGTCGTCGCGTCGTAGCATGTGAGCATGGGTATGCGCTGGTGCTGATCGATCCACTTCCGGATCGTGCGGAGTGTGACGCGGGATGATTTTTGGCCTTGTGTCATAACGAGATTATAAGCGGCCCGAGGTGTTGAATCCGCTGAGGGGGCAAACACTTGTTAGGGTCTAGCTTTGCGTCTTGTTTTGCATCTTGGCCTCGACGCGACCCGCGACGATCCGGCTGGGGTATGTATTGACCATGACCGCAGGGTTGTCGGGGCATTGTCCGGTTTGAGCGTCGAAGGGCCATCCGTGCCAGGGACAGACCACGCAGCCGTCGTGGATGTGTCCCCCGGAGAGGCTGCCCCCGGCGTGTGGGCAGGCGTCGTCGAGTACGCGCACCTGGTCGTCGCCGCTGCGGAAGACCGCCACGCCATGGTCGTTATGGACCACATATGCTCCGCCTATCTCGGGTACGTCGCTCAAGGCACACAGGTCGGCCCAGTCGTCTGTTTCCGTGGTGCTCATGATAGGTCGATGCCTCGGACGAATTGTCGGTATAGCTTGGCGTACATCCCGCTATCGGCGATCAGTTGGTCGTGCGTTCCGCGTTCGATTATTTGGCCGTGGTCGAGTACCAGGACCTGGTCGGCGTCTCGGATGGTGCTCAGGCGGTGTGCGACGACGAAGCTCGTCCTGCCCTGTAGCAGCGATGTCAGCGATCGCTGGACGCGAGCCTCGGTGACGGAATCGACGGCGCTGGTTGCTTCGTCGAGTATCAGGATGCGCGGGTCAGCGAGCATCGCTCGGGTAAAACAGACAAGCTGCCGCTGCCCCAATGACAGCGAGCTACCCCGTTCGCCCACGCTGGTATCGAAGCCGTCGGGGAGCGCCTCGATCAGGTCGGCGCAGTCGAGCTGTCTGGCCGCTTCGATCACCTGTTCATCGTTGGCATCGGGCCGACCGTACCGGATGTTGTCCATCACGGTGCCTGTAAACAGAAAGTTGGTTTGCAGGACGATCCCCATCTGCCGGTGCAGCGATTTGCCGTTGATTTTTCGTGTGTCGTGCTTGTCGATGAGCAGGGTGCCCGTGGTGGGCAGGTAGAACCGTGCGATGAGGTTAATCAGTGTCGTCTTGCCGCTACCGGTGTGTCCCACCAGCGCGATGGTCTGGCCCGGTTGGACGACGAAGTTGATGTCATTTAACACGGGTCGGCCCGGCTCGTACTCGAAGCCTACGCGATCAAACTCGACCCGGCCCTGGATACGCGGGAGGGTCACCGCATCGGGCGGATCGGACCACTGCGGCGGGGTGTCGAGTAATCCAAACACGCGTTCCGCGCCGGCCATGGCGGTCATGGCGTTGTTGTACTGCCTGCCGATCGCCACGATCGGGCCGAAGAATAGGTTGGCTAGGAAGAAGTAATAGACCAGGTCGCCGATGCTGCTGTCGACCCCGGGTGCCAGGACCCTGTAGCCACCGACTACCAAGAGCGCCGCGGCGAAGACGTGGCCGTTGAGGTCCAGCAGCGGCAGGAACGCACCGTGCATCTTCTGAGCGATCAGGTGGTATTCGGAGTGGTCGGCGATCAGGTCGCGGAACATCCGGGCGTTGACGTCTTGACGGACGAACCCCTGCGTGACACGGATGCCGTTGACCGATTCGGCGAGCGTGGCGGTGACACGGCTAAACGACTCCTGTACATTGCGGTGTGCGGTGCTTAGCCGTGGACGGAAGTAGCGGTTAATCGCCCAGACCACGGGGCTGAGTGTCAGCAGCAGCAGGAACAGCAGTTGATCTCGCCAGAGCATCATGGCTGCGGCGACGAACATCTGCCCGCCTTGCACCAAGCAGACGAACAAAACTTCCTGCACACCCAGGCGCACGTTATTGGCGTCGGACGTGATACGGCTAATGATCCTGCCTAGCTTTGTCTTGTTGAAGAAGCTCATCGGCATCCGTTGCAGGTGCGTGAAAATCTCGTTGCGGATGTCGTTGACGACGGCTTCACCCAGTTCCATCGCCAGGCGCATGCGGAAGTGCAGCACCACGACCTCGGACAACGCGAGCAGTGCGTAGGCTGCGGTGCCCAGTGCCAAACCCCAAGGCAGGCGTTGCTCGATGGGCCCGTCGATGACCGCTGCGAACAGCGCCGCTAGCAAGGGGAGTTGCAACGCGCGGAACAGGACGAACATGAGCAGCCAATTTCGCTTGGCCGCGTACGGGCGCGTGTAGCGCATCAGTCGGACAATCAGGCCCAGTTCTAGTGGGCGCTGGTGGGCTTCGCGCGTGTCGCCACGGCGCACGTGTGTCAGGCCTGTGGGGATGGCTTGGATAGGGTTACTCATAGTCAGACCCCTTGGTCCCGGCGGGGGTCACAGTGGCGTTGGCTTGGGCGCCCTGTAGCTGTGCCATTTCACGGTACCAGTTGCTAGCGGCCATCAACTGGTCGTGGCTACCCACTTGTACGATCCTGCCCCGGTCGATCACCGCGATCCGGTCTGCCCAGCGCAGCGTGCTGAGTCGATTTGTGATGACAATGGTCGTGCGCCCGGCGATTGCTTGGTCCATTGCGGTGAGTATCTGGTGCTCGGTCTGTGGGTCGACGCCTGCGGTGGGATCGTCGAGCAGCATGATCGAGGGGTTTAGCAGTACGGCGCGGGCGATGGCTAGCCGCTGCCGCTGCCCGCCCGACAGGTCGACGCCGTTTTCACCGATGATCGTGTCGTAGCCGTCGGGTAGCTGCGTGATGAAGTCGTGGATAGCCGCGATGCGTGCTGCGTGTTTGATCTGTTTTCGATCCACTTCCGGGTGGCCGAAAGCGATGTTGGCAGCGACGGTGTTGCTAAACAGGAAATTTTCCTGGAACACGGTGCCGATTGATCGGCGCAGCTCGTCAAGGTCCAGTTCCCGCACGTCGACGCCTCCCACATAGACTTGGCCATCCGTCACGTCATAAAAGCGCGGGATCAGGCTCAGCAGCGTGCTCTTGCCCGAGCCGGTGGCACCGAGCAGCGCGATGCATTGCCCGGGTTGAACTTCGAGATTGACGCTGTGCAAAACCGGCTGATCTTCTTTGTAGCCAAATTCGACGTTATCGAGGCGGACGCCCAGCATCCCGTTGGGTAGGGGCTTGGTTTGTGTAGTGCTGGCGATCTCAATCGGGGTGTCGAGTACCTCGAATACCCTGGCGGCGCCGGTGAGGCTGCGTTGCACGCTGTTGGCGATGTTCGAGATGTCGGACACGCGCGTCGATAGTCGCTGGAGGATGCCCGCGAACACGATCAGCCCGCTGCCTAGGGGCAGTTGGTCCTGGATGACCAGGTACCCGCCGTAGCCCAGCAGCACGATGTGGTTGAGGTGTGTCAGGAACGTGATGGCGGGCACAAACGTACTGACGCGCCAGAATATCCATTGCTGCTGGTCCCTGACGGCGAGGCTCGCCTGCTGGAATTTGCTAATTTCAGATTCCTGGCGAGCGAAGCCCTTGACCACGTGGATGCCCTGGACGCTCTCGGATAGGCGCAGAACCATGTCGTCGGCCAACGTTCTGCTGCGTTTGTAGGCGGGCCGAACGATCCGCGTGAACGTCACCACACCGACCCAGATCAACGGCGTCGTTGCCAGGCACGCCAGTGTCAATGCCGCGTGGATGTTGAGCATGTAGATCAAGTAGAAGAGCAGCGCCAGCAGCAGGCCCAGTCCCTCGATGATGACACGATCGACGAAACCTCTGACCGCCTGGACGTCGGCTGTGACGCGGTTAATGATCGAGCCGCTCTCGTGGCTGTCAAAGAAGCGGAAGCTCAGACGCTGGAGTTTGTCGTAGACCTCCGACCGCAGGCGCACGATGATGTCTTGTACCAGCCTCGCTTCGGAGATCATCGCTCCGTACCACAGCAGCGCGTAGAGCGTAGCTGCGCCGATGACAGCGGCGCTGATTATTGTCACCGCGGCCATCGGTGACCACTCGTTAATGAGTTGGGCCCCGAGCCAACCGCTGATCGGTGTGATGCCCGAGTCCGCGTGGTATTGGATCATGTCGATGCCCAGCCCCACCAGTCCTAGAGCGGTTAACTCGAGCAACAAAGTGCCCGCACCCAGTGTCAGGGCTGTGAGGCACTGGCGACGGTACTGCCAGCTCAACGCCAGCAGACGCCGGATCAGCACGCCGTTGGACGGGTCGTCCGGTGTGGTTGGCATAGCTGTCTGCGGGTTAACTGGATCGGTAGCGATCGAAAGGGTCCTTTTGGTTAAAAGTCACCGGGTCAGTCACCGGGGATACCCCCGAGAGACACCCCGACGAGGCGGGATCAGAAAGCCAGCACGAACCGAAGTCTATACACCGCCCGGCTACAGACAACTACCCATGACGATTTGGGCTGCTCGCTCCACAAGTGCTTCGTGTTTGATGGCCTCCGGGAAATGAAGTAGTTTGCCTGCCCTCCCGATTGAGATGCTGTTATGCCAACCGATGCCGTCAGGCTCTTTAATCAACCCCGCTTGCTCACGCCCGGGCCGACGTCCGTACCGCCTGCGGTGCTGCTGGAGATGGCACAGCCGATCATCCACCACCGCACGAAGCAGTTCCAGGGTATTTTTAAGGACGTCTCCGAAAAGCTCCAGGCGTTGTTCCGCACCACTGGCCCGGTACTCACCATCGCCGGGTCGGGCACGACGGCTTATGAAGCTGCTCAGGTCTCGCTGGTTGTGCCCGGGTCCAAAGCCGTCACGGTGGCGGGCGGGAAGTTCGGCGAACGCTGGCAGGATGTCTACGACGCGCACGGCGTTGAACAGATCAAAATAAACGTCCCGTGGGGCGACGCGGTCACGGGCGACCAAATCGAGCAGGCGTTGAAGGCTAATCCCGATGTGAGTGTGGTGACGCTGTGCCATTCCGAGACGTCTACCGCCACCGTTGCGGACGTGCAGGGGATTGCCCAGGTTGTGCGCGGGTCGGGCGCACTGCTGATCGTCGACGGGATCACCTCGGTCGGGGCGATGCCGGTTGAGATGGACCAATGGGGCATCGACGTGTTGGTGACCGGCTCGCAGAAGGCACTGATGCTGCCCCCGGGGCTGGGTATGGTGGGGCTTGGTCCGCGAGCGCTCGAACGACTCGAATCGGTCAAGGCTGCGGGGTATTACAACCTTGACCTTCGCCGTTGGTTGGCGAGTTGGCACAAGCACGACGTGCCGTTTACCCCGCCGGTGAGCCTGATCCGTGGGCTGCGTGTCGCGCTTGAATTGATCGAGGCTGAGGGTTTGGAAAACGTCTGGGCCCGCAGCGCCAAACTCGCCGCCGCCACGCGAGCTGCGCTACAAGCGTTGGGCCTGAAGTTGATCAGCACGTCGCCGAGCGACTCGGTTACGGGTGCTTACTACCCCGACGGCGTAGACGATTCGCAGTTCCGCTCGGCGTTGCGCGACCGATACGGCATACACATCGCTGGCGGGCAGGACGGTCGGGGCGATAAGTGGAAGGGCAAGATATTTCGCCTCTCGCACATGGGCTACGTCGATGCGGGTGACACGCTAGCGGCACTGAGCGCTATCGAGTCGCAGCTACGCAGCGCGGGCCTCAAGGCCAACCCAGGTACGGCACTGGCAGCGGCGGGAGTGGAACTCCAGAACGCATAGCTGATCGAGCAGCGACGAGCCGTCCGGTTTTTCAATCGTCGTATTTTTCAATCACCACAATGCGTGCGTTATTTTCCGATGTCCTCGTGCCAGAGGTCGGCGTGCTGGGCAATGAACTTCGCCATCAGGTCCACACAACGCGCGTCGTCGAGC
>JAJRXX010000016.1 GCA_024276075.1 Planctomycetota bacterium
CACACTCGTCGATGCAACGATCATCGAGGCGCCCAAGGGTCGCCCCCGGAAACAGGACAACGGGCTAAGCCACACGAAGGACCAAGCGGCCAGTTACACGAAGAAGCACGGGCGGACCTATCACGGCTACAAGGCGCACATTGCTACGGATACGCATGGCGTGATCACCGATTATGTGTTTGATACCGCCAAAGTGCATGACTCGACGCATATCGATCAACTTGTGGAAGGTGAATCGAAAGCGGTGTATGCCGACAGTGCTTATATGGATAAGTCTCGCAAGGCACGGCTCGAATCCGAGGGTGTGTTTTGCGGGATCATCGAGCGTCGTGTGCGGGGCCAGGATGAATTGACGCCCCAGCAGGTCCGTCATAACCGGTTATGCGCGTCGGTGCGAGCGATCGTGGAGCACCCGTTTGCGTGGATGAAGAACATGGGCTACCGGTTTGTGCGCTACCGAGGATTAACCCGCAACGGCTTGGACTTCGCGTTGATGGCGGTGGCGTACAATTTCAAAAGGAGCTTGAGCTTGGCCAGACCGGCGGCCTGAACGCGATCGGCCAGCGATAAGGCGCAGCACGAGGGGTTTTCAAAAATCGAGCAGCGGGGAAACCTCCGTCGCACTCGTCGGGATCGTCCCGACACCGCCCTTGGGGATTAAATAACGCCAGGGAATGGGTTTTTCAGAAAGCCCTATTACTTATACGTTGAAATTGATCAATAAACTTAACAAATTCTATAATTTTCATAAATATCTACCAAATAACCAAACTCATCCTTAACGGCCATTTTCCGTAACTTATTTTCAAAAAGCATGTTAAGATTTGGAATAGCCTCCTTATCTCAATCCGCCGACTAATCTCTTGAAATCCTGTTATCCCGAACCATCGCCCACCACGCTGTACCTGATCGACGGTCATGCGCAGATATTCCGTGCCTATTACGCGATCCGCACGCCCATGAGAAGCCCGGTCACGGGTGAGCCAACCAACGCGGTGTTCGCGTTTACCGGGATGCTGCTGAAGCTCTTCTCGCAGTGCAACCCACAATACGTGGCGATGCCTATCGACACGGCGGGTCCGACGTTTCGCGATGAGATTTACGAAGACTACAAGGCTGGTCGAGATCAGGCGCCCGACGATCTGGTACAGCAATTTGATCGGATATTCGAGGTGACTCGGCTGTTCGGCATCCCCTTGCTTGGCCAACCCGGCGTCGAGGCTGACGACGTCATCGCCACGGTGACGCGGCGCGTGCTCGACGACCCGTCGCAAAAGGGCGTGCGTATCCGCATCGTCTCGAAAGACAAAGACCTCGAGCAGTTGCTTGGCCCGCGCGTGACGATGTTCGACATCCACACCGACACCACCCTCGACGCGGCGTGGCTCAAAGAGCATAAGGGGATCACGCCGGAGCAGGTCATCGACATGCTGGCGCTGACGGGCGACACGGCGGACAATATCCCCGGCGTCGAAGGCATCGGCCCGAAAACCGCTACGAAGCTGATCGGCGAGTACGGCTCGATCGACGGCATCCTGGCAAACATCGAAAAGATCAAGGGCAAGCGGCGTGAGAATATCGAGAAGGCTCGACCGTTCCTGCCGTTGGGCCTACGGCTGGTGACACTCAAACACGACGTGCCGATTGATTGTGACCTCGACGCGATGCGTATCGGTGCGATCGACGCAACGCGGTTGCGACGGCTGTTTAAGGAGTTGGGCTTTCACCGTCACCTGACCGAGCTGGACCGTTTGCTGGGTAATACCGGATCGAATGACGCCCAAGGCAAGTTCGACGACATGGCTACGCTGTTCGACGCGGGGTCCGATGCGGCTTCGTCTGCTGACTCACAGGGTGGAGACACGACATTTACCACGGCTAGCGATTATGACTACACCGCTGTTACGACACGGCGCGAGTTGGACGATCTCGTGGCCACCCTCGGCAAGCAAGAGATGGTCAGCGTCGATACCGAGACGATCGGCTTGAGCCACCGTGCCGAATTGTGCGGCTTGAGTTTTGCGTGGACGGCTGGGCAGGGTGTATACGTGCCCACAAAGTCGCCTGATCCGGCGAGCCACCTTGATGAGAAGACCGTGCTCGACGCGCTGCGTAGCGTGCTCGAAGACCCGGACATTGCCAAGACGGGTCATAATCTGAAATACGATGCACTGGTCCTGCGTCACGCGGGTGTGGAGCTGCGCGGGATCGCGTTTGACTCGATGATCGCCTCGCACCTGGTCGGCGCGCCCTCGCATTCACTGGATAACCTGGCACTGGCGATGCTCGGTCATGAGATGGGCGCGATTAGCAGCCTCATAGGCCCACGGCCTCGCAAGGGTGATTCCAAAGCGAAACAGCAACTTACCATGGACCAAATCTCGCTGGACCGTATCACGCCATACGCTGCGGAGGACGCGGACATTGCGCTACGGTTGTACCAATTGCTGGCGCCGCAACTCGAAGAATTAGGCATGACTGACCTCGCGCGTAACGTCGAGATGCCACTCGTGGCGGTGTTGACGGAAATGGAGCACCACGGCATCCGGGTCGAGCCGGGGGTGTTGGCGAAGCAAAAGGAGCAGCTATCGCAACGCATCACCGAGTTGCGCGACGAGATACAGACGCTGGCCGGTAGAGAGTTCAACCTCGACTCACCCAAGCAGCTAGGCGACGTGCTGTTTAATCACCTGGGCCTGCCGGTGGTCAAGCGCAACAAGACCGGCCCATCGACTGATAATGAGGTGCTCGACGCGTTGTGCCAACACCCCGACCTGACAGCGGAAGAGTCGGCGGTGCCCCGGCTGGTGGCTGAATACCGGCAGCTCACAAAGCTCGTCAATACGTACCTCGACAACCTGCGCGACGCGATCGACCCAGAGACGAAACGGGTACACGCGACGTTTCAGCAGACGGGCGCCGCGACCGGGCGGCTGTCGTCGGCTAATCCGAACTTGCAGAATATCCCGATCCGCACGGAAGTCGGCCGGCGTATCCGCGAGGCGTTTGTTGCGGAACCTGGACACCTGCTGATCGCTGCTGACTACTCGCAGATCGAGCTGCGGGTGCTGGCGCATCTGAGCGGCGACGGCGGGCTGATCGACACATTTGAACGCGACTTGGATATCCATACTGCTGTGGCGGCACAGGTATTTAATGTCGACCTCGACGAGGTCACACCCCAGCAGCGCGACCGGGCTAAGACGATTAATTTCGGCATCATCTACGGGATCTCGGCGTACGGGCTGGCACGGCGATTCGACAACCTCGACCTCCAGGGTGCTCGCGACCTGATCGACGACTACCGCGAACGCTTCGGCGGCATCAATGATTTTTTGGCTAAGTGTGTCGAGCAAGCGGTGTCACTGGGGTACGTCACGACCATCCTCGGGCGACGGCGACCGATTTCGCAGATCACGTCGTCAAACCGCAACACGCGCGCCTTGGGCGAACGGTTAGCCATCAACTCCGTCGTGCAAGGCTCCGCGGCTGACCTGATCAAGCTGGCGATGGTTAACCTCCACCGGCGGATCGAGCGCGAACGGCTACCGCTGAAGCTGCTGCTTCAGATCCACGACGAGTTGGTACTCGAAGCACCACGGGACGAAGCGGCGACGCTTGCGAAGGTGGTCCAGGACGAGATGCAGGGTGCGATGGACCTGGCGGTGCCGCTGAAAGTGGAGGTGGGTATCGGCGTTAACTGGCTCGAAGCGAAGTGACGGCGACGGCGATGATCGCGTGCGAGCTTGTCATTTCACCCCTCACTCACTGGTAAGTTGGCGGATGTGGTCGCGCACCGTTTCGATCGCCCACTGTCGCCAGGGTTCGATGGCTTCTTGGCCATAGGTCGCGCCGAGAGCTGCGTAGACCGACCCAGCTAGTAGAAGCCAGGCAAAGAGCGGAAACCACCACCGTCTGGCCCTACCCGCCATGGCGCTGATTGTCAACGACACAAACCCCGCCGCTACGATCCACAGCGCACCGATCACCGCTTTCTCGATGGAGTACTCGATTGCGTGTTCCATATTGGTTGGGCGCCCCTGCCACCACACCCAGCGATACAACACTATCGCGGATACGAACACCACCCGCGGAATCCTGCGCCACAGCCAACCTGCGATCTTCCGCCAAGGAAATATGATGTTGAACCACTTTGCTTTGCTGGGTGGCTCCCACGTCGTCATGATCGTGGGTGACACGCTAGCACCGGTCTCGTCGGAGATGGAAAACTTCCTGGTGCTCAATGTGCCCGAATGCAGTTCGTCCTGGGCGGGGTCGACGGTGACGATAATGACCGATTCCCGAGCAGCTTTTTTCATGGCCGAGTCGCGCGAGGTGGCGTCGACCACAAGCTCAACGTCCTTGCCGCTGTACATGTTCGCCCCGACGACTTTGTATTTCATCGCATCTCCCCCGAAGACCACAGCCGCTGGAGCGTTTTCAACGCATCTGTAGCGTTTGATTACAACAAATTGCCCGCTCCCTCACGGTCGCGGCTCGTTGTGGACGCTACACGTGGATTGAAAACGCTCTGAGCGACCGCGCGGCGGGCTGTGGCCTTACCCTATTTATTCGAGTCGGAGGTGCCGGCATCCTCACCTGATGGTCGTGCCACAGCCAAAGATAGGCCCAAAATCTGCCGTATAACCGTTACGACCGCGCCTGATTCAATGCGGCAGGTGCTGCGTGGTCGGCTTCGTGCCTGAGCTGTCCACAGGCGGCGGCGATGTCCCTGCCCCGGCTGGCACGGATGTGGGTGTTCACGCCCGCGGCACGCAACACGGCTTGGAACTGGTGCACGTCGTCGCTGGCAGGCCTGTGGTATGGCAGGCCTGTGATTTCGTTGTAGCGGATGAGGTTTACGTTGGCGCGCAGTGGGTTTGCGAGTGTGGCGAGTTGGCGTGCGTGCTCGGGACGGTCGTTCACGCCACGCAACAAGGTGTACTCAAACGTGACCTCGCGTCCGGTGCGTTGGAAGTAGTACTGCCCCGCGTCGGTCAGTTGATCAATGCTCACGTGCTGTGCCCACGGTATGAGCTGTCGCCTAATGTCGTCGTTGGGTGCGTGCAGGCTAATCGCCAGGGTTACGGGTAGCTGCACATCGGCGAGGCGTCGTATCTGTGCTGGTAGCCCCACGGTGGAGATGGTGACCCGCCGTGCTGAGATGCCGAACCCCCACGGGGCGGTCAGGGTATGTACAGCACGGATGACATTTTCAAAATTCGCTAACGGCTCACCCATACCCATGAACACGACGTGCGTGATACGGTCCACACCCGCTAGCCGTGTAAGTTGCCAAACCTGCTCGACGATCTGACCAGCGGTGAGGTTTACCTCCAACCCACCCAGGCCCGACGCGCAGAAGCGACATCCCACGGGACAGCCGACTTGGCTGGAGATGCAGGCGGTCTTGCGTGACCGTGAGTCGCGATCGGTCTCCCCTCCGGTATGTGCTGCCCCCACGCGCACGGGTGACGGAATCATGACACACTCGCTGCGGGGACCAATGTCCGGCGGTGTGTTTTCTGCTGCGCGGTCCTCACCGCTACCGCCCCACCGTACCAGCAGTTTTTGAACGCCATCAGTGGCAACCTGGTGCTGAGTAACGTGGCCATCTGTAAATCGCAGACGAGCGGCGAGCAGGTCGCGGTCGGCTTTGGAGATATTGGCCATGAGGTCGGGCTCGACGACGTGCCGCTGGTAGAGCCACTGGAGGACCTGATCGGCACGGTACGCGGGCAGCCCCCAGGCTTGGATATGCTGGCGCAGCTGGTCGGGGTCTAAATCGAAGATATGAGGGCGTGCGTCCATGGTGGTGCATATCATCATATGCCACTAGACGTCACTCGCGCCGATCGAGACGACGCGGCGTGTCATTTCTGATAAATAAAGTAGCACCATGACGACCCCCGCTGCTGATAACGACACCACGACTGCTGCGAGCTTGGCTGTGGACTTGGCTGGGCTGAAGCTGGCGAACCCGATGATGACAGCGTCGGGGACGTGCGGGTACGCCTACGAGTATGCGGGGCTGGCTGACTTGGCCCGGTTGGGCGCGTTTGTGACGAAGAGCATCACGTCCCAGCCGCGCCAGGGCAACGAGCCGCAGCGGATCGTCGAGACGCGAGCGGGCATGCTCAACGCGATCGGGCTGGCGAATATCGGCCTCGACGCCTTCATGGCAGAAAAATTACCCGACCTACGGCGTTTGCGCGACTCGGGGCCACGCATCATCGTCAATGTCGCTGGACATAGCCTCGACGAATATGTGACCACGGCTGGCCGGATTGCCAGCGAGGACATCGTCGACGCGATTGAGCTCAACGTGTCGTGCCCGAACGTGGGCGACGGGTTGACATTTGGCACCGACCCGCAGTTGCTGAAGGACCTGGTGCGTCAGGTACGCGGTGCGATGCGCAAGGACTGCAAGCTGATCGTCAAGCTGTCTCCGAACGTGGGCGACGTGACGCAGACCGCTGGCGCTGCTGTCGAGGGCGGAGCGGACGTGCTGAGCATGATCAACACCTACACAGCCATGGCGATTGATATTAATAAGAAACGTCCTCGCCTGGCGAACGGGACGGGTGGGCTGAGCGGGCCGGCGATCCGTCCGCTGGCGGTGTACCTGGTGAGCATGGTGTACCGTCACGTGGCGAAACCGGCTGGCGTGCCGATCGTCGGCATGGGGGGTATTCAGTACTGGCAAGACGCGGTTGAGTTCCTGTTAGCAGGCGCTACGGGCCTGGCGGTGGGTACTGCGCTGTTTGTCGATCCTGCTACGCCGATCACCGTCATGGACGGTCTCCGCGGGTACCTAGTCAAACAAGGGTGCTCATCGATCACCGACGTCATCGGGCAGCTTCAAATCGGCGGCGACACGCCACGGACGCCGTACCCGTAAACGTAGTGCGGAATTGATTACTGTTTCGAGACCACTACACCTGCGACCCAATCCAAACACTATGAAACCTCGCTTGTTAATCATCTTGTTTTTTGCCGGAGCCTTGGGGGGGCTGTTCCTGATCGGTATCGTGCGCAGACCCGGGCCGAGTACGGATGCTGATTCGGCGACACATGCTGTACCGGTGAGCGTGACTCGTTTAACGCGGCAGGCCCACACGCTGACCGAGACGTTTTACGGCTTGATTGAGGCCAACGCGCGGGTGGATATGGCGTTTCAGATCAGCGGTCGTCTGCATCTTCTGGGTAGGAACGAGAATGAGCCGATCGTCGAGAATCAGGGGGTGGACAAGGGCCAAATCCTCGCTCGGCTCGAGCCGCTGCGCTACGAGGCGGCGGTGGAGCAGGCGCACGCGTCGATGCAGGGCGCCAAGGCCCGCATGGCCACCGCGTCGGCGGATGTTGCGCAAACTCAGGCACAACTCGACGACGCCAAATCGGAACTGCGGTTGCTGGAGCAATTACTAGATCGGAATGCCACGACTCCACGCGAGATCGAAAGAGCCCAGATGCGCGTCAAGGTCGCCGAAGCCCAGTTCGACGCGGCGGACGCTGCGATTGCATCGACCGCAGCCAACTACGCCGCCGCCCGCGCCGCGACGACCATGGCTAAGGTCGATCTGGATGACACCACGCTGTACGCACCGATGGACGCGACGGTGGCCGCCATCCCGGGCGAGATCGGTCAAATGGTCAGTCCCGGCGAGCCGATCGTCACGCTGGTCGACCTGGGCACGGTCAAGCTCGTGGTCGGCGTGGTTGAGCGAAAGGTCCCGCTGCTGAAACAGGGTCAGCGTGTGGCTGTTGATGTCCTCGCGCTGACGTCGCACGGTGGTGCCCTACCCGATGGTGACGCCTCCCGACACCCGCGCCAAGGCACCGTGGCTGTGGTACCCCCTGCTGCCGACCGCACCAGCGGGCTGTTTAACGTCGAGATCATGCTCCCGAACGAGGGCCACGCGTTGCTGCCGGGTATGGTCGGCAAGGCGACGGTCACTGTGATGGAGCGACAATCAATCGCCATCCCCGCGTCGGTGTGTACGCGCGTGGGCAATCGTGTTTATGCGTTCTTTGTCGAGTCGAATTCGGCTTCGCGCAGCGGTGATGCCCCGGCTGCCCTGGCCACAGGTCGTTTCGTGGCGAAGCGGGTGTGGTTTCAGCCAATCGCTATTGACAAAGACCATTACCTGGTGAGCGACGTGCCCGAGGGATTGGACCGATTGATCGTCGAGGGTTACTCCCGGCTCAAAGACGGGCAGGCGGTGCGGGTCGTTGACAAACTAGTTACGACACCCGTGCCCGTTGCCGAGGGCGGCTAGAGCATTTTTCGTTGTGGTGTAGCGGTTACATACGAGCTGTGACCGTGAGGGAGTGAGCTGTTTGATGTCGCCGTATGCTACAGGTTTTTGAAAAATGCTCTGGCGACGGACCTGGTTTTACACTAGCTGATAATAACCCATGCGGATCGCTGAACGTGCCATCGAGTTGCCCCGATTGGTCTTGCTGGCCACGGCGTCGATCTGCGCCCTGGGCGTCGCGGGCATTTTGACTTCGCCCAAGGAGCGCACGCCCCGCATCAAGCTGCCCGTGATCATGGTCGCTGTGCCCAACCCCGGTGCCACGCCGCCCACCAATGAGAATGAAATCGTCAACCGCGTCGAGGAAGAGGTCGAAGGGGCACTGGATCACCTCAAGGAATCCGGTGCCATCCGGACGCAAGCGGTCAACGGCGCTGCGGTCATGGCGTTCGTCTTCGACGAGTACATCCCCGTCAGTGAGGCCAAACGCGACGTCGAGAGCCTGATTAACCGCGTCAAGGGCAGGTTCCCGCTCGAAGCGCAGCAGGACCCCGGACCGATCGTCAACGACATCGCCTTCGAGGACTTCCCCATCATCCAGGTGATCGTGGCGGGCGGCGCCGGTGGGCGACACCGACGCGACATCGCCGACCAGCTCGAACGGCAAATCGAAAAGGTCCCCGGCGTGGCGGCTGTGGACACGTTCGGCGGTCTGGAGCGCGAGGTACAAATTGAATTAAACCCGCACCTCATGACACTCTACGGCTTCGACTATGGAGAGATCGCCACCGCCATCCGCCGTGCCAACGTCGACGCGCCGTCGGGCTCAATCGAATCGACCACCGGGTCAGAACGCCGTGTACGCAGCGATACGAAGCTGCCGAGTCTGGCCGCCATCGGCGAGGTGCCTCTAGGCGTACGTGACGGCAAGCCCATCGTGCTCAACGACCTTGCAAACGTCCACATGGGACACGAACCATTAAAAAGCCTTGCGCGATACGACGGGCAAGACGCGGTCGTCTTGCTGGTGCGAGCCAAGACCGATATCGACGTGCTCGCCACCGTCCGGACAATTGAGTTAATCGTCAATGACTTCGCCGCTTCCATGAAACGGGGCTGGGCGGGTGAAACCGACAACAACGACGCCGGCATCCGCGTCGGCACTGTCCGGTCACAGGCGCGTGAAATCGGGTACATGATTAACCAACTCACAACCAGCGCCGGCTACGGATTGGTGCTGGTCATGGCCACCCTCTGGATCAGTCTCGGTTGGCGCAACGCGAGCATCATCAGCGTCGCCATTCCGTTCGCCATCCTCGGCACCGCGGCGATCGGGTGGTTCACGCGTCAGACCATCACGCAAGACTTGACGATCAACAACATGACCCTATTCGGGATGATCCTGGTCGTGGGCATGGTGGTCGATGGGTGCATCATCGTGGGCGAAAACATCTACCGACACCGCGAGCTGGGCAGGTACCCTGTCGATGCTGCCAAGCGGGGCATCAGTGAGGTGGGTAGCTCGTTGCTCTGCGCGTATCTGACGACATTTGCCGCATTCGGCCCGATGTTCCTGCTGCACGGCGTGATGGGCCAGTTCATGGGGCAGTTGCCGGTCGTGGTGCTATTCGCGCTGTGTTCAGCCATGATCGTCGACCACTTTCTGCTGCCCGTACTCAGTGTGTATCTGATGAAAGTGCCTGCCCACCGTCAAGCGGCCATTGCGCGGTCCGCCCAAACCCAACGCGCCGACATGGACCCGCACGAAATCGAGATCGCCAATGCCAAGGCTGTGGCCCAAGCATCACGCACAAAGCAGGTCTACGGCAGTATGCTCGGCTACGCGCTGCGACACCGGCTGATGGTCCTGGCGCTGAGCGTCGCGGTGGTTGCCACGCCCATCGGGCTGTTCATGGTCGGTGCGATTGGCTTGGAATTTTTCCCGGACACTGACGTCCCGATCGTCGAGGTCTATTTCGAGCTGCCGCTGGGGTCGTCCATGGAACACCGCACAGCACACGTAGCGAAACGGATCGAACAGGCAGTGCTCGCTGCGGTGCGTCCCGGTGAGTGGCACCAGCAGCCGGACGGTCAGCGATCACGACCCGTGACGACCATCGGTGAGCCGGGTGCGCTCAATACCAACCTCGACAACGAACAAGGCGCCGGGCCTGAGTTCGGCATGGTCTACGTCGAGCTTGTGCTCGCTGGGGAACGCGAACGATCGGCGTCACAAATCCGACACGCAATTGTCCAGACCATGCCCCCCATGCCCGGGGTGCTCGTGCGGGTCAAATCACCCTCGGACGGGCCGCCTGCCGGCGCACCCGTGCTGGTGCGCGTCATGGCACGCAAGGGCACCGACGCTACGCTCAATGAACTGGCACAGCGTGCCTGGCGCGTCTTTGAACTGCTCAAAAAAATACCCGGCACATTCGACGTCACGAACGACTACCGGCTGCGCCCTGAATTCGTCGTCAAACCAAACCGCGCGGTGGCGAGCCTGTTCGACATCGACGCTCAGCAAATCGCCCAGAGCGTTAATTTCGCACTCGAAGGCGTGCAGGTCACAGAGGTCAACTTCGGCGGGACAGACCCGATTGACGTGCGCATGCGAAACCAAGCCACGCACCGCGATCAACTTGAAGACCTCACCAACCTGCCCCTGCGCAGCCCCACGGGAAAAATTGTCTCACTTGAACAAGTCGCCCAGATCGACCGCGTACGCTCGGCGAACGTGATCCGGCACTACGAGCAGCAGCGCGTGATCAACATCCGTGCCCAACTCGACGAAGGCGTGCTGGCAGACGACGTGAAAGACGCACTGGCCACGGCGCTGGCCGGGTCGGAGCCACGCACGCTGCGACGCGATCAGGATGTGATCTGGTCCGACGACCGGACCGTGATCGAGTTCGGTGGGGAAAACGAGGAACGCGATACCGCGCTAGAGGACCTGCACATCGCACTGCTCGTGGCGGTCGCGGCGATGATGATCATCCTGACGATCAAGTTCAACAGCTTCATCCAGCCGTTGATTATCTTGTTTAGCGTGCCGATGAGCCTGGTGGGTGTGTCGATCGGGCTGATGATCTGCGGGTTCTACTTTTCGATCTCAGCGATGATCGGTGTCGTCGCATTGTCGGGGATCGTGGTCAACGACGCGATCGTTCTGGTGGATTTTGTAAACCGACTGCGCAACGCGGGCGTGCCGATGATCGAGGCCGTCGTGTACGCCGGCCAGCTACGGTTGCGGCCGATTTTTCTTACGACCGTGACGACGATTGGCGGGCTGTTGCCGTTGAGCCTAAACCTCGCGGGTGGTGGTGAGTTTTTCCAGCCCTTGACGGTGACGATCATGTTCGGCTTGGGCTTCGCCACGATGTTGCAGCTATTCATTGTCCCGATCGCGTGCTACACGTTCGACTACCGCTCGAAATGGTTCGATTTTAGTGAGGGGGAAGAAAAGAGCGACGCGACGCAATCATAGGTCAAGGGCGACAAAGAACTGTTAAATTATCATCATGTCACACCTCGAAGATTTAATAGCGGAATACTACGACTGGAGAGGTTATGTAGTTAAACGGAACATCAAGGTAGGACGTCTCCCACGTGGCGGGTGGGAAATGGAACTGGATATACTTGCGTATCATCCCCATAGCAGCCATCTACTACACATCGAACCTTCTATAGATGCACATTCTTGGAAACGTCGTGAAGACCGATTTGCGAAGAAGTTTCGTGCTGGCAAAAAGTACATATTCGAGAACGTATTCACTTGGCTCCCTAAGAATACTTATATTGAACGTGTTGCCATCTTAGTCTCTCACCCCAAAAATCGAGACGTCCTAGCTGGCGCTCACATACGCTCAATCGACGAATTCATGTCAGAGGTGCGCACTGAAATAGAGAACTGGGGCATTGTCGCCAAAAAAGCTATTCCCGAACAGTATCGTCATCTTCGCACAATTCAATTGGTGCACAACGGTTATTACAGAGTGGTCTAAATAGCCGTGTAGGGTCCGCTATGCGGACCATAATCCCAGACATAAAACAAAACGGTCCGCATAGCGGACCCTACCTCTGTAGACCTCTCCGACAACGGGTGTCACTGGTTGCTTGCAACCAGTGACTAACTGCACGAATTTCACCACGGCTTGACGAGCAAGCCGTGCCACCCACTCAGCCTTCTACGCTTACAGCACACCCACCTGCTAACACGGATTCTGATTGATTCGTGGTCGGTGTAAAAGCATGAAGAAACCCCTCCCTCACGGTCGGGGCTCGTTAGGATCAACTGTGAATTTATCTGAATCCGTATAACACCTATAATCCCGCTCAACGTGGGCGGCGCGCGGCAACCAGCTTGAGCCCCCTCCCTTTCAGGGGAAGAGGTGAGGGGGAGAATAGGGCGTCCGTGATTTACGGGCTTTCACCCCTCACCCAGCCTCTCCCCTCATGGGGAGAGGAGTGTTGAAGCAGTTTGTACTAACCACACCAGCAGGCACGACGAATTATGCGGGTCCTTGGCCAACTATTCGAGAACAACCGGGCGTGGGCAACGGGTATCCAGCAGCAAGACGCTGACTTTTTCGAGAAACTCTCGCGTCAACAATCGCCGGGGTATCTGTGGGTCGGCTGCTCGGACAGCCGTGTGCCGGCCAACCAGATCGTCGGGCTGCAGCCTGGCGAATTGTTCGTGCATCGAAACGTGGCAAACGTCGTGGTGCACACCGACCTGAACTGTCTGTCGGTGATGCAGTACGCGGTGGACGTGCTGGGTGTGGGACACATCATCGTGTGCGGCCACTACGGCTGCGGTGGGGTACAGGCGGCGCTGCGCAAAGATAAACTGGGGCTAATCGACAATTGGCTGCGGCATGTACAGGACGTGCGGCAGAAGCACGACGAGCACCTGTCCGCTCTGGGCGACGAGGCGCAGCGGCTAAACCGGCTGTGCGAGCTAAACGTCATTGAGCAGGTTGTAAACGTCTGCCAAACGACCGTGGTGCGTGACGCTTGGGAGCGTAGCCAGGCGCTGACGGTGCATGGGTGGGTCTACGGGCTGCACGACGGGCTAATCCGCGATTTGGGCATGACGATAACAGGGACAAAGGAGACGGCGGGGGCGTACGAGACAGCGGTCGCTACGCTGGGGCAAGGCAGTTGATGGCATATATATCTGTCCGGGCAGGCCTGGACCTACAATCTGTATTTCACGGCTTGCAAGCAAGCCGTGCCACCCAGATTACGCCAAGTACTAGTACTATTGCATTTAGCCTAGCACGCACGAGCTAACAGGAAGAAGTCCGCTCCCTGACGGTCGCGGCTCGTTGCGATGATGCACTCTTGTACACCATGCTGCTACAGCTTGCGGATGTCCGCTAGCACGTCGTGGTTGCTGAGCCTGTCTTGTACGTGTTCGCTGATGAGTTGATACCTCTTGCCCCGGCGTAGATTTTTCAGCGCTGAACGGGCGATGTTTACAACGCGCTGCTGCGAGACGGGGGCGGGCGGGGTGTTGTCGCGCTGTGCACGACGGATTTGGCGGCGAACGATGCGCGCGTCTCGGCGCACAATCTCGCCGGAGCCGTCCACGTCGCTGAAAATGGTGTAGTCGCCGTCGCCGACTTCTGTGTTCCTAGACGCGATCACGGCTGCGAGGTCCTGGTCGTCGAGTGAGCCGGACTGGTCCACGTCGCCGGGTAGGACACTGAACCGGAATTTGAAGTCGCCGCCGGGTACGCCGTCACCCGTGCCATTGAGGAACGCGCTCACGCCGTCGATCCACTCGCCGTCGAGTTGGTTGCCTTGGCGATCGGTTACGGTGTCGGACAACGTG
Organism: Planctomycetota bacterium; assembly: GCA_024276075.1. Lineage (GTDB taxonomy): Bacteria > Planctomycetota > Phycisphaerae > Phycisphaerales > Phycisphaeraceae > JAJRXX01. The sequence continues at coordinate 14,098 of JAJRXX010000016.1, forward strand.
ATCTGGAGGTCGTCGGCACGGAGCCTGCGCCGCAGCGTCCACGTGGCGGTGAACGTTTTGGCATCGTAGGCAAACCGCCTGAATCGGTAGTTGGCTACGTTCGTGCCTTGTAGCGTTAGGCTATTTCGTGAGACAACGACGTCCTCACTGAACGTGATTTTGACTTGGTTCATGTTCGACCACGGCAGCGGTGCCAATTGCTGGGGCGAATTGGTCGGGATGGCGTAGCCCCCGTCGCCCAATCCTTGCGACGACAGGTGGTCTATAAACGCGTTGTCCCACTGCGTGCTGCTGACCACGACCGAGGTAATCTCCGGCGGGAAGCCCGCCAAGCCGGGGAAGTCCTGGAACGCGAACCCGCCAAACGGCTCCCGACTCCCGACGATCTGGTCGACGAGGGTCAGTTCATTTTGCATCCGCACCTCGCCCTCTTGGGCAAACGAGATCAGGTCGCTGATCGGATCGCTGCCAAGACGGTTCGTCTCGACGCCGATCACGACGGGCTTGCCAATCTGCTGGGCGTAGGTCAGCTCGTCAGAGGTGAGCGAGACGATGCCGTCGGTGCGAAATGTAAACGGGGGGATGATCTTCAACAGGGCAAAATCACGGAATGCAAGGATCGTGGTGTAATCGAATATGTCCTGCGTGTGCTGGTTCATGAGCCTGGTGCTCTGGTCGTGGTCGATGCTAAACGTGTCGAACCAGAACGGCATCGACGGCCCCACGAGCAGGTCGGGGGCTTGGGTGTTTTTCATATCCATGAGCGTCTGGGCGAGGTCGAGGTACTGCCCCGAGAGCGGCTCTCGGCCACCAAAGTCCCACGTGGGCTGCTGCCACGGCTCGATGTCGAGTTGGAACCCGTCGAATTGCTCGAAGTCGGGGCGGTCATTGTTGTAGTCGAGCACGTCTTGAAAATAGCCCACAATCGGCGCGGCGGCGTCGACACGGATCGAGTCCAACAATGCGAAGACCTGCAACCCGTTTGCGTGGAGGTCTTCGATCAGTTCCGCAACGGCTTGGGGCGACTCGACGACGGGGTGCGGGCCGGTGCCAAAAAACTGACCCGCGAAAAGGTACAGCGTGGTGATCTTCTTCTGTGACAAGAAGTCGAACATATCTTCTCGGGCACCCTCATCGAAGAGGATGTCCATGATCGGCTGCTCTTGCCAGAGGTACATGGCGCGTGCGTCACGTGCAAAGGCCGACCCGCTGGCGTCGTTTGTTTGCACCTCGACCGGCTGTACCACCGCTGCGGACGAATCCCCACCACCGTCATCGAGTGTGTCGAGCAGCAACGTGCTCGACGACAGCAGCACACGCGATTCGAGTTGCTCAAGGCCTGACCATAACTCGGTGCTTTGAGTGTGCCCGGCTGTGCCTGGACGGCACGCCACCACACGATCAATCAATGCGCGTACGCTAGCAATTCGCTTTCTGCCATGGGCCATGTAGGTAGACCTCCATACGATCGGGGATATGTGTAACGGGATTACGGGTGGTAACGACATTTATTTTACGGAGTCTTCTTTGAGTCGTTCAATGCTTATGGGTTAAAACGCCGAAAATAGGTCTTTATACGCATTGCGTATATTTTGTACGCGCCGAAGCATTGATAAGTCGTTGTAGAACCAATACCCACGATTGAGTAGGTACCTGTGAATTAATCCGAATTGGTATTAGGCCCATTAACTAACACACCCTGGTTGCACAGGCGGCGTGATTCGAGAAAATGACCGCCACGAGACACGATACCGCTACACTGTCTGTCTGGCTGGACACATACTCTGGACGCATACTATGACCGTTTATGAGACGCTGAACCACGAGCAGATCCGCCTATGGTGCGAGTCGAACAACTACTGGCCTGGGTGTCTGCCGGGTCAGCCCGACCGCGTCCGTGTCGGAGGCTCGCCATTTAGTGAGCCCGAACTGTTGGACCTGGTCGATTGGAAAGATTGGTTCGTGGCCTTCGACCGCCGCCAACTCAAGTTTGTCTACGACCCCTCCCAGGGCTGGTTCGACCTGCAGTCGCGAAACGTTCGGCCGGATCGAACCTCGCGGCTCGGATTGATCGAGCGAGGTGAGGATGCCACGGGTGTCATCACCCGTGGCTAAGTGGGGCTATGGTTGCAATTGACGTGACCCTCACCCCAACCCTATCTGGCAGGGAGAGGGGACAGGCCCGCTGGCTGACGGTCGTGGCTCACTGGTTGCAAGCAACCCGTGCCACCCCCTTCGTTGGATGAGCGATTGGAACGGTCCGCACAGCGGACCCTACAAGTTGTCCGGCAGGCCCGGACCTACACTTCTGTTCGTGCATCATGTCCGCCAGGAAGCGAACTTTTTGTAGGCTGCACGTATTAAATGTAAAGGAAAAATCGCTCTACCGTCTTCCTTTACCGGGGTTGTGCACGGCGTTAAAATCGTTGGGTCGTGTCGTGCGTCCGCGTAGCTCAATTGGATAGAGCGTCGGCCTCCGAAGCCGAAGGTTGGAGGTTCGAGCCCTCCCGCGGATATTTCGTTTCACGTCGTGATCTAGCACAGCGTCATTCTATAGCCTTCGGGTATAGCCCTTTGAGTTTGGTGTGGGCGTTGTCGGTGGCAAATTGCCAATCGACGCCGGTCCGGCGTGGGCTGACGTGAAGATCGCCTAGGCGTTTGACGTGACGACATGGAGCGTGGAGCACCGGCGTAAACAGGCGGTTGACCACGGGCCGTTGTCGCTGTTGGAGCGCAAACCGCAGGATCGTTCGAAGTTCCGCAAACTCGATGGTGTGGCGGAGACGAAGTTGGTGCGGTTGGCGTGCTCGCTACCGCAGTCGATTCGATCGGGCACGAGTGCGTGCGTCAGGCGCTTCAAAAAACGAGATAAAGTCGTTTGAACACCCACCGTTTGGCATCGTTGTACGAGGCGTTCGATCCGGAAGAAGCATTGCGGATTGCCAACAAGTTGGAGTTCATCCACACACCCAAGCACGGCTCGTGGCTGAACATCGCCGAATGCGAGTTGAGTGTGCTGACCGGCCAATGTCTGAACCGACGGATCGCCGAAATACAAACGATTCGCCACGAAACCCAAGCGTGGTCGAACGCACGCAACGCCCGCCAGACCGGCGTCGATTGGCAATTTGCCACCGACAACGCCCGCACCAAACTCAAAGGGCTATACCCGAAGGCTATAGAATGACGCTGTGCTAGATCACGACGTGAAATGAAATATCCGCGGGAGGGGAAACCATAAGACTATTGTTTGGGGTTACGGTGTCCCGATAGGCGGGCGATTGATCTGTGACAGCACCCTATCCCACACTTCGTCGACGGCGACTTTAGCGATGAGGGTTTGGTCGTCGCGGTGTTTGCGGTAGTTGAGGTTTGCGGGCATGGCGTGGGCTGGGGGACGCACGACGGTATCGTCACGGCGGTACGGGCCGACGAGGGCGGGGTCGGTGGGGCCAAAGATCGCGGCGATGGGCCTATCGAACCCGACAGCGATGTGCAGCGGAGCCGAATCGTTGCAGACCATCAGTGAGGCGTGGCTAATCAGGGCCATCATTTGGCCGACGGTGGTCTGGGGGAACAAAACGTTCGGGTTGTCGGCAAAGGCGTCGATCATCAGTTGAGCGTGGGGGCGCTCCTGAGGTGCGGTGATGATCACGATATGGCTGCCAACTTTGCCGGTGTCGAGCAGCCTGCGTGCGATCTGGAGGTAGTTTTCGATTGGCCAGCATTTGCAGCGCCAACGTGCAATGGGCGCGATGCAGGTGTAAAGCCCGTCGCCGTTGTGGTCTTGGAGCCAGCGGTCGAGCCAACTCTTATCGTCGTCGGCGAGGTAGAGGCGGGTGTCGTGCGAGGGGGTGTGCCCTTCGGCTTGGAGCAGAGCGAGCATGCGGTCGACGGTGTGGGTGCATGTATTGACGTGATGTCTGCGGTTATAGCCTAGCCAAGCGAGTTCACGGGCATTGGCAAAGCCGACACGCTGCGTGGCTCCGGTGAGCTTGGCAAACAGACCCGACCGTAGCAATCCTTGTAGGTCGAAGACCAAGTCGTAGCGTCGTGCGCGCAGGCTCCGGGCCCAAGCGAGTGCTTCGGCAGCGACGCGGGGGTTGTAGCCGATGCTCGCAAACCGTCGGCGGGGAAACGAGACCACGTGATCCAGGGCGGGGTGGTGGCGGATGACCGGAGCGAACGCTTCGCTCACGAGCCAATCAATTTGGGCATCGGGCATAGCGTGGCGGAGCGTAACCAGTGCGGGCACGGTCCGGCTCACGTCGCCCAGTGCGGAGGGGCGGATGATCAAGACACGGGGGCGGGTGCCGGTATGTGCCCCGTCTTGATCCGTGACGGTTGAGGGCTTGGGCCTCGTGGCGGGCAACGGGGTGCCAGGCGCGTACGAGGGTGGAGTCCGATGCGCGGCTTGATCGGGGGAACTGGGATGTGTGGGCGGTGGCGTCACGGTAATCGTTTCATATTACACTCGGACGCTTCCAGGAGGCAGTAGGGCAGCAGATAGTAGCCGACGGGGTGTCGGCGTTATGATAGTGGGCAAGCAGCAGAATCGGATCATCCAGTGGCCACAGCGATTATCTCTGACATTCATAGCAACATCGAAGCACTGCGGGCGGTGTTCGACGACATCGACCGCCGCGGCATCGCGAGGGTCTTGTGCCTAGGTGACATCGTGGGGTATGGCCCGAACCCGTGTGAGTGTGTGGACCTGATAATGGAGCGTTGCGAATGGTCGCTGATGGGTAATCACGACTTCGCGGTGCTGTACGAGCCGAGCCGGTTTAATCACAGCGCGGAGACAGCGGCGTTCTGGACGCGGGCACAGTTCGAGTCGGAACCCGACGCGGCGAAACGGGCTAAGCGATGGGAGTACCTGGGTGATTTAAAAATCCGGGAGGTGCGCGATGGCGCGATGTGGGTGCACGCGTCTCCTCGCAGACCCATTAATGAGTACATATTCCCCGACGACGTGGTGACAGCCTCGCCGAAGATGACGCAGATATTTGATCAGTTCGATAAATGCTGTTTTGTGGGGCACACGCACATCAGCGGCGTGTTTACCGACGAGCCAGACTTTTATCCGCCCGAGGACCTCAACGGCGTGTACGAGTTTAATGAATACGAGAAGTGCATCATCAACCCGGGCTCGGTCGGTCAGCCACGCGATCGGGACAACCGGTCGGCTTACGTCGTGTTGGAGGGCGATCGTGTGGATTTCGTCAGGGTCGAGTACGACATCGATGCCGTGGATCAGAAGATCCGAGCGGTCCCGCAATTAAGCGACTTCCTGGGCGCGAGGCTACTCGAAGGGCGGTAGTGTCCTGGTTTGAAATTGACAGCCACCGGCCCACGGTGATATTAGCCGTGGATGATGTTGGTACAGGCTTCATCGAGGTCATCGTATAGGCCGAAGACGCTATCGAGGCGGGTGACCTTAAATAGAAACGAGACATTTTGCTGGCAGTTGGCTAGGGCGATCCGACCCCGCATCTGCTCGAGGTCGCGTAGGAACGAGACCAAGCATCCGAGGCAATCCGAGGCGATGAATTGCACGTCGCTCATATCGAACACAAAGTGGATTGCGTTGTCGTACCGCATGTGCTGGGTCAACTCGTTGACCACTTCCTGCATCTGTAGCCCGGTTAGCTCGCGGTCGGCGACCTTGACGGTCACGAGGCTGTTGGCCTGATCAATTTGTGTGCCTTGGGTAATCATGGTTGTTTGCCGCAAAGAGGCGGCAGCGTCTCGCTGGAGTTATCGGCGGGATTTTGGGGTCACTTTGCAGGAATCAGCGACTTTAGGCTAGGGTCGGTTTACGCTGTCGTCACAGGGGTAATAGGCGGTACAAATTCCCGTTTTTGGCCAGCCTGGATAACCCACCCCTAGGGTTATGTCAGCTATGACTTCAGGAAAACCAGAGGCTGTATCGTGGCGGTGATGCGGTGTCCCTCTGCCGGGACGGCTACGTGGGTATCGGCGGTGTGCGTGCCCCACTTGACGATTGCAAATGCGATAGCGGTGCCTCCGAGCATCGGCGAGACGGTCGAACTGGTGATACCCCCGACGATGGCGTTGGCTGAGACGGTAGGCAGTGGTGCGACCGCGCCTTGGCCCGTGGCGCGGGGGGGAGTCGGTGTGTACACCTCCGTGCCGGCGATCGGCATGCGGTCGTCATTGAACCTTAGTCCAACGAGAATGCGCTTGGGGTGGCCCAGACTTTGCATCCTGGCGACAATCTCCTGGCCCAGGTAGCAGCCCTTGGTAAAGCTCACAGCTTGATCGAGGATGCCGGTTTCGTGAGGCAGGCTGTCGGGCCCGAAGTCGATGTGAAAAATGGGTGTACCCGCCTCGATGCGCGCGGTGTTGTAAGCGAGCCACCCGATGGGTCTGCCGCGGTTGGGGGTGGTCGATGGGGCATCGTGATCGTAGTGCAGCGCGTTGAGTAATCGCTGGTACACAGCCGCCACGCCGTCACGAGGCACGATCAGGTGCAAGCCCGGCGGGCCGGTGTCGTCGGACCGGAAGACGATGCATCTGTGACCAGCGACGTCGATCGGTCGGTGTGAAAACAGGGGCATATCTGAAAACGAGGCCGGGTCTGAAGGGGAGTCGTTGACCACTTCAGATAGACGAGCCGAGGCTTCGGGGCCGTGCAGGGCCAGCCGAGTGTATGGCTCACTGAGGTCTTTGATCTGCACGTCTTCGGTGAAGAGATATTTGTCGAATTGTTCCACTAGGTGCGGCACATCTGAGAGGTCCAGTTCGAGCCAGGTCTGATCCCGATCGTGCAGCACGATCAGATCAGCTTCAATTCGGCCTTTGGTATTAAGCAGGAATGCCCGCCGTCCCTGACCGGGCTGCAGTGTGCGTGTGTCGTTTGTGAGCATGCGGTGTAGGAATTCGACCCTGTCGTCGCCCGTGATACGGACCAAGCCGCGTTGGGGCAGGTCGATCAAGCCGACGCTCTTGCGGATCGCTGCGTACTCAGCTTCGTAGTTCCCAAATGTATCAACCACCTGGACCGTTTGGCCTTCGGGGCCGTAAGCGATAAAGCTTGCGTCGGCACGCTGGTGCAGGGGGTGCAGCGGGTTGAGTGGCATTTGGTTTTCACGTTTAGGATGTACAGGAGAGGTATGCATTCTAATAAGAGAGGCTCTCGTAACAACTTGTATGAATTTATAGTAGGATTGCAAATGTTATCGGAAACGGTTTTTCGTAATTCTACTTTAAGGGAAGTCAGGGGCGTCGTTTTCTATTAAACTGGCTTTTGTTAGAATTACGTCGGGCACTAAGTAAGAAGATTGGAATAATGGATACGAAGGCATTTTCCAGCCGAAGTCCTGGACGATTAGAACCCACGATTTTCACCGAACTATCTTGGGAAGAAGAGCTTCCACGTTCGAGGAAGTGCCAGGGTTTTGGGTTCGTGCCCGATCCGCTGCCACCCAAGATTGACCCGGGTGAGCTGCTGGTTGATCTCTACCCCAAAATTATAGGAGCTGAGCGGAGTCTAAGCCTCCTGGAGGGCACGGCTCGACGCCTGCCTAATCCCCACTTGCTTGTAGGCGTGTTTTCACGGCGTGAGGCGATCCTATCTTCAGCTATTGAGAATACGTTTGCTTCTGCGGAACAATTGGCCTTGTTCGATTTTGACCCGTCTGCTGTGGCAGTTGATGATCGTGATCCTGTCCGTGAAGTTTCAAATTACGTCCGGGCGCTTGAGCATGGGCTAAATTCTGAGTTACCGATTTGCCTGAGATTGATTCGTGAAATGCACGAAAAGCTTCTGCAAGGGGTTTCTCAGTCCGGGTCGCAGCCGGGCGAGTTTCGGGAATCTCAAAATGCAATTGGGCCCGAGGGATGTTCGTTTGAACAAGCTAGATTTGTGCCGCCACCGCCTAGCTTTGTGCTCGATGGTTTGACGCAACTCGAAGCATTCATGAATGCGGAAGATACCAAGCTCCCGCGTCTTGTACGATTCGGGTTGATCCACTATCAGTTCGAAGCGATTCATCCATTCCAAGATGGCAACGGTCGGTTGGGCCGTCTTCTGGTCACGTTGATGCTTTGTCGCCAGGGACAACTCACCAAACCACTGGTTTATGTGAGCGGATATTTCGAACAGCACCGGAAAGCCTACTACGATTTGTTGTATCGGGTAAGCACGGAAGAGGTGTGGGGAGATTGGCTCAGCTTCTTTTTAGAAGCCGTTAACGCTCAGGCACAAGATGCGGTTAATCGAGCAGATCGTCTGCTGAATCTTCAGATGAATTTGCGTAACCGTGTAAGACAGAAGCGGAGTTCCGCTTTATTACCTCGATTAATCGACGAATTATTCAGGTCGCCAGCGATCACTCTCGCAAGAGCTCAAAAAACATTAGAGTGCACACCTCAGACAGCCTCAAATCTTATCCAGCGATTGGTTAAGCATAACGTTCTTGTAGAGGCGACAGGGCGAAAACGCAGTAGAGTATTCGTTTGTCCGCAGATTCTTGAATTGATTAAAAGGTAAAATCTGTGAGGTCGTGGTTGTGGCGTTTGTCTTCGGTTAGAGTTCTTTTATCGGCTTTCGGACAAGATTTGATTTCGATTGAAAAGATGAGTCATGGCTAAGAAAACAATCGTGGATGTAGATGTGCGGGGCAAGCGGGTTCTGATGCGTGTGGACTTTAACGTGCCGCTTCAGGACGGGCGCATCTCGGACGATCGGCGTATCCGCATGGCTCTGACGTCGATCAAGAGCGTGGTCGATCGCGGGGGGCGCCTGATTCTGATGAGTCACCTGGGTCGGCCCAAGGGGGACGGCCCGGAGCCGGCGCTGAGCCTGAAGCCCGTAGCCGATCGGCTTGCAAAGCTATTGGGTAAACCCGTGGGTTTCGCACCCGATTGCGTGGGGCAAGACGCACAGCAGATGGCACAGGCGCTGACAGATGGCGGCGTGCTGGTGCTGGAGAACCTACGGTTTCACAAGGCGGAGAAGAAAGGCGATCCGGAATTTGCCAAGCAACTTGCAGGCTTGGCGGACGTCTACTGCAACGACGCGTTCGGCACGTGTCACCGTGAAGACGCTTCGATGGTAGCGGTGCCACAGGCGATCGGTGCCCGTGGCGGGGCGAAGGTCGCCGGGTTCCTGGTGCAGAAAGAGATTCAATACCTCTCCGAAGCGATCCGTGACCCCAATCGCCCATTTGTAGCGATACTCGGGGGCGCCAAGGTCTCGGACAAAATCGTGGCTATTACAAATCTGCTCGATAAGGTAGATGCGATCCTGATCGGCGGGGCGATGGCGTATACGTTTATGTTGGCGCAGAATAAAGCGGTAGGCAATAGCCGTGTGGAAACGGATCGGGTCAAAGAAGCGTCATCGATCCTCGACGCTGTCCAGCGGTCCAACGCCCAACTGATGCTGCCCGAGGACCACGTTTGCGGCAGTGAGTTTAAGGCTGGCACCACGACGCGCAACACCGACGACGTGATCCCAGATGGGTTTATGGGACTGGACATCGGGCCGCGGACGGTACAGCGGTATTGTGACCAGGTGAAGCAGGCCAAGACAATCGTGTGGAACGGGCCTCTGGGTGCGTTTGAGATCGAGCCGTTTGATGTGGGGACCAGGCGGGTGGCGCACGCCATCGCCGAAGCGACGCAAGAGCACGGTGCGGTGAGCATCATCGGCGGGGGCGACAGCGCAGCGGCGATCGAGCAGTTCGGCTTGGCGGATAAGGTCAGCCACGTCTCGACCGGGGGCGGGGCGAGCCTGGAGATGCTCGAGGGCAAAAAATTTGCGAGCGTCGAGCTGCTCGATGACAAATAAGTAAAGCTGTTGCCCGTGCCGGATGCATCGGCGCGTGTCCGAACAGACGGCACGCTAACGGGATATCAGGAGGGGTTGGAGATTTACAATGACCGTGAACGAGCGTGTTGGTGTCGTGATCATTTTATTGATGTCGTGGGCCGCGTCGGCGTCTGCTCAGACGGGTATCGGATTGATCGTGCGTCCCTGGCCCGAGGGGAGCCAGTCGCAGCTACACACCGACGCGATACTTATTAATAGAGGCCATACAAATAACAGCGACGCGCGTTTTCGGCTTCAACGCTACGACGCGATTGGACGCTGGCGATCGGGTGAGGGTGGTGACCACACGCTCAGTGTCGGCTTTGATACAACATATTTGAACCTGAGCACGTCCGACCCGGCGTTGCCCGATCGTCTCGTGGATCAATCTGTGGCGGCGGGGTTTCTGCTGAGCGATCCGGGTCAGCACGCGTCGCTGTGGCTTACGCTGGGCGTGGGATACGCGGGCAACAATCCCTACGCCGACGGCGATGCGGTCTACGGCCAGGTGAATCTGATTTACACGCAACCGATCGACGCCAGTTCAAGTTGGCAGTGGGTCTTGAACTACAACGGCAATCGCACGATATTTCCTGATACCCCTTTGCCGGCCGTCGCCTATCAGCGCCGTGTCAGCGATCATTTGAGCTACTCGCTGGGCTTGCCGGTCAGCAGCGTGGTGTGGCAACCCACCGAGCGCGTGACGGTCCGCGTGGCGGGCATACCCCCGGTGAATGTGACCGCTGTGGTCGAATATGAACTAAGTAGCGGCTGGAGACTGTTCGGCGAGTATTCGGGTACCACCGAGGCGTTTACCATCGACGGGGGGCGTGACAACCGCCGTCTGTTCTTTGAACAGAGCCGGCTTGAGGTCGGTATCCGGCTGCGCACGGACCAGCGTGTGGATGTGACGCTTGCCGGCGGATACGCGTTTAGCCAGGAGTTTAGTCAGGGGTTCGACGTGCTTGACCTGGACGATGTGGCCGAGGTGTCCGATGAGCCCTATTTCCGGGTAGCAATGAACTTTCGATTTTAATTTGAGGTCACGAAAATGAGCTTTGCCATTACCGCTGTGCCGACTGGGTCGCTCGTGGCGGCGTCGATACTCTCAGCGGATTTTGCGCATATGGCACAGGAGTGCCGGGACGTGCTCGACAAAGGCGCCGACCTGCTGCACGTGGACGTGATGGATGGCCACTTTGTGCCCAACCTCACGATGGGCCCGGATATGTGCCGTGCGCTACGGAGACATTTTCCGGACGTGTACCTGGACGTGCACCTGATGGTCCAGCGACCCAGCGATTATGTGGACGTGTTCGCCGACGCGGGCGCGAGCCTGTTGTCGTTTCACCTGGAGGTGAGCGGGCCGATGCGTGACGGCGGCGAAGACGCACACGCGCTGATCGACCGGATTCACGGGGCGGGCATGGACGCGGGCATGGTGATCAATCCACCCACACCGCCTGACGGACTCGAGCCGTATCTGTCCAAACTGGAACTGGTCTTGGTGATGAGTGTGAACCCCGGCCGATCGGGTCAGAAATTTATCCCCGAGGTACTGGATAAGACACGCTGGATCAAAAAGCGGATCGGTCCCGGTACGCGTCTGGAGATGGACGGCGGTCTGAACCCGCAGACCGCGCCGCAAGCAGTCACGGCGGGCGCGGACATGCTCGTTACAGCCTCAGCGTTGTTCGGGGCGGTCGACCGGGCAACGGTAATCGATCAGCTCCACGGGGCGGGTTCATGATGACGCGTGGTGATTCCCGATAGAAAAAGTGATTGACGCGACGCCCCCACGGCCGGTAGCATCGGGGGCACAGGCGGGCGTTTATTTTGGGGATTGGTGTAACGGTAGCACGGCTGACTCTGAATCAGTTAGTCCAGGTTCGAATCCTGGATCCCCAGTTTTTAACACTTCGACGACGATCAAGCCCGGGAGATATTTAAGACAATGAACGTATCTGCTCAATGCCCGGGTTTCGGTACGCCAATATAGACCTGAGCTTCGCGGTCGTGGGTCAGTTTGAATCCGAGCGTCACCGCAACGAACCGCCACCGTCAGGGAGCGGGCCTCCTCTGCTTTGAAAATCCCCTGCCACAGGCGTTTCGAATGACAATTCCCGCCAAAACATTCAAACTGGCCCACGACTAGATTCGCAGCTATCTGTGGTATGTGAATGACGAGTCCAGTAAGCGCCAGTTAGTCTAGCTGGCTTTAGCCGTCGAGTTGCCGGATCAGCAGCGTGTTGGTGGCACCGGGTGTGCCGATGGGTTCGCCTGCGATCAGGACGACCTGATCGCCTTTTTGCCCCCAGCCACGGTCCAAGATTAACCGGCTGATTTTGGTGGCGAAATCTTCGAGGCTTTTGGGCTGGTCCATCAGGACGGGTGTGACGGCGTAGAGCATCGTCATACGCCGTAGCACCACGGGGTCCGAGCTGGCGGCAATGATGGGGATCAACGGTCGATTTTGCGAGAGGTAGCGTGCGCCTCCGCCGCGTTGTGACCATACTCCCATGATCTGTGCATCGAGATCGCGGACAACGACATTGACCCCGTGCGCCAGCGCCGCGGTGCGGTAGTGGTTTTCAACCAGGCGGGCAGGCGGGTGGCTGTCTCGGGTGCTTCGTTCTGTGAGGTCGCGTTGAGTGGTTTTCGCGATTAGGCCCATGATATTGACAGCCTGGACGGGGTACTTGCCCACAGCGGTTTCGCCGCTGAGCATGACCGCGTCGGCGCCGTCGTAGATGGCGTTGGCGACGTCGTTCACCTCGGCGCGTGTGGGCGAGGACGACTCGATCATGCTCTGGAGCATCTGCGTGGCGACGATGACCGGCTTGCCGTAGTCGTGGGCGGCGGCAATGATCCGCTTTTGGATCACGGGGACCATGGGCAGGTCCATCTCGACGCCCAAGTCACCGCGTGCCACCATGAGTGCGTCCGCCTCGTGGACGATTTCTTCGAGCTCGTTAATAGCCTGGGGCTTTTCAATCTTAGCGACGATGGGGATGGCGAATGATGGGTCTTGTGCGGATTGTGACAGCAGCGTCTTTAATTCTCGTATGTCCTGGGCGCGGCGGACAAAGCTCAGCGCCAGGAAGTCCACGCCGTGGCGGACCGCCCAGTCGACGCATTTCAAATCGTGCTCGGTCAGTGAGGGTGCGAGGATAATTGTGTCGGGGAGATTGATCCCCTTAGCGGTTGTGACGACGCCCCCGACGGTGACATTACAGATAAGCCGCTTGTCGTCGTCGTGGCCGGTCTTTTCGGTGACGAGCATGCGGATCGCGCCGTCGTCGATCAGCAACCGATTACCGGGCTCGACCTCATCGATAAAAGCGGGGTAGGTGGAGGAAAAGACCGCTGGGCTATCACCGGACAGGTTGTCTCCCGCGACGATGGGTTGCCTTTGAAACTCGACTTGCTGGCCCACGCGTAGCGTGACGCCCCCGTCGCGTACCTTGCCCACACGGATCTTGGGGCCTGACAGGTCACCCATGACACCAGCGGCGATGCCCGTTTCCTCTGATACACGCCGCACAGCCAGCAGGAGCTGCTCGAAATCTTCAAATTTGCCGTGTGAAAAATTGATCCGGAAGACGCGTGCGCCTTCTTCGATTAGCCGTATCAGCGTGGCGGGGTCGTTCGATGCGGGCCCGAGAGTCGCGATGATTTTAGTGAGAATAGGCATGGCGTGTGTCATCAACAGGATAGATTATAAACAAACGCTACTTCAACCGCTGTATCGAGAAATACGGGGTATCGCTCTGTTGTGTCGATGTGAATGGAAGCGTTATGAGGGCGACTGTAGTTTAGCGGGATCGGTGGGGCCAACGGTCGCTTGATGTAGGTTTGATAAAAAGCTATTCGTTTAAACGCGTATGAACCAGGTAGCCCCTTGCCAATCCGACTCGATGGGCCTTGTGAATGTGGGGTCGTTGCGGTGTGTGAGCATCGACGTAGAGGAGTATTTCCACATCGAAGCGGCACACGGGGTGGTCGATCGTGGCGAATGGGGCCAATGGCCTTCGCGGGTTGAGAAAAACGTCGACCTGCTGCTGTCACTGTTTGATCGGTATGGTCGGCGTGGGACGTTTTTTGTGCTTGGCGACGTGGCGCAGCGGCACCCGCGTTTGGCGGCGCGTATTGCTCAGGCAGGCCACGAGGTCGCCAGTCACGGCACCGGTCACGATCGTATCCACCGCTTGGGGCCGGATCGTTTCCGTGAAGATGTACGGGCCAGCAAAGAACTGTTAGAAGATCAGACGGGTAAGCCTGTGGTGGGATATCGCGCGCCGACGTTTAGCGTAGTCCGGGAGACAGCGTGGGCGATCGACGTGTTGGCGGAACTGGGTTTCGAGTATGACGCGTCGATATTTCCCGTGCATCATCCGTCGTACGGTGTACCCGGGGCACCGGATAGGCCGTTTTTCGTTCGGGGTCAGTCGGGCGGCGCGACGCTGCTGGAAGTCCCCCCGTTGACTTGGGCATTGGGGGAGGGTCGCAAGCTCGCGGTGGCTGGGGGAGGGTATTTCCGATTGCTGCCGTTGTGGCTGATGCGACGGGGTCTGGCGCAGGCGGCGGCGCAGGGGCGGCTGGCGGTGTTGTACTTCCATCCGTGGGAGTTTGATCCCGCTATGCCGCGTATGAAATTGTCACTGAAAAATCGCCTGCGCACCTATATAGGGTTGAAGTCCGCTGCGCAACGCCTGGAACGAATCATACGTCAGTCAGCGTGTTGGCAGCCGATTGGAGAGTCGCTAGAGACGCTGCGGAAGATCGCTTCAGAACAAGACATTTTTTGCCTTACGGGTGACGGTTGAGCCGGGGCAGGAGCGAGCGGGCCATTTGTTGTATTACCCCCTCTTCCTCGCAGGGAGAGGGCAGGGGTGAGGGTCAAGTCAACTGCAACCAAAAGTCGTGTATCTGGGCGATACACGTGGATTGGGAATGCTCTAGCCTTCGTATGCGGAGAAGTGCTGATTCTGGATGGGTGCGACAATATCGAGCAGATCGCGTAGCACCAGTGCCGGCGAGCCGACCGAGTTGATCTCGATAGTCATGTCCGATGGGTAGTGGTCGAGGACGGGGCGCGTTTGAGCTTCATAAACCGACCAGCGGTGGCGGATAACTTTTTCGTCGGCGTCGTCGAAGCGGTTTTCCTTTAACGCCCGGCGGCGTAGACGCTCGAACATCGCCTTCTGGTCGTCGCAGATCAGGTGGATGACTTTAATGACCTCGATGTGCGCATCGAGCATCTGAGCCTGCTCCACGGTGCGGGGTATTCCGTCGAGGATGAGCAGGTCGTGCCGCGGTTTGTATTCGTGCAGGATGCAGTGTGCGTGGATCGTCTCGGTCCACATCTTGACCGTGACCTCGTCGGGGACCAACTCACCACGCGAGCTATATTCATAGAAAATCTTGCCCAGGTCGCTGGAGATGTCGATCTGGCGGAACATGTCGCCGGTGGCGAAATGGAAGAACCCCGGTATGGTCCCCAATATCTTGCCCTGGGTGCCTTTTACGACGCCCGGAGCACCGAACAATAAAACGGTCTTGTATCGGGATGGCATGTGAAGCGGTGCTCCGATGTGAGTCGGGACTGCGACGAGGTGTTTGGATTATAGGCGAGCGATCGTTACCCGTGATCGGCTAGGTATGATCGAGTATTAAGTGTGTACTGCTTTTTCTTCGAGCATCTCTGGGTCGCGGCGTGCCAAAGCTGCCATATCCATACTCGTGCTAGCCCTGTGTGACGTATTAACACTGCTGCGCACCCAGTCGAGGCTACCCGAGTACCACTCGTAGGCATATCCTATGACGATGATCCCCAGGAACGGGGCGCCCAGGACCAGTGCTTCGGTTGGGAATTGCCGATAGATAGCCGCCCAAGGATAGATCAGCGCGACTTCTACGTCGAAGATCAGATAGAACAACGCGACAATATAGAACCGTAGGTCAAACTGTACCCAACTCGTACCGATGGTCGGTTCGCCGCACTCGTAGATGGCTTGTTTTTCGGCGTTGGGCAAGCTCGGTCGGAGGACCTTGCTGACCAAAAGGTTAATCAACACAAATCCCAGGCCGAACCCGAGAAAGATCGAAATCGATATAAGCTGTTCCACGACCTGTCTCCGAGCAAAAGATGGCCTCATGATACGCTGGCGATGAAATACCCTCAAATACACCGACGGGTAAACTGTTGTGTACCACATTTTCAGCGGTGCCAGCATCCCGCCCATGTGTGTTTTCCTAGCGTGGAAAGCTTAAAGTTAATCTTGGCGCCAGCCGACGAATATGAATACGGGGCGGGTCCGAGGACCCAAACGTGAGAACGATAAAAACCGACGTAAGTGAAAAGAGAGCCGAGGCAAGACCAGGGGAAAATGATTTCGCTGCTGCGACGACAGGGGGGCTGCCAGGCAGGGTCCCTTCTCTGCTGGCGGAGTTGGTGGCGGGGGGCTTCCCGGCCTTCCAGGTCAACCGTACAGGCGAGGTCTTGTGGAGTTGCAACGCATCTGGCGGCGTCTTGCATCGCTTGGGTGTGACTGGAGAGCGGTCCTCGGAAACCCGGATTAAGCCGGAATGGATCGCCCGTCTATGGGATAACAAATGGGGCGGTGGCACAGAACAGCAACTACGTTTGATCGGCCCGCGATACGACTGTGGGTGTACCACGGTGGTGGTATGGTCTCGGCTGATACCGGACATGCTCAGCGTGTGTCTGATACCGCTGGGGAGCATCGGCGTCGGGATCGATCCACTTTGGTGTCAGATTTTGGCAGGCGTATCAGCACCGACATCGACATGACCGCATCGCAATGGTGTGGTGCTGCTGTGGCGGAAGGGGAGCATCGGTGAAACTAAGCAAGACCTCTGCTCAGGCGGCGCTTGCGATCACTTACCTCGCTACCCAAAAGGGCGAGGGCATGGTCCAGGCTCGTCAAGTGGCAAAGCACCTGTGTATCCCCACTGATAGTGTGTTGAAGATTCTTCAGGCACTTACGCAGCACGGCCTGATCGAGAGCCGGCTGGGCAGGTCGGGTGGTTATCGGTTTAACCAATTGCCCGACGAAGTAAACCTATTGCAGATCGTAGAAGCGATAGACGGGCCTGTCGTGGCAGAGGTGCCTTCCCTCAATGCAGCCGATAACTTGGCGCACCGTCTCGAGGTGCTCAAGTCGGTTTGTGAGCTGGTTGCCGATCAGATGCGGGGCCAATTGCAGAATACAACGATTGTGGACCTACTTCGTTGTACCGAGATTCAGGTATTAAACCAAGACGGTTAAAGCCTGTTTCTACCTTTTCCGATTTACCTTTTATAGAACGTCCCCGAATGTGGCGCAGCTTGTTCCATTTTCTCGACGTCGCTAGGTGCGTACCGCGTGCCGTGATGGTCAGCGGTGTGTCAGCATTCGGACAGAAAATACACAGGGTGGCAAGGCAGAAGCCGAAGCACGACAAAGGAGAAAAACATGACAACCGCAACCGCAGAAAATCAGGCGACGGCCGAGCCCGTTTCAACAAAGGAAACAGGTGGCACCGCTTCACATCAGGTAGACGGTGAATTGTTGCAATTGGTTACGTTTATGGTGGGTTCGGAGGAGTTTGCGATTCCGATCCTCAGTGTTCAAGAGATCAATCGGATGATGCAGATCACTCGCGTACCCCAAAGCCCACCGTTTATTGAGGGTGTGATTAATCTCCGAGGCAAGATTATCCCGGTGATGGACCTGCGTAAGCGATTCAACGTAGAGGTGGCTGAGGATTCGTCGGATTGCCGAATTATCGTTGTCGAGGTGGCTAACCGTGTGATCGGTTTTACCGTAGACCGTGTCAATGAGGTTCTGCGTATCGACGCGGGCATCGTGGAGCCGCCGCCTTCGATGGTTTCCGGGATTGACAGCGATTACGTGCAGGGTGTGGGCAAGCTCGACGATCGTCTGCTGATTCTGCTTAATCTTAACCGGCTATTCAGCAACGAAGACCTTGAAAGTGTAGATCAGGCATCCAGCGCGGCATCTGTCTAAACAGATCGTGGGGGCGTGTGTTTTCCCTAAATCTGGAGGAGGTTCTTTATGGCGGTTGCCAATCTGACAATGTCGCCGGCGCAGTTCGAATCGCTGCGTAAAGTGGTTTATAAGCGGAGCGGGATTTATTTTCAGGACTCAAAAAAATATGTTCTCGAGAGTCGGCTGTCGCGCCGCCTCGAAGAACTAGGGTTTAGCAATTTTGATGAGTACCTGATGTTCCTGACGACCGGGCCGTACCAGACAGACGAGTTTCAGGAGATGTTCAATCGGATCACGATCAACGAGACGAGCTTCTTTCGCAACGAGCCGCAATTAGAGGTTTTTGAGAAGCAGGTCCTGTCTAAGCTGCTCGAAGCGCGTAAGAGTAAAAAGCAGTTGCGAATATGGTCGAGCGCTAGCTCAACCGGTGAGGAGCCGTACACGCTGGCGATCCAACTGCACCGCAGCCTCGGCGTGAGGCTCTCGGATTGGAATATCGAGATTCTTGGAACGGACATCAGTCAAAAGGCGTTGGAGACGGCACAGAGTGGGAAGTATGCCTCATACAGCATCCGATCGATGAATCCCTTGATCCTCAAGCGTTATTTTACGGAGGAGGATGGGTTTTTTAAGTTGGACCCGACCATTATGAGCATGGTGAGGTTCGAGTTATTGAACCTTAAGGACGCTTATGCGGCGAAGCGGTTCGGTACGTGGGACGTGATCTTCTGCCGCAACGTGATGATTTACTTCGACGACGCGATGAAGACGCACTGCGTCAAGATGTTCCATGACCAGTTGGCGGATGACGGCACGTTGTTTATTGGTCACAGCGAGTCGCTCAGGAACATCCCGGTACCGTTTGAGCCGATGCCGATACCGCAGGCGTTTTCATATATGAAGAAAGCAGGGGCGTAACATGGACATCGAAGGTTTAGACCCAAGCCTGCTTCAAGACTTCTTGACCGAGTCAGGCGAGTTGATCGAGAAGCTCGACGCAGACTTGGTGACGCTCGAGTCGTTAGACGAAGGCAGCGAGCAGAAAGACCTGCTCGACGGGATATTCCGCGCCCTGCACACGATCAAGGGTGCCGCGAGCTTCTTGGGATTGACGGTGCTCACCACGTTTGCGCATGCCGCGGAGGACGCGTTAAATCGTTTGCGCAAGGGTGAAATAAAGGTAACGCCTGAGGTGATGGATGCGATGCTACGCAGCGTCGACGTCTTGCGTGTCATGATGGAACAGATCGCCGCTGGCGAAGATATCACCCCGGCTCCTGAAGACCTCATTAACCAGCTTCATGCCCTTGTTGGCGGGGACCCTGCGGAGGGGGCCGCCTCTCCCGATCAGGCGCCGTCCGTGACGCCGCAGGCGAGCCCAACCGTGGTTGGGGGCACACCGCTCGACCTACCTCCCGAGAAGATCGACCTGGTTGAATTCATGGTCATAGACCTACAAGAAGCGATTGGTCAGATTGATCAGTGTTTGGCACAGGCCCGCACCGCGGTGGACACTTCCGACGCGGCTCATGACTTGGCGGAGTTAGGGGACTCGATATTTAAGACGTCAGAATTTTTTAAACTCGATGCGCTGAGCTTGATGGCAAAGCTCCTGATGTCCGTTGGTGCGAAGCTCGATCAGGTGCCCGAGGCTCAGCTTGGAGAGCTATTTGTCCGTGTTGGAGCGATTAAGGTGTTGGTCGAGCGTCAGGCTGACGCCCTGAACCAGAAGATGGCCTTGTCGTGGCCGGTAGAGACGCTCCAGCAACGAATCGAAACGCTTATCGGTGGCCAGGAGTTGCCAGACGATGTGACGGGTCAGCACGGAGACGATCCGCTGAAGGTATTGGAACTCGATGGCGTGATTGAACCCGGTAGTGAGAGCTCAGGTGAAGCAGAGGCTCAGGCCGACGCCTCGCAGGCACAGAAGGATACAGCCCCCGGCCAGCAGACCCCGGCCGACGCGGCGCGGGATGCGACAAAAAAGTCTAAGGGTGATGCCCCCACGGCTCGCGCTTCGTTAGGCGAGCAGACGATTCGCGTTGAGGTAAGCAGGCTCGAGTCCTTGATGAATTTGGTGGGGCGTCTGGTTCTCAATAAGAATAGAATATTGTCACTGGCGCGTAGGATCACTGAGTACGATATCTCTCACGAGGCTAAAGAGCAGTTTACGATTGCGTCTAGTGCCTTGGATCAATTGACTAGTGAGCTTCAGATGGGTGTGATGCGGACTCGCATGCAGCCGTTGGCGAAGCTCTTTGATCGGTATCCTCGGGTTATCCGTGACATCGCGCGTGCGACCGGTAAGAAGATCGATCTTGAGATCACCGGGAAAGAAACGGAAGTTGATAAATCGGTTTTAGAGGTCCTGGCCGACCCGCTGGTACATATCTTGAGAAACAGCGCCGATCACGGCATTGAGTTGCCCCAGACGCGTATTGGAACCTCGAAGAAAGAGACCGGCACGATCCACTTGACCGCGGAGCACCAAGGCAGCCACGTACGTGTCGAGATCGCCGACGACGGCAAGGGCCTGGACCGAGACGTGCTGGGTAAGAAAGCCATTGAGCGGGGGATGGTAACGCCTGATCAGCTCGCTGCCCTCGGTGATGAAGAGGTATTCCGATTTATTTTCGCCGCCGGTTTTTCCACGGCTGAGAAGGTGTCCGATCTGTCTGGCCGCGGGGTGGGCATGGACGTGGTCCGGACAAACATCGCGAAAATCAATGGCGCGATCAATATCAGCGCGGTCAAGGGCAAGGGCACCACGATCGAGATTTTAATCCCTCTGACTGTGGCGATCATGCCGGCGATGATGGTGGGTGTGGGCCAGCACTTGTATGCGATACCGCTCACAACCATCATCGAAATTGTCCGACCTGAAGATCGTATGGTCCATTCCGTGGGCGGTCAGCCAGTGATGAGGCTGCGGAATTCAGTCCTGCCGTTGTTGGACATGCGTGAAAAATTACAGGAAACCGGAGAGAAGCCTCGCAGCAAGTTTGCAGTCATTGTGGGTGTAGGCCAGCAGCGAGCCGGTTTGGTCGTTGAACGATTGATCGGTCAGCAGGAAATCGTGATCAAGCCTTTGGATGATCGGTACACCAGTGGCGGCCCCTTCAGCGGTGCGACGATCCGTGAGGATGGCGATGTAAGCCTAATACTTGATGTGATTCAACTAATTCGACAAGCCCAACAGACCGAGCGTGCCGCCGCTTAATTGTGGCCTAGACGAGGAGATTAGCTGTGGATAGTACTTATGTGATGCCGTTTTTGAACTCGGTCCAAAATGTTTTTGAGACCATGCTCCAGCTACCTGTTCAGGTAGGTGAGCCCGAACTTAAGCGCACCGGAGACCCCACGTACGACGTGTCGGGGATCATCGGCATGTCGGGCGATGTGGAGGGTAACGTTGTGCTGAGCTTCCCCACGTCGACCGCTGAGCGTGTGGTGAGTCTGTTTACCGGGGAAGAGATGTCGCGCACCCATACCGATTTTGCCGACGCGGTTGGTGAGTTGGTGAATATGGTCTCCGGCGGCGCCAAGGCACAATTTGTCGGCAAGAACGTCAGCATCAGTTGTCCGTCGGTGGTCATCGGCAGCGATCACGTGGTATTCGGTCGCAAGGACGTCGTGTGTGTCTCTATGCAGTGTACGACGGATTGCGGCGATTTTAATTTAGAAGTGTCGTTTCGTAAGCAGAGCGGTGCCGCGGTGGAATCATCTGACACAGCGGCGGCTTGAAATATAATCTGAAATGTTGGGTAAGGAGTAGCGGTATGAAAATCTTATTGGTCGACGATTCGAAAACGATGCGGAATATCCAAAAAGGGATTCTTTCGCAGCTAGGCTACACGGAAATCGAAGAAGCCTGCGACGGTCTAGACGCACTGAGCAAAGTCGGTGCGTTTGCCCCCGACCTGTTGCTGGTGGATTGGAACATGCCAAACATGGACGGCCTGGAGTTTGTTAAGCAGTTTCGTGCCAAGGGTTCCAAGTCGCCAATCATCATGGTGACGACCGAAGCGGAAAAGGCACGTGTCGTCGAGGCGATCAAAGCGGGGGTCAACAACTACGTGGTCAAGCCATTTACACCCGATAGCCTCAGCGAGCGCATCAAAGAAACACTGGATCGCGCGTCGGCTGCGTAGGCCATGTCTCTGCGTTGGGGGAGGCGTCGAGCTTTTTAGGATCGTATACAGCCATGTCTACAGCTGTCGGCGAGGACTCGATCCGTGTCATTGTCTCCAAGGATCACATGGCAGCGGAGATGCTGATCCCGGGTGATTTTGCGCGCACTATGTTGACGGAGCAGGTCTGCCTGGGAGCGCTCCAGCAGTCGGGTGTTGAAATCAAAGAAAATGTAATCGAGACGGTCAAGCAGATGCTCGCGAACGTGCCCCCTGCGGGCGAGGAGTACCGCCAGGTCTTGGTTGCCGGGGTTCTTCCGCAGCACGGTAAAAACGGCAGCATCGAATGGCGGGTATCCGAGCCTGGCGAAACCGAAAAAACAGAAGGCGAAGATGCGGGAGACGACGAACAAGCGGTATCTCATTACGATCGCAGCGCCTATATCGTGGTCAAGGCCGGTGACATCATCGGCGTGGTCATTGAGCCGACCACCGGTGTCGACGGTCGGGATGTTTTAGGCGCAACCGTCGCCGCGATGGATGGAAAGCCGGTTGCACTCAAGCTCGATGACTCGGTGATGCGCAACGCTTCGGGCGAATTGGTCGCTCAGGCGAACGGTATCTTGCACCGTGATTTGCCCAGTATTACGGTGCAGCAGGTGCTCGAGGTGACGGGGTATGTGGATTTTTCCACTGGCAATATCGACTTTACCGGTGATGTGAATATTAGGGAAGGGATCCGAGACTGCTTTGTGGTCAACGCAACGGGCAACGTCGAGGTCAAGGGTCTGATCGAAGCAGCGACGATCGAATGCGGAGGCGACTTGATCGCGCACGGGGGGATGGCGGGCCGCGAACGAGGCTATGTGAATATCGGCCGCAATCTCACCGCCAAGTATCTAGACAATATCCAGGGTGAAATCGAAGGCGATTTGGAAATCCAGCGTGAGGCGATTAACTGTGATCTGATCGTTCACGGAGCAATCATCTCGCCGCGGGGGACTATTATCGGTGGCAAGGTCGGCGTGACCGGAGCGGTCGAGGTGACAGCGTTGGGAAGCGGCGCTGGCGTGGCGACGGAATTGGTTCTCGGTTCGGTGCCCAAGCTTGAGCCGTTCGCGACACAGTTAGAGAGCTTGGCGGAACAGTATGCTGCTAAACGAGACGAAGTGGAAGCCCAACAAAAATTGATGAAGAAAAACACTCGTATGATGTCTGCTGCGGATAAGGAACGGCAGACGGAGATGATGTTTGAGCATCAGAACTCGACATCCAGGCTGGCGAAAGCCACAGCAGCAGGCGAAGCACTGGCGGCGAAGATTAAGCAGGAGCGCACCGTCGATCTGACGGTCCAACGCAAGCTGTTCTCCGGGGCGGTGATTACGATCGGTATTCAGTCGTTTAAAATCTATAACGACGTGAGTGGCCCAATAAAGATTTACCTTGCTGAAAATGGAGACGTGGTCTATCGCAAAGGGGATTCGGACCCAAGCCTGCTTGCGAAGATCGCTGAAGTCAAAGCCTCCGCCAAGTAGCGCGGTTGGCCAGGAGTATTTCGGATGAAAGTTCTTGTCGTCGATGATTCCGCTTTCATGCGTCGCGCCGTGTCACAGATGCTCGCCAGCGATCCGCAAATCGAGGTGGTCGGCACGGCGAAGAACGGCAGGGAAGGGCTGGAGATGGCGAAGAAGCTCAGCCCCGACGTGATTACCCTCGATATCGAGATGCCCGAAATGGACGGGCTGACGGCGTTGCGGCGGATTATGCAAGAGTGCCCGACACAGGTGTTGATGCTCAGTTCGCTGACCACGGAAGGCTCGCACGCGGCGTTGCAGGCGCTGAAGCTGGGGGCGGCCGACGTGTTGGCTAAAGACGTTTCGCAGGTATCGCTTTCAATTACCAATATTAAAGACGATCTGCTCACACGTGTGCGTGCGATCGGGGCTGCGGGTAAGCGTCGTCCGACTCGTCCGACGAGCGAGGGTTCATCCAGCGCTCAACCGCCAAAGTATCGGCCCGGTCAATTCGACGTGATCTGTATCGGCTCTAGCACCGGCGGGCCTCCCGTCCTTGAAAAGATACTCGCCGCCTTGCCCGATACGTTAACCACGCCCGTCGTCGTGGCGCAGCACATGCCGGAGGTGTTTACCAAGTCCATGAGCGAACGTTTGGGGGCAGAGTGTCAGCTACGTGTGGTTCACGCTGAAAACCACATGCCTATGGAGTCTCGCACCATCTACATCGCACCCGGTGGGCATCACATACATCTTAATAAAATGGGCCTGGCGCGTTGGGAACTGTTGGTAAACAAAGAGCCTTTCGAAGCGCTCTACAAGCCCAGCGTGGACGCGTTGTTTCATTCAGCGGCCAAGTACACCGGTTCACGCACGTTGGCGGTGGTACTGACGGGTATCGGCCACGACGGGCTGGAAGGTGGGCGGGCGCTGCACGCGCGTAACGGCGTGATCCTCGCGCAGAATGAAGAGACGTGCGTGGTATACGGCATGCCCAAAGCGGTTACGGAAAACGCCTTGATCGCCGCCAGCCTAAACCCCGATCAGATCGCTGTGTCACTGCAGTCTCTTGCAGCGGCTCCTGCTGCGCGGGCGGGCTAGAGTGTTATCAATTCACAGGTAGCGTCCACAACGAGCCGCGACCGTTAAGAAGCGGGTGGGTTTATCATCGCAAACGATATGCCTGAAGTGAAAAGACTCTAGAACCTGTTTCAAACCCCCTCTCCCCTTGAGGGGAGAGGTTGGGTGAGGGGTGAAAGCTCCGCAAATCATGGGTACACAACCCTCCCCCTACCCCCTCCCTGACAGGGAGGGGAGTTATGAAACCAGTTCTAGTTCTTCTTCTCTTCTTTTTGGGGGCCTATCTGAAACCCTTTGAGGACGTTTTCTAGCCCTTGGCCTAGTTCTTCCGCAGCCTGTTCGATGGCTTCGCCGACTTCTTCCGCTTGTTTGCCCAGTTTGTTTAGGTTTTGCAAGCCTGAGTCGACGCCTTGGGTGATCGTGTTTGGGAGTAGGTCCCCTGCTTTCTTGGTGACGGCAGAGAGCAAGGCTTCGACCAGCGTCCCGCTTAGCTGCGCGACCAGCGATCCGGTTCCTGTATTAGAGCCGACGTCTTTCAAGTGGATCTCTGGGACGTCGATTGTAATACTCGAAAGCTCGCCGCCCAGCGGGATCACCTCTGCGTGCACCGTGATATCGCGGATCAACAGATCATGGATGATGATTGTCTTACCGCTTTCCTGTGAGTCGTCTTGGGGGGGTTCGGATGGCTGCTGCTGGGGTTCCTTGGCGCTCAGGTTTTCCAGGATAACGTTGTAGTTGCCTTTCCCGTTATTTTTCTCCAGCGTGAGTTCGATGCCGGTTAGCGTCAGGTTGGGGATGACGACTTCATCTTGCGTGAGCGATCGTAGCGAAATGGATACCTCTCCATCCGCCAGCTTTAGAAACGAGGCGCTCCTAAACCCTTCCGGGTTAGCGATGTTCAGGCCCTGCATGGCGAACCGTCCGGAGAAGACCCCGACGTCTGCCTCGTCGAGTTGGGTCGTTACACCCAGCGCGGTTGTAGCCCCGATCTCGATCCCTACCTTGGTGATCCAATCGATACAGATCAGCCCGATGACGATCACCACCGCCACCGCAGCGACGGCAATCAAGAGTATTTTTTTGAGTTTCTTCATTATTGGATTCACCGTGAGTAACGGGCACTTGTGTAGGGTCCGCTGTGCGGACCATTTCGGTTTAGTCCTTAATGCGGTGCCTCGTTCGCCAGCATCGCATGGACACGATAGTTGATCTACGATCAAGGGATAAGAAGATAGCCGGTGCCACCCATGAATACGACTGATTATATGCGGCGAGCGTTGCGGCTGGCCTCGCGGGGACTGGGCTGGGTCGAGCCGAACCCGATGGTGGGTGCGGTGATTGTCCGGGACAGCCGGATCATAGCCCAAGGCTATCACCGCCGATTCGGTGGCCCACACGCCGAGATCGATGCACTGGATCGCTGTCGAGCTTCGGGCGTGGACCCGGCAGGGTGTGAGCTATATGTGACGCTTGAGCCGTGTTGCCACCAGGGCAAGACGCCGCCTTGTGTCGACGCCGTGATCGAGGCGGGCGTCTCTCGCGTGATCGTCGGCATGGAGGACCCGAACCCAGCCGTTTCCGGGAAGGGCATTCGTCGGCTCCAAGACGCGGGGATCGACGTCGAAGTGGGTGTGTGTCAGCACGAGGCACGTCAGCTCAACGAAGCCTATATCAAGCGGGTGACGACAGGTCTGCCCTGGGTGATCGCAAAGTGGGCGCAGACACTCGACGGGCGTATCGCCACGCGCACCGGCGACAGCAAATGGATCAGCAACGAGCGTAGCCGACATGTAGCCCACAAGCTCAGGGCACGGGTGGACGCGGTCGTCGTGGGGGTTGGCACAGTCGTGGCGGACGACCCCCAACTCACAGCACGTGGCGTGAAAACCCGACGCACAGCCCGCAAGATCGTGGTCGATCCTCAACTCAGGCTACCAACCCACGCTCGATTACTCGCTGGCAGCGGCAAAGGGCGTGCGCCTATTGGCGTGACCATCGCTGTCGGTGAGCGGGTCTTGGCCGATCGACCAGCCAAGCTGGTGGAACTAGAGGATCGCGGCGTTGAGTTCGTAGGTTTGCCGCCCGTTCAGGCCGACCCGTCGCGGTTGAAGCTCAAACCTTTGATGACTCACCTCGCCACGGTGCACAGCATGACCAATGTCCTGGTCGAGGGTGGGAGTAAGTTAACCGGGTCGCTGTTTCAAGAGGGGCTTGTCGATCAGGTATTGGCGTTTGTAGCACCCCGGGTACTTGGTGACGAAGCCGCAATTCCCGTCGCGCAGGGCGCAGCATGTAACTCGATTAGCCAAGCGATGCAGCTTTCCCTACACAGCATGAAGCGGATCGGGGAAGACGTGCTACTGGATTACCGCGTTGGTGCGGGTACCATAGCACCTGCGTAGGGTCCGCTATGCGGACCGTTTCAGCTGTTTCAAAACCCCTCTCCCCTCCAGGGGAGAAGTTGGGTGAGGGGTGAAAGCCCCGCAAATCATGGACACACGACCCTCCCCCTACCCCCTCCCTGACAGGGAGGGGAGTTATGAAACCAGTTCTAGCCACTCTTGGAAGAATCGGTTTCGACCACGATCCGGTTGCCTTGGACTTCCAAGACTTGTATCGGGCTGTCGGGTTCGATCCATTCGCCTTGGGTGATGACGTCGATGATTTGGCCGTCGATTTCGGCCCGTCCGGTAGGCCGTAGCTCGGTGATAGCCCGGCCCTTTGCGCCCGGTTGGATGCGCCCTTGCCCGACGGCTTCGTCGCCGCTGACGTGCGCGGTGCTCCTATCGGCTGTGGCGATGCCCGTGGCGAATTGCGGCGGCGTGCTTTTCAGGATCAGGCGGTTGAGTACCGGGAGGCTGCCGAAGTGTTTGGTGATGTAATAGAACGCCACACCGCTGGCGATAATGCCCATCAGCGCGGAGATCACTGACTCCTGTAGCCGCCGTGCCATTTCCGGTGCGGGCATCGGGAATAGCCCTTGCCCCGTCGATGGGACGATCATCAAGACCAAGCCGACAAACATACACACGATCCCCCCGATACCCGCCACCCCAAAGCCCGGTATCACGAAAAACTCGACCAGCAGCAACAGCAAGCCAACGAAGAACAGTAGAACGTGCCAGACCTGCGCCAAGCCGATCAAAAACGGCGCCACCAGCAGCAACGCCAACGCGGTCAGCGCCAACATCCCGCCCGCCCCGACGCCGGGAGCCTGCAATTCGATGTATGTCCCCACAAACAGGACGACCATGAGCAGCGCCCGTATGGCCGGCAGTGTGAGCCAATAGGCGATCAGTGCGACCGTGTTCGGTGAGATGGTCCGGATCGTGGCGGCGCCGAGGTATTGCTGTAGTTCCGTGTCGTTGCGCACGATGGCACTTGCCAAGCCCGCGTCGAGTGCACGCTGTTGGTTGAGTGTTAGCAGGGTCTTGCCGTCGTGTATTTTTTTAGTCAGCTTCCATTGGCCACGGTCGGTGTCGGCCACGGAGACGGTGGCGGCACCCACGTCGTCCTTGGCGGTGGCGGCGGGTTGGCTGGCGGCGGGGGGGTTGGCAGTCCCCTCGACTTCTTCAGCGGTTTTGCCTTGGACCATGACCGCGTAGTCGGCTTGGTTAACCAATCGTCGCTGCCCGGTCTGTGTGTGTTCGACCTGATACAGCTCGACGCCCAGCACGCACATAGCATGGAAGAGCGAGTAGTCGTAGTCGTTGCTGCGGGCTGAATCACGGAACTCCTCAAGAATCGGCGACAAGGCTTTGGCGCGTTCGGTGGGTGACAGGTTCATGCCCGGCACGATCGGTGCGCAGTCGCCGGTCGCGGACACAGGTGACATGACGATCTGGTTGCAGGCACTGGCGATCAGGATGCCCGCTGAATAGGCCTGCGGGTTGATCCACGCGACGGTCGGCACGGTCATGCTCTTGATGTATTTGCTGATTTTCAGGGCGCTATCGACTGTGCCGCCGGGGGTGTCGAGTTCGATGACGATCAGCGAAGCCCCGCCTTGCACCGCTTGGTTTACGCGGTCTCGCAGGCTCTCAAGCGTGTAGCCGTAGATCATGCCCTCGACCTTGAGTATCGCGACATTTGCCCCTGTGGGCAGGGTGGAAATCGGGTTTACACCCGTCGGGCTGGTTATGGCCGGCAGGGGGCTTTGAGCGGCGTCCCCAGCCACACCAGGCAGAGAGGCGTCGAGAGCCGTGGCCTGGATCAGCAAGGTCATAGCCAGCAGTAAGACGAGCCAAGGACGTCGTATGAGATCATGCATGGTTGCCATTCTATTATATTGAAGCGGTATGATGGGGCTCTGCTGGGGGCTGGTAGGGCGGGTTATTGAAGCTAGGTAATCTGTTTGTCTTGGCCAGCCGGCGGGTGAGGGCAGAATGAGAAAAAGGGTTGAATTCTTTCGAGGCAGTGGTATTAGAGAAGTAGGGCCAACCACGGTGGACGCGTTGGAGAGATGAGCTGGAGGCGAAAAGGGAGTAGAGAGATGCTGAACCTAATCGTGACAAATGGGGCTGACCGTGGCCAAAATTTCGAATTGGGTGAATCCAGCATTCACATCGTCGGGCGGCTGGGCGGGGCGGTGTCACTATTGGATCGGGCGGTGTCCCGCATCCACGCCGAGTTGCGGCACAAAGACGGCCAGTGGTACATCAGTGATATGGGATCGATCAACGGCACGATTGTGAACGGGCAGCAGATCATCGATCCGACACCGCTCAACAGCGGTGACCAGATCAGGATCGGCAAAACGATATTTATTGCGGATATTGTCGGTGCAAACGGTAAGAGTAGTGGTCGGCCTGCGGTGCCCTCTCGGCTGCGTCGACCGATCAGCGCCGCCCCCAGCGAGCCTCAATTACTCACCGATATTAGCGATGACCAGAACACACAGACGCAAGCACTATCGTCTGCCCACGAGCAGATCAAGCCAAACGTGAAAGCACCGGGTATCTTCGCTCGTGCTGCCAATATACTCACGCGGTCGATCCTGGTATTTAGCTGGTCGGTCGTGGCGATGTCGACGATGATCACGCTGATGTTCCTCGCGGATACCTATAAGTAATACCGCAGATGGCCGTGGGCGGTGACGGTCCGTTAGCTCGATGCGTCGTTGTCGGTTTCGTGGTCTAGGAACGTGCTCAGGCCTGGGCGGAAGACGACCTTTTCATCCACGACCACGAGCTTTTCGTCGAGAAACATCTGCGTAGCCTTGCTGAGGATGCGTGCTTCGAGGGATTGCCCTTTGCTCTTAACGTCCGCAGCGGTGTCTTTGCCCACGTCCAGGTGAAACACGTCCTGGAGGATGATAGGTCCTTCGTCGAGCGCCTCGGTGACGAAGTGCGCGGTGCATCCGGTGACGCGCACCCCGCTCTCAAAGGCCTGCTTATACGGCGAAGCGCCCGGGAAGTACGGCAGCAGCGACGGGTGGATATTGATGATCTTCCAGGGGAACGCCTCGACGACCTCGGCCGTGAGTATCTGCATGTAGCGTGCCAGAACGACTAGGTCGGCGTTGTATTTTTTAGTAAGTGTGTCGCGTACCCACCGCATATGGGCAGGCTTGTCCGTCGAGGGCATTGCTTCGAACGCGATACCCGCTTCGCGTGCCATGGGTTCGAGGTCGGGGTGATTACCCAGGACGCAGACGATTTCGCCCCGGCCACGGAACCGACCCGCAGCCTGGTCTTCGATCAATTGATGCAGGCATTGCGCCTCTTTGCTGACCAGGACAGCGATGTTCTTGTTCCGGCGTTGGTTGTGCAGCGAGACGTGGACCTCCATGCCGAGCTCTTTACCCACGCCTAGCAGACTGGTAATGAGCTGGTCGAGGCTGATCGTCAGGTCCCCCAAGTCCACGAGCATGTCCATAATGAAGTAGCCGTGCACGACCTGCTGCTCGATGTCCTCGATATTGACGCCGTGCTCAGCGAGGTGGGTAGCAAACCGCGCGACGACCCCCTTCTGGTCACGCCCTATTACACTGACGACCGCTTTGATCTGAGCCATGGTTTATACAAATCCTACTTGAAATTTGTGCGTGTTTACGAACGCGGGAGCATAACAGGCAATAACTTACAGAATCTCCGACGCGCTAAAAACATACGCAATGCGTATTGCCGGTTCCTTATTGGGTTTGTAGCAAGACGTCTTGCTCTTGCTACGCGGGCTGTTTGGGTGTCGAGTCTATCGACGGTGATACTCCATTGCTGGCTGCGAATCGCGGGCTCGATTGTAGCCCCGTGGTGGTCCGTGAGAAAACTATTGTTCATCGGCTAGAATTGCAGCCGCTACGGGGCACATGAACAAAGCAATAAGAAAGGCGGGCTTCGATGGCCGAAGCGAAATCGTTTGACCTAGTCGTAATCGGTGGCGGCCCAGGCGGGTACGTCGGCGCGATCCGAGCTGCGCAACTGGGCATGTCCGTAGCCTGCGTCGAGCGAGATCGGCTCGGCGGGGTATGCCTCAATTGGGGCTGTATTCCGACCAAAGCACTGCTGGCAAACGCGCAGTTTTATTACGAATTGAAGCACCAGGCACCGGCGTGGGGGATCGAAGCGGATAACGTCCGACACGACTGGGACAAGGTCATTGGGCGTTCACGTGGCGTGGCGGATAACCTCAACAAGGGCGTCGCATTTTTATTCAAGAAAAACAAGATCACGCACATACACGGTCACGCTCATATCGCGTCGCCGGGCGTGGTGCAGGTGACCGACCCATCGGGCCGACCTGTAATGTCGTTGCACGCGAAAAACGTCCTGATCAGCACGGGTGCGGTGCCCCGCTCGCTGCCGAGCGCCGACTTTGACGGCGATCGGATCATCAGTTCGAAAGAGGCCATGGTGCTCAAAGACCAGCCCGAAAAACTGCTGATCGTAGGTGCCGGCGCGATCGGGATGGAGTTCGCCTATTTCTATAACGCGTTTGGCACGCAGGTCACCGTTATCGAGATGCTCGATAGGTTGCTACCGATCGAGGACGACGAGGTTTCCAAGGCCATAGCCAAGTCGTTCCGCAGGGTCGGCATTGATTGCCGCACGTCGACCAAGACGGTTTCGATTAAGAAGACCTCGAATGGCGTGGAACTGACGGTGGCACCGCTTGGCGACCCGAACAAGGCCCAGGTGCTCGTCGCGGACAAAGTGCTCATCGCGATCGGCGTGCGTGGCCGGTACGACGGGTTATTCGACGATTCGCTGGGCATCGACTTTTACAAGGACTACATCAAGGTCGATAAGACGACCTACCAGACCAGTGTCCAGGGCATCCACGCGGTGGGAGACGTGATCGGTCCGCCGTGGCTGGCACACGTCGCCAGCGAGGAAGCGGTGGTGTGCGTCGAGCGGTTGGCCGGGCATAAACCCACGCCCATCGATTACGACGCGATACCCGGGTGCACATACTGTCAGCCTCAAGTCGCCAGCGTCGGACTGACCGAGCGTGATTGCAAGCAGCGGGGCATCGCATGCCGTGTGGGCAAGTTCCCGTTCCAGGCATCGGGCAAGGCACAGGCGGTCGGGCATACGGAAGGGTTTGTGAAAATAATTGCCAGCGAGGAGCACGGCCAAATTCTCGGCGCGCACATGGTCGGCGACAGCGTGACCGAATTGATTGCTGAGTTGGGGCTAGCGATACGGCTGGAGGCGACCGTTCAAGAGGTGATCGCCACGATCCACGCGCACCCGACGCTCAGCGAAGCGGTCCACGAAGCGGCGTTGGGGGCCGATGGTCGCATGCTTCACTTTTGACCGTGGCTGTGGGATGATTGTGATTGACCAAACGGCGTAGCGCATTACCGTTACTACACCCGAGCTCGCAGGCGCATGGATAAGCTGTCCAACCAAGCCGCCGGGATTCAAACCGTGCCGCACGGCGTGGTCGAGCCGCGACCCACCAGGGCACATCGGGTCGAGCCCCTGCTCGTCGAGATCGCCTGGGAAGTCTGCAACCAGGTGGGCGGTATCTACACGGTGCTTCGGTCCAAAGCCCCGAGCATGGCCAGCCGCTGGGGCACGCGGTACCTGCTCGTAGGCCCGTATGAGCCGGCGTCCGCGTCCGTGGAGTTTGAGCCCACAGCCTTGTCGGGTGTCGAGGGTCAAGTGGTGCGACAGATGCGCGACGAGGGCATGCCCGTGTATTACGGACGCTGGCTGGTGACGGGTCGGCCACAAGTGGTCCTGCTCGACTACCGGGCTATGTTCAGTCGGTTGGAGGAAGTGAAGTACCGACTCTGGGCGGATCACGACATCCCCACGCCCGGTGACGACGAGCTGATCAATAACACAATCGCATTCGCCGAGATGTGTCGGCAGTTTTTGGTGTTGATGAGTGAGCACGAATCCCGACGCGCGATCGTAGCGCACTTCCACGAATGGATGACCGGCGCCGCGGTGCCCATGCTCCGCAGGCAGCAGTGGCCCGGGGCGACCGTATTCACCACCCACGCCACGGTCCTGGGGCGATACCTCGCAATGAACGATCAGGGTTTCTACGGGCACCTGCCTTTCTACGATGCCATGGCAGAAGCGAAAAAATTCAACGTCGAAGCGCAGCACCGCATCGAGCGTGCCGCGGCACACGGGGCGCAGGTCTTTTCAACCGTCTCGGACGTCACCGCGGACGAGTGCGAACACCTGTTGGACAGGAAGGTAGACGTCATCCTGCCAAACGGGCTCAACATCCAGCGATTTGCCGCGGTCCACGAGTTCCAGAACCTCCATCGGCAGTCCAAGGAACGCATCCACCAGTTTACGATTGGTCATTTCTTCCCCAGCTACCACTTCGATCTCGACAACACGCTTTATTTCTACACCTCGGGCCGATACGAGTACCGCAACAAAGGCATGGACTTGACGATCGAGTCGCTGGCACGGCTGAATTACCTCATGCAGCAGGCGGGCAGTGAGGTCACGGTCGTCGCGTTTATCATCACACGGCGACCGGTTCGATCGATCAACGTAGCGGCGCTTCAGTCCAGCGCTATGCTCCGTGAGTTCCACACCGTCACACGGGCGATCAGGGGCGAGGTTTCCGACAAATTATTTGACGCAGCGGTGGCGGGGGCGGTCCCGGACCTCAACAGCCTAGTCGGCGAATACTGGATGCTGCGACTGCGGCGGGCGATCCACGCGTGGAAACGGGAAAACCCACCCGGCATCGTGACGCACGACTTAGTAGACGACGAAAACGACGCGGTGCTCAATCAGCTACGTGCTTGTCGCCTGTGGAATCAACAGCACGACCGGGTCAAGGTCGTGTACCACCCCGATTTTATTACGCCGACGAACCCGCTGTTTGGCATGGAATACGATCAATTTGTGCGCGGGTGTCACCTAGGCGTGTTCCCAAGCTACTACGAGCCGTGGGGCTACACACCGCTCGAATCGATTGCGCTGGGCGTGCCGGCGGTGACCAGCGATTTAGCGGGGTTTGGCTCGTACATCACCCAGTTGATGCCCGATCACGAGAACCAAGGGGTGTACGTGCTCAGACGCAGGCACAGGTCGTTTGACCAATCGGCACAGGATTTGGCGCATCGGCTATTCGACTACACGAAGAAGTCACGCCGTCAGCGCATCACGTTGCGCAATAGCGTCGAGAGCTTTAGCGGGCACTTCGATTGGCACAACCTCGGCAAGGTCTATCACGAAGCACACGAGTTGGCATTGGACCGGGTCGGCTAGACTAAACTAAACGGTTCCAATTCTGTGTAGGGTCCGCTGTGCGGACCGTTCTGGCTACAAACCCAGCATATCGTTCATGCGGTATCGGCCGGGGGGCTTACCCGATAGCCACTTCGCCGCCCGCAACGCGCCGTGTGCAAACACGTCGCGAGAGGTAGCCACGTGGGTGAGTTCCAGCCGCTCGCCGAGCGTGGCGAATCGAGCGGTGTGTTCGCCGATAGTGTCACCCATGCGCAGCGCGTGCATACCGATCCGCCCGCGCTGCCGCGGTACGTCGTCGCCGTGGCGGCCGTGATCCACATCTTTCTGGAGGTCTTTTCCGGTCGCATCGCAGATCGCCGCGGCGATACCCAGCGCGGTGCCCGACGGCGCGTCTTTCTTGAATCGGTGGTGAGATTCCGTGATCTCGATGTCGTAGTCATCACCGAGCCGCTTGGCGACTTGCCCCGCCAGCGCCATCAGCAGGTTGACCCCCAGGCTCATGTTCGGTGCCTGCAGCAGGGCAATCTTTTCGCCCGCGGCATCGAGGGCCCGCTCATCATCCTCGCTCAACCCGGTGGTGCCTATAACCATGGCCGTCGAGTGGGCGACACAGGTATCGAGTGCGGCACGTGTGGCTGGTGGGGCTGTAAAGTCGATCAAGACGTCTGCTTTGTCAGCCAAGCTATCGGAGATCGTGACCCCGGTAGTGCCGATGCCAGCCACGGTGCCGGCGTCCTGTCCTATGGACGGGTGGCCCGGGCGTTCGAGAGCCGCGGCCAGCGTCAGGTCCGTGTCGTCTGTACACAGGCAGATCAGCCGTTGCCCCATGCGCCCTGCGACGCCGTTGATCGCTATCGAGACTGTCATAGATGCCTCATGTGCCGGGAATTGGTCCGGGGAATCGGCGTCGAGGATAAGACCGCAACACTTTCCGAGCAAACCGGTTGACGAACATTAAGTTTGACAGGCACTGCTGTGAGTCTCTAGCGTAAGGTAGAATATCCACGCCTGCGCTGGCGGCCATGATGTGCTGATGTACCGTGGTCGCGGTTCGATTAACAGACACAGGTATTGGTCACCGATCGGCACGCTAGCTTACGGACAATATCTTGGCTATTTTTGGGAAGAAGACCGACGATCAGGATGTCCCCCAGGCTGCTTCGGACCCGCGCAAGGCCAAGCGTTTTTTCGATCACGCACGCGCGGTCACCGATGGGCGTAATTACGATTATGCCATCGATTGTTACATCAACGGCTTGCGGTTTGAGCTCGATAACATGACCGCTCACGAAGCGCTGCGTGAGGTGTCGTTGAAGCGTAAGCTCGCTGGCGGGAAGTCTGCTGGGCTGGCGGAGAAGCTCAAGAAGATGGGCAAGGGCACCGTCGATCGCCTTCTGCACGCCGAGCTGCTGCTGGCCAAAGACCCATTAAATATATCGCACCAAGTCGAGTTGATGGCCTATGCGGTTGAGGTGCAGTTGCCCGAGCTAGCGCTTTGGATCGGTGGGGTCGTGCTCGATACCGGCAGGTCGAATAAGAAACCCAGCAAAGCTGTATACATCAAAGCTCGGGACCTATTCGCGAAGCTCGGAGCGTTTGGCAAAGCGGTAGAGGCGTGCCGGCTGGCGGTCGACCTTGACCCCGAGAACCGCACGCTGCTTTCAGAACTCAAAGACTTTGAAGCCGAGCGCACGATGCAGGAGGCGGGGTATTCTGAATCTGCGGGTAAGGAGGGCGGCTTTCGGAATCTGGTCAAGGACATGGCTCACCAGCAGCGCCTCGAACACGAGGACGCCATCACCAAGACCGCCTCGGCGGTTGATGAGGAAATCGAGCGCCGCCGGATCGAGTGCGAGGAAGACCCACAAGATACGGATCGTTTGCTCAAACTGGCCTCGGCGTTGGTGCAGAAGGAGACCGACGAAGCTGAAAAAGAAGCGGTGAAGCTGTTTAAAACAGTCCTGGATCAGACCGGTCAGTATCGCTACAAGATGCGGGTCGGTGATATTCAGATGAAGCAGATGAACCGATGGCTGCGGCAGATCAAGGCCAAGCTAAAGAACAATCCCAATGACGTCGCCGCGAAGAAGCAATATCAACAACTCTTGCAACGCAAGCTGCGTTTCGAGCTCGAGGAGTACAACGAGCGGGTAAAAAATTATCCGACTGACCTGGGTCTGCGTTTTGAATTGGGCAAGCGCCTGTTTGCGGCGCGTAAGCACGATGAGGCGATCGGTGCGTTTCAGCAGGCGAAGGCCGATCCGAAGCACCGGATTGTGTCACTGGACTACCTGGGCCGGTGCTATGCTGCACAAGGATGGTATGAGGAGGCGGTCGACACATTGCGCCAGGCGATCGATGCGTACCCGGTTACCGAGGACCCGTTAGCGATGGAGCTGCGGTATCAACTCATGCTTTCGCTCAAGGAATTAGCGATAAAGAACAAGTCCGTCGAGCAAGCTCAAGAGGCTCAGAAGATCGCTTCTCGGGTGCTCCAGACGGATATCAATTACCGGGACATCCGCAAACAGATGGAGAGCGTGCGCGAGTTGGTTAATCAATTGGAAAAGAAGGGGTAGTCGTCGGCACGTCGATTCCGGTTGCGTGCAATTGTCTGTGGCTGTTAGCCTGCATGTTTTGGGTGTTTTTCTCCGAACCGGATGCCTCCGTTACGAGCCGCGACCATGAAGGAGCGAGTCAATTGGAGCCAAAGTTCCGCTTGCTGACGGACATTATGCACGTATCACACGGGAATAGTTCTCAAGGAACGGGTGTGGCACTGGTTGCTTGCAACCAGTGAGTCATGATCGGCCCAATCACAGCTTGTAAGCAAACCGTGATTGACGCAAGGGGTTACAAAAATTTTGTGCATAATGTCCTGGCGTGCGAGGCTCGTTGAGAAACCCGTATGCGAAATCAGAAAACGCTTCGAGCTATTTTCATGAGGGTTTGTTCTTGATTACAGGCAAGGCGATCGCTGTGATACCCGCTAGGTTTGGGTCGACCCGGTTTCCCGGCAAGCCGTTGTGTGACCGGACTGGCAAGCCGTTGATTCAACACGTGGTCGAGCAGGTGCGCAAAGCGGATCGGATCGACCGGATCATCGTCGCGACGGACGACAGTCGTATCCTCGATGCAGCACAGGGCTTTGGCTGTGAGGCGATGATGACACGGACGGATCACCCCAATGGCACAAGTCGGCTTGCAGAGGTGGCGCAGACATTATCAACAGACGACGAGCAAGTCATCGTGAACGTCCAAGGTGACGAGCCGCAGATCGAGCCCGGCGCCATCGACGCGCTGGTGGAGGGCTTGCTAGCCGAATCACCCGCGGACGGCGCCCCCATGGCGACGCTGGCGAGCCCATTCGCTACGGACGAGGACCCGCGTGATCCGAACATCGTCAAGATCGTCGTTGGCCGAGTCGGCACGCGGTGCCGGGCGCTGTACTTCTCGCGGTCGTTGATCCCGTTTGAGCGTGACCCTGATAAGACCGCTTGTCGCGTTGAGCCTTTGAAGCACCCGGGGCTGTACGCCTATCGGCGCGGTTTTTTACTTCGGTACGTTCAGCTTCCGCCCACGCCGTTGGAGCAGACCGAGCAGCTTGAGCAATTACGGGCACTGGAGCACGGGTACCCGATCGCGGTGGTGCAGATGGTTGTGGCGCACCACGGTATCGACACGCCGGAACAGTACGAAGCGTTTGTCCGTGAATTTTTGAAAAGCTCATGAACGGCGGCCATGCGGTCGCGGCATCCGTGCGATACGCAGTGCGTATGTTTCTAGCGCATTATAAGTGATGTAAGGTATGGTCTGTTGAGTCACCGCGTTCGCAAATATCGCGCACGTACCAATCTTGATTGGTATGAAAATTCACAGGGGTAAGCGGCTTTGCGAGTCTACGCCAGTTCTCGTTCGACCATCTCGCACAGCGCGTGGATCAGGAGGGTGTGCGCCTCTTGGACACGAGCGGTCGAGTCGTTGGGTACGATCAGATCGATCGTGGCTTTGCCTTTGGCGGGGCCGCCGTCACGGCCAAGCAGCGCGATGCTGTTAACCCCTAACTCATGAGCCTGGTCCAGCGCGTGCAGGATGCTCGGCGATCGTCCGCTGGTGGAAAAGACAATCAGGACGTCGCCCTGCTGTCCCAGCGCCCAGACCTGTCTGGCAAAGACTTGGTCGTAGTCGTAGTCATTGCTAGCGGCGGTGATCGTGCTGCCTGATTCGGTCAGCGCGATCGCTGGGTAGGGTCGACGGTCTTGGATGTACCGCACCACAAATTCCGTAGCCAAGTGCGACGCATCCGCAGCACTACCGCCGTTGCCGCAGGTCAGGACCTTGTGCCCGTCTTTTATAGCCTTGGTGATAAGCTCACCAGCTTGGATCACCAGCGGTTCCAGCGCTTCGAGTGACTGTAGCGTCGTCACACCAGCGTCGATCATGCTTTTGAAGGAGAGCGTCATTAATCTACACAGTACACTGTCTTTATAACGATCTGTGTGCGGGTATTCGCAGGGGGAATGATTTAATCAATGTCGAAGAGCTTAGATCAACGTAACGGCGGCGGTCGGGTCAGGCAAGCTGTGCCCTAACCGGCTTTTGTAGTGCTAGAATTTACGCCGAACTTGAACACCGTCACAATACGGGATACGGTAAGACATGCCCATCGAGTCCGACGATTTTGATCGCCAGCGGGTATCGCCCGATTCTTCCGAACATCTCTTGGCCGATGCGGGTCAACGCAGCCACGAATCCGAGTTCTTTAATTCGATGCCTCCCGGCTACCAGAAGGGGCGATGTAAATTCGTCGTCGTGGTCGGCACCGTGATGAGCGGCCTGGGCAAGGGCATCTTTTCCAGCTCAGTCGCCAAACTACTAAAAAATAAAGGGCTGGTCGTCGCCCCCATTAAATTGGAGGGCTACCTCAACATCGATTCGGGAACGCTCAACCCGTACCGCCACGGCGAGGTCTTTGTGCTCGACGACGGCCTGGAGACCGACATGGACCTGGGCACCTACGAGCGGATGCTCGACCAGGACCTGACGCGTGATAATTTTGCAACCAGCGGCCAAATCTATCGGCACGTCTTGGATAAGGAACGCCACGGCGGGTACCTGGGCAGGGACGTGCAGATGATCCCCCACGTCACGGGTGAGGTGAAATACCTCTTGCGTAGCTTGGCGATGAAACAAAACGCGGACGTCGTCTTTGTCGAGGTTGGCGGGACGGTCGGCGACTATGAAAATGGTTTTTATATCGAGGCGCTACGCGAACTAGCGTACGAGGAGGGCGACCACAGCGTCTGTTTCGTGGCACTGTCGTATGTGATTGAGCCGCGAGCGCTGGGGGAGCAGAAATCCAAAGCCGCGCAGCTTGGCCTCAAGAAACTTATGGAGACCGGCATCCGTCCACACATCGTGGCCTGCCGTGCACGCAATGAGATCGGCGAATCGGTCAAACAAAAAATCGCGATGTTCAGCAACGTGCCGCTCAATCGTGTCTTTTCAATGCACGATCGGACATCGGTGTACACGATTCCCGACGCGGCGCGCCAAGCGGGGCTCGACCGTGAGATACTGAGCCTGCTGGACCTGCACAGCCGGGTTAAACAGTTGCACGAAGACCGTGCCAGGCAGAGTTGGGGCGGGTTTATCGCCAAGCTGACCGCCAAACGCCGGTTCCAAATAAGTGTCGGGATCACCGGCAAGTACGCTGCGTTGCGTGATGCCTACGCATCAATAGATAAAGCCCTGGAGCATTGCGGGGTGCACCTCTGTGCCGACCTCGATGTGCGGTGGATCGACACGACCGAAATCACTGGGGCGGACCAGATCGCGGGTTTATTGCAAGGGCTTGACGCGGTGATTGTGCCGGGTGGGTTTGGGCAGCGGGGTACCGAGGGCAAAATTAGCTGTATCCGTCATTGCCGTGAGACGGGGCTGCCCTATTTGGGTATCTGCCTGGGGTTCCAGATGGCGGTGATCGAATACGCTCGGCACGTCTGTGGCCTGGCCGGTGCGGACAGCACCGAGTTCAATTCGGACACCGAGCACCCGGTGATCGACATATTACCCGAGCAGAAGCAGATCGAAGGCCTGGGCGGGAACATGCGCCTGGGCGGTAAAGACGTACAGGTCCAGCCGAACACCCTGGCGTCGTTCTTATTCGATGGCGAGGCGTCGGTGCGACGGAGATTTCGACACCGCTACGAAGTGGACCCGAAGTATATTCAACAATTCGAACAGGCGGGCTTGATCTTTTCGGGGCGTCACCCCGAGCAACCGATTATGCAGATACTTGAATTGCCCGCCGATGAGCATCCGTATTTCATTGGCGCTCAGTTTCATCCCGAGTTGACCAGCCGGCCGTTGTATCCATCGCCCATGTTCATGGGGCTTGTGGCGGCGGCGATCCATCACGCATACCCCGACGTCCTTGGCCCGCAGATCAGCCCACGCTGGCTCAGGCAGGTGTCGCCTGAAAAACCGCGGAACACGATCATCGCGTCTACGTCCTGAAGCGGTTTGGGAATCGATGCGGCGACGATAGCGGTCGGTGTGGTTGGGCGGTTTCAGAACAAGTCTTGTCGTATCCGACGAGTATGAAGAAGGCATTTTTAACAAACGTTGTTAGCCCGAGCTTCGTCGTGGTGTGTGTTCTGCTTGTCATGCACAGTCCACTGACTGCTTGGGCCGACGAGGTTGAGTTGGTCACGGGAGAGGTCTTACGTGGCCGAGTGGTGCAGCAGACGCCGCAACGTGTGATCTTGGAACACCCGGTGCTGGGTCGGGTTGAGCTTGGCGTGGATCAAATCCGTGACGTCCGTCTGTACCAAGACGAGGCGGGCGTCGGTCACGAGAGCGAACACTTGGCCGAAATGGGCGAGCAAGGCACGCGCGATGAAAGTGTCATCCAGCAGACGCCGTCAATCGATGCTGTTTCAAAAGATGATGTATCGCAGCAACCAGCAGAGGGTTCGCCATCCACGGGCGTCGATACCGATACACTGCCCATGACGCAGGCAAATCAGCAGCAAAACCAACAGGACGAGCAGCACGACGACCACGAGGATTGGTGGGCACGGTTCGATGTGGGTTTTAACGGCACGGAAGGCAACACCCGCACAGCCAATCTTCGCTTGGGATTCGTGGCGGAAAAACGCACGCGCGAAGACCGATTCAAATTCGACGCGGCGTTATTCAATGCGACCGATCGTGGTCGAAAGACGCGAAACGAGTTTACGGTTGGGTCCATCGTCGATTGGCTCGAGCCCGAGTCGCCTTGGTTTAGGTTTATGCAGGGCCGATTCGACTTCGACGAATTCGCGTCATGGGAAGAGCGTATCAGCGGTAGTGCAGGCGTCGGCTATCAGCTCTACGACACCCCAGACTTCGGTGCTGTCGTCCGCGTCGGCTTGGGTGGTGCGAAGGAATTCGGATCGGTCAATGAGGACTTTCGATCCGAGGCTTCATTCGGGTTTGAGTTCACATGGCAGATCAACGACCGGATGCACCTGACGGCTGCAACCACGATCTACCCCGATCTGACCGAGACCGGTGAGCTGCGCGTCAACGCAACGGGCGACTGGATCATCGACATCGATGAAGCGAAAGACATACAGCTCAAGCTGGGCATCCAAAACGAGTACGAATCAGATGCCGACCCCGGCGTCAAGAAAAACGACTTGAAATACTACGGTGCCTTGGTGTTCAACTTTTAGAGCGTTTTTCAGTTTCGTATACGGCAGTACGGCTTGACGATCGATACTCTCTTTCATGCGCGACCGTCAGTGAGTGGGCTTCTTTGCTGTGATTGAAGTACGAGAATTAATCAGAACGTGCGTTATTATCTAACAGCGGACTGGGCACTACCGGGGGACTGAGGATTTCCTACCAAGTCGGTGTTGGTCTTGAACCGTTCAAGGGCTTTGAGCAATTGCTGGATTTGCATCACCGGGGGCATGTCTAACAGTCGGCGACGCAAGGCGTTGATCGTTTGCAGTTCCTGTTCCGATAGCATCAGGTGTTCTTTTCGCGTGCCGGACGCGGCGAGGTTGATCGCTGGGAACACACGCTGCTCAGCGATTTTTCGGTCGAGGATCAATTCCATATTCCCCGTGCCCTTGAATTCCTCGAAGATGACTTGGTCGCCTCGGCTGCCGGTGTCGACCAGCGCGGTGGCGATGATCGTCAGCGACCCGCCCTCTTCAAATCTCCGTGCCGCGCCGAACAGTTGTTTAGGGATCGCCAGCGCCCCGGCGTCGAGCCCGCCTGATAGTGTTCTGCCGGTGCTGCCGGAAAGGGCCGGCGAAGTATTAAACGCACGGCCGATCCGGGTCAGCGAGTCCAGGAGTATCACCACGTCGTGGCCCGCTTCCGCCAAGCGCTTGGCACGGTCGATCGCCAGCATCGCCAGCTTGGCGTGGCGCTCGGATGAATGGTCATTGGAACTAGCCAGGACGGTGCACGGTACGTTTCGCCGAAAGTCGGTTACTTCTTCAGGTCGTTCGTCGATCAGCAACGCGATGACATCGACTTCGGGGTGATTGGTGTGGATGCCAAACGCGATGTTCTGGAGAAGTGTCGTTTTGCCAGCCTTGGGCGGTGAAACGATCATGCCTCGCTGACCGTAGCCAATCGGGCAGAACAGGTCGATCAGCCTGCACGCCGGCGGACAGCCCGGGTGTTCCAGCGTAAGCCGGGGTGCGGGGTCGATTGAGGTCAGGTCCT
Organism: Planctomycetota bacterium; assembly: GCA_024276075.1. Taxonomy (GTDB): domain Bacteria; phylum Planctomycetota; class Phycisphaerae; order Phycisphaerales; family Phycisphaeraceae; genus JAJRXX01. Next base: position 57,085 of record JAJRXX010000016.1, read on the forward strand.
CAAATCGGTGGCGTTCTTGGTACGCTTGGGGGTCGAGCCCGTCGATTGCGAATAGCTTCTTCACGCGGGGAGCGTTGGGAGATATCGCAGCGCTTTTCTTTTTCTTTCTGCGGTTTTTCTTGCTTTGGCTTTGGTTCTGATAACTTTTTTGTGGCCGTTGTTGGCCGTTAGGAATCGGACCGGTTAGTTCGACATCGAGCTTTAAGCCCGGTCGCAACTCAAGCCGCCTGATCAGATCGGCGGGAACAACCGGGTCTTCCGGCGAGGCTACAAATGTCTGGTCCAGCAGGCGCAGACGCCCGTCGGCTCGGTTGGATAGTTCGAGGATACCGGTGTGTTTATGCATGTGTTGTTGTGGCGATCTTTGGAATAACAGCGGAAAAATTTAGCCTGTCCGGACTCGGACGCGACGCTTCTCCCAATTGGCTTAACCCTGGTGCATCTTCAATTCATACTGCAATGACCGATGACTTGGCTTGTCCAAGGCTACAGGAACAAACGAAAGACGCGTGTCCCACTGCGTGGTAGCCTTGCGTGGTCAACTCATTTAATTGCCATACGGCGGCGGACGGGTTTGACGGGTTCGGGGCAAATGCCACCGGCACCCCTGAACTCGGTTGCTATTCGAGTATCAGCTCAGACGCTTCATTTCAAAGGATCATCGCTGCTGGGAAAGTTTACGAACTATGATCGGTCTATCCAACAGCCGATTTAGCCGCGAACACTTTTCTATCAGACTATGAAGCGACTCCCAACCAGCGTATTAACTACATCGGCATAGTTTAAAGCATACTATGCCAAACCCGTCTAAAAATCTATCGAGAACACACCTGTTTTACAATCTCCGTCTGATAAATTCAAGCATTGTCAGGAAAAGGGTAGTGGGTCAGTTTGAATTCCGAGTGTTACCGTAACGAGCCGCGACCGTCAGGAAGCGGGGCTCAGTTGCTTTGCAAACTCCTTACCACCCACGTTTCAAACGACAATTCCTGCCCAAATATTCAAATTGACCCACGACCCAAGGGTAATTTACATCCCACTGGGGGGCTCCTATAGTGCTATGTACCCGATTCAGGGCGATGGCCCGCGTGGATTTTCCGTTTCCTAAGCCTGGGCGGTGCTTGCTGATGCGGGTCGTGTGACGATTTGTTGTATCCGATGGTTATTGACCATGCCGCGAGTTTTAAAAAACCGGTGCGAGCCGCCCGCTGTGCGTACGGTGGCGTTTGTGAGTCTCGGCTGTCCCAAGAACCTTGTGGACAGTGAGAAGATGCTTGGGCTCTTGGCCGAGTCCGGTCTGGGCATCACGGCACAAGAGTCGCAGGCCGACGCGATCATTGTTAACACGTGCGGCTTCCTCGAAGCATCGAAGCAAGAGGCGTTGGGCGAAATCGCGCGCGCAGCCGAGCAGAAAAAATCCGGCCAATGCAAGAGGCTCATTGTCGCGGGGTGTCTCGTGCAGCGTCACCGTGCCCAGCTACTGGAGGTGTGCCCCGAGATCGACGCGTTGATCGGCGTGTTTGACCGAGACCGTATCGTCGAGGCGGTTATGGGTCACAACGGAGAATCGTCCCGACGCGACACCGATTTGGGGGAGGGCCAGCCGATCTATTCAAGCATTGCGCCCAACGCTGTGGTGGCGAAGCGCCGACGCGGCATCGACGAGCAAGGCTACTTTGAAGATGACACCGCTCGGCTGCGCCTCACGCCGCGGCATTACGCCTACCTGCGCGTCAGTGAGGGCTGCAACCAGAACTGCGCGTTCTGCACCATCCCGTCGATCCGAGGGAAGATGCGGTCAAAGCCGGTGGAGCGCATCGTCGCTGAGGCACGCGAGCTGATCGCAGACGGGGCGACGGAATTGAACTTAATCGGCCAGGACACCACCAGCTACGGCCAAGACATTGGGTACACGCCCGGCCTCGTGGGTATGCTCGAGGCACTCGACAAGGCAGTCACCCACGAAACCGGTGGCGTGGGCGCGTGGCTGCGGCTCATGTACGCATACCCGTCGTGCTTCACCGATCCCATGATCGACGCGATCGCGGTACTACCCAACGTGGTCAAGTACATCGACATGCCGTTGCAGCATATCAATGACCTTGTATTGGACCGCATGCGTCGGCACACGAGTCGGCGCATGATCGAATCGCTGCTTGAAAAGCTCCGTCAGCGGGTGCCGGGCATCGCGATTCGTACGACATTTATCACAGGGTTCCCGGGTGAGACGCAGCCCCAGCACGAGGAACTGGTCGAGTTTGTACGTCGATTCGGGTTCGACGCCATGGGTGTGTTCGGGTATTCGCCTGAGCCGGGCACTCCAGCAGGGACCATGCACGCCTCGGGCCAAGCGGTGTCCACCGACGTCATCGACAAGCGGTATGAAGAGTTGATGCTCGCGCAGCAAGAGGTGGTGTTCGCTCGCAACCGAGCCTTAGCCCAGCAGGGCCAGCCCGTCGAAGTGCTGATCGACTCAAAGGAATTACCTCAGCAATCGAACCAGCAGCCCCCCGATTTAACAGATGCCGAAGCGCAGGTCAGCCGCTACATTGGGCGGACCTATTCACAGGCACCGCAGGTCGACGGCCTAACCTACGTCGATACCGATCAAGAGCTTGTCCCAGGAGAAAGGGTCCGTTGCCGCATCACCGCAGCGGACGGCTACGACTTGATCGCTGGGCCGATCCGTGCCGAGACTGTCTCCGGTATGCCGTTGACGGTTCTGCGCTAGCCGAATTTAAAGGCGTGCGTGCGGGATCACTCTTTTTCTTTTTCAGCCTCGAATGCAGCGACGATCTGCTGGGCTTTTTCCGCGTCAGCGGGAAGGACACGCACGACCTTGACCTGATCCGCAGCGACCAGGCCGTCGAACGGGCCCCCGGCGTGATCGATGAAACTTTCGATACCAGCCGATTTGAGTTGGTCGCTCAGAAGCTGCGCCTCCATAAGTGTTTGTGCTTTATAGACGGAAGTCAGGTCGTCTTGCATGGCGGTGCTCCTGGGCCCCAAAGCATGTCGGGATTGAATAGGGGCCGTTTGTAGCGATTATCACGGTCGGATTTCATCGGCTGCTCTATATTCTAGCCCTCAAAGGTCCAAAGCGTGGTATCCTAGGATATTAAAGAAGTGTGTGGCTCAGATGGCCGGGTGGGGCCGCTGCCGCGCTAAGAAAGAGAGACGCGTGGACCAGGCATCCATTCACCCAACCACAGCCCGAATCGAGCGGGAAAAAGACGCTAGCAGTGCGGGCGTGCTGCGGGGGCGATTGCTGCGCCGTAATAAAGCCGCACGAGGCAGGCGTGGCGCGAGGCTGAGGCTTGTCGGCGGCGAGGTGGATCGTCATCGAGCGCTAGGCGAGCCGATTAAAAATCCCACAGACCCACGCTGGGTGTTAGCGGTGCGGACTGCGGAATTGCTTGAGGGGGATGTCTTGGGTCCCGAGCGGCGAGATCAGCTCCAACGGCTAGGTGCGGTGTTGGGCTTGCCGTCGTTTTCCGTGAGCTTGGTGATAGCGATTGTGCAAGATCAAGCCCGTCGGGGTTATGTACCCTCGGATTGCCCCACCGCCGGGGAGCCGCAATTGCGCATGGTGGCGTTGCCGGTCGTGAAAGACCGCAGCCGGGCGATATGCACAGCCTGTTCAGTGGCGGCGCTGTTAGCGATCGAATTACTGACGATCCACTGGTGGCTGTTCCGCTGATCGAATGCCCTTAGAACAATGGGTGTCATTTTTTCCGTTCGGGTTCGGGGCGCTGGCCTTTTACACCGACGGCTATCCCATGGGGCCATGGCGGATATTGACGCTGATTGCTCTAGCTCGCCCTTAACGTCCTAATACCAATTCAAATTGGTACTTGCGCGGTGTCTACAAACGCGAAAACAGGGCAGACAATAACTTACATCACTTACGACGCGCTAGAATTATACGCAATGCGTATAAGACCCAATTAGAGCACCTTGCATAAATAATCGCCATGTCAGTTCTGGAGTAGGGCAGGTCATTGACCTGCCTTCTTCTTGGGGAGATGGAGAATAATTACGCAAGTTGCTCTAAAAAGATGTTTTTTAGTAGAAAACCCTTGCGGGGGTCAGTAAAATGACAGTCGGAAAGGGTTTGCGTAAAGAACAAAGATCGGGGGGATTCCGCGAATCAGCCCAATGGGGAATTCAAGGTTCGGCTCGCATTTTGCCAAGAAAGTAGAGAATCTAAAAAGATGAAGCCTATCAGTTGGACGCTGGGGTGGATGGTATCGTTTTCTTTGTCTCTAGTGTTGGGCGTATCGGTGGGATCGACTTGTGCGGATGAGTTCCTGGTCAATACCGATACCTTAACGATCACGCGCAACGGCGTGCCGTGGACATTCGGCGGACAACTCGCAGCGACGTCGGTTGCCAACGGCGCAGCGCACTTTTACATCGGTGGCGATCTGACGCTTAATGCCAACGACACCTTCCGTGGCGTGGGCAGCCGACCCGCGTCGTTCCATATTGGCGACGACTTCCTGATCGCGCCGACGGCAACGATTGACTTCTCGGCAATCGACATCACACCCGGCGCCGGCGGTGGATCGTCGGGTACCGGCGGCAGCGGTAACATTGGCGGTCTGCCCGGCGCCGGCGGCGGTGGTGGCGGCGTGCAATGGGTGCGCGGTGGCGGTGCGATGATCTTCTTTATTCCCGGCGCGGTCCCACCCCCGGTCCCGGCATTCGATGGGCGTCGCGGCGGCGACGGCACCGACGGCAAGGTCGGTCAGGCCGGCCTGGACGGCGGTACCGGCGGCATCGGGTTCAACAACTTGGCGTCCAAAGCAAGCGGCGGCACAGGTGGGTTTGATCCCAACAGCGGTGGTGTTGGCGGATCAGGCGGCTTCGGCGGCTTTGCCGGGGTCTACTGGCCCAGCCCGCTGCCGAGCTTCATTCCCGGCGTGCCGACCAAGGACGGCGGCGAAGGCTCCATAGGGATCACAGGGACCGACGGCGACACCGGCGCGTTTGGCGGCGTCGGCGATGGCGGCGGTTTTGCTGCTGATCCCAACTCTTTCGACTTGGTCGCGGGTAACGGCGGCGGTGGTGGTGGTGGTGGTCAGGGTGGTGCCGGCGGCGGCGGCGGTGGCGGCGGCGGTGGTGGCGCCAGCGGCCAGGGCAACTGGGCCAAGTCGTTTTCATTTACTGGATTCAACATCGCCAGCCTCGGCGGATCGGGCGGGCCAGGTAGTGGCGGCGGCGAAGGCGGTGTGGGCGGGATCAGCGAGAGCGGTGGTTTGGGTGGCGCCGGCGGTGGTGCGGCCCAGTTCCTCGTTGAGGGTTCGATTCAACTGCAAGGTCAGGCGCTAGCCCGCGGCGGCAACGGTCAGAACGGTTTAAGCGGTCGCATCGGCACGTCCGGTAGCGCGTCGGACCCACTGAACGACATAGCGAACCTCGCCGCGATCCTCCCGATTCCCGGCATAACCACGATTCCGTTTCTGCCTCCACCGCCGGTACCGATTCCAGACCCGTTCTTTGCGGGTTCCGGCGGCCTCGGTGCGAGGGGCAACTCTGGGGGCGACGGCGGCGTCGGCGGCGATGGCGGGGGCGGCGGAGGCGGGTCGGGCGGCACGATCAAGCTCGTCGGTTCCACCGTCCAAGGCACGGGCAGCGTCAATCTGGCCGGCGGCTTCGGGAAGAACGGCGCCGCCACGTTCGACGACGGCGACGCGGGCCAACTACTGGTCGGGACGAACACGGTGGCGGTCGGTTCCTCGGCGATCGGCGCGCTGGGCGGCGCGTCGCTGATCGGTAACGACACACTTACCCGGATGGGCACGCGGTCGGTCAACCCGCTGCTTGCGAACTCAGTGTCCACGCCGAACATCGTCGGCCTGACCGGCGGCGCCGAGGCGTTCGGCTTCACCAATCTCAACGCCAACGATATCCTCCTGGCGAACAATATGAACCTGGTTGACTCGACGCCCCCTGATGCGTTCGCCGGGCTTGCTCGGTTTGACATCGGCCCGACGCCGTTCGACACCGACTATCTCGGCTACGACGTGTTGCTGTTCTACAGTGCCAAGGGGACCACGCTCAACAACCCCATGCTCGGCGTGGGTGAGCAGGATTACCTTATACCGCTGCTAGACGGCGGCTACGCGAACGACCCGTTGTTCGGCGGCGTCGGGGATACGGCTGTGACCACCATGGGGGGATTCTCGGTCTACGCGACGCTGATCCCGGAGAATACCGAGTGGTTCAACTTCTCCGTGGACTCCGGCGGCGTCATACTTTCCGCTCAACAGCAGATTCTCAACGACGGCGAGTTGTTCTTCGTTACCAGTTCACCGAACGTGCCCGTGCTCGATGCAACCTGGACGGCTGGTAATGGCAACTGGAACAGCGCGGCCAACTGGTCGCTGGTCTTCAACGCCACCGGCCTGCCGCCCGACGGCAGCGAGACACCAGTGGTGCCCGGCGTGCCCAGCAACAGCGCCGCTTATGCATACAACATCCATATCAACAACGCCGCGATGGTGGACACCGACATCGTCGTTACGGTCGACCAGCTCAACATCGGGGCTACCGACTCGCTGACGATCATGAGGGGCAAGAGCCTGACGGTCGAACGTTTCGCGGTGCGCACCGATTCGGGTCGGATCGTCAACGATGGCCAAATTTTCATCGACGGCAGCGCGGGCAATACCACCCGCTTCTTCGTCAGCGGACCGGGCCTGGTGCTCGACGGCACCGGCACGCTCATCACGACCAACAACCTTGACAACGTGATCTCCGGCCTGCGCAACGGCGACTCGCTCACGCAGATGGTCGGCCACACCATCCAGGCCACCGGCAAGCTCGGCGACAACCGCCTGGTGATGACCAACCACGGCCGCATCATGACGCCCGTAGGCCCCGGACTGACGATCAACCCCACGGGCGACGCGCTGCGCAACGCGTCGGCGTTTATGAATTACGGCGTGATCGAAGCAGACTCGCAAAGGTCCTTTTTCTCCAACTTTACCAAGAGCATGATCACACTCGAGGACGGCTTCTTTACCAATGAGGTGGGTGGCCTGATCGAGGCACGCAACGGCGGCGAATTGGTCTTCAAGGACGCGCGGGTCCACAACGACGGGGCCATCCAGATCGATGAGACTTCACGCCTGATCATTACCGGCAACAGCATGCTCACCGGCAACGACATCCCGTTATCCGACGCTTACGACGTACTGGTCGACATCACCAACGCCAACTTCGTCAACACCACCCGCATCCAGGGGCGGGTCGACATCAACGGAAGCAACGTGGTCAATACCGGCGGCCGGATCGGCGGCTACTCCGCGACCAACGCAGACTGGACCGACACCACTCTCTCAAACTCGACCCTCACCGGCGGCGAGTTGGATGGGTATTTGAGTATTACTAACGCCACAATCAAGGATGTGGTGCTGCTGCCCGACGCCGAGGTAGACGGTTTCAATATGGGTATCGCCGGCACAATCGACAACCGCGCGGGTGTCGGGACGGGAGCCCAGGGCTCGGCTTCGGGGTTTGTCTTGGGACAGATCGTTGTCGTCGAGGACGCCAGGATCATCGGCACCGGCTTCTGGGATGTGTCGGATATCGTCGGTGACAATGACTTCACCAATCCGAACACACTGACTATTGCCCCGGAAGTGGTCATCCCTATCGACCTACGGCTCGGGGCCAACGACCTGATCGTGATCAATCAAGGCACGATCAATGATTTCGGCAACCAACAGATATTTGATCCCGCGGGCAATCAGGATTCCTCGTTCACCGGCCTGCGAAACGCGGGTGTGATCCGCGCAGCCCTGGACACCGAATTCTTTGACGGCGTTTACGATAACACCGGCGGGTTGATCGAGTCCCCCTTTGCCATCTTCTATGACGCCAAGATGATCGGGGGCACCATCAGGGGCGATACGCTGTGGGGCTTCGACTCCGGCGGCTCGCCGAACGTCGTAATCGGGACGCGGTTTGAGCTGGGGAACGCTTCTATCAATCAGTTCATCGATATCGAGCACGATACGGTCTTTGAGGACGTTACGTTTACCGCACCGACGATCCTGACCGGACTCTCGCTGGGGGCAAAGCTCACGCTGCGCAACGCGCTCAATATCACAAACACCGGTTCCCTCACGCTCGATATACTCGACATCGCGCTCGATAACGACTTCACGTTCGACAGCGACGGCAAGGTTGTCATGAGTGAGGTCGGCTTGACCGGCGACTCTCCCACCACACGCCTGACCATCGGCAGTCAATTCAAGTTCGAAATCAACGAAGGGCTTTTTCCCGGCACCCGGATCGGCCAGGACAGCTTGCTGATCGAAAACCGTGGCACCATCGACGTCGTCTTAGCTGATACGGTGATCATCGACCCGACGGGTGATATGGATTCATCGACACTACCGGGCCTGGCCAACCGCGGGACCATCACGGGAACCAGCGGGGTCATCTCGATCATTGACGCCTACGTCGATAACACCGGCGGGCATATCGGTGGTGGGACGGGGTTGGACATCGAGGTCGTCGGCACGCACATCCGGAGCGGAACCCTCAAGAATTTCAGCATCGTTGACCAGCCCAATCAGGGGTTCTACGCCAATACCGAATCCCGGCTCGAAGACCTCACACTGGAGGGAATCGGGTTTGTCGACTCCGTCGACCTCACGCTGATCGGGACGATCGAAAACAACGCCATGGTCGAATTTGTCGACGGCACCCTGTCGCTCGACGGCCCGGTTCGCCTCACGGGCACCGGCGAGATTGAGTTCACCAGCCAGACCACCTTCACCGCGCTCAACGAAGACGACACACTCACCAACGAAGTTGGACACACCATCCGAATCTCCGACATCGGTACGGTTATTCAGGGCGTCGGCGTCCCGCAGATCATCAACCATGGCACCATCATCAGCGATGAACTGAATCTAAGCTCTGTGTTTACCACCGAGACCCTGCCCGCCGGCACCGAGGTCCCCGACGTCAGCGACCCGAACAACCCCGACGCCACAATGTTCCTCACACAAGCAACCACCTACCAAATCCTGCGACCCATGATCAACACAGGCCTGATCGACGCGGTGAAGATTAATCTGTTTCAGACCGTGATCAACAACTCCGGCGGCACGCTCCGTGGTCTTATCCAGTCGGACAACTCGACCATCCTCAATGACGGCGGGCTGATCGAAAATAGCGACCTAATCATGTCCGGCAAGAGCACGCTGACTGGCGGATCAACGGATTCTTTGTCCATCACTATCGAATCTTCTTCGCCCAATGGGCACGCAGTCATCAGCGAAATCTCACTGCAGAATTTTTCAGACATCTACGCTCTCGCTCCCGTGGACTTCGGCGGCAACGTGCTCGGCGACGTTTGGCTCACGATCGAATCCCTCACCAGCAATACCGAGCAACTCGTCTTCATCGAAAATAACGCCACCCGCGTGGAGGTCGGCACGACGGACCTGATTTCGGGTCGAATCAAGCTATCCGCTGGCGCGTTTTATACCGATACGGTCTTATTCGCCACCACCACGCCGTATGACTTCCTCGACTGGATCGGCGGGACGTTCGGGCTCAATACACAGGACCTGACCGTCGGCTCGATCGGCCTGCTCGGCTCGACGATCGACCTAGCCACCGGGTTCGGGCTCGATGTCGCACAGGTGATTAACGTCGCCGCTGACGGAAACCTTACACTGACCGGTGGCACGCTCCGCGCGGGAACGATCAACCACACGGCGGGCGGAATCTTCACACACTCGGCCGGCACCCTCGCCGTCGCGGTGTTCAACGGCAACCTCGTCCAGACCGGCGGCACCCTCGCACCGGGACAATCACCGGGTATCACGCAAGTGACAGGCAGCTACGACTTGCAGAGCGGCACGGTCGAGATCGAACTGGCCGGCACCGGCGGCGCTGCAGCGGTGGACGGGCACGACCAAGTCACCGTCACCGGCAACGTCTCGCTCGCTGGCACGCTTGAATTGCTTGTTGATACAAACACATTTACACCCGCCTACGGTGCTGCGTTTACGGTCCTCACCTACGGCACACGTACGGGTACGTTCGACAACATTACCCTCAACGGCTCGATTTTGGCGTTGATGACTGACCTGGCACTCGCGCCCGTCTACGACTTCCCGGGCTCTAGCGACTCGCTGTTTGCCGCCACGCCTTTTGCTGCTGCGCCCGACAGCCTGACGCTCTTTGCCACATTGCCCGGCGATGCCAATCTAGACCTTCAGGTTGAAGACGCTGACCTGAGCCTGCTACTGACCAATTTTGGTAATACCAACGCCGCCTGGATCGACGGCGACTTCACCGGCGACGGTATCGTCGACGATGCTGACCTGAGCCTGTTGCTGGCCAACTTCGGCGGATTCGCCACCATCGGTACCGGTTCTGGCTTCACCGGCAATAGCACATCGACAATCCCTGAGCCCGCGACGCTCGCACTGCTATCGTTGGGCTGTCTGCTGGTGCGGCGATCGACATTGCTACGCCTGTGAAAGCACCCTAGGCGTTCGCTGGGGGGGGTGTGTCAGGCCATGACGATTGATCCGAGTAATAGTGGGGAACACTCTCAAAACACAGGAGATGACGCCGACAGTCAACCCGTGGTCATCGGTGGCGAAACGGGTAAGTGGGCCCGGGAAGACTCGAACTTCCGACCTCACCCTTATCAGGGGTGCGCTCTAACCAACTGAGCTACGAGCCCGCATCGATAAAGCCGAACCAAACAGCGATAAAAAACCGTATCGACTTCGTGGGCTGAGGTTAGGATAATAGTCAGAATCAGTCAAGGATAATGGTTGCGTTGATTATGCTTGTGGTGGCGGATGCTGCTTGACCCTTCGACGGTACAGTCCTAGCATCGCTCAACGCGGCGATTGACTTGGCTGGCGGCGGGTGCATTTGTTTTTTTCGATGATCTTTCACCTTTGTTTCTTTGTGATCTATGTTTGATCTCCAGGCGTTGATCGACCAGAACCAGAGCCAAGAGTTGGCTTTGTTTGGTCGGCACGTCAACCCGGCTCTGGCGAAGGTTCTCAAGATCATTGGTTACGATATCCGGTACACACACGGGCGGGGCGCGTATCTCTTTGACGACCAGGGCAATCGGTACGTTGATTGCTTGGGTGGCTACGCGGTGCACAACTGTGGCCGAAACCATCCGACCATCCGAAGCGCAATTCAACAGGCGATGGACTTGGACCTGCCCAACCTGATCAAGATGGGTACACCGCGCTTGGCGGGGGTGCTGGCTAAGCAATTGATCGAATCGGTGCCGGAAGACCTTGATACGGTGTTCTTCACCAACAGTGGCGCCGAGGGTGTCGAGACAGCGGTAAAGTACGCGCGGGCTGCGACGGGCAGATCACGGATTGTTCATTGCGAAAAAGCGTTCCACGGCCTGACGATGGGGGCGCTGTCGGTCAACGGCTGCCCGGAATTCCGTGAGGGGTTTGGGCCGCTGCTGGAGCCTTGCACCGAGGTGCCCTTCAATGACCTAACGGCGCTGGAAAGGGAACTGATCCGCGGTGACGTGGCGGGGTTTATCGTCGAGCCGATCCAGGGCAAAGGCGTGAATATCCCTGCCGACGATTATCTGCCCGGTGTCGAGGCGTTGTGCCGCGAGCACGGGGTGATATTCATTGTCGACGAGGTGCAGACGGGGTTTGGCAGGACGGGAAAAATGTTTGCCTGTGAACACTGGGGCGTAGCACCGGACGTGATGGTTATAGCCAAGGCCTTATCTGGCGGTTACGTGCCGGTGGGCGCGGTGCTCAGCAAGCGGTGGATCCACGAAAAGGTCTTCAATGGATTGGACCGCTGCGTGGTGCACTCGACGACGTTTGGCCAGAACGACCTTGCCATGGCTGCGGGGCTTGCGACGCTGTATGTATTGAAAGAAGAACGGCTCGTGGGAAACGCAGCCGCGATGGGCAATCTGCTCATGACCAAGCTGGGTGAACTGTGTGACCGGTACGAACTGCTGCACGAGGTGCGTGGCAAGGGGCTGATGGTGGCGTTGGAGTTTGGTTCGCCAAAGAGCCTGAAGTTAAAAATGGGTTGGTCGTTGCTGCACAAGCTCGATCAGAGCTTGTTTTGCCAAGCGATCTTGATCCCGCTGCTGACCGAGCACCATGTACTAGCCCAAGTGGCGGGTCACCACATCGACGTGATCAAGCTGATCCCTCCGCTGGTATTAACGATTCAGGACGTGGACGAGATTGTGGCAGCGTTGGACGCGGTGATCGGCGCGTGTCATCGGTTCCCAGGCCCGGTGTGGGAGGTGGGCAAGCGGTTGTCGCAACAAGCGATAAAACGTGCGGTGAAACCGCAAGGGGCTCAGTCGGGGACGGTGGCCGTTACGGAACGGTCGTAGGCAGCGGTGCCGGGGGGTGCGAAGTAAGCGGTGCATCACCGCGCAGACGTAGCGCGATATCAGCGACGATGCGCGGGTCGCCGTATGCGAACATGTGTGCCGGCTCGAAGGGGCGGTTGGGCACCCACCACGGCGTTTGCCCAGCGGGGGCGGTATTTGTGGCCCCCACAATTAAGTCATCGAGCCGGGTGTAAGGGATTAGCTCGTATTGGGCGTCAGGCAGGCGTGCGTTGAGCTGCTGCAAAAACGCCGAGTTGTTGCGCATGTCGATTTGTAAGCGGTTGAATGTGGGAAGCGTGGCGAGCTTCGCTCCGCGGTGTGGCGTGCTGATGGTGAACAGCCTCGCGATGCGCAGCCGTCGCGGATGTGTCGCACCGTTGTTGGGTGGAAGTGTGGCATAGCGCGCGACCAAGCCACCCATGGACACAGCCACCACGTCAATCTCAACGGTGTGGTCGGGGTCGTCACTTGGGAACGCTTCTTGAATCTGGTCGATGACGCGATCGCGGCACTGGTCGAAATTGCGGTTCAACAGGAACGCAATGGGGATAACCCGGTCGTCTCTTGTGATTTTGCGCAATTGTTTTGCAAGGCTCCGCGATGCCAACCCGGGGTCGAAGAACCCAGCCAACACGATCACCGGCCTGGACAGAGGTCTGGGTGTCAGCCGCATCTCGTTCAGCGCGGACTGTGCCTGACGCACGGTGACGGGGAAAGAGGGATTTGTCGGTTTAGCGGCGCAGCCGAGCATGATCAGAGTCGTTATTGCAAGGGCTTGTCCTAATCGCGTCATGACAATGCCAGATAGCGGAGATATTAATGGATGTCATACAGGTAGTTTTAAGAGTATTTTTAATTGGGCTTTCTGAAAAACCCATTCCCTGGCGTTATTTAATCCCCAAGGGCGGTGTCGGGACGATCCCGACGAGTGCGACGGAGGTTTCCCCGCTGCTCGATTTTTGAAAACCCCTCGTGCTGCGCCTTATCGCTGGCCG
>JAJRXX010000017.1 GCA_024276075.1 Planctomycetota bacterium
CGGGGACCCAACAGACAATAACTTACATCCTTTACAACGCGCTAGAACTATACGCAATGCGTATAACAAACATCTGTATTTCACGGCTTGCAAGCAAGCCGTGCCACCCGGCCAATGGAGATTAATGGCGCTAAGTGCTCTAGGCGATCGGTCTTCGTTGGTTTTGGCTACCCGTCACTGTTTTTATCGCGGTCGCTATCTCGCTTTTTGTCACGGCGTCTGTCTCGTTTCTTATCACGTCGTCTGTCTCGCCTGGGCTCTTTGTCGCGGCGTGCGCGTTCGAGGACTTTTTTTCGCTTGGCCTCGATGCGGGCAAGGTCTTTTTTATACTTGTCGTTTGCTTTTTCGATCTGGCGGTTGATTTTCGCGATTTTTCGTTTGTTGCCTTGTTTCTGCGCTTGCTCTTTTAGGCGATTGAGTTTGGCCAATTGTTTCTGGTGAGCCCGTTCGATCCTCTTGACTTGTTTTTCGAGGGCGGCTAACCGCTTCTTCGTAGCTTTGTCATGTCCTTTGATTCCTTCCTGCTGATTCTTGTCCGGTCCGGCGGATGCGGGCTGTGTGGCTGGCCCCAACAGTAGGCCATGGACTGCGAGGGTGATGATCAACAGAACATGAGTGATGAAGCGGTGCATGGGTGTGTGCTCCTGTTGATGATGTTAATTTGGAAACAGCAATTCGGAGGCGGTGGTGGTGGGGGTAATTCGGGAGCGTGTATAATAGCAGATGGGATGCGGTGTCGGTAGGTGAGCGGCTAGAGCAACTGGCGTGGATATTCTCCGTCTTGATTGGATCGCAGATGTAACAGACATCTGTATTTCACGGCTTGCAAGCAAGCCGTGCCACCCGGCCAATGGAGATTAATGACGCCAAGTGCTCTAGGTCAGCAGAAATTGCAGGTCTTGACGGGACAGCGATCGCATGATGTTTTCTTGCTGAGGGTCCATGATGGCGTCGGCGAGGGTGCGCTTGCGTTGTTGTAGTTGGGCGATGCGCTGCTCGACGGTGTCCTGACAGATCAGGCGATAGGCGAAGACGTGTTGAGTCTGCCCGATGCGGTGCGCGCGGTCGATGGCCTGGGCTTCGACGGCGGGGTTCCACCAGGGGTCGAGGATGAAGACGTATTCAGCAGCGGTGAGATTGAGCCCGAGACCGCCGGCTTTGAGACTGATCAGGAAGACCGGGCAGTGCGGGTCGTTTTGGAAGCGTTGGACACGCTGAGCGCGGTCGCGGGTCTGACCGTCGAGGTACTCGTAGACCACGTCGCGAGCGTCGAGCCGGTTGCGCACGATCGCGAGCATGGAGGTGAACTGGCTAAATACCAGAGCCTTGTGCCCTTCGTCGATCAGGTCGTGTAGGCGGTCGATCAGGACGTCGAGCTTGGCGGAATTTTCGTCTATGCGTGTCGGATCGATTAGGCCCGGGTGGCATGCGGCTTGGCGCAGTCGCAGGAGTGCTTCGAGGACGATCATGGTTTGGCCGGTGGCGGCTTTGTCGGCGGGTTTGCCCAGAAGCGTGGCACGGTAATGTTTTAGCAGTTGATCGTAGGTCTGCCGTTGGTGGGGTTCCATCTGGCAGAGGATGGTTTGCTCGGTCTTTTCAGGTAGGTCTTTGAGTACCTGTTTCTTGGTACGGCGGAGCACAAACGGCTTTAACGCCTGTGCGATCTGCATGACGCGATTGGCTTTTTCGGGGTGTGCGGCGTCTGGTTCACTGGTGATTCGTCGGCGTGTGGCCTTGCCGGCGGCGCGGATCAGCTTAGCGAAACGCGCGTTGGAGCCGAGCATGCCGGGGTTGAGAAACTCGAAGATGGACCAGAGGTCGCCCAGGTGGTTTTCGATCGGTGTGCCAGTCAGTGCGAGGCGGTGATTGGCTTCGAGCAGACGCGCGGCCTTGGCGGATTGCGAGCCAGGGTTTTTGATGACTTGAGCTTCGTCGAGCACGACGTACTCGAAGCGATGCTTGCTCAGGTCGGCGATGTCACGTCTCAGCAGGCCATAGGACGTGACGATAACGTGGTGGTCCTTAAACGCGTCGCGCAGCGTGTGACGGTCGGTCCCCGTGTAGGCTTGAGCGCGTAGGTTTGGTGTGAAGTGCGCAGCCTCGTCGAGCCAATTGAAGATGATTGACCGGGGCACCACGATCAGCGAGGGCAGGGGCGTTTTGTCTTGTAATTCAACGGAGTTGGCGTTGTGGACTTGGCCATCGACGCGCTCTTGGCTGGGTGATGCGGGGTTATCGTTGTTGTTTGATCGGCTATAAAACTCGTCGAGCATGGCGAGGATCTGCACGGTCTTACCCAGGCCCATGTCGTCGGCGAGAATGCCCCCGACGGTCAGTTGGTCGAGGTATCTCAGCCACCCGAGGCCTTGCTTTTGGTAGGTGCGTAGATCACCTTGGAATGACGGCGCGGGTTCGGCGGATGAAATACCCTGGAATTCGTGGAGCCGTTGGCGGAGTGTGTCGAACTTTTCGTCCACGTCGACCGCAGCTTGTTTGCTAAGCAAAATGTCGAGGATCATCGCTTGTGTTGATTTGAAACGGATATGGTCTGGGTGGGTTTTTCCGATGGCGGCCAACAGGCTGTGTTGATCGAGCCAGTGCTGCGGCAGCATGCCCTGCGAGCCGTCGCTGAGCGTGACGGCGGTGTGACCCGCGTGTGCTGCGGCGAGGATGTCGGGTAGCGACACATCTTCGTAGCCCTGCGTGGTGCCGTAACGGACGGTCCCACGCAGCTCAAACCAGTCGATGCCCGTGGCGACGGAGAGCGTGGGCGTGGCGGGGTTGCGCAGGACCTTGTCGTCAGCGGTGATGATCCAGCCTTGAGCGATCAGGTGGCTCACCGCGTCGGACATGTGGCGATTGGGCAGTAGAAGCGGGGGAGCGTCGGGTGCGATGCTGTTGTTTCGACGGAAGCCCAGCGGCGTCAGTGACGCCAAGGCGTTGGACTCGAATGCTAAGTCGCGGTGGATCAGCGTGGGCTCGTGGTCGGTGGTGGTGGTGGTGGATGGTTGGTTGTCCGCCGGTTCTGGGGTAGGCGTGTGGTTGGGTGGGTCGATCGCGGCGATGAACCAGCCGGGCCGACCGACCTTGACACGGTGGCCACGGTAATTAAACCAGAGGTTCGCTACGTATGCGTGTCGTTGCGAGGATTGTTCAGCAGCATCAGAACGGGTCAACGCCAGGTGCGGGACGGGGGTGACGTGTGTTTCTGCGTAAGCGGTGTCAACCGGCAGATCCAGGCGAGGCAGGTCGGGCATGCGGTAGAGGCGATCGAGAAACTTAGAAATATCATCGGCAGGCACGGTGAAGGAAGGCGATTGATCGACTTCGGTGTGATCGTCGTGAAATTGACTGACCCAAGAAAATGCGGCGCAGTCGTCAAAGGGTGTCGCCCGGTGGTCGTGGATGATGATGCCGGTCGGTCCGGGTAAGAGCAGGCTCGGGTCCTCGATACAAAGGCGGCGGTCTTCGTGCCGCAGTTCAAGTGTTAGTTGCAATTGTTCGTCGGTTCGGTTGCCCACGAGTGATAATTGCCAAGTCTCGCGGTCGTCCCATGTCAGGGGTGTGTACAGGTCGTCGTCATCGTCGGTGTCGTTGTGGTTTAGCAGAAAGCATCGGCCGGTCTCGGCGAGTTGTCCCAGCAGGTCTCGTTGCGCTGCGGGTGGCAGCAAGAAGCGGGTCGTCAGGGCATCGTCCGTGTGGGCTTCGTGGTCGTCGTCGTGAGCGTGTGCGTGTCCGGGCACGGCACCCAGCAGCAAAGCGCAGAGGTAACGGTCTCGTGGATCGGAGATGCTGTCGAGTGATTTGCGGTTGATCTTGATGCGCTTCGCGCGTGAGAAACCCGATGGCGTAGCGTGGCGGTGGCGCAGCTCGATGGCCAAGGCGTGGTACCGCACAGACAGGCGAGGCAAGATGAAGTAGCAGACCTGGTCAAATGCGGGGAGCGTCGGTGCTGATCGTTGCGCTTCGAGGCGTGTGGGCCTGATCATGTCCAGGCGCGTGCTCCACTCGGCTTGGGTTTGGCGTTTGAGTGCGGGGCGTTCGGCGCGTTTTTGGGCGCGTGGCGGGCGAGGATTTGGCAAATCGGCGGGGCCTGCGTCTGGAGTAAACGGGCCGTCTTTCTCACGCACAGCCATGAGCGTACACCAGATATGTCTACAGAATGAGCCCGAGGTCACGTCGTCGCAGGTACACGTCGCTGTGGTGGCGGGGCCTTCGGACCGGAGGGTGACGGTGTAGGTATCGGTCTTGGTGACGACCTGCGCGTGGATGAGTTGATCGGGTTCGGGGGGTAGGCGATTGACGCGGCCGTCGTGGAAATAGGCGGCGCCTCGCTGGCGGGCACGGGTCTGGAAGTAGGGGGCCCAGGTGCTAAGCCAAGGCATAAAAACGCTCCGTTTGGGGTGCTGCGGGTGCCGTGCGTGGGGCTGGTGTGTGCAAAATCCGTCCGGGGGTTAGATTGCGTTGTGGCGAGCCCCTTAGCTTAGCAGGGTTCTGGTGAAGGGCAATGATGGGAAAACATCAGCACGGATGAAGTTGGTAGCCCGGGCGATATGATGCGGTGTGATCGAAGCGTTTAGCGGTGTGGGTACGCAGTGTAATGGGGTTTACGGATGGATATGTCGGGATCAGATTGGTGTGAATTGGTGGTGCTGCCAGGCGTAGGTCTAGCGGTGATGGTCATCGTGTGGCGGCTTGGGTACCTGCGTGCGTCGGCGCTGGACGCGGCGCCCCGGCGCAGGGTGGGCTTGGGCGCGTTGGACTTGGCGATGAGTTTTGCGGTGATGTTCCTGGGAATGGTCGCGGTGCATATGGTGGCGAGTCGCCTGGGCATGTCAGTGGGAGGTGAACAGGTCAGCGGCGAGGCAGGGCAGGGCGTGGGAGAACTGGACGCAGGGCAATACTTAATGCGTGTGCTGCTGGACCAGGGGCTGGCGAAATTGCCGGTGGTGCTTTTCGTGCTGTGGCGTTGCTCAGCGTGGCGTGGTGGACTGAATGAGTTAGGCGTGGGTATGCGGAAGCCGGTGCGTGATGCGCTGGCGGGTGTGGTGGGGTTGGCTGCGGCGCTACCCATGGCGATGGGGCTGAGCGTTGTGGTGGTCTTTGTGGGCGAGTTGACGGGGCACCCGCAGCCGGAAATCGGGCACGATATGTTGGCAGTATTGCAACAGGCATCGTCGCTGTGGGTCACGGTGGGGCTATTTGTCTCGGCGGTGGTTGCGGCGCCGGTGCTTGAGGAGGTGATCTTCCGTGGGCTGGTGCAGACGGCACTGGTGGGCATGTTCGGTTGGGGGCACCGCTGGATCGCGTTGATCGCAGCGTCTGTGGTCTTTGCGGGTGTGCACACGAATCAGCCGTGGCAGGTGCTACCTAGCTTGTTTGTGTTGGCGATGGTGATGGGTTGGCTGTACGAGCGTACGGGCAGTCTTTGGCCTAGCGTGATCGTGCACGCGGGGTTTAATGCGGTGAATGTAGCGCTAGCGATGGGGTGGTGGCAATGACGCGCCAGAGTACGGACGATGTGACGAAATTGGCGAAGTCGGCGGAGATGGAGAGAGCCGATCGGAGTATGGGGCGGTTTACGTTTTTAGATATTTTGGGCAAATTGTCAGCTCGATCGCGAGAGTTCAAGTACATTTATCAGTTGGAGAGCATGCGACTCAGCTCGTCACAAAGATGTTGGCCAACATCTTGCCGTATTCGTACGGAAGTAGAGACAGGGTGATACAGGTCAAAGGTGTCACGGAGACGTTTTGGACATAAGCCATGTTCGAGCTTATTAGCAACAGCCTTCCATCGAACCTTAAGGCGATGTAATTGAAGTCCTTTTTGGAGATCGTCTGGCGATCCGCGTTTTACGAGTCGATAAGTGCGAGTGTCGTCGACGATACCCCATCCTACAGCTCCGAAACCCTTCGCATAGGCGACGATTCTGTCGCCTGTGATATAACTGCGTAGTAATCGTTCTCCCTGATCTCCCGGGCTGTTCTCGAAGCTTGCGGGGATTTGGCTGTTACGGGTTAGATATTCCCACCATTCCTGTTTTGCGGACCCTATATTGTGCCAGTAGATAGCGGGCAACCTGGTGCGGGAAGCGAAACGTAGTGGGTAAAGCGGTGTAGGCGATCGGTCAAACGCGATTGAGAAACTGATTAGTTTAGAGCGGCCAACTTTTACGGGTGTATATTCGATGCAACGAAAAGGAACCCCTAGCCCGGATAGCCATTCGCCCATGGAAAAGATTGTTGGATCAAATCGCCTTGCGACAAGGATTATTCTGCTTGTTTGATTTATCTTTTCGGTTTCGATGTCGCCGCTCAAAAATCCTCGAATTCGGCTGTCGAGTTCGGAATAAGTCTTCGCGAACTGCCGGATAAAAAAATCTCCTTTGTAATTTGAGAAGTCTGCCAGGTACTGGAGTGCTTGAGTTTCAACGCCCAGCGGGCTTTGATCTCGCTTGAGTTCCACAACAACGCCGTAGCCTGATTGATCGATCGCGAGAATGTCAGCACGCTTTCGGGAGCGTGTCCGCACCTGGCTACGAATAATAAGCAACGGTTCACCGAAAACGGCTTCATTTAGAAAAGGGGTTTCTTCATCAGTGGTAATCAGGAGTTTTTCAAGTTCAGATTCGCTGGGTGCCCAGTCTGAACTGACAGGCTCAAGAGTGTTTTGTGTTGGGTTAACTGTAAATAACATGGGGCTTAGGAAGGTAAGAAGCTTAGATTGGTTGTTCTCTGAGTAGTTTAAGCACCGCAAGGTAGAGGTTATCACGGCGATGATTGCTAACGAGATTTTGCCGCGTCTTTGCCCCACAGTTGTTCGAGCCGTTGGTCGCGTCCGCAACCGCGTCGGTAGCTGTAATAGCGATCGGGACTCTTTTTGTAAAAGTCCTGGTGGTACTCCTCAGCCCGGTAAAAAACCGTGGCGGGCGCGAGTTCGGTCGCAATGGTTTTACCCTTAAAGCGTTCCGACGCTTCCAATTCGCGCTTGGACTGCTCGGCTAACTGCTTTTGCTGGTCGTCGTGGTAGAAGATGGCTGTGCGGTATTGCGACCCGATATCACAGAATTGGCGGTCTTTGACCGTCGGGTCGATGTTGTGCCAGAAGACTTCGAGCAGCTTGGCGTAATCGACCTTGGCGGGGTCGTAGCGGATTTGCAGCGCTTCGGTGTGGCCCGTGGTGCCAGTGCATACCTCTTGATAGGTCGGGTTGCGCGTGTCCCCGCCTGCGTACCCGGATGTGGTGGAGACGACGCCTTCGAGCTTGTCAAACGGCGGCTCCATGCACCAGAAGCATCCGCCGGCAAAGGTGGCGGTGGCGAGTTGCGCGTTGTCGATGGGCGGGTCGGTATCAGCGGGTGTGGGGGTGGTCATGACAGCTAGTAGCAGACAGGCGAGCAGAGTTTGTGTCAAGGGCGACGGGATAGTCGTGGCAGGCATGGGGTGGTCCTTTTTTTGTTACTCCACAATACGAGGCATCACCACGGCTGGTTCGTTAAATTTAGCTTGTCTGTATCAATAATAGAAGGCATCGTGGCCGATTGGAAAAAATCGCTAAGACCATTGGGCACGCGGGATCGAGTCTAAAATCGACCGTTGCTGTCGTCAGCTTGTTTTACAGTTTTGCCCTTTGCACATGCTCACGATCATCGTTCTGCCGAACAGTATTGCCATGGAAAAGGTATGCTCGTAGGCGCGTCGTAGCGCCGCGTGGTCTTCCCGGTCGGGTGGTGCGAGGATCATGCCCCGCGCCCATAGTCTGCCCAGCGGGTAGACCAATAGCCAAAGGGGCAGCAGCATTTTTTTCTTGAATCGGTCGGTCGCCACAGCGGTGATCTCCAGGCTGTGGTGCTGGGCGATGTACCTAAGTTGGTGGTACGACACAGGCGAGATATGCCCGGGGTCGCGGGGTTGGCCCAGCTCGATGCGCGTCGCGTTTTTCGGGGCGTGGTGGTAGAGCGTGCCCGTCAACAGGAACGACACCCTCGAGTGCATGTTCATGACGTTCGGCGTTGACAGCACGATCTGCCCGCCGGGCTTGACCACCCGTGCCAACTCGCCGATCAGGTGAAACGGGTCGAGGATGTGCTCGATCCCTTCCAGACAAGTCACCAGATCGAAGCTCGCGTCGTCGAACGGCAGCGTCTTGTTGAGGTCCGCAGCCACGAAGTCGGGGCGGTCCCGATTGATGTCGGCACAAGTGACCTTGTAGCCTTTTTGTGCCAGCGCATCGCCGAAGTGACCCGCGCCAGCCGGCACGTCTAACGCCGATTGCGAGCCATCTGCGTCGGGTATGAGCCGTAGCGCCTCGCGCATGTAGGTGGTGAATTTATCGCGGTGGGTAAAGTCGGGGTGCTTGCGCGGCATGGGAGATTCATCACGGTAATTGCGTGAGCATGATAGCGTAACGTGATGTGCGACGCGTGACGTGGCGGCGTAGATTCGTTGATTAGCTTAGCCGTTGGCGTTGTCGTCCGACGGGTGGCACGGCTTGCTTGCAAGCCGTGTCTTTTAGGGCACTAGCTGCGGTACCGTATGGTCCATCTTGATCGGCACATCATGCTCGTCCGCCCAGAACGCTGCGCTGCTGAATAGGTATTGCTCAGGCTTCTTGCACAGGCCGCGCCGCACAGGGTTTGCGTGGATGTATTCGATCTCGTGATAAACCGTCTTCGGTTCGGTGAGGTTCCGATCATAGCCGCCGCCGGGTTGCCAGAAATGGGGCAGATCGCGACCGATCCGCTGCCGTGCCTGGTACGCCACGGGTCGCTTGATTGAAGCCAGGATGGCCGCCATTCGGTAGCTCGGTTGTCTCGGCATAATTAGCAGGTGTACGTGCTCGGGCATGATCACGTACGCCCAGAGATCGAAATCGTGGCGAAGCCGACACCGCTGTAGGTTCTCAATCAGCAAGTAAGCGATCTCATTCGATTCAAACCAGGGATGGCCGCAGTAACATGAAAAAGTCAAAGCGTGTGCATGACCAGGAGCATCAATGCGCTTGATCGTTTTGAGTTTCATCGTTGCAGGATATGGCGATTCGATCACGGCTTGCAAGCAAGCCGTGCCACCCAATCCTTCGAACGGAGAATATCCACATACTCCTGCAGGCGCGGATATTTATCAGCATAACCGCCACAAGGTCCGGCAATTGTGAACTTCCATTGATCACTTGCCCATCGAACATCTTCATTTATGGCACGGCCCCGATCGTCTAAGTAAACGACCTCGCAGTCAGACTCATGGCTATCATCGTAAACCTGAGTTACCACCGCATTTCGATTACCTATTCTGAGCCGGTCGCGTGGCGCTATGTTTGGCTTGTCGATCAATGGACGATCCTCTTTTTCAATGAAGACTGACAACTAAAATATTTAGTCTGTCATACATACGGGTTTCTTATCAACTTTGTTCGTCCGGCACGTACGGCGCGTCTTTCGTCTTCTCCATCAGGTGGGCTGTCGTCGGGTTGCTCTTGAGCATGGCGATGATGGCGTTAGCGCCGATGCGGCGGTGGAACGCACCCATGCTTTCGCCCCCTGATTCTCCTGTCTCTTCGCCTGTCTCATTGGAGGGAAGACGGTTGGCTTTGTAATAATCGAACAGCACCTGCGTGACGTTGGGCACCTCGTCGCGCGGGACTTGGCGCAGGTACCACTTCTCGGCGTCAGCGAGGTACTGGCCCTGGTGACGCCCGCTCTCGGAGCCACCGATTTTCAGAGCGTAGAGGTTTGGCCCCTGGCCGATCCAGCCGAGGGTCTTGGTCGCTGGGCGGAAGCATTGGCGCTCACAACCCGTGATGCCGATCGATTCGTTCATGTCGCCGTACCCGCGTTTCTCCATTTCGCCAAGCAGTTCGGGCTCGAATTGTTCAGACTCGGTGTACGCCAGCCGACAGGTCTGTAGCCCCACGCAGGCGCCGGACAGCATGCGTAGGCGAGAGAGGGGTTTGCCGTCTCGCTGCCCGTGGCCGAAACGGCGCAGGTCGGCTTCGAACGCGTCCTTCTGGTCCGGGGCGATGTTGGTGAACAGCAGGTCCTGGTTGGGCGTGGTCATCAGCTCGATGTCGTACGTGTCCATGACGTGGCGGACCATGGCTTTGAGGTTGCCATTTGGGCCATCGATGAGTCGACCGTTTTCGATGTAGGCGCCGTATGCGAGCTTGCCGTTGGACGGCTGGTTTTGCCAACCGTGGTGCAGCATGCGTGGCCCGGGGTCGAAGTCGGGTAGGGGCGCGTCGAATTGAGCGCCGTGTGCGCGGGCTTGCTGTTGAAACCAGGGTATGCCCTGCGCGTTGACGACGTATTTCATGCGTGCCCAGTGGCGGTTCTTGCGGTCGCCCCATTCCTGGTGGACCTTGACGATGGCGTCGATGCCGGGCAGCAGGTTGTCGTCGGTGAAGACGCCGAACGGCTTACCCAGCGCGGCGAATGTGGTCTTGCCGTTTTTCTCACCTTGACCGCCGCCGATGTAGACCTGGTATGCGTTGACCTTGTCGTTTTCGATGATGGGCGCGATGCCGACCTCGTTGGTGCGTAGCTCGACGCAGTTGTCGTGTAGCCACTGCCCGGTCTGAGGGTCTTGGTGGACGGCTGATAGAGCGATTTTGAATTTTCGGTTCAACAGGTTCGGCGCGTACTCAAAGTGCTGGCCCGGCTCGCGCACAAACGTCGGGTCGATCTCGAAGACCTGGATGTGTGCTTGTGGTGGCAGGCGGAAGTATTCGCCGAATTGGTGTGCCTTGGCGGTGGCGTCGAAGACAGTGGAGAACTTCGACAGCGGGCAGCCCATGACGTTGCGGGTGTTGTCACCGCAGCCGTTGATCGTGAAGAAACCCGTCGAGGCGATCTCACGGACGATCTCGACAACGTGCGGCTTTGTGACCCAGTGGAACTGGATGTTTTGACGAGTGGTGATGCGCAGCGACGGTTTGCCGTCCGGGTTGGGCGTGTACTTGTCGGACAGGTCGTCGAAGACTTGCCAGTGCTCGCGGGTAAACGCTCCGCCGCCTGGGATCGAGACGCGGATCATGTACATCCAGTCCTTTTCCCTGCCGGTGGTGACACGGTTGTATTCGAGGTATATGCCGTGCGATTTGGCGATCTGCTCGGTCTCGTCGACGATGTCATCGGTGGCGTGGTCGCGAAAATGGTCGTGTAGCTGACCCCGGGTGTAGTCGGAAGCGAGCTTGTAGCGTTCGACCTTGTTGTACTGATCGGGCGGGGTTTGCAGCAGTGGTTCGGGTTTCTTGGCGGCCATTAGCGGGTCCTCTATTTGGTAGGATCATACGGCAGGCAGGTGGTGATGACTACCTGCTACAGAGGGGCTTTGTCGTGACCAAAGCGGCGGGCAGGGCACGGGCGGATCACTTCGAAAGGGGTCGGTCCTGCAAGGAGCAGTTGGGGTGTAGAATTCGAGTATGATCGTAAGATAGCCGATGTTGCATGGGAGAGACTGGCAGTCCAGCTTGGGGCAAGCCGGGCCCATGTAGGTGTTTATAAGGAATAGAGGATGCGGATTACGATTGTGGGTACGGGCTACGTCGGGCTGGTGACCGGGACATGCTTTGCCAATACGGGCAACGAAGTGACCTGCCTGGACGTCGTGCAGGATAAGATCGACAAGCTCAATGCTGGCATCTCGCCGATCTACGAGCCGGGCCTCGAGGAGCTGATCCTTCGGAACGTCAAAGCGGGTCGCCTGAACTTTACGACGGATAAAGCCAAGGCGTACGAGCGTGCACAGGTCATCTTTATCTGCGTGGGCACGCCCAGTGGTCAGGACGGCCAGGCGGACCTGAAGTACGTCATCGCCGCGGCGCATGACATCGGCGACGCGATCGAACAGACGCCCCCAGCTTCGGTCAGCGGTGAGAGGCGGGCGCCCATTATCGTCATCAAGTCGACCGTACCCGTGGGCACGAACGCTATGGTCAAAAAGGAAATCGCATCGCGCACCGGTAAGTCGTTTCACATGGCGTCGAACCCTGAGTTCCTCAAAGAGGGCGCCGCGATTAACGATTGCCTCCGTCCCGACCGCGTCGTGGTCGGCTGCGAGGACACGGGCACAGCCGATCGGCTGCGTGGCCTGTATGAACCCTTCGTTCGGCAGGGGAACCCGATCTTTATGATGGACATCCCCTCAGCGGAGATGGTCAAGTACGCAGCAAACGCGATGCTGGCCACCAAGATCAGCTTTATTAACGAGATCGCCAACCTCTGCGAACAGCACAACGCCGATATCGAGGAGGTCCGGCGAGGGATGTGCTCGGACAAGCGTATCGGCAACCAATTTCTCTACCCCGGCTTGGGCTACGGGGGGTCGTGCTTCCCGAAAGACGTGCAGGCAGTCATCTCGATGGGAAACCAATCGGGTATCTCGACGCTGCTGATGCAAGCGGTGCACGAGGTCAACCAGCTCCAACGCGGCACGTTCCTGGCTAAAATCGACAAAGCGTTCAACGGCGACGTCAAGGGCAAGCGGTTTGCGGTGTGGGGGATCGCGTTTAAGCCGGGCACCGATGATATCCGCGAAGCACCGTCGATCACGCTGATGCAGGGGCTGCTTGACCGCGGCGCAACCGTGGCGGCGTATGACCCGGTGGCGGTAGAGGCGTGCCAAGGCGTCCTGGGCGATAAAATAACCTACACCCCTGACGTGATGTCGACCGTCGAGGGCGCCGACGCGCTGGTCATTTGCACGGATTGGGATGAGTTCAAAAACCCCGACTTCGACGCGATCCGCGAGCGGATGAACCAACCCATGATATTCGATGGCCGAAACATCTTCCGTGCCGACGCGATGGCAGAGCACGGCTTTGTCTACCATTCGGTGGGCCGCGCAGCCGTGATGCCCAAGGCGGTCAAGTCGTCGATGGAACGTGGGTGAGAGAGACGAATATTACGGATAGAGACGAGTAATACGGATTCAGATTAATTAATGCGTTATCGTAACGAGCCGCGATTGTCAGGGAGCGGTCTTCTTCTTGATCCTCTAATGCGCACCAACTAATCTGAATCCGTATAACGGCTAGGCCCGACCCGTTGGTGTGTTGTGGTAGCGAAGGGAATCACTTGCTCAGCAGCGCTACAATAGGTTGGCATTGATCTTTGACAAGTTGGGGCCGACCGGCATCGACCGGACAGGGAAGGTTTGTCGTGGCACGCCCAGGTGTACGTAGGCCTGGTTAAACAACGTACAAAATTTTAATTGCCGACAACACTGTTGTTGGTCGGATCGGGTTTGATACCCCGGTTCGCCTGGCTGCTTAATATACAGCCACGTCTCTAGGCGGTTTGTCTGTGACCGTTTAGGGGCGAATGATTAGCAGGCTCGCCCGCTGACGGGGTCCAAGCGTCAGGGGGTCAAACTTACTTGGGCTGGGTTAGGCTCACGCTGTCGCTGGCGGGGGCACGACCGAGATTAAAGCAACGACTATGCGTGTAGAGGCGGTAAGCTGACTGTTACGGGACGGGGGTTCGATTCCCCCCGGCTCCATCCTATTTGTTTGTAAGGACTTATGGAATTATTCCGCAAGTCTTCGCAACGACTCGAAATGCGGTCATCGGCTATGCCGGTGGCCGTTTTTTGTTTCGGGGCGTTGCGGCTCGGTTCGTGCGCCTTCTGCACCGGATTCTGCACCGCTTTTATTGTGGCCATTTCGGCTGCCCGCTGGAACAACTCATCCGGCACGTCGTTGGCATAGTGACGACCACTGACGGTGATGCTGTGGCCGATCCACTTGCTCACTGCGTACTGCGGGAATCGCATCGCCATTTCTTTTTCGCAGGATTGGCGTAGCGTCTGCCAAAGCCGCGCCCACGGTTCGACGCTCGCTCGTTTCCAGATAGCCCGTACTTGCCGAATCACCGCGCCCTTGCCCCTGATGGCCACAAGGTGCTGCTGGCCTTCGTCGCATTCGTCGAAACGATCTTGCAGCAATTTCATCAGCTTTGGCGTGACAGGTACGATCCGCTGTTCATGGCCGGTGTGGTGTTCGGTCTTGGGCGATCGTACCGTCAGTCGCGACCGTTCCCAATCCACATCTGCCCAAGACAACAGATGCGATTCGGAAGGAATCCGCAGGCCCACATATCGCGCTAACCCGAACAACAATTTCCATTCAGCGTTTGGACAAGCGTCAATGATCCGGTCGATTTCATCGGGGGTGACATATCGTTTGTGTCGGCTCGGCGTCGGCCCGGATTTCAGGTGCTGGAAGGGATTGTCCGAGACAAGCTCGCGCCTGACGGCTTCTTCGGCCATCGTTTTGGCATTACCACAGTGCGTTTTGATAGCCGCTTCGCTGAGTTTTTGTGTCTTCATCCACTGACGCCAATCGGCTGCCTGTTCCACCGTGATCGCCCGCAGCGGGGTCTGTGGATCGTAGTAAGCCAACAGCTTGTCTTTGGTCTGCCGCAGTTTTCGCAGGCTTTCCGGCTTTAGTTCCCCTTCTCGGTCCGACAGGTATCGGTCAAGCCATCCTTGTAGCGTTGTATGGTTGCGGTGGGATGTTAGCCCTGCCCGCGCCAATTTATTGATCATGGGATCATCCAATCCAGCCAGCCAGCGAGACACTTCATCACTAGGTGCGTGGCCAGTTATTTTCGCGGCGACAAGGTTTTCAACTTTCACACGAACCGATTCAGCCTGTCGCATTGAAAGCTTGCCCAAGCGGATACTACGCCGCTTGCCATCGTTGCCTACAAACTGGATGATTCTTCGTCCATTATTTTCACTGCTGATGCTCGCCATAAATCACTGTCCTTTCTGCCGCCGTTTGGATACGGGCCGGATTTCCAGGTTAAGGGCTTCAAGTATCTTTCGCAGTGTCTCAGCGTTCACGTCTCGTTTCCCGGTCAGGTATTCGCTAATCCGAACTTGGTGTATGCCGGTCAACTGTTGCAGCCGAAGCTGAGTGATGCCCTCCTTTGTCATCCGATCGCTGATGATCGCCCTAATATCCATTTTCGCATTATAACACATATGATATATAAGTCAATCCTATGAGTCAATCAAATTGCGCATCCGCAATCTCGTCAACGCTTAGGAACATGACATCATCAACAAACACACCATGCTCGTTCCACCCGACGCGGCAGCCGCTGAGGTCCCTACCATTGATTTTCGTGAACCGAACGGACTGAAACGCCTTGGAGACTTCCTCCGGAGTCGTGGGTTTGGGAAAGTCGGCCTTCGATTCAAGGAGGCGGATCAAGTAGCCCGCTCTGTTCTGCTTATTTCTCGTTTGCGACCATAGCGTCTGAATACGGGAAACGGTCACCGACGGATCGGTTGTCAGTCTCGATAAAGCTGGTTCGGCGACACCGAGCTGAAAAAGCCTGTCTCGCACATCCTGGTCGCCTTGACCCAACGTGCAATCATCAACAGCATCCTGTTGTTGTGTTTCTTTGTTCTTTTTTTCTTGTAATACTTTGTGTTCGTCTACGCGCACATGGCTAGACCGCCTAGGCGCACACGGCTGGGCCGCCGTGGCGGACATGGACTCACCATGTTCGCCTACGCGCACATGGGGCTTGTTGGCAGCGGGCTTTCTGCGGCTGTCCAGCTTGGCCACGATGGCGTCAACGACCGCAGGATCGCTCACGTCCGCTAGGTCGTAGTGGGTGTTGAGGATGATTCCGTTGTGTGATCGCCGCGGCTTGCGTTTGGCAAGGCCAAGAGCTACAAGACCTCCGAGGGCCTCGTTGGTCGCGGATTTTTCTAGTCCAGCAATTTTCATGATTCGCTCTTGGCTGGGTTCAACGTTGGGCAGATGACTCGCCAGGGCCGGATAGACCGCTTTCTCTCCTGAACGCAGGAGAGACCATATACGGCCCATGAACAACGGGGGTAGATGGACGTACCCCGTACTGCCTACGGTCGATCCTGAGCGGTTCTGGCGGGGCTGCGGCCTCACCGCTCGATCCTCTTCGCCTGCTCAATGAATGATCGCAAATCCGCTGGGTCGATCCTGACCGACCGACCAAAACGCACTGCCGGTAACTCGCCACAGTCAACTAGCTTCCATACTGTCCGGGCTGTCACACTGAGCAAGTCGGCTGCCTCGCTGTAGGTCAGCAGACGTTCGACGACGGGGACCGGTGTTCGGGAATGCTCAGTCACGGCCCCCTCCTTCTTGTTGTACCCTTCTGGCGGTTTGTCGTTGTTTCAGTGCGCTCACAGCGGCTGGCAACTCAAAGCGGATGACCTTGGGTGATAGCTGCACTCGTGGGATCAGGCCACGCCTTGCCCAGACACGTACCGTGTCGGGCTTGACGTGCAGGCGGTTGGCCAGTTCATCGGCGGTCAGAAGGTCGATTGAATCAGACATGTCAGAATGCTCCGGGTTAGATAACGAAAACTGGTTCCCTTCCTAACCCGGCGCATATGCGCAAATGGCCGCGCATACCGCGCGCATAGCTCTGTAAAACAGTGGCTTAAAACGCGCATAGTTAATTTAATAGTGGGGAAAACGTAGCTTAGTCGTTGTCCGAATCGCGGTGATTGTGAAGATGATCTCGCTGGCGTAGCGTGCGTCCGTCGGTCCGTTTTCCCAACTCGATGGCCTTAGGATCGACGATAGTTGGCTTATTAGCCAGTTCCGAGAAATTTGGCGGCGTTCCGCCCCCATTGATGAACGCTTCAACCTTCGTGAGGGATCGCGATATCGAACCCTGATCGATCGGAATGCCTCGTTCGGTGAGATATGTTGACAATTCCGTCTGATTTGTAATGCCCGTAACGCGACGGGCTTCCCAGACTTGAAAGTCTTTTACGCTTGGACGTTTGGGCGGCTGTGCCTTGGGTAAATCCGAGTCGGCGCTTCCACGACTTTCGGTAGGGAGATTTTTTCTGGGGGTATTTGGTAGCCGAGCCGCCGCAACGCGCAGACGTTCAGCCAACTTTTCTGCGCGCATGGCTAGAACGAAAGTCTTGCCTAACGATTCTTCATAATCATCTCGGCCCTCTTTGAATTCACCCGCTATTTTTGAAAACTCACAAAACAGGTATTGAAAATCCTCCTGCCAGCGAGGAGCCATATCCGGCAGTTCGTCGAGCAACAAGTCAATTTCGTGCGCGATCTCAAAATGCACAGCAATTCCAGCAACTATATGTGGCGGAAGTTCTCCCGACACCAAGCATTTGAGATTGAATAGAACGCTCTGTGCAACGTTGTTATTCGCCCACTTCGGGTCATCGGGCGTCAGGCACACCCCGACCTTTAGGGCATACTTCTCCAAGGAATCTACGATCAACTGCAACCGTACAGGCAGGCTTCGTTTTTTCTCGTCTGGCCGTGTTACCCATGCCTTGCGACACAGGTCCAACCACTCTTGCCAATCGACAGCATTCGGCAAGACTATCTGCGCCCACAATCGTGAGAACTTCTCGTCGCGGTCGTCCTCCCAATCCCATTCCTGAAACTCACACAGCCTGGGAATAAATCCGTGAGCATCCTCATCGGTTAACAACCAGCAAAGAAGTAACACACGGGAAGAAACTTCCCATGTAGACGCTGTTATCAAGACACTGTCACGTTGCAGAAAATCACCGACCGCTTCGATGAGCCGACTGAACTTGCCTTCAACGATCCGTCTTTCGCGTAGCTCGAACTTATAATCCGGATGATGTGTGGAGACTTCGCGGTTATCGCGATCGACCTTCTCCACCTCTCGCCGCCAGCACGCTTCATCGCTGTATTCTCGATCTAGCCACTGGCCAGCGGACCGGTAGAGGTGCGGATTAGACCGCACGTGCTGGTTTAGTTCATGCAAAAATCGAACTTCGTCAACCGTTGGCTCGTAATCGGCCATGAATCACCTGCTCATTCGGGCTGGCGGGGACATGCCGCAGCGCAGGTGAGAACTACCGCATCACCCCCGCTCATCTAGGGCCGGGGATCAGCCGACCGCCCGATACCATATTACACGCCGTTTCGAGAAGTGTTAAGCTGGTTAGACTCCACTGCAAGCTGCTGATTGATGTTCTCCCACCACCGGTTCACGAAGCCCAGCATCCCGCGCCCAAATCCGCACCCATCATCACCCAGTGCAACGAGCCTTCGACTCCATTTCTCCATATCAAGTATCGCGCGGAGCATCCTGTCAGGTGATCTCTTGTCATGTAGTAGCATGTGGTAAAGGTACGCCTTGTCATACCGCAGCATGGCCATGCAAAGGCGAAACGTCGCTATAGGTTTATTTTCAATCTGGACAATATCCGGATTCTGAACATAATCCCCAACGCGGATCGCATTGGCCGCGCTTCGCCGCTTGCCCATTCCCGTTCGCGGTCCGGTTGACCGCTGCCACGGTTTGGTACGACGGATCGTCCTCCGCAGCTTGCGGCGGCCAGCCTTCGATAAGCGGTATTCTCGTCGGAACTTAACCATGCTTCACGCCCTATCTTAGTTCGTTCTAGGGATGCCCGTCGGGTATAGTTTACGTTCGCCAAAATGATTCTGTGTCGCGACCTTGACTGAATCAATCGCTTTTAAACATCGAATACCTTAAGCACATCATCGCCGTAGTGGTTGATGACCTTGACGGCGATATTGCCACTCTTAATCGGGTCAGACAGTCAGTAGGCAGATATCATCGCGGGTGCAGTTGCGGATTGATCACAGGCTGGGGTCAATTACACTCGTCTGGTGTTACTACCGAAACAGGGAAAGGAAGTAGGAAGAGGGATAATCGCAAACCTTCGCTGCACAACATCACCTCTGAAGACCTTCGCGGTACTGATTGGCTGTTTTAGCTTTACCGGAAAGCCGTGCAACATGGTTTGGCCAGCGATAGTGATGCCGCCAGAGATGAGCGGTTTGTGTTGGCGTGCATCAAGGTCGGCAAGCACACAGACGCGATCCGACCAGACCAAGTAATGTTGGGAAGCCGCCTACATAGCCTACCAGCGGAAGGAGCGGATGCGAGGGCAGTAACGTGTCCGACAGCCAAACTCTACTTACAGTCTGTAGACTTATAGGCTCCATAGATTAGATGATAGACAAGTCAGCGCTAATCGGGTTCGTCTCAATGCAACATCGACTGGTTAGAAAAAAACCAAGCAAGCGACTGGTGAAATTGCTTGCGAGCAATGTACGGGTGCTGCGACACGCCCAAGGTGTGTCGCAGGAAGAGCTGGCCGCACGCTGCGGCCTGCATCGCACCTATGTCGGGTCGATTGAGCGAGGTGAGCGCAACGCGACGCTGAGCACTCTTGAGGTTCTGGCCTCGGTGCTGGGTATCACGGTTCCGCAGCTTCTTACTCCTCAGAGACCCCATGACACCAAATCAGACCCCGCAAATTGACCCAAGTCATTTCAAAAAAGCGATCTCTGGCAGTGGGCTGTCGATCTACGACCCCATCGAGATCGGCGATCCGAACCTTTGGATTCCCACCGCCGAACTTGAACACCTGCTCAATGATGAACTGCAAGGCCTATCGCTTGCGGACCTGGCGTTGAGAACCCGGTCCAAGGTCGTCAAAGAGCATGTTTGCCGCGCTCTGGGCTACCCGGTGCCGAAGTCTTTCAAGAAAACGCAGCCGCGATTCAAGGGCCAAAATTTCGACACCTATGTTCAGAAGGCCAATAACCTTCAGATTTGGAACGAAGAACTTTCACCGAGCCGTCGTTACGTAATCATTCGCGTGAATGAGCAGGGCGACATCACTCGGGTGAAGGTTGTGACCGGAGACATGCTCGCGGTGCTCGACACCACCGGCACGCTCACTCAGAAATATCAGGCCCGCTGCATCGTCGGAGATACTCCGTACGAGCTGGTTGATTCGGCCGACACGGACTTACTGGCCCCCTTCGTCTCTGGAGATGTGGACTTGGGCCGAGTCGCGACGCCCGTCAGTTATCCTAAGAGTGCTCAGTTGCTACCGATCGCTGACGCCTACGATAGTCTTAAGCCCTTGGTGGGGAGGTGTTTTGCTGACCTCGGAATCGGCCAGGAGCGAAACAGAGGCGCGGCGCTGCACCGTCTCGTATGCGAGGCGCTGGGGTATGCGGGTTATCAAGATGATGGCCAATTCCCAGACGTGCGTCATCAGTTGATCGAGATCAAGTTGCAAACATCACCGACGATCGATCTTGGCCTGGTATGTCCCGACAGCACGGAGCCGCTCGACGTACCTCAGATCGATGGCCAAGTCATCCGACACTGCGATGTTCGCTACGCTGTCTTTTATGGCACCACCGATGGCCAAGAAGTTACGCTCACACATTTTATCTTGACCACAGGAGAGGCCTTCTTTAAGCGGTTTCAG
This sequence comes from Planctomycetota bacterium, assembly GCA_024276075.1. Taxonomy (GTDB): domain Bacteria; phylum Planctomycetota; class Phycisphaerae; order Phycisphaerales; family Phycisphaeraceae; genus JAJRXX01. The sequence goes on from JAJRXX010000017.1 coordinate 20,277, forward strand.
AAGTTCCAAGGCAAGGTCTTGAACAAGAAGCTACAAATCCCGCTGCCGTCAGACTTCTTCGACGGGTAGGCCAAACGCTTCCCACACCATGTGGTTTAGTTGTTTTTCTAGTTTTAGGGCTTCCGGTGTACCCGCATTTTCGTAAATGGCCTTGGCGGTCTTGATAATCGTTTGTGCCCTAGGAGATGTGGGGTCGGGCAACGGGAACTTCTCGACGTACTGCGTGATGAACCGTCGCCGACCGGCGTAAAGCTTGTTGTTGAAGCGGTGATCGTAGAAGGTCTCGATGAACTTCGAATTGCCCACGGCTACCGCCAGCCAAAGCAGGTTTTTTTGGCGGGGGTCATCGCACACGAGCCAATAGCAATCTCCGTTGACCACCAAACCGTCGAGGTCGATCCAGAAACACGGCTCTTCGGATATGTCGCGGAACACCAGCTTCGGACGCGGCCAGGCCGCGGGGTTCTGGGGAACCCAGATTTCATACCACTGGCGGCCTGCCTCGATCACATAAGACCGACCTTCGAGTATTTCCCGGTGCTGTTCGAGATAAGCCCGCGTACGAGGGGCAGTCGTGAGGTCAATCGCCCGCTTCTTGCCGTTTAGGGCTTCGTGCGGATAAATGATCTCTCGACGGGGATTGCCTTTGTCCGCCCGATATCGGCGGCCGATGTGGTGAGTTGTCAGAGGCTTGAGTAGTTCCGGCTGCTCGCTTTTAGGCAGGTCGCGCCAGTCGTGGCGGATGAAAACACGGTCCGCACAGGTCTTGACCCCCACGCGGACCTTCCCAAGATCACGGAACGTGCCCCAGGTGTGCTTGCGAACCTTCGCCAGCCAAGCGTTGTTTTCTTCGGTAGCGACACGCCACACGCCGTCCACCGCGTCCGATGTGTCAAGTGTTCCCTGGATCACTTGAAAGCGGCGACCGTCGGGAACAGCAACGACGCCCGATTTCGAGAGGGCATCGATGGCTGACGTGGCCGCTTGTGAACTGAGCTCCTTGCTCTCATAAATCGAAGTGAAAGAAGGAACGTCCGGCGGTGAACCGTTTAGCCCTTCGGCAACCAGAACGGCAGGCAATACCGCCGCATCGAAAATTTTGGTGTCCCCCAAGTCCCAGATGTGCTTGAGATTGAGCTGCTCCCTGGCGACACGCCGCACACTAGCCCCGGCCTTTGTCGTCATGAAGCGATTCGAGATGATCACGCCCGCGACCCCGTACGGGCGAAGAATCTTCGCGATCGCCAAAACAAACGCATGGTAAAGGTCAACTCGGCCGTTGAGACCAAACTGATCGGCCAACGCCTGAGCGATCTTGGCCCCCATCACCTGCGTACGCACATAGGGCGGATTGGCGATAATCAGGTCGAATGAGGCCGGAGTTTTTGATGCGAAGAGACCGCCTTGATTCATGGCGTTGGCATCGCCCAATACGAAGGTGAGAAAGTCTCTGCATGAGAGATGGAGCGACGCTTTCGGATTGATTGAAGCCAGGCGAGCTTCGGCAACCACTAAGGCTTTCGTGTTCTTGTCGAACCCGTACACCTCGACAGGCCGATCGTGTGGGAGTTGTTCAAGCAAGTTGACTAGCAGGGTGCCGTCACCCGCAGCCGGATCAAGAATCCGTAGCGGCTCCGCCTCGGGGGGTGTCCAGGCCTGAAGCATGGATGATGCCACGAAATCCGCCAGTTCCGCCGGTGTGTAGGTCGCACCTGTCGCCTTAGCCTCCGAGACGGAGCCGTAACGCTTAGTAAACCGTGTGGAAGGAGCGATGCTCATGCTTGATCATCCTTGACGATTAAATCTGCTACTCAGAGTCATCTATTTAAGCTGGGATGTCAAGCCTTAAATCTCACCAATCATCCGAGCCGGTGTCTTCGATGGTCGTTGCGTTGCCGCCTGAGGTGTTCTTGCGCTGCTTTGTTTTCAGGAGGGGATCATGGATTCCTCTCAACCAGTGCCCTCAGCTTGGCCTTGGCGTAATCCATGCTTATCTGCGATTCTAACTCCACGGCCATCGTACCCCCACCCGAACCCAATCCAAAGTGTTGTTTTGCACGATCCACGCTTTGTTATGTAAATACCACCCACTATCGTCGGTAAGCATAATCGTTCGGTATACTTACGCATAACATGGAAGGCGCTGCTTTCTCCGCGTCCTTCCCATGCACAATGGATACCAGCCCTCATGCTCTCTCACCAATGGATCGTGCCTAAGTCTCGGTTCGTGATGAGTGCTTGGGGGTGTCCGGCAGACATGGGTAGGTGGATTCGGCCATCGGCACAGCCCACTTCCGGGCCGGTGCGGCCAGTTGTAGGCTGGGCAATGACAAGCGGTGTAATGTGTCCTGTATCGCCCCCAGTCGTCACGGAGTGGCCGCGTGCTGCGTCCGCCGTGGAACGCACACAGTTGTCTGTGATCGCCCCACACGGACCAACCACGGCATGGGTGTCCGTCTCGTCTGACGGCGATACAGCGGCGAAGGGCGGTCGCCTCCGGTGTGTAGCTCATATGAAAATCTTACCACCCGAAGCAACGAACAGTTTTTTTTGACCGAAATGTGGCCGGAGTATGGACGCCCATCTTTACCTATCGCCCGCCAACCGTTTTGGGGGGCCACCCCCTGGGTCCCCCGCATGTCGGACCCCGGACCGTGCTTCGGTGAGTACACAGACTCGGCGCGGTGTTGCGTTGTTACTTAGGGTCCCCAGCCGTATGCGTGTCGGGGGGACGCTCCCCCAATTGTCCTCGCTGATGGCCCCGTCACCGTTCACCCGCCGCCGTCACCATCGCTAGGATGCCCGCCTTGATCGCTTCGGGCAGCGTCGGCCAAGCGTCGATCAGACGGGTTAGATCGGGATCGTTTGGCGTCGAAATGGGGGGCACTGCACCGGATTCCGCACCGCCTGCATTCGATGCGTCGCGTAAGTCGTTGTCAGTACTGCCTTGGACACTTACGGGACGGGGGTTCGATTCCCCCCGGCTCCATTCATCTAAATTGCAAGGGCTTGCGGAATTATCCTGCAAGTTCTCGCAACGACTCGAAATGCGGTCATCGGCTCTGCCGGTGGCCGTTTTTTGTTGCGGGTCGTTTCTGTCGGTTTCGTGCGCCTTCTGCTGCGCCTGGCGCTGCGCGCTGTGCTTATGCCCTAAGCGATTCATTTAACCTTGTTGGTGGCGCAATATAGGGGTGAAGTTATCTGGGCCTTTATAGAACATGTGGGTTCAATAACACACACACGATTACGGATTAAATCCATCCTAATCGTTGCTGTTTAACAATAGGGGGATAAAGAATAGGCATTTGTGCCGCCACCACTAAAAGCTGCATAGCTACACGACGATATTGCAAATTAGCCAAAGATACCGCACATGTTCTTTACTTAGGGGAGGGGCGATATGCCATCTAGACTTATTGGAACCTTTGGGTTCATCGGTGCCATCGTGTTGTCTGCGATCCTGGCATTGCCGGCAGGGGCAGAGGAACTTCAGTTCCCGTTGCGGGGTAAGTATCCCGAGACGACGCCTATATCAATTGAGGATTTCGCCAAGCTAGGCAAGGATGTGATCGTCATCGATGCGCGCAACAGCGTGGAGTTCGATGTGATTCACATTGACGGCGCCCACAATCTGCCCGCGGGGAAGATGAAGGAGAAAGACCTTCTGAAGCTGCGGGGCCATGAAGGCGAGCCTGCGATTGTGTTTTATTGTAATGGTCTTACTTGCAGCAAAAGCTACAAGGGCACGAAGAAGGCGGTCCTCTGGGGATTCAAGAACGTGTTTGTTTACGATGCGGGTATTTTCAATTGGGCCAAAGCCCATCCTACCACCACGCTCTTCTTTAATGAGCCACTGACTGCTGAGACTCTTAAAACGAAGCTCATCAGCAAAGAAGCGTTTGGCGCGGTTAAGCTAGCTCCGGAAGAGTTTGTCACGAAGGCCAAATCCGGTGATTACCGCGTGTTTGACGTGCGTGACCGCGACGAACGCAGCAAGTTCCGAGTCAAGCTACCGGGTCTGGTGAAAACCGATATGACCAAGTTTGTGGGCTTGCTCGATACCGGTGCTGTCCCCGAGTCGAATATTTTGGTTATTGATCGTGTGGGCAAGCAGGTCAAGTGGCTCCAGTATTACCTGAAGCAGACGGGCCGAACGGATTACTTTTTCATTGAAGGTGGCGCAGCCGGCTGGAAGGATGCGGGCTTTGACGGGAAAGGTAATCGAGCCACAAGCGCTCGCGCAAAATAAGGCCTTGTGATGTCAGTCAAATCGATTCAGGGCAAATTTTCTATTTGGGCTGGCGCTTGTCTGGTGATGACATGCGTAGTGGTCATCGGCTTTTCGTCGGTCTCGCTGCGTAGCCGTCAGATCAAAACGGCTGGGGCCCAACTCAACACGTTGGCTCGGGAGCAAGCTGTCCGTGCGGAGCTTCGCATTCAGGACATGCTGAAGATTACCCAAACACTGGCACAGACTTTGTCCGCGGTTAAAGACGAAGAGGTCTTGTTGGACGTGGGTCGAGACGAGATTAACGGCATCCTTCGGATTGTTCTGAATCAGAACCCTCAGGTAACAGGTGTGTTCACGTGTTGGGAGCCCGATGCGTTAGATAATCTAGACGCGGGTTTCGTGAGCAGTGAAGGGCACGACGCCACGGGACGGTTTATGCCGTATTGGCATAAGGGTGAAGATGGCAGCGACCGTATTAAACCGTTGTCAGAGCACGATCCGAAAATATTCGGAGAGTATTACAATCAGACGAAGACGGCGCTACAAGCGGGTATCACAGCGCCTCGCCCGATTTCAAGTGCTGCTGGGGGACTGACGGCTTCTGTGCTTGTGCCAATCATGTCTGATGGTCAATTCTATGGCATTGTGGGTGTTGAGCTTGATTTGGGGTTTTTCCAGGACCTGGTTGACCAAGTCGATGCGAATGGGATGGATTCAGGGCGGCTGATCTATGTCGCGCATAACGGCGTGATATTAGGTGTGACTGGTGAGCCTGAACTGGGAGGCGGATTATTCGACGACAGCTTTGATCGTTGGTCTGGTCAGGCGGCTGCGGCTCTAACGGGTAAGGAGCTGAATGTCGCACAAGACGGGACGTTTGCGAGTTTTGCCCCGATCGTGATAGGCGAAAGTGATGCACGCTGGTTTGTCATGAGCAGCGTGTCATCTGCTCAGATAACCGCCCAGGCGACACGGTTGGTGTGGATTCAAATCGGCGTTGGAGGCGTGTGTGTCATCGTAGCCCTGGTGGTTCTTTATGTGATCGCTCGGCGAATCGCCAGCCCGATCAACCCGCTTGTGGAGCGAGCCGAGGCGATCGCGGCGGGTGATCTTACGGGTAAGGCGTTGCCCGTAAGGACAGATGACGAGCTGGGGCTGCTTACCGCATCAATTAACAGGATGTCCGAGTCTCTAAGCGGTGTGGTGGGCCGAGTGGTCGATTCGGCTAATGAGGTGACTAACGCGTCTGCCCAGATTGCTTCCGTGAGTGGAGACATATTACATGGCGCCAACGAGCAAGGCAGTCAGATTACAGAGATCGCATCTTCTATTGAAGAGATGTCCGAGTCGATCGTAGACGTGGCGCGGAAGAGCGCGGAAGCAGCGGGGAACGCCGACGAGTCTGGCCGGGTGGCGAAGAAGGGCGGCGAGGTTGTCAGAAAGACAATCGAAGGGATGTCGGCCATCAACGAAACGGTATCTTCCAGTGCCGCTTCTGTCCGCGAATTGGGCAAGCGTGTGGAGCAGATCGGCAAGATAATCAATGTGATCAATGATATCGCGGACCAAACCAACCTGCTGGCATTGAATGCGGCTATCGAAGCCGCTCGGGCGGGTGAGCACGGTCGTGGTTTTGCTGTGGTGGCTGACGAAGTTCGTAAACTAGCGGACCGCACAACCAAGTCGACTGCCGAGATAGCGGGTTCGATTAAAGAGATTCAACTGGAAACCAAAGAAGCGGTGAGTCGGATGGAGGCCGGTACGGAACAGGTGCAGGTTGGCGTTGGTCTGGCTACCGACGCGGGCCGGAGCTTGGATGAGATCGTTAAGAACGCTCAGGACGTGGCGGGGATGATCCAATCTATCGCTGCCGCTGCCGAGCAGCAGTCTGCGGCAAGTGAGATGATCAGCCGTAACGTAGAGTCGGCGTCGGGAGTCACACTCAAGACCACCGAAGGCGCCAACCATGTCGCCCACGCCGCGACGGACCTGTCAGCGAAGTCCGAGCAACTGCATGCTTTGGTGAATGAATTCAAGACAAGCGCCTAGAGCAACTGGCGTCATTAATCTTCATTGACCGGGTGGCACGGCTTGCTTGCAAGCCGTGAAATACAGATGTTGGTTACACCTACGATCCAATCAAGATGGGAAATATTGACGCCAGTTGCTCTAGAATTCACATTAATTGCGCTCTCTGTGCCATTTAATGTGTCCAAGTCTATAGCAAAACATCCCATGCGGTTCTTTCGAGCCACATGGGATGCTTTGTTGTAGGTAAAGAATTCTGAGGACTTGTTTAACAGTCCCTTGTGTTCATCAAAACAGAAGCTGGAACTGTGTCCGAATAGCGAACTGGCCGGTCTCGCCGGCGGTATCTGCCAGCAATCCCAAACCACTTGAACTAAAGTTGTCAAGCGAGTTCAGTGCTACAACCAGGTCTGCCGTGAACTTGGACCGGTGTTTATTCAGATAGTAGTTAGCGCCTACAGTTACCAGATTCACCTTATGGGTTGAATCCGGATCGATCAACTCCCATCGCAGGAATGGTTCGAGCTTGTCGGGGATGATCATGTACCCACCCTGGATAACCAGGCCATATGCGTCTATGTCGGAAGCGCCAGCGATTGCGTTGACGTGTAAACCGGTTACTGAGGCGAATAGGTTAGCGCCGTTTGCCTCAATTGAGCCATCGACCGTCCAAGACAAAAAGTCGTCGTAGGCGATCGCCGCTCCGGGTGGGTTGAATGCGGGCCCGACCGCAGCGGTTTGACCGTCTCCGCTCTCGCCTGCTTCGTAATGAATTGCTGCACCGACGAATACAGCTTCGTCTTCGCCCGACCAAGCGGAATAGTCTGTTATCTGGCTCCAGTTGCCCGCGAGCTTTACGTCAGCACGAGCGGTCAGAGCGTAGTCGGCTTTGTCATTTTGGAAGTCCTTGGTACCGCCTGCATTGCCAGAACTGTCGCCATCGCTGACGGCAAACGTCAGTTTGGTGTAATCGTTAGCATCGGTTTTGATCCAGATGCCTTGGATACGTGCGAGCGTAAAGTTGGTATTTACCAACGAACGCTCGACCGCAAGCATCGTCTTGCTGCTAGACATCTCTTCACGTGTGAACGGGCCTTTGGTTTCTCCGATGTAGACGGTCGTGTCATCCGATATTTTGTAGCCAAAAAATGCACGTTCGAGTTGAACCGTTTGGGTGTTACGGTTGATGCGATACTGAAAGGTATAAGTGATCTTCGGCGAACCAATGTGGCCCGCAAAGAATATTCTTGCACGGGCAATCTGGAACCCGCCTTCCTCTTCATCGAATCCAGCCGCGGCAGCAGAACTTCTTTCACGGCTATTGTAGATATACCTAAGCTGGGTTTGACCACCGATCTTGAGCAAGAAGGTGCCGTCTTCGGAACCCATAAAAAAGTTTTTGCCATTATGGCCAGCGGTCATGCCGTTTGCGAGCAGACTGGTGCGGGTGTCCGCGTCAGTTAGCACATCGTGTATAAGAGCCTTCACCTCTTGGGCACGTCTTTCATTGAGCCATGTGTCGGAAGACTCATCTCGCAAACGGGCTACTTCATCTCTGAGAGCCTGTATGGTTTCGTTTGTCTTTTGGAGCTCAGCAACCTGTGCTTGAAGAGCGCTGATCTGTGCGGTCATATCTGGGTTTGTGCTCTCACCGCCAAATGCCGGTGCCACAATCCTCAAGCATAAAAGCCCGACAGTCAATCTAGTCGTTTGTTTTAGATTCATCACTGTTTGAGGGTCCTTATTTTCTAAGTGAGAGTTGGTTACAACTAATCTTGTTAGATAGCCAAGCCATGAATTTAATTTAGCTAACAGTTAACATCGACGGATTCAACATTTAACAATTAATTAATCTAGAGCAACTTGCATAAATAACCGCCTAGCTTGTTGACCGATCGGGTGCCACTGGAGGATTTCGCGCCAGGGCGAAACACCATGTGAACCCTTGTGAACAGGGGCAAAAATTGCGCAAGTTGTTCTAACGTAAAGTCGGGATGCTCAGTCTCGTCAGCCGCCCCTGTCTGCCCCCGGTTGTGAGCCACCCGTTAGTTCAGACTTTGGATCGCTGTTGGCTGTCGCAGCCTGGCGGGCTGAGGCAGAGAGTTTGACATCACCACTCGCACAGCCGTTACAGGTGGTATATTCGTCATAATGCAATGCGGTGGGTCACGGCGCCGAGGCTGAGGCGCGTGTACAGCCCTGATTTCGTGTCGAGCCTCGGATTTCGATAGCAGCCGATGCGGTCAATTCGACCTCAATGAGCGGTTATAGGGTTTGGAGCCCATGCGTTTGCGTGGTGTTTTTACGAGAAATTTCTGTCGGCGGGAAGAACTATCGTCTCGCCGTTGTTAGTCGTGGTGGTAAGAATGCTTTCGTGCATGTTGTCTAACCTGATAAGAGACTAAGAGCGCCTCACAAAATGAACTCCAACCAAGCCGATATTTTCTTTCGACCACCACAACGAGCCACGATCGTCGGGGAGCGGGCATTTGTTCTACCCCCTCTCCCTGCCAGGGAGAGGGCCGGGGTGAGGGTCGAGTCAATGACAACCATCCCGCACCCATTTTGTTAGACGCTCTAAGAGAGGACTCGACCATGTCAGCCAAGGTGACAGCCAGCCGAGCAGCGATCTGTGTGAAACGGATATCGATCTTCGTGATCGTGGCGGGCCTGTTTGTGTTGCTGTGGGCGCTGCCGACGGATCGCGCGGTCGGCGCGTTTATTAATTGGGTCGAGGGCCTGGGCTTCTGGGCGCCGGTGATCTTCGGGTTTGGTTACGTGGTGGCGGCGGTGCTGTTCGTGCCGGGCTCGGCGCTGACACTGGCGTCGGGAGCGGTGTTCGGGCTGTTCTGGGGGACGGTGACGGTTTCGATTGCCTCGACCACAGCCGCGGGACTGTCGTTTCTGATCGCTCGGTATCTGGCACGTGACGCTGTGGAAAAAAAAGCACAGCACAACAAACGGTTCAACGCCATCGATAAGGCGATTGGTCAGCGTGGATGGAAGATTATCGCGCTATTGCGGCTGTCGCCAGCGATGCCGTTTAGCATAGGCAATTACTTGTTCGGCCTGACCGCGATCCCCTTTTGGCCGTACGTCACGGCCAGTTGGGCGGCGATGCTCCCGGGTACGTTTCTGTACGTCTACCTGGGCTATATCGCGCAGGCCGCGGCTGGCGGGGGTCAGACTCAGCGCGGCGCGGGGCAGTGGGCGCTGCTGATCGTCGGTTTGCTGGCGACCGTGATCGTTACCGTATATGTCACGCAGATTGCCCGAAAAGCGATCAAGCAGCAGACCGACCTGGACCAGGAGCCAAAAACCATGCCGCAAGAAACCGATTCTCAAACACCCAACACAACCAATCAGTGCACCGGTTGGCCTCGGGATACCGTAATGACGCTCGTGCTGGCACTGTTCGTGACGATGGGCGCAGCCTGTGCATACCTTAACCGCGGAGCGTTGCGGGGCTTGTTTGGTCCGCCGACGGTGACGCTTGCCGAGACCTATCAGGACAAGCCCGGTGGCCCACGGTTTGACCACTCACTTTTTCAGCGTGTGGTTAGCACACATGTCGACGCCGATGGCTGGGTCGACTACGCCCGTCTCAAGCAAAATTCCGACGACCTGGATCGATACATTGCCACACTCGCCGACGCGCCGTTCGACAAGCTCGGCCGTGACGAGAAGCTTACCCTGCTGATCAACGCCTACAACGCATTCACACTCCGGCTGATCCTCGACCATTACCCCATCAAGTCGATCAAGGACATCCCGTCGGCAAAGCGGTGGGATGCTGTCAGATGGCGCGTCGGGTCGTATACCTGGAGCCTCAACCAGATTGAGCACGAACAGGTTCGACCCCATTTTACGGAGCCACGCATCCACTTCGCACTGGTCTGCGCAGCCGTGGGTTGTCCGCCGCTACGCAACGAAGCGTACGCCAGCGATCGCCTCGACCAGCAACTCGAAGACCAAGTCCGGTACGCGCACAGCCACGATCGCTGGTTGCGTTACTCGCCCGATCAGCCCGGTACCGTGTCCCTGACGAGCCTGTACAACTGGTACGGCAGCGATTTTGAACAGGTCGCCGGCTCGGTAATCGACTTCGCGGCGAGGTATTCGACCCAACTACGCGCCGAACTCGATGCCGGGCGCACCCCGACGGTCAAGTGGCTCGATTATGACTGGTCTCTCAATAGCAAGGAGAACAAACAGTGAGTCAAGTTTCGCAGGCCAGCAAAATTATTGAGCAGATACCAGCCGTATTACCGTTCGACGAACACAACGAGCAGCTCCTGGCCAACGGCCACCCGTCCGATTGGGTTAACCCCGATCCCGCCAAGCGGTATAACCTAGTCGTGATCGGTGCCGGTACCGCCGGGCTGGTGGTCGCCGCCGGGGCAGCGGGGCTGGGTGCCAAGGTCGCATTGGTCGAGCGGAGCCTGATGGGCGGCGATTGCCTGAACGTTGGTTGCGTGCCGTCGAAGGCGTTGATCCGTTGCGCAAAGGCCTACGCCGAGGTGCGCGACGTAGGCGAATTCGGCGTGCGTGTGCCCGACGGCGTGTCGGTCGACTTTCCCGTCATTATGGAACGCATGCGCCGCCTCCGTGCCGGGATCAGCCCGCACGATTCGGTGGCACGGTTTAGCGAATTGGGCATCGACGTCTTCCTGGGTCAGGCAAAGTTCGCCAGCCGCGACACCGTCGAGGTGGGGGGCAAGACCCTGCGGTTTGCCCGAGCGGTGATCGCCACGGGTGCGCGCGCCGCGGCGCCCCCGATCAAGGGCCTCGATACCATTGATTACCTCACAAACGAAACGGTCTTCTCGCTCACCGAACTGCCCAAGCGGTTGGCGGTGATCGGCGCGGGTCCGATCGGTTGTGAAATGGCGCAGAGCTTCGCGCGGTTTGGTAGCGAGGTTTACCTGATCGAGTCGATGCACGGGATCATGCCCAACGAGGACCCCGATATGGCCGGTGTGGTCAAGAAAGCCATGGATGCCGACGGCGTCAAACTCCTGTGCTGCGGCAAGCACCTGAACATCAGCCAAACCGACGGCGGCAAAAAGCTATCCGTCGACTCACACGGCAACCACTACGATGTGATCGTGGACCAAGTCCTCGTCGGCGTCGGTAGGGCACCGAACGTCGATGGGTTGAACCTCGAAGGCGTCGGCGTGCAATTCGACAAGACCGGCGTCAAGGTCAACGACCACCTCCAGACGACCAATCCAAAAATCTACGCCGCCGGCGACATCTGTTTCCCCTATAAGTTCACGCACACCGCCGACGCCATGGCCAGGATCGTGATTCAGAACGCGCTGTTCTTTGGCCGAGCCAAGACCAGCACGCTGACCATACCCTGGTGCACCTACACCGACCCCCAGGTCGCACACGTGGGCATCTACGAAAAAAACGCCAAGGAAAAGGGCATCGCGATCGACACGATCCAGATCGACATGTCCACCGTCGACCGTGCGATCTTAGACGGCGAAACCCAGGGGCTGCTAAAGGTGCATCTGAAGAAGGGCAGCGACCAGATACTGGGTGCCTCGTTGGTGGCGCGACACGCGGGTGACATGATCTCCGAGATGACGTTGGCCATGGTCGCCGGCGCGGGGCTGGGCACGTTGGCAAAGACGATCCACCCGTACCCGACGCAGGCGGAGGTCTTCAAAAAAGCCGCCGACGCCTACAGCCGTACGCGGCTCACGCCGTTTGTCAAGAAACTGTTCAATACAATCCTCGCGCTACGGCGGTGAGCTTTTGTCGATGACTATCAGTTCATGTTTTTTTGCCAATAGATATTAAACCATACACTTCCACCAAATCCGTTACAGGATCAAGTGTCTGTTTTTATCGCCGTTGTAGATAACGGCCGGATGAATGAAAAAGGTTGATCGCGAGCGATCCAAGACAAATAGGTCAGCAAACACATAGGTAGAAGTACCCATCGGATTGTTAAGTTAGGAAAGATTGAACAACTTAAGCTGTTATGAAGGGGCAAAAAATGACATAAAAATTATCAACAATCAAACAAAAAAACTATGCAAAGGTTACTAGTGGCGTTAAAATGCTTGCTTGTCGTTTCATGTCTCAAAACAGTTTTCTCTAAATCTAAAAATGAAATAAAAGGAGGCAGGGTGTGTTGCAAAGAGGGAATAAAATTTGGAGCGTGTGTTTTTATGTTTTTGTGTTGATAAGCTTTGGATTGGCGCCATTGTCGGTAGACGCGGTAACCATTACCGATGGATTTACTTTTTCCGTAGCGAGTGATTTTGGCCCCAATACTGGGACCCATTTTCATTCTAGTACCGGAGGCGATTTTGGTAATCCTGCTGGAATAGCTGAGGTCGGAGAGTATTTTACTGAGCGAGTTCGCGGACTTTCAGAATATAACCTGGCCGGGTTGGTTGCGGGACCAGCTTTCGTAACCTTTGATGTGTTGGATAACAAGGGGCTATTCTTTCAGGAAAATGATTTTCCGTTTATCGGAAATATCAATATCGTTGCCTATACTGGAAACCAAGCTGAAGATTTATCCGATTTTGAAGCGGTGACAATTGGCAGCGTTGCAACACTCAGCACCTCATCGCTTGCTGTCGGTAATGTATTAAGCTTCGATATCACGACAATCTATAATAATGCGTTGACAAATGGCTTAACATCACTAGGCATCCGATTACAAGTCGATGCGGCAACGAATCCCCAAGGGGGAGCGTTACAGTTCAATATGTTTCGCTTGACCTCGACAGATGATACAGTTGTCCCGGAACCGATGACACTAAGTTTGATTAGTCTTGGAGTGTTGGGTATGGCCACACGTCGTCGTGTAATGTAATTTGTTTAGGGGTTATCCTAGGAATTCATGCAAATTCCTAGGACAGCCCCATATTCATTCAATCAACACACCCGCGTAGCCCACGACGCGCGACGTGTCGCCCGTGGCTTGGGCGCTGTTTGTGTAGTCGACCAGTTCTAGCTTCATTGGGCGCGTTTTGGCCAAGGCTTGCATCACTGTCACGGCTGGGATCATGCCGCACATGCTGATCTGGTGGCTTTCGCAGGTGTTGTATAGGCTTTGCGGATGACCCGTGAGCATGGCGTCCAGGGCCATCTGATCGAGTCGGCGGTTTTCAGGTTCCGCAGCAAAGTGATTCATGTCGCTGGAGATCACCAGCAGCGGGGGGGTGTCCAACTCGGCGATGAGGTCGGCCAATCCCCGCGCCATCGTGGCGGTGGATTCATAAGACCCCGCTGCCATGACCATGGGCACGACCCGCAGATTGGGTTGTACGCGCTGTAAAAACGGCAGCAAGACCTCGCAACCATGCTCCTGTTGATGGGCGTCGGGTTCGCAGTCGAGTTGCGGCACCAGTTCGAGCAATCGCTCTATCAGGTCCGTGGCGATTGGCACCGACGAGCCGGGCATATTCCACTGCTCATGGGGCGGCACGCTCCAGGCAGAGCCAAACGGTGTGTGCTTCGGCCCGATTACGATCACCGTTTCCGGCACCGCCACGCGAGCCAGTGTCTTGCCGATCGTGTCACCGCAGAACGGCCACCCCGCGTGAGGCAGCATCACCGCCCGGTAGCCTGACTCGACGCCCGGTTTTCCTCTATTGGCGGATTGCCCCACAGCCAAGTGTCGATCGATCGTCTCGACCATCTCCCGTGCATCAGCAGGGTAAAACTGTCCCGCACGCGCCGGCTGACGTGCTAGCACGTTGTTGGGTCGCTCACGCGATTCGAAAGGCATTACGCTAAACGCGGTCACGTGTCCCGTGCCTCGCTGCTCACCAGCACGCCAGTCCTGCGCCGACACGCGCACCGATCGCAGCGCCTGGCCGACCCGGTCGTAAGCGGTGGGCCGATCGTCGAGGTTCATGTGCCACTGCCCGTTCCAACTCACCACCACCGCGCCGCCTGATATCAGCCCGTGTCGGCTGGGGTAGTCCGTCGCGGTTAACCGGATCGGCTCCCAGAGTACACTCAGACGCCGTACGGGTTGGGGATCGGTCATGGGACTGCCGTTGCACCCACGCAGTGACCGAACACAAGCGGTGGCCAAACCGATCAGGCTCTGATTATGACCCACAGCAGCAGCACTCGAGCCGGACTCGGTTTGAAGTTGTAAGCCCAGGTCCTGGTTGTACACCTTGGTCAGCGCTTGTCCCAGTTTTCGTTCGATCGGTTGGTCGTGGAGCATCAGGTTGATGGCGTCGAGCAATTGTTGAAGCCGCCGGGCGCCGAGCTGTTGGACGTCTAACTCGGGTTGGGGTGCTGGGCCTGTGAATAGCTTGGTTTGAAACGTCATTAGTTGTGCCGCGGGATCGCGTCGCCACGTGTCAGGCGGCAGTCCCGCCTTGGCTGACAGGTGATCGAGAAACGTCTTCGCGTCCCAGCCCTGTTCCGTCGCGACGTGTGGCAGCAGCAAGCCACGACCACGGGGATGGTCAATCACAAGACCGTGCTTACCCACCTCGATCGCTTCGATCCGGTCCTCGCCCTTGGCCCCCACCATCGCCGGGTTGAACATGACCGAGATATCTATATTCAACAGCGGCAGTTCATCTTCAGTGATCGACGGAAACCTTGGGTCGCCGGTGGCGGTGTCATGAGCGACCTGCGCCAGCAATGGCCCCAGGGGTTGGAGCGGTTGGCCCCATCGTCCCCGGCAGGCGCGCAGCAGCGTCGCACGCCGTAGCGTCACAAATATGCCAAACGCCGGCGCCTGATCCAGCGATACCGGCATCGCTTCGGTAAAGGATTGATTTCGGACCGCAGCCTCGGTGGCTCCCCGTGTATAAGCCAGCATTGTCTCAGCGTGCTCGTCCGTAAAATCGGTTAGCGGCGCCCCAGCGCGGCGCGAAGCAGAGCGATCGCTGCGCTGGGGTTCAGCGCGATTGTGGTCAGCCGATCCGGTACGATCCTGAGCCTTGGCACCTGTGCCCGCACCGGTGTCGTCACGGTCAACGTTTGGATTATGCGTCGTGTGGGCCATGGTGTGTGTCGCCCAGCCTTGCATTGATCATTAAAGCAACGGGCACAATTAATCTCCATTGATCGGGTGGCACGGTTTGCTTGCAAGCCGTGAAATACAGATGTCTGTTACACCTACGATCCAATCAAGATGGAGATATTGACGCCAGTTGTTCTAGGAACACGAGTTTATGATAACGACGCACCGGGCGATTCGATAATCCGCACCGGCTGACGCCGACGCCCCCAGTGGCCCGGCGAGGCTTCGAACACCCCAGGGATTAATTGCCCGCAACCGGCGCACCAGTTCCCGTTGAGGTTGTATTGTCCCAGTTCGTGCCAATCTCGCTCGATCAGCAGGTGCTCGCAACCGGGGCAGTACGTGCTTTGGCGTTCTTTGTCGTTCACGTTACCCACGTAGGCGTATCGGATGCCCGCGTCCAGCGCCTGCTGACGCGCGCGGACCAGCGTCTCGTGTGCGGTGGGGGGGTGGTCGATCATCTTGAAGTCCGGGTGAAACGCGGTGAAGTGCACCGGCACGTCAGGGCCGAGGTTTTCGACGACCCACCCGCACATCCGGTCGATCTCATCGGGGCTATCGTTTTCGCTGGGGATGACCAGGTATGTGATCTCGAACCACACACCCGTCTCGTGCTTGAGGTACCGCAGCGTATCGAGCACGGGCTGCAGGTGCGTCTGAGTCAGCTTGCGATAAAACGTATCGGTAAACGCCTTGAGGTCTACGTTTGCCGCGTCGATCCACTGGTAAAATTCTTCACGTGCCTCGGGGCTGATGTACCCCGCCGTGACAGCTACGGTCTTGACCCCTTCGCGCCGCGCGGCCTTGGCGATGTCGATCGCGTACTCCGCCCAGATGACCGGATCGTTGTAGGTAAACGCCACGCTCCGGCAGCCGCTGTGCTTCGCCGCCTCGATGATCGCCTCTGGGCCAGCCTGTGCGCCTAGCCGGTCCATCTCTCGGCTCTTGGAGATATCCCAGTTCTGGCAAAACTTGCAGCCCAGGTTGCACCCCGCCGTCCCGAAGCTCAGCACCGGCGTGCCCGGCAGGAAGTGGTTTAGCGGTTTCTTTTCGATCGGGTCGATGCAGAACCCCGAGCTGCGACCGTACGTGGTCAGCACGAGTTGGTCGCCCACGTTCGCACGCACAAAGCAGAATCCCCGCTGCCCCTGGGGGATGTGACACTCGCGTGGGCACAGCGTGCACACCACCTTCCCGTTTTCACGGTGCCACCATCTAGCCGACGCGGATGTCGTGGGGTCGATTTCCATGCGGTTACAGAGCTTAGTCTAGAGCGTATTTTAGTGTAACGGTTCGAGACGAGCCGCGACCGTGAGGGAGCGGCCCCTGCGATGTGGGCAAATGCTCAAACGAAAAATAGAATGTACGCATCACGCAAATAGAAAAGGCGTAGCCGCTCCGGGGACAGCAAAGCTTGTCGTCAGACCGACCGTCTAGTTGGATCACTTTACGGTTTTGCGGGTTGGCTTGGCAGAGACGTAGACGCATTCAGATTAATTCGTACTGCCGCAACGAGCCGCGACTGTGAAGGAGCGGACCTCTTCTTGAATGGCAATACGTACAAATTTATCTGAATGCGTATTAGACTCAGCCGACAGCCATAGAGCTTGGAACAGGGACCGTGCTATCGGTCGATCCGGATGTGGCGTTTCTGAACTACGTTTGGCTGATTCGGGTTGTTGGTGCCATCGGGCATGGCCTTGGTCTCGGTGTGCCCGTCGGGAAACAAGAAGTTCGCAGCCGTATTGTTCTTCTGCCGCCACCGGATATTGGCTTGAACGGTTGTTCCTGATACATAGTTCGCTTCATCGCTGAGGCCGGCATTGATTGGGAAGATGAGGTCGCCCAGAGGGTCCGTAGGGTCATAGAACGGAACAAAACCAGCGGAAAACGGGTTTAAAGAATCGCTATCCATGCGAAATGCAGTGGCATAAGTATCCCACGTGGAGTTACCGGTGTCCTGCCTCTGGAGGCCGTCCATGGCCAAGACGACTTCGCGCGGCCGACGGAACCGGCTTAGCCGGTACTGGGTGATGTTCTTGGCATATTGTTCAGGTAGGGTGCTACCCGTAAATGATGATCCTGGAACACCATTGCGGGATGCTGTGGCGTCATCCACGAGGTCCTTAGTAGGCAGCAGTAGCGGGTGGCCAGCATAGTGGTGTATCCCCTGATTGGGATCGAGGGCGTTCGGGTCGCGGAAAATCGGCAGCATCTGATTGTTGGCTGGCCCGTTCAACAAGTCATCGTAGTTGTCGCCCGTCCCAGCAAGGTAGTGGTTGAGCTGGACCATCCAGTCGGTTTCGATGCCGTCAATAGCCACACTGCTGGTATAGGGCGTCCCGTCCCAGTACCCGTACGGCAGCGTGCCATAATTGTCTATGGCAAAGAGGTGGACCGTCTGGCCAATTTCGCTGAG
Source organism: Planctomycetota bacterium (assembly GCA_024276075.1). Classification (GTDB taxonomy): domain Bacteria; phylum Planctomycetota; class Phycisphaerae; order Phycisphaerales; family Phycisphaeraceae; genus JAJRXX01. The sequence continues at coordinate 37,977 of JAJRXX010000017.1, forward strand.
GTTGGCAAGCCCCTGCAATGTCCGCGCGTGGTCGCGCCCACGGTTCATCGCCGGCAGCAGCAGCGCCAGCACTGCGGTGGTGATCGCCACGACCACCACCGTTTCGGTGATGGTGAATCCTCTTGCTCTGTTTCGGCATCCTTGATTGTGCGTCATGGGTTACCCCCTTCGCAACGATTGCCCTATTTGGGTTACGAGATGCTTTGCACTTTATTTTATCGGTCAAATCGAATTGATAATCAAACCACCGATCAGCGGTTTACCGTATCCCCTGTTTCTGACGTGAGCATACCTGCTGTCCCCATGCTTTCGCCTGATCTCACAATTGACAAAACCGATACACATACTCATTTGTACCAAGTATACACTATTAACAGGGATTATAACCATCACACAACAAAAAATTCAAGACATTTCACTTTAAATTTGGAAATTTGATGGAATTATTTTGGGCGTAGTGGCGACTTTACAGCCAAAAATTGGATTAAAATACAGGCGAAATGCCGTTAAGATGAGCCGTTTTAGATAGTTACAGGATTGAGTGGCCCGATTGTCTCAATTATTCACTTTAGAATCTTTCTGGTCACACTCTGACTGTGGCGGGTGAGTTCCCTGCTAGCAGCGTTCGGGGCCTTGCCTTGTCGTCTCGGTGGCCACAGATTACGATGTCTCGCTTTTTATTTTTTCCCTCCAGCCGCGCCGGACCAAATCGGTGGGTGCTACCAATGAACGGTGTAGCGCGGAACAGACAACGGAGCTGTTAAGTGCCCAAGAAGAAAAAAACAATCACGAAGAAGGCCAAGCGCGTCGGCGCCAAGACCAAAAAGACCGTCAGCAAGTCCAAAACTAAGAAAACGACGAAGGCCAAGAAAACGAACAAAAAAACGAAGAAGACCAGCAGCGCCACGCGCCAGGCTGCGCGCAAAACCAAGACGTCCACGCGCAAGCCCGCCAAGGCCAGCACAAAAAAGAAGACGGTCAAGAAGAAGACGGGCAAGAAAAAGACCGCCGCAGCAACAACCACGCGCCAAGTCAAAGTCAAGAAACTCAAAAAGGCGCCGTCGCGGCGGTTCGTCAAGCGCACTGTCGCGGTTCCCGAGCCGGAGAAGCCGTCGCTGACCATCGGGCAGCTCCGCAAGGTGAAGACCGATTTGTCCAAGCGGGACCTGGCGCAGTTCAGGCAATTGCTATTAGAAAAGCGTAAAGAGATTCTCGGTGACGTGGAGGCGATGGAGACCGACGCTCGTGGCAAAAACGCAGGCGGCAACCTCTCGAACATGCCCGTACACATGGCCGACGTGGGTTCGGACAACTACGAGCAGGAGTTCACCCTCGGGCTGGTGGAATCGGAGCGACGCCTGGTACGCGAGATCGACGAGGCGCTTCAGCGGATCGAAGACAAAATCTACGGCGTGTGTCTGGAGCGGGGCGTCCCCATCGCCCGCCCGCGGCTAGAGGCCAAGCCCTGGGCCAAGTACTGCATCGAAGTCGCACGCGAGCGCGAGCGGCAAGGGCTGTCTTAAATCGGCGGGGCTGATCAGCAACCGTAATCGTCGTGGTACAAACCTCGTCGTCCCGTCGGCTAGCCAATGCGTCGCGGGTATCGCTGGCGTGGTGCCTTGGGTCGGTTGAGCCATCTTTTTTAATTGCCGGTTGACTCTCATGACCCCAGACAGCCCTCCAACACCAGCCGCTCACGAGGTCGCCCAGCCGTCGCGGACTTCCCAGGACATCGTTCCCCGTGCCTACCGCCACGCGCCTTCCGTGGCGCTGTTCCTCGCGACACTGGTTGCCACGCTGACGGCTGACCTCGTGGTTAAGGACCTAGCCTTCGAGCACGTCGCCGGTAGCCCGGTGGTGCTATCACGTGAAACAGCCGACGACCCGCGCGTCATCCCATACCACCAGCCGATCGTATTGGTCCCGCACGTCTTGAGCATGCGGCTGACGACAAACACCGGTGCCGTGTTCGGCCTGGGCAAGGGTGCTCAGTGGGTCTTTATAATCGTCAGCGTCCTGGCGGTGTTCGTCATTGGTCGTGTGTTCTGTCAGAGTCGGGCCGGGGCGTGGCCGTTGCACCTGTCACTGGGTCTGATCCTCGCCGGCGCGCTGGGAAACCTCTACGACCGCGTGCTGTTTAGTGCGGTGCGCGATATGTTTTGGCTGTTCCCTTCGACCGGTCTGTGGCCGTGGATATTCAACGCCGCCGACGCTGCACTGATGGTGGGCGTGGCTGTGTTGTTGGTGGTCATTTGGCTTGGCGACAAGCGCTCACCAGACGATCAAACAACCCCTGATTAAGCGGCCCAGCCCCGCCTCGCTCCGGGTGCCACTGCACACCCACGTAAAACCGCCGTTCCGGGTCATCGACCGCTTCGACCACGCCGTCCGGCGCGGTTGCGACGACACGCATCCGACCCGCTTGCGCGCCCCGTGACGTTTTTGGGTCGGGGCCAGCCGTGCCGTCCCCGCATGCGACCGCTTGGTGGTGCCACGAGACGACCGCCGCTTCTTCATTTAATAGAGCGTTTTCTGATTTCGCATGCGAAATTCTCAGCGAGCCGCGCGCGTCAGCAAGCGGTTTTTTGGCTCTAATTTTGGTCCGCTCCCTGACGGTCGCGGCTCGTAGCGAAGTCCTGTCAACCTTACACTCATTCAAAAAACGCTCTAGCGTCAAGCCCGTCAACACCGAGTCCGCCGTGAGGATCGTCACCGCGTGGCGGTTGTCGTTGAGATGCAAATCAGCATCGCCCAGCACGTCGGGCAGGTGCTGGTGCAGTGTCGCGCCGCTGTGCAGGGCCATCATCTGCATGCCCAGGCAAATCCCCAGCACGGGTTTATCGGGTTGACGGTCCAGTTCAGCCAGCAGCGCCAGTTCAAACGCCTGCCGCGTCGCGTCGATCCGCTTAGCACTCTTGTGCGTGGGGTAACCAAACGCCTCGGTCGCCGGGTCGCCGCCGCCCGTGAGCACGACGCCGTCGCACAGCCGCACGAACTGGGCCGCCATCCCCGGCTCGTGTGGTAGCAGCACCGGTACGCCACCGGCCTCGGCCACGCAGCGGCTGTACGCGGTGGCGACTTCGTACTTGCCGCTTGACGCCGTATTCTCACGGTGGTCCACGCTGATGCCGATGACAGGGCGGGGTGAGTCAAATTTATTGAGTTGTGCATTCATGGCAGTTCGAGCCTGATAATATATGCTCGATCGCTAACATGAACCCGAACCCCGCAGCAGGGTAGATATAACAGAGCAAACCATGGACCCGGCTTATCAACAGTGCATCGACCCCGACTGCCTCGCTACCTTTAGCGTCGACGAGGTGCACGTCTCCTGCCCCGCCTGCGCCAAAGCCGGCAAGCAATCACTGCTCGACGTCCTCTACGACTGGAACCGCGCCGTCGTGCCCAAGTCGCTCACCGCCTTCGAGCACCGCTGGATGACCAAGGGCGAGCACGGCACGGGCGCACTGGACTTCTCAGGTGTCTGGCGATTCCGCGAGCTGCTGCCGTTCTACCGCGGCGAGACCGACATCGTCACCATTGGCGAGGGCCGGACCAATCTCCAGGACGCGCGATTACTCGCACCGCACATCGGCCTCAAGCCCGGCAACCTATTCCTCCAATACGAAGGGCTCAACCCCTCCGGCTCGTTTAAGGACAACGGCATGGCCGCCGCGTTTACTCACGCCAAGATGGTCGGTGCCCGCCGCGTCGCTTGTGCGTCGACGGGCAACACGTCAGCCAGCCTCGCCATGTTCGCATCACTGGCCGCCGACGCCGATCAGCCCGCCAGCACCATGACAGGCATCGTCTTCATCGGCTCGGGCAAGATCGCCTACGGCAAGCTCAGCCAAGCCCTCGATTACGGCGCCCGCACACTCCAGGTCCAGGGCGACTTCGACGCCTGCCTCCGCCGCGTGCGCCAAGTCGTCGTCGACCGCCCCGAGCTTGGCATCTACCTCATGAACAGCGTCAACCCCTTCCGCCTCGAAGGGCAGAAGACCATCATGTACCGCGTCCTCGAAGCCCTCGACTGGAACATCCCCGATTGGATCGTCGTCCCGGGCGGGAATCTGGGTAATTGCTCCGCCTTCGGCAAAGCCTTCGCCGAGCTGCACGAGCTGGGCCTAATCAAGCGCATCCCACGTCTGGCCGTCGTCAACGCCACCGGCGCCAACACCCTCTACCAGCTCCACACCGAGCAAGGCCTACGCTGGAATGACGGGCGCTACGACCTTGAAAAGGTCAAAGACTATTACCGCCAAATGGACCAGGATCACACCCACGCCCACACCGTCGCCAGCGCCATCGAGATCGGCCGACCCGTGAACCTGCCCAAAGCTCTGCGTGCACTCGACACCACCGACGGCATCGTCTGTCAGGTCGACGACGAGACCATCTTGGAGCACAAAGCCATGGTCGGCGTCTACGGCTTCGGCTGCGAGCCCGCCAGCGGTGCCAGCGTCGCCGGTGCCCATCAACTCATCGAGCGGGGCATCATCAGCCGCGACGACCGCGTCGTGTGCATCCTCACCGGCCACCAGCTAAAGGACCCCGACGCCACCGTCAAGTACCACACCGGCATCGACGTCAAAGCTGTGCAGGACCAAGCCCCCCGCGCCACGCCCCTCGGCAAGCGAGCCAATCAACCTATTCCCGTCCCCGACGATTTGGACGCCATCATCGCCGCCATAGGCGTCGAAGCCGATGCAGCCGCCGCACCACCCGACCCAACCGTAGGCGGCAAGCACGACCCGCTACGACACCTGCCGGTCAGTGAGTATTGAAAGTCGCCATCATCTAGACGAGCCGCGCGCGTCAGCAAGCGGTCGGGTGACAAGTCGTAGGCCCGGCATCCTGCCGGGCAATGAATCACCAACACACACACAACTGTCCGGGCATAGTGCCGGGCCTACCCGCTTACGTGGTTACGCGGCGAAGACGATAAGCTGACGATCGAGATCAACCCCCGGTGAGGGTGGGCGCGTTTTGGCGGATATAATAGGATGCGTGCTTATGTGCGGGAGGAAGCCCACGCATTGCAATGCGTGGGCTTCGGTGTGAAATTGCAAAGGCATGGGTAGGGTCCGCTATACGGACCGTTTGTTTGGTGCCCGGGGGCATGGTCCGCACAGCGGACCCTACACGGCTACACGGTTGCCGCACATCCACCCTTTGATCCCACTTTCCTGTAAATTACTCACCTTATGCCCACGCTTTGGTCCCAAACACTGATTCCCACGGCGAGGCAGGTGCCCGCTGAGGCCGAGGTGCCCAGCCACCAACTGCTGCTGCGGGCGGGCTACATCCACAAGCTCGGCTCGGGCATCTACGACTACCTGCCGCTGGGCGTGCGGAGCCTGCACAAGGTCATGGCCATCATCCGCGACGAGATGGCCGCCGCTGGTGCCGTCGAGGTCTTCATGCCCACGTTGCAGCCCGTTGAGCTGTGGGAGCAGACCGGCCGCCGCACCGCGTATGGGGATAACCTCTTCGTCGTCCGTGACCGCCACAGCCGCGAGCAAGCCCTGGGACCCACGCACGAGGAGGTCATCACCACCCTCGTGGGCGCTTATGTTGAAAGCTACAAGCAACTGCCCCTGACGCTCTACCAGATCCAGACCAAGTTCCGTGACGAGTTTCGCCCCCGGTTTGGCATCCTGCGATCACGCGAGTTCCAGATGAAGGACGCCTACTCGTTCCACCTTGCCCTGGACGGTCCCGGCGGGCTCGACGAGACGTACCGCAAGCAGTTCGACGCCTATTGCCGCATCTTTAAGCGTTGTGGTCTGCCCTACGAGATCGTCGAAGCCGAGTCGGGCCCCATTGGCGGGTCGGCGTCGCACGAGTTCATGGTCCCGTCACCCACCGGCGAGGACGTCATCCTCAAGAGCGATCAGGGCAACTACGCTGCTAACGTCGAGAAATGCGAGATCGGCACACGCACCTACGATCTGGCCTTTGCCCCCACCGGCACGCTCGAAGACGTCCACACGCCCAGCTGCCCCGGCATCGACGACGTGGCTGCGTTCTTCAAGAAGAACCTCAAGACCAAGCTCAAGCCTCAGAACATGCTCAAAACACTGGTGTGTCGTGCGGGGAACCTCTGGCTCATCGCTGTCGTGCGTGGCGATCACGAGCTAAACCTCGCCAAGCTCCGTGTAGTCTGCGGCATGCACGAGATCGACCTCGCCCCCGACGCCGAGGCGCGCGACGCGGGGTTCACCATCGGCTTCGTCGGGCCACACGTGGCTGTCAATCGCGACGACGTCCTGCTCGTCGTCGACCCCGACGCAGCACAGGGTGGCTTCTGGGTCACCGGAGCCAACAAAATCGACCACCACGTTAAACATTTTAATTGGCAGCGCGACGTGATCACCGCACGCGGTCAGCGGCTGGTGCGCAAGCTCAAAGCCGCCTGGGAGAACAAGCCCGGCTTCGACCGCGCCTCCGCTATGACAGGCCAGCGGGACTGGGACCCCGATCAGGAGATTCTCATCGCCGACATTCGCAACGCTGGCGACGGCGATCCCTCACCCCAAAACGACAGCGGGACCCTCCGTGCCACCAAGGGCATCGAGATCGGTCACGTCTTCAAGCTCGGCGACAAGTACACCAAAGCCCTGGACGTCACCGTCCTCGACGAGGGTAACCAGCGTAAGCACCCGATCATGGGCTGCTACGGCATCGGGGTGAACCGCATCCTCGCCGCTGCCATCGAACGAGACGCCGGCCACGACGACCATGGCATCATTTGGCCCGCATCAATCGCGCCCTACACCGTCCTGATCACGCCGATCAAATATGAGGGTGCGCTTCGCGACACCGCCGACCAGTTAGCTGCGCAGCTCGAAGCCTTGCCCGGCATCGACGTGCTGATCGACGACCGCGACGAGCGAGCAGGCGTTAAGTTCAAGGACGCTGACCTCATTGGTATTCCCCTCCGCATCACCATCGGCGACAAAGCGCTCGCCAACGGCCAGGTCGAGCTCAAAGCCCGCACCGCACAGAAAGCCGATCTCGTCGCACTTGCCGATGTCCCGCAGCACGTCATGCAATTGCTCAAAGGGCTGTGACCCGGGTCGTGTCCGCATTGCCCCATGCCTCGTCAGCAGCCAGTCACACCGATCGGCTAGAGCATTTTCATGACGGTGTAGCGGTTCAATACGAGCCGCGACCGTGAGGGAGCGGACTCTTTGATATTGTCATACGTTACAGTTTCATGAAAAAGGCTCTAAACTGACCGCCTATGCCGCGTCCACCGTCAGGTCTGTCTAACGCCGATTCGCCACGCGCCGCCGCTGTGCAGATCGTGCGCGTGCTGCGAGAAGCTAGCCACGTCGCCTACTTCGCAGGCGGGTGCGTACGCGACGAGCTGCTGGGCTACCACCCGAAGGATTACGACATTGCCACCGACGCTGTACCCGACCGTGTCCGAGAGCTGTTCCCTAATAGCCGGTTCATAGGCCAGGCGTTTGGCGTCGTGCAGGTCCGCATCCCGCACACCCAGCCGGGGCCGGGACACACCGTTGAGGTCGCCACCTTCCGCAGGGAGTGGGGCTACGAAGACGGTCGTCGGCCATCCGAGGTCCACTTCACCGATGCGCAGACCGACGCTCAGCGGCGTGACTTCACTATCAACGGCCTGTTCGAGGACCCACTCGCCACCGACGCCACCGATCGGATTATTGATTTCGTGGGCGGGCAAGACGACTTGCGTGCCAAGCTCATCCGCGCTATCGGCGACCCGTGTGAGCGGTTTGCTGAGGACTATCTCCGCATGCTGCGTGCAGTCCGGTTCGCCGCCAGGCTCGGGTTCGACATTGATCCCGCCACTGCCGCCGCCATACCCCCGTTAACCCCGAAGCTCGCACAGATTAGCCGTGAGCGTATTGGCCAGGAACTGATGTGGATGCTCACGCCTGCGATTCCTCCCGAAGCATCCCGGGCGCAAGGGTCGGGTGCCGACGCACGCGCCTTCGCCGCCATCACCTGGCTCCAGAAGCTCCATCTCGACGGCCCAACGCTTGACGAGCAGCACATCGACACCGACCTGGGCATCGGCCACACGCTGGCCGGCGCACATAGCCCCGCCGTCGGCTACGCGACGGTGCTTGCAGCTTGGATGCTCGACCGACACGTGTTCACCACTCAGGACCCCGCCGCACACGACAAGGCACTCGACGACCACGCCCATTTCGACCAGTTCGTCGCAGCCCTCAACCAATTCGTGGCTGACCGTCTCGACTCGACCGTCACACGCTGGCGACGCGCCCTGTGCCTGAGCAACGATCACCGCGATACCCTGTGTGAACTGTTGCGCCTGCTACCCACCGCGCTGGCGTGGTCCGACTTGGGCATCGCCAAACAAAAAAGATTATTAGCCAACCCCTGTTGGCCACAGGCACGGGCAATCCTCACCGCCATGACCCATCACCCCGGCATCGAGGGTTTGGTCGCGAGCATTGATTTGCAATCCGAACCCCTCTTGACGCAGGGCGTAGCACCCCAGCCTTGGATCGACGGCGAGGACCTCATCGCCATGGGCCGAAAACCGGGCCCCGGATTCCGACGATTAATCGAACTAGCCTACGACGCTCAACTCGAAGGCACCCTCACCAGCCGCCAGCAGGCACTGCAGTGGCTCCAGCAGCAGAAATAGCCGACTCACCGTGGCCGACCGTTTCGTTTGACCCGTGTCGAACCCAGCGATTTGTGTGGCGCGACAATTAAATGGCTTAACGCCAAGCAAAAGATCCAATCACCAATTAGAATCTCACCCCCTATGGACGACCTGATCCAACAGTTCATGACGCACCTGCCATATCTGGGCGTGGTGCTGGTGCTCCTAGCCAGCGGGTTCGGCGCACCGATCCCCGAGGACCTGCCATTGATCGTGGGGGGGTATCTCTGCGGGATAGGCAAAGCGAAGATCGGGATCATGATTCCGGTGGTGTTTGTGGCCGTGCTAGGCGCTGACCTGATCGTCTATTTTCTGGGACGCCGGTACGGACACCATGTCCCCAGGCTGCCCCTGCTGCGTCACTACCTCAGTGAGTCGCGGCTGGCCAAAGCGGAAATATCATTCCACAAGCATGGCGGGAAGACGCTATTCCTGGCGAGGTTTATGCCCGGCCTACGCGCACCGATCTATTTCAGCGCCGGCGCGTTTAAGCTACCGTTTTGGAAGATGCTCGCTTTCGATGGGTCCGCAGCACTGCTGAGCGTGCCGATTTGGCTGCTGGTGCCGTACTACTTCGCAGAGAAAGTCAATATCCAGACGCTCTTCAGTTGGTCGTTCACTACGCAGGTCATGGTCGCAATGATAATCGTCTTAATCCTGGCCGGAGCCTTGGGATGGCGGTTTTGGCGACGACGCAAGCTTGCATCCGCCGGGTGATAACATATTCTTAGTTTATGGTAACTACTCAGATTGCAGGAGCACGACGAAAGCCTTCGACACCCATGAACGTCCGCGACGCCTACCGTCGCGTTGCCGATCGGGTGGCGCAAGCAGCCGAGAGGTCCGGCAGGACGTCTAAAAGTGTCCTGACCATCGCGGTCACCAAGACCGCTAGCCCCGATCAGATACGCACACTCGTCGAGATGGGCCACAAGGACTTTGCTGAGAGCCGGGTCCAGCAACTCACTCAGCGTACCGCGGCGATTGAGGAGTTCGTTTCGAGGAAGCGCACCCTCGCCGGCGCCAAGGCCAATTCGTCCACCCCCAACGACCACCCCAGTGTCCGCTGGCACATGATCGGTCACCTCCAGCGCAACAAGGTCAAGCAGGTCGTCCCGCTCGTGCAGCTAATCCACAGCATCGATAGCCTACGCTTAGCTGAAGAAGTCCACACATACGCCGCTCGTGTTGATCGCGTTGTTGATATCCTGATCCAAGTCAACACCACCAGCGATTCCACCAAATTCGGCGTCGCAGCGCCCGCGGTCATTCATCTCGCCGAGCAGATCGACACCATGCTCCACCTGAGGCTCCGGGGCCTGATGGTGATGGCGCCCCGCAGTGAAAACCCTGAAGACTCACGCGATACCTTCGCACGCACAGCCGATATCCTCAGCGAGATGCATACAGCCAAAATCGGCGGTTCTAATTGCAAGATCCTCTCGATGGGCATGTCCGACGACTTTGAGATCGCCATCGAGGAGGGCGCGAACGTGATTCGGCTGGGTAGATCGATCTTCGGAGATGTAGACAGCGGCTAGAGCATTTTCGTTTTTGATCGCAACAGATTCCCACAACGAGCCGCGACCGTAAGGGGGCGGTCCCGCATGAAAGAGAGTATCGATCGTCAAGCCGTACTGCCGTACACGAAACTGAAAAATGCTCTAAGTTGTCATCTCGACGAGCTGTCTGATTTGCTTTGGTTTCCGTTCCGTACCTCTTAGAATCAGAATATATTCTGCTTTACCAATTACCATAAGTATTGTCCTACTGTCCTTGACCGCGGGATCAGATGTTAAAAATGTTTATAGATATGCGACGCGGTCAAACATACGCGGATGTGTATTGGGTTCCACCGGTTGCTGTGGCAGACCGATTTAATGATGGAAGGTGCGGCAGGCTATCCGTGTTCGGCTGCTACGGTATGATGATCCGGTAAAACATCGAGAAATCATGTCGACACAAGCCCACACCAAGTCGGCGGCAGGGGACGACGGATCATCGGCCCACAAGATGCAGCAGATTACCTGTACCCAATGTGATCGCACGGTCGATGTTCCCGTCGGTGATCCGTTTAGCACCGTCGAATGCCCCGGCTGCGGCACAGCGATCGCCGTACCCGCTCAGATTGACCAGTTCCAACTGCTGCGCGTGATCGGTCGTGGGGCGATGGGGCAGGTGTTCCAGGCCTTCGACCACAAGCTGGGCCGGCAGGTCGCGATCAAGGTCGTCCGCCATCAAGCCGCCGACAGTGACGAGGCATCAGTCAACGCATCCCTCGAAGAGGCGCGCGCCCTGGCGGCGCTGAGTCACCCCAACGTCGTGCAGGTCTACGCCGTCGAGCAAAAAGACAGCCAACCTTACATCGTCATGGAAATGGTCGAGGGGCAACGCCTCGACGAGATCATCAGCGAACAGTCTCCGCTCGACGAAGCCCGTGTCTTACAGATCGCCATCGACGTCGCCAAAGGCCTACGCGCCGCAGACGGTGTGAGCCTGGTGCACGGCGACGTTAAACCCGCCAATATCCTTTTAACCCCACAGGGTGTCGTCAAGCTCGTCGACTTCGGCGTCGCGCGATTCCCCGAACGCATCGAAGACCCCAAGTACCTCGGCACGCCCCAATACGTCGCTCCCGAGGTCGTTCGCAAGCAACCGATCGACCACCGCGCCGATCAGTTCAGCCTCGGCGCCACGATCTACCACGCGCTGTCGGGTCGGCTGCCGTTCCGGGGCCAAACCGTTGAGCAAGTCCTACGCGCGAGGCTCGACTCGCAGCCCCCCGGCCTGCGGCAGGTACGCACCGATCTGCACGAGCAGACCGAGGCCATCGTGTGGCACATGCTTCACCCCGATCCCCAGCAGCGCTACGCGACCCATGACGATTTATTGGAAGCTCTCGAAGGTGCGTTGGAAGCCACGCTTCGGGGGCCCGCCGAGCCGAATGTCGTCGACCTCAGCCAAGCCGCCCAGACCGCCCGACGCACCAAGCGCCGCCGAAAGGTCAAAGCCAAAACCGCTCGCCGCCCGCTCATCTATATGCTCCTGGCGTTGCTCTTGATCGCCGCATGGATCGCCGGCGTCTTATGGTGGAACGCTTCGCAAAAGCAACTGCTCGATGACTATAGCCAGATAATCCCTCCTAAGACGCACCGCAATACGCCGCAATCTGGTCAGCCGGAACGTAATCCAATCGACGGCGTGCGGTCGCCCCAGAACAGTGCGCCGCCTACAGCGAAACCGCCGGGCTGACCTGTCTCCCGGTTCTAGGGGACTCGGCGCGGGCTTGCCCGCACTTAGAGCGTCTTCAATCTATGTGTCGTGTTCACTAACGAGCCGCGACCGTGAGGGAGCGGTCAATTTATTGTAACCAAACATTATAAATGCGTTGAAAACGCTTTAAAGCAGCACGACCGGGTCGACGTCCACTGCCGTGTGTGCATCGGATCGCACCAAGCCCGCGTTGCGCAGCGTGGTCAGCAGCTTTTGGAGCCTAGATGCACCTGCGGGTTCCGGCGCGGTCAGCTCGATCTGTTGGCGATGAAACCCCGCCACCCGAGCGATCGGCGCAGGCATCGGACCACGCAACTGGACCGGCAATTCAAGTTGACCAATACTCGCCTCAAGGTGCCCCGCCAGTTTCTCCGCACGTGCTCGGCACGACTCAAAGTCCTGATCACGCACCACGATCCGCGCCATGCGCGACCACGGGGGCAGGCCGACTTCTCGGCGTAGCTCAATCTCACGCTTGGCAAACCCCTCGTAGTCATGTTTGCTTGCCAGCACGATCGCCGGGTCTTCGGGGTTGTAGCTCTGCACGACGACGGTGCCGACCTGTTTCGGGTCGCCCCGCCCCGCGCGACCCGCGACCTGCGAGATGAGCTGAAACGTCCGTTCCGACGCACGGAAATCGGGGATATGTAGCGACGCGTCGGCTGCGATCACGCCCACCAGCCGGACGTTTGGAAAGTCCAGACCCTTGGCGATCATCTGCGTGCCCACCAGCACGTCCAACTCACCCCGACCAAACGCCTCCAACCCTCGCCGGTAGTCCCGGCCTGTGCGCATCGAGTCCGAGTCCATACGCAGCAACCGGATACCCGGGAGCTTGGCCTCTAGCTCCTCCTCCACACGCTGCGTGCCCACGCCAAACACCGTCACACGTTTACTGCACAGCGGGCATGAGCGGGGTAGCACCTGCTCAGCGCGGCAGTGGTGGCACCGAAGCACTCCGCCCGTGGGCAGGTTCTGGTCCTTGTGATACACCATCATCGCGTCGCAGTAGTCGCAGCACATCTGCCACCCACAGCGGTGGTCCGGGCAGGCGATGTAGTTCGCGTAGCCCCGCCGATTCAGAAGCAAAATCGCCTGAGAGCCGCTGTCGAGGGTGCCCTTTAGCGCCTGTTCGAGCCGTCGGCTAAGCAGGTGCACGTGGCCACGCCGCTCACGATCACGACGCTCCTGCTTCATGTCCACGACCTCCACCTTCGGCAGCTTCAGCCCCGCCACACGTGCAGGCAGTTGCAACAGATGGTAACTACGTTTGGACGGGTTCCGATCACCCTCTGCAGAGGCGTCGCCGCTGCGTGTCGCGTTAAAATAACTCTCCAGGCTTGGCGTCGCGGAGCCCAGTACCACCGGGATACCCAATAGCTGTCCGCGCTTGATCGCCACGTCTCGGCCGTGGTACCGAGGCAGTTGGTCCTGTTTGTAGCTCGCGTCGTGTTCCTCGTCGACGATGATCACGACTACACGGGGCAGCGGAGCGAACACCGCCGACCTGGCCCCCACGACGATCCTCGCCTCGCCGCTTCGGATGCGGCGCCACTGCTCGTGACGCTGGCTCGCCGTGAGCCCCGAGTGCAGCGCCGCCACCGAGTCGAACCGATCGATAAACCGCGCAACCGTCTGACCCGTTAACGCGATCTCCGGCACCAGTACAATCGCCCCTGGTGCGTCGGGGGCCATGCCGACCGATCCGCCCGCTGTTACACGCGGATCACCGTCGGCCGCGCCTTGGTGCCCACCTGTCCCCGCGTCGCCGCCATTGATTCCCAGCGCATGCTCGATTACGCGCAGGTACACCTCCGTCTTGCCGCTGCCCGTCACCCCGTGCAGCAAATGCACGCTAAAACCGTTGTGCACGTGGTCCGCCAGCCGCTCGACCGCCAAGCGTTGCCCTTCGGTCAACTCAAATTCGGTAGCCGCTTTCGCCGCCATAGGTGCGGGGGGCTCGATCACGCCCTGCACCGTCGTCTCCTGCTTCGTGGTCAGCAATCCCTTTTCAATCAACTGCTTCACCGGCCCGACCGTCCGTGCGCCTGCTAGCCGCGTCAGGTCTTTGATCTCGACCCACGCCTTGCCTCGCTCAACCTCACCATTGAGCGCCTCCACCACCGCGCGTTGGAGTTTCGTGATCTTGGGTGAGTCTTTTACCGTTTCCGTTTCGTTCAGGCCCACCAGTGTCTGCGTTACCCGACCCGTCCCATGTCGCACCGCAGCAGGCAGCATGGACCCGAACACCATCCCCAGCGGGCAGCAGTAGTACCCCGCCATCCACCGCGCCAGTTCGATCAAATCAGGTGGCAGCGAGATCCCCGACGGGTCACGCGCGATGATCGGCTTGATCCGCGCCGCCGATACACGTTTTGCTTTGACGAACGTCTCGCACTGGTCCGCCACCGTCACCACGTGCCCAGCGACTTTTTTATTGAACTTCCCCAGCGGCACGATCACACGCTCGCCCACGCGCAGATCGTCCAGCGTCTGGGGGATCGCGTACGTCAGCCCGTCCGGCGCCAGATCGATACCCTGCTCCAGTGCCACCTGTGCGTAGCCAGCCATCGGCTCCCGCTGTGTCTCAAATAACTGCTCCATAGACACATCATACGCTTCGGCCTCCTTTTGCCTGTGGTTTTGCCCACCGATTCTCACCCCACGCCCACGTTGGTCTGGCCATTGAGATATATTGGGCCCCGTGGAAACCACGACGACCCTACCCACCAAAGGCACAAAAAAGCCCGCGCCGCCCGCGCCGCAGCCTCCGGTCAAAGCCGACGCGCCCCCCAGTTCCGTCACGCCCGCCATGCGCCAGTTCCACCGGTTTAAACAGGAGCACCCCGATTGCGTGCTGTTTTTTCGTATGGGCGACTTCTATGAAATGTTCTACGACGACGCCAAGCTCGCCAACAAGGTCATGGGCGTCACACTCACGCAGCGTAGCGCAGGTGTACCCATGGCCGGTGTGCCGTACCACAGCGTCGATGGCTATCTCCGCCGCATGATCCAGGCCGGCTACCGCGTCGCTGTCTGCGACCAGATGGAAGACGCATCCCAAGCCAAAGGCGTCGTCCGGCGCGAGGTCACCCGCGTCATCACGCCCGGCACACTCACCGACGAGTCGTTGCTCGACGAAGCCACCGAAAACCCGCTTGCCGCCGTTGCGCTCCACCCCAAGCAGAACACAGCTTCCATCGCCTGGGCCGAGCTGAGCACCGGGTCGTTTTCGCTGATCACGGTCGACCAGAGCGAGGTGGCAGACGAGCTAGCACGCATCGCGCCGCGCGAGTTGCTCTACGCCCCAGCTAACGACACCGACCCGCCCGTCGGCATACTCAAAGACGTCCTCGATTTCCTCGAATGCGCATCGGTCAGCCGACCCCCGTGGCAGTTCCGTCCAGCCGAGGCTGTCGAAACGATCTGCAAACAATTCCAAGTCGTCACGCTCGAGGGGTTCGGCATGGCGCACGACGACCCAGCACTGGGCGCAGCCTCTGCGGTCGTGCACTACCTCCTGGAGACCCAAGCCCCCCGGGGCACAGACGAACAGCCCGGTCGGCTCGCGCACCTCCAGCCGCCCAAGCGGTTTGCTCGTAGCGAGTACCTCGTCGTCGACCAGGCCTCGCTGCGTAGCCTGGAGATCGAGCGCACAATCCGGTCCGGCTCGACCGAAGGCAGCCTGCTTGGCGTCCTACAGGGTTGCGCTACCGCTATGGGCAAGCGCACCCTCCGCCACTGGCTGTGTTACCCCTTGGCGCAACGTCAGCCCATTGAACAGCGCCAGCGCGTCGTCGAGGCGATGGTTGCGGACGATACCTTTCTCACACAGCTCACCGATACCCTCGACGACGTGCAGGACGTCGAGCGCATCATTGCTCGGATCGCCGTCGGCCGCGCCACGCCCCGAGACCTCGTCGCGCTGGGCACCAGTGCCGCACAGGCGGACCTGCTGATCCAGCTCCTAGCCGATCGGCCCGCCGTCACGCCGTATCACGATCAGCTCACCCACGTTGCCGTTTCGCTCACCGAGCTCGCCCACGCCGTCGCCCACGCCTGCGTCGAGTCGCCTCCAGCTCACCTGCGCGAGGGCGGGTTGATCCGGGACGGGTTCGACGCTCAGCTCGACGAGTACCGCACGCTGCAGCGAGACAGCCACGCCTGGCTAGCCGATTACCAAAAACAACTCATCGAGCAGTCCGGCATCACCAGTCTCAAGGTCGGGTTCAACAAAGTCTTCGGCTACTACATCGAGGTCACCGCCGCCAACAAGGACCGCGCACCCGACGATTGGACGCGCAAGCAGACGCTCAAAAACGCCGAACGCTACACCACGCCACAGCTAAAAGAGTTTGAACAAAAGGTGCTCAGTGCCGATCAGCGTGCCGTCGCCCGTGAGCAGGAGCTTTTCGCACAGCTTTGTGCCCAAGCCCAGCAGCACCTCCCGCCCCTGCGCAGCTTCGCTGGTGTCGTCGCCGAGTTGGACGTGCTCGCCTGCTTCGCCAAACGAGCCGTGCGCGCACGATACGTCAAGCCAACAATCGTCGATCAACCCGTGCTCGACCTCCGCGGAGCCCGTCACCCCGTGCTCGACCAATTGCTCGCCGACCGGTTTGTGCCCAACGACGCCACGCTCGGCTCCGCCGCCGACTCGCAGCCCCGCGCCACCCTCGCATTGATCACAGGCCCGAACATGGCTGGTAAGTCCACGTTCATCCGCCAAGCGGCGCTGATCACACTCTTAGCACACACAGGCAGCTTCGTACCCGCCGACACCGCGACCATCGGCCTGTGCGACCGCATCTTCACACGCATCGGCGCCAGCGACGAGCTGCACGCGGGACAGTCCACCTTCATGGTCGAGATGACCGAAGCCGCCAACATCTGCCACCACGCCACGCCCGCCAGCCTGGTCATCCTCGACGAGATCGGTCGGGGTACCAGCACGCTCGATGGGCTGAGCCTCGCCTGGGCCATCGCCGAGCACCTCGCCCAACGCGCCTGCCGCACGCTATTCGCCACGCACTACCACGAGCTGACCTCACTAGCCGACCGGTTTGAGAACGTGGCCAACCTCAACGTCACCGTCCGCGAGTGGAACGACCAGATCGTCTTCCTCCACCGCATCGTCCCGGGCGCCACCGACCGCAGCTACGGCATCCACGTCGCCAAGATTGCCGGCCTGCCCGACGTTGTGGTCCGCCGCGCCGATGAGCTGCTTGGCCAGCTCTCCGTGAGTCAAACCGCACACGTACCCGCCACCACGAACCGTGCCAGCCGAAGCGACCCTCAGCTACCGTTGTTTACCGAGTACATCGACCACCCCGTGATCGACCGCATCCGCCAAGCCGACCTGGACGCACTGACCCCCATGGATGCCTTCGATCTGCTGCGCCGATTGAGAAGTGAAATCGACCACAAATAGTCTCGTTTGCTGGACTGGTCGCGGTGGCATCATGTTTAGAGCAACTGGCGTCATTAATCTTCATTGACCGGGTGGCACGGCTTGCTTGCAAGCCGTGAAATACAGATGTTTGTTACACTTACCATCCAATCAAGATAAAAAATATTGACGCCAGTTGCTCTAGCCTACGCAAAATGACTTCCGCCGCGCGGGTACATAGACGCGAACGTCAGTGGAGGTGGAATAAAAAAAAGACCGATAAGTTCCCTATTATGAGTAAACCCATGAACCAGACCCAGTCCATCCAGTTGCGGACCGATAATCAGACCCTTGACCTGCCCGTGATCCTTGGCACCGAAGACGATCGCGGCATCGATATATCCAAGCTCCGTGCGCAGACCGGTTACGTCACCCTCGACGACGGCTTCGCCAACACCGGTGCGTGCAAATCCGCTATCACCTACATCGACGGCGAGAAGGGCATCCTGCGATACCGCGGATACCCCATCGAGCAGCTCGCCGAGCGGGGCACGTTTATCGAGACGGCCCTGCTGCTGATCTACGGCGAGCTACCCACAGCCGATCACCTGGAACGGTTCCGAGAATTGCTCACCGCCAAGGAACTCCTGCACGAAGGGCTCTACAAGCTCTTCGACGGGTTTCCACCCAACGCGCACCCCATGGCCGTCTTGTCAGCCATGATCAACGCCACCAGTTGCTACTACCCCGAGATCACGCAGATGGAGGACGAGTCGACCTTCGAGATCGCCGCCGCCAGACTTATCAGCAAGGTCCGCACCATGGCGGCCGCCAGCCACAAAAAATCGCTCGGCCAACCGCTCATGTACCCCGATCCCGGGCTGCGGTACTGCCAAAACTTCCTGCACATGATGTTCTCATTGCCCAACAAACCCTACGAACCGGACCCTGATATCGTCAACGCCATCAACCGCATCCTCATCCTCCACGCCGACCACGAGCAGAACTGCTCGACGAGCACCGTGCGTATGGTCGCTTCCAGCGGCGCCAACCTATTCGCAAGCTGTGCCGCGGGCGTTTGTGCCCTGTGGGGTCGCCTGCACGGCGGGGCGAACATGGCCGTCATCGAGATGCTCGAGCACATCCACAAGAACAAGATCGACCTGAAGCAGTACATCGAGCAGGTCAAGGACAAGTCCTCGGGCATCCGCCTGATGGGATTTGGCCACCGTGTCTACAAAAACTTCGACCCCCGCGCACGCATCCTCAAAGACTCCGCCGACAAGGTCCTGACCAAGCTTAATATCAACGACCCACTGCTGGACCTCGCCCGTCGGCTCGAGGAGGTCGCGCTCGAGGACAGCTATTTCAAGGACCGCAACCTCTACCCAAACGTCGACTTCTACAGCGGCATCATCATGCGCACCATTGGCATCCCCGTGAACATGTTCACCGTCATGTTCGCCATCGGCCGCATGCCAGGTTGGATCGCCAATTGGAAAGAGGTCCACGACGACACCACCGGCCGCATCAGCCGTCCGCGTCAGGTTTACGTCGGCCCCACCAAACGCGACTATGTACCCGTCGAGCAGCGCGCCGCTAAGTAACACGTTTTTCGGATGCCGTGTCACACCGCAGCGACGGCGATCTCGGAGCCGACCGACTTGATCTGCTCAATCCCCGTAGCCATGTAGTCGTGGAATTGGGCCGCCGATTGCACCGTTTGGATACCGCGTCGTAGTCCCGGCCAGGGCTGAAGACCCGGCGAGTACCAGCTTATACGTTGTCGGATCATCCTCAGCGCCGTTTCCTCACCACGCAGACGGCACAGCGTATCGAAGTGATCGATCATGACTTCTGCTTTTTCGGCATGTGTCAGAGGGGTCGGTAATTCGCCCGTCGCTAGGTAATACGCTGTGTCTCGCAACAGCCACGGTTGTTTGAGTGCACCTCGTCCGATCATCACGCCTCGGCATCCCGTGACGTCGAGCATCCGCTTCGCGTCCTGGGGTGATTTGATATCGCCGTTACCGATCACCGGCACACCGGGATGGTGTTTCATCGCCTCGACCACGCGTGCGATCCCGTCGAGCCTGCACGACCCGCGAAACTTTTGCTCCGTCGTACGCCCGTGCACCGTGATCGCTGCGATCCCTACGTCCGCCAGCGCCGGCGCCAAGCTCGGGCCAACGATTGACCGGTCGTCCCACCCCAGCCTAATTTTCGCCGTCACCGGGACATCGACTGCTTCCACCACCCGTTTCGCCAGCAGGACCGTCGAGGCCGGGTCGCACAGCAGCTTCGAGCCGCCGTTTTTTTTCGTCACCTTGTCGACCGGACAGCCCATGTTGATGTCCACCACGCAGGCTCCATGTTCCACCGCCCATTGCGCCGCTTGCGCCAGGATGTCCGGGTCCGTGCCGTAGAGCTGCATGCACAGCGGCTGGTCCTGGTCGCACGTCGCCGCCAGCCACATCGACTTCCTGTTTTCGTTCAACACCGCTTGCGGGCACAGCAGGTCCGTGCACGCCAAGCCCACACCCGCCACGCACCGAGTCTCCGGGATCGGGGTTGTGATCTTGCGCACCACAAGCCGAAACGCCAAGTCACAGTAACCGGCGATCGGGGCGAGCAGCACGTTGGAAGACAGCCTGACGGGGCCGATCTGCAGCATGATCTTACTTTAGAGCAACGGGCGTAATTAGAGCAACTTGCGTAATTATTCTCCATCTCCCCAAGAAGAAGGCAGGTCAATGACCTGCCCTACTCCAGAACTGACATGGCGATTATTTATGCAAGGTGCTCTAATCTCCATTGACCGGGTGGCACGGCTTGCTTGCAAGCCGTGAAATACAGATGTCTGTTGCACCTATGATCCAACAAGACGGCAAATATTGACGCCAGTTGCTCTAGTAAAAAATTTCAACACAGCCATACTCAAAATAAAAAGACCCAGAGACGTTTGTCCCTGGGTCTGGATTGATTATGCCGTTGAATTTTTCGGGCCACGGCAAAGGGTAGCCCCAACCGCGGCCAGAGCGCGTATTACCAGTCGCTGTCGGTGGTCTCCAAACTATCGCGCAACTCGAAGTCGTCAAAGATGATCGACTCCGTGTACTGCCCCTCGCTGCTGGTGAAGTCCATGCCGATCATGGTTACGTTCGTGATCACGTCGGCATAGCTGCGTGACCCGTCGGCTAGCACCATGTCAGCCGGGTCGATGCTAAACGTAAAGTGTTGCATCTTGTTTGTCAGGTTTTGGCCCACCGCGCCGATGTACGTCGTGTCGCCGTCGCTGACAGCGATTTTCACGCGGGTGTTGGTCGAGCCGTTGTCCGAGCGGATCTTGAAGCTCGCCGCAGCGAAGTCGTTCAGGTCTTTCGCCTCATTGAATACTTTGCGGATCGCCCCAAACCGGTTTGGCCAAAACGCGCCGTACTCAGCGCTGCGTCGGCCAGAGATCACCTTTCCGTCCGTGCCCGTCGCCACGACGTTGTCGTTCGTCGCGTGGCCGAATCGTCGCCAAGGCTTCGAGTCCCAGCTCTTGCCGATGATCTGACCAGACTTGTAACTCTCGAAGTTGTCGATCGTCTGGTCGGCTTGTACCGCAGAACCGAGCACGCCGATCAAACCTATTGCCAGAACAGCCAGTGACGTGTGAAAGGATTTCATTTGTGATTGCCTCCAAGAAAAGTTCATATGAATTGCACCGTTGTTTATATGCCTAACCAATTGCAGATGGTTACATGACCGAGTCTGAAAAATTTAGATCAAACAAACACCCACTAAAACGATAGGACATTCTAGGTCATCTTACCCATTGCCCAGGAGAAACTCAACCTGATTTTGGCATCAACTCAATCGCCTGGGCTTAGTTAGGCGCTTTAGGCCTACAAAATGCTTGGGTGATACTCGACCATCGGGGCATAGATTTTACTGCCTCTACCGGCTTGGGACCCCACCGGGACGACACTGAGGCTCGCTTTTTGCCGATCCTAGGTTCATCAGGGTCTTACACAGTGACCAGCGGGTTATAGGACACCGCTGGGAGGGGTTTTGACAGTGGTTCAGTACAGGCGGTTAGCGGTGGGCCTCGTGGGTGCCATGGTGATGCTCACCACAGCGTGCCTGACCACACTTAGCCTCAGTTGCGCTGACCAGCAAAACGCTCGTGCCGCCATCGAGCAGCGGTTCTCAGCACTGACGGTACTCGATCCCAACATGATTATCGGTGAGCACCAGCGAAGCAGCCTGATCGATTTTTGTCAGCAATACAACATCAACAGGCTTTTGGTCCGTGTTGAGTCCGCTTCGTCCGACCAGCAAGGCCACCAGCCCACCATTGACCACGCCCAGGACCTCGCCAAGCTCATCGCCCAAGCCAGAAAAAAACGGATCGCCGTCGAAGCGCTGATCGGGTCGCCGGGCATGGCGCTAGAAGAAAACCGCGAACAGACGCTGACGCTCCTTGAGGGGATCGTCGTGTTCAACCGCACCCTGCCGACGGACGGGAGGCTCTTGGGGGTGCACCTCGACATATCGCCGCACCTGCTCCCGAGCTGGGATCAGCCGTCGAGGCGACGAGAAATCATGCGCCAGTATGTCGAAATGCTCGAAATCTTTAGAACACATCTAAAGCAAAACAGCCCCCGCCTGACCCTCGCCGCGACCATGCCGTCCTGGTACGACGAAAAGGTCGCCCACGAAGACAACTGCACCGTGGACTACTTTGGCCAGCACCGCAACCTTCACAAATATATCCAGGACCTGACCGATTACGTCGTCGTGCTGTGCGACCGTCCGCGGGAGGGCGACACGCTGGGGATCACCGATCGCGTCGCCTCGGAGCTTAGTTACGCTCAGTGGATCGGAAAGTCCCTGTGGGTCGGCTTCAAGACACAGAAAAACCCGCGATACCCACGGACGACCTTTTATGGCCGACCCGCACGCGAGTTTTGGCTACAACGCAAACAGGTCGAGCTTACCCTCAAGCACGAGACCAGCTTCGGGGGCGCGGTGGTCAGCGATTACAGCTCGTTCAGGCAGTTGCTCGCACAACAGAACAACCCAGCACAGCAAAAGTCCATTTTGGCAACACGCGTCTTCGGCATGTGGGTCTGGCGCGACAAGTGGTTCCGCACCGAGCAGGCGCAAGACGAGGTCCTGGCATTCTGCGAAGCGTATGGCATAGATATGCTGCCGGTGCAGGTCCCCATCGACAGGTCCTCGATCAAGCGGGGCCGACCCCAACTGCTCTACGCCGATCAGTTGCGGCGTTTCATACAAAAGGCCAACAGCAAAGGCATTCAAATCGAGATGCTCGACGGCGCGCCCGAGATGGCGCTGGCACAAAACAGACAGGTCACGCTCGCCGTACTCGACGCGATATTCGCGTTTAACAAGACCCTCCCAGCCAATACCAGGATCGCGGGAATCCACTACGACATCGAGCCCTACCTGCTACCGCAGTGGGACACCCCCCAACGCCGCGAAATCATGCGGCAAAACCTCGACCTCTACGAAGCTGTAGCACTAAAAATTAAACTCGACGCACCCTGGATGACACTCTCAGCGAGCATCCCGTTCTGGTACGACCAGAAGATCGCCCCCGACGACAACTGCACACTCGAGTACAACGGCCAGAGCAAGAATTTTCACGAGCACATCCAGGATATGACCGACTACGTCGCGATCATGTCGTACCGCCGCCAGGCGCTGGGAGACGACTCGATCGCACAGCACATCGAGGTCGAGCGCGCCTATGCCGAGTGGGTTGGCAAGTACGTCTGTGCCGGGCTCGAGACGCTCAAGATTCCTGGTCGACCCGAGGTTTCGTTCCACGGCCTGCCTCCCTCGGAGTTCTGGTTCCAGAAGCAGAAGCTAGAGCAGGCACTAAGCAAACGCGGCGGCTTCGGCGGCGTCATCGTCCATAGCTACGAGACGTTTGCCCCGTACCTCGTCGGCAGCAACGCCAGCACCAATTAACTGGGAATCATCCCAAAACCTCCGCTGGGGGGGGAATCGGGTGCCACTGGCTGCTTGTCAGCCAGTGTAAATGACGAAAGTTTACACCGGTGAATCAGTTGTTGGTGGTCTATTGTTTGGGTTTTGGGAGGGGTTCTAAACGCCTACGTTCTATCGTTCATTTAGATTTGAGGGCTTGATGTGTGTCGTGATTATTTATGACGCCGCCCTTAGGCCCACCACGAGATCGCCAAAGTACTTCTTCGCCTCGCCCACGAGGTAGAAGCTGCCCGCCACGACGATCAGGTCCTCTCGGCTCACCGCGCGCGACGCCAATCGCAGCGCCTCGGTCAGGTTCGGCGCGGTTTGCATCATCTTGCCCGACAACTCAGCAAACTCACTCGCTAGATCAGCAGGCTCCATTGCCCGGGGATTCGCTTTGGCACGGGTGAAGATCACCTTGTCAGCTCCCAGAGAAACCTGCTTGAGCATGCCGTGGTAGTCCTTGTCCTGGCCGCACCCGAAGATCAGCACCAGCGAGTCGTAAGCGATGAACGCGCCCAGCGAACGGATCAGCGCCTGGATCGACGTGGCGTTGTGAGCGCCGTCGACCAAGACCTTTGGCTTGTCGCAGACCTGCTCCATTCGGCCGGCCAGAGTCGTCTGGGTTAGACCATGCGTGACTTGTTCGTCTGAGATGTTAAACCCGCTGCCTTTGAGCTTGTCGAGGATAGCCAGCGCCAGGCCGCAGTTGTGCGCCTGGTGCTCGCCACGCAGCGGCACCGCCAAATGCTCCCACCGGCTCGTGGACGTCGTGAGACACACGCGTGTGTGTGGGCCAAGCTCTCGGCTGGCTTCAAAACGGTAGCTGAATTCCAGCTCCGTGCCTACGTACTCCAGTGTCGTACCCGTTTCCTGAGCGATGAGGTTCAGCGCCTCACCGGTCGCGGGGTTTTGCGCCACGCTTACCGCGGGGATGCTCTTCTTGAAGATGCCCGCTTTTTCCGTGGCGATCGTGGCAAGGTCGTTGCCCAGCACATTCGTGTGATCGATGCTGATATGCGTGATGCCACACACCAATGGCGTAACCACGCTCGTCGCGTCGAGCCGTCCGCCCAGCCCCGTCTCGAGCACCGCGATGTCAACCGCTTCATTCGCGAAGTAGCGCAGCGCCGTCGCCGTCAGAATTTCAAAATACGTCAAGCCCTGGTTGCCGCCCAGCGTCTTTTCGTACGCAGCGATCTGCTTAAAACTCTCGATCATGTCGGATTGGCTGATGACCTGTCCGTTGATCGAGACCCGCTCACGCACGTCGACCAGGTGCGGGCTGCTGTACAACCCCACCGCGTAGCCGCTGGCTCGGAGCATGCTCGAAACCATTGCACAGGTCGAACCTTTGCCCTTGGTGCCCGCCACATGCACAAATTTAATCTGCTGATGCGGGTTCCCCAGCTTCCCTAAGAGCTTCCTCATCCGATCCAGATTAAACGTTCGGGTATTGTACGGCACCACCCGCATTACTTCATGGTTGATATGCGAGTTGAGCCATCTCAATGCACTGTTGTAAGTCGTTATTGTAATGCCGCTTAAATTCGGCGAAGCCTTTTTTGTGGCCGGGGATTTGCCGTTTCCTTTGGCGGATTGACGGGTTGAAGCCGTTCCTGAAGCGGTACGGCTGGATCGACGCTTGGTTTTAGATGTGGCAGTAGATGTGACCATAGGGCGAGAGTTTAGCAGGGGTGGGCTTAAACGTCAAATTTTTACATGTAAATCGTGTTATAACTTGTAGTTATTCTAATTTTTCAAGCCTTCCGATCGCACGGATCGTCTTCTATTACAAACCATTAACCGTTTCGTAATACGTCACAGCTATGCCCAATGTTTATGGATTTTGCGATTCTTTGATTATAACGCCCAATCAGCGCCGTTGGCCTAGCCAGGGTGTCGCACGACGTTAGAGCAGATGGCGTAACTAGCGCATTTTCGTTTTTGATCGCAACAGATTCTCACAACGATCTCGCGACCGGTCAGCGTGGCGGGGCTACGCTCACTGCGCCCAGCCACGCACAACGATAAACCAGATCAAACTATACTGACAGATAGATACAAGGGAGCGGGCCCACATGAAAGAGAGTATCGATCGTCAAGCCGTACTGCCGTACACGAAACTGAAAAATGCTCTAGCCGACAGTTTTAATATAGTGTCAAAGTGTTAATTCAACTGGGGCACAGGATTCTGATGACCAATCAGACGAACCCAATCTCTCGCCGCCAGCCACGCGCGGTGTTAGCTGTGTGGTGCTGTGTGGCTATCGGGCTGATCGGCGCTGATGATCTTGCAATGGGCCAGCAGCAGGGCGGCCCACCCCCAGCGATGGTCCGTGTCGGTGCGGTCGAACAGCGCACGCTCCAGGCACGGTCCGACGTCGTGGGGCAGTTGCGCGAGGTGCGTCGAGTTGTGGTCGCCGCTGAGCGCCCCGGGCGGATCGTCGAGATACCCGTCGAAGAAGGCGACGTTTTGATCGGTAAACAGACCGTATTGGCACAGATCGACGACGTCTGGGCACGGCTGGATCAAACCGCTGCCCAGGCACAGCTCAAGCAGACACAAGCCACCGTCGCCGTGGCACAGGCGCAGCTCGACCAAGCCACACGCGATCGCAAGTACCTCGACGGGTTGCTCAAAGCCGGCTCAGCCAAGCCCAAGGAAGTCAACGACGCCCACACCACCCAGCAAGCCCAACAGGCACGCCTCGAACGCGCACAGGCCGATGTCCTAGCTGCACAAGCCGACCTTGATCGCATTGAGCAATACCTCAATCGGCTGACCGTCCGGGCGCCGTTTGACAGCATCGTCGTCCGCAAGATCGTCGAGGTGGGGCAGTGGGTCGACCAGGGTGATCAAGTCGTTGAGGTCATCTCGCGTGGCAAGATCGACGCCGCCATTGACGTCCCCGAGCATCTGATTAATCACATCAAGCCCGGCGACGAGGTCGAGCTGTTGATCGAACCGCTGTCGCTGGATGTGGTCGGGCGCGTCGC
Source organism: Planctomycetota bacterium (assembly GCA_024276075.1). GTDB lineage: Bacteria > Planctomycetota > Phycisphaerae > Phycisphaerales > Phycisphaeraceae > JAJRXX01. The sequence continues at coordinate 64,325 of JAJRXX010000017.1, forward strand.
CGCGATCAACCCGCTGGGATCAGCAGCAGCGCGTACTTTCCCCGTCAAGATACGCCTGAACGACCTGGACGGCCGACTCAAGCCCGGCATGAGCGTCTTAGCCAGGGTACCCATGGATCAGCGTGTCGAGGTATTGACCGTCCCGCGTGACGCGGTGCACCGATCCGATACGGGTACCGTTGTGTGGGGCGACGTCGACGGCGTGGCAGTGCCTATCAAGGTCAAGGTCCTATTCGGCCACGGTGATCGCTACGCGGTGCGGGTGATCCGTGGCGGCGAGGGGCCGAGCCTCACCGACGCCATGCGCGTCGTGGTTGAAGGTGCCGAGCGCCTCTTCCCAGGCCGACCGTTGGCCATCGTCGCCAGCGATCCGGGGTGACGTAAAAGAGCACGTTTAGAGCATTTTCGTTTTTGATCGCAACAGATTCCCACGACGAGCCGCGACCGTGAGGGAGCGGTCTCTTAACGCAGGGTTGCAATCAAATATAAAAACGCCCTAGAGCAACTTGCGTAATTATTCTCCATCTCCCCAAGAAGAAGGCAGGTCAATGACCTGCCCTACTCCAGAACTGACATGGCGATTATTTATGCAAGGTGCTCTAATCAAATCCCAATCGGAGCATCTGTCCGAACGAGCGACTTGTTAGCCATTTAGAATTCGTATTCTTTAACAATAAACGCTGAAGACTTTGAGTGATCGATGAAATTCCCTTCATCTTTCAGTAATGCAGCACCTAATTTCTGCCCCTCAGGTGAGCTCATTCCCTCCATCAGAGCCTCTTCTGATTCAAACCACACCTCAGCGACCCCATCATATTCAGGCAACATGCCCCTTGAATTTCTAAGGCCTTCGTTCAAAGGGGTATCGAGTGTGTGTGATTGCACATATTTTTTTGCGCCCATCGCATCAGCATTGCTCATGAAGAATGGGCCATGTTTATTCATCCAGTAGTCTTTGAATTCTTCGCGAGTCATATCTGGGTGTCGCGTTATACACATAACGAACTTGATCATATTTCTAGACTCCTCGATTTACTGGTGGTTGTGTGTGGCTAATACCAATCAAGATTAATACTTGCGCGGCATCTGCGAACGCGAAGGCAAAACAGACAATAACTTACATCCTTTACAACGCGCTAGAACTATACGCAATGCGTATAACAGTTGATTGAACGGAATTCTACATAGCGGGAGTATCGTCGTGCTCAATGGAAAAAACAAACGATGTGCCGAGCGTCTGTTCCCCGGCAGGCGTTGGCCATCGTCGTCAGCGATCCGGGGTGATGTAAAAGAGCACGCGTAGAGCATTTTCGTTTTTGATCGCAACAGATTCCCACGACGAGCCGCGACCGTCAGGGAGCGGTCTCTTAACGCAGGGTTGCAATCAAATATAAAAACGCCCTAGTATCTAGAACTGGTTTGATAACTCCCCTTCCTGTCAGGGAGGGGGTAGGGGGAGGGTCGTGTGCTCATGATTTTCGGGGCTTTCACCCCTTACCCAACCTCTCCCTTCAAGGGGAGATGGTTTTTGAAACAGCTTCTAAGCAAATCCCAATCGGGGCATCTGTCCGAACTTCGAACCGGCTGTCAAAACCCTTGAGCCGTTTATCACGCCGTTTGTGCTCCAACTGCCCGATCATCATCTGATTGCCATCGTCCGTCTTGCGCGAGCGACAGGCTAACGACCGAGATCACGCGGTTGGGTAGTTGATGTTGAAGAGCGCAGCGAACGCACCGCGCCAATCCGGATCGCGTGCATCGGCTGGTTATGTCACGTTGCGTTTGCGTTGTCGAACCGTCGTTGCCGCGACCGTATGGCAAACACGCCGGCGAAGACGACCAGTACCATTGTGATCGATGTCGGTTCTGGGACGACGTTGAACGAAAGGTTATCAAATGCCATACCGTCATTCGAAATGCCCGAATTTGGTTGGTACAACTCGATCCTCCGTATGCCCGATACCGAAACCGAAAGCACGCCAGTATCAATACCTGTCAGCGTGTTTCCAAATTCAGTCAATCCAGTATATGTCGATGTACCAATTAGGTTTCCACCAGTGATCGCATCATACACGTCCAGACGCGCATCATTGAACCCGACGTCAATCGCAGAAATCGATACCATATCGACCGATGACGAGAATAAACCGATAATCGGGTTATCAATTTTCGGCAATTCCGGCGTGCTTAGCGAGTCAAGATGAAAGGGTGAGGATGTGCCCGGTCGTCCATCAAATCGGTCACTCCACACAGCCTCAACAAACGTAATGCCCAGTGCTGCATAAAAACTCCCGATTGCATCGCCATCCCCGGTACCGTCATTGAAATCGATTGAGATAAGGCCGCCTTGCGCACTTGGCGTTGCCGCAAGAGCGAGCACGAACATGGTCGTGGCAAGTAGTCGTTTCATCGCTGATTCTCCAGTTGTTAGTGGCATAACAGTTGATTGAACGGAATTCCGTTGAGCATGGACTTTGGTCCATTTTAGGCACATTTCTATGCGGAATTCTACCATAGCGGGAATATCGCCGTGATCAATGGAAAAACAAACGATGTGCCGATCATCTCGGTGGGTCGAGAGTCGTCTCTGACCAAGAGTGATAATCTTTCACACGTAAGCGCAAGTCAGATAGGGGCTAACGAGATTGTGGGCGACACGGGACGACGGTTTGAGGGGGCTCAAAGTCGTTTTTTTTTTTTTTTTTTTGCCGGAGCGGATTTGTCTGCGCCAGTTATTCATCACCCTTGAAGGCGGGTAACGCTAGAGCACTTGGCGTAATTAATCTCCATTGACCGGGTGGCACGGCTTGCTTGCAAGCCGTGAAATACAGATGTTTATTATACCAATTCAATTTAATATTTGCGCGGCGTCTACAAACGCGGGGATAGGACAGGCAATGGCTTACATCACTTGCGACGCGCTGAAAATATACGCAATGCGTATTACACCTACGATCCAATCAAGATCGAAAATATTGACGCCAGTTGCTCTAGCCGCAGAGGCACGCTTAGAAAAACACATAGCGATCAAACGCCGGCCTCCGAGGTCCCCGCAGGTAGCGGCGCGGACGCGGGGCCCGGTGTGGGGGGCCGTGGTGCTGCGGAGTCAGCGATAGGCGTGATCGTAAAATTGACGTGTGGGATCGTGGACTCGACACGTACACCCGTGGGGACGTTCAGGAATAGCTGTTTGGTCGTGATTCTCGATTCCAGGTCGTCCGCCGAGAGGCGCAATTCCGCCAAGACTCGGCTCTCACCTTTACGAATCTGATCGATGACGTCGCTTGGGCCTGTCAGACGCACGTCTTCGCTCAGCACACGCTGATCGTCTTGGAGTTGCACAGCGAACCGCTTAAGTTCGTACCAAGGCGCGGTAATCAGGATCGGCACGCCCGTGAGTGTATGTGTGTCGGTTTGTTTGCGGATGGTAATCGTGATGCTGGCGGTAGGGGGGGTAATGTCCGGGGCCTTACCAAAGAGCTGGTCGCGGAGATACCCAGGCAGGGTAAGCGGCACGGTCAGCTTGTGAGGAACGTTTTCTTCCAGCCGAGCCACATTATCAGGATCAACTTTTGCCTCCACTTTCAGATTGTCAAGGTCGTACACCAAGCTCGCGGGCAGGCCGACCGTCACCTCAGACGGGACGATCACCGGTGCCGAAGCCAGTTGCGCGCCGGGTGGAACGATCGATTCCGTCGAGATCGGGACCGTCACCTGCTCAATCCGTTCCACACGCAGGTCGAGCGTCCTGGGCTGCAGATCGACGATGCTCACGCCCAAGTCGCCTACCGGCGAGTTCAGGAGCTTGTCACGCAGGACCACCGTTTGCTGGGGGTTGTCTGGGTCGTCGGTGACGATCAGTTCGATCGGCTTGACCTGAAGCCGTTGAAGATGATCGTATTGACTCGTTGCGCTGCTGACGGTCAATTGGACTTGCTGTCGGGTGGCGGGAACGATAAACATCTCCTGACCCGGCGGCGCCACGAATTGTACAGTCAACTGCAGCGGCTTCTGGAGCTTGACGTTTTCACTTTCGGAGTACAGCCAGATCAGCACCGCGACGAGCGTAACGATGAAATACGTCTGGACCTTTTCCCACATGCTGCGGGGGGCTGTTTCGGGGCGGGTGTGTTCCATGGGCATCGGGTTGGGTTAGACCGCCTGTGTCGGTTCAAGGTCGTTGTCGTCTTGGCTGTCCGAGGGTAGTCCCACCTGCTCGAGACCACGCACCAGCAGCGTACGCAGGCCGCTGATCGAAAGATTACGCAGCAGGCGCCCACGCTCAGAGAGGCTGATGGTCCCGGTTTCTTCGCTGACCACGATGATCAGGGCGTCGGTCTCCTGTGACAAGCCGATCGCCGCTCGGTGCCTCGAACCCAGCTCGGAGCTGAGTTGTTCGCCCTCCGCCAGCGGAAACTGTACGCCCGCCCCCAGCACGCGGTCGCCCTTAATCACGACCCCCATGTCGTGTAGCGCGCTGCCCGGCCAAAAAATCGTATTGAGTAATTCTTTCGTGACGTCCGCGTGTATGCGTGTTCCCGCCTCGACGACACCGCCCAGTTCCACCTGCCGCTCGATCGCGATCAGGGCGCCGATTTTATTTTTGCTCAGGTACGCTACCGCACTGAGCAGTTCCTCGATCACACGTGCCCGGCGTAGCTTCACCGAGCGGAAGAACCTCGCCTCACCCAGCCGCACCAGCGCTCGCCGAAGCTCAGGCTGAAACACAATCACCAACGCCAACGACGCGTACCCCAGGAAGTTTGAGTACAGGAAATTTAATCGTTCGAAATACGTCCCGCTGCCCAGCACACGGATCGACAGCGTCCCGATGATCAGCACCAGCGCGACGCCTTTGATCATACGCGCGCCACGCGTCCCGTGCAGGAACCGCATGATGATATACACCAACGCCCAGATGATCGTCAGCTCGATCAACACGACCCACCAGGGGTACGTCTGGATACGCCGAAGCAACTGATGAACGCGATCAAATAGCGTGTCCGAGATCACGGAATACTCACTGGTTTATGACCTACCCACCGCCGCGACCAGCACCGGGCCCATCGCGGACGACTCTGTCTATTCTATCGACACGTTGGCTATGGTGTTTTTAGATATGACCGTCTTTGCCTGATGAAATTCCGGGCTTTGAGACCAGCACCGGGCGAACTACCCACACGCTAGCCGGGGCGGTATGATGTCACCCTCGTTTTGAGTTTCAATCAAGTTTTTTCGTGGGAATAAGCTGATGACTGTGCCTGTAGATCCGATGGCTAATGTTCGGGAACGTGTGCGTGGAACCTTGCCTGGGGTAGACCCGTTGGGGCGTGTCTGGCCGGGGGCGACCGCGGCGGCGCCGTATCAGCGCTACCGCGAGATGACGATCGACGAGCTGCTGCTCGAAAATCGCGTCATCTTCCTGGTCGGAGAGATCAACTCGTCCTCAGCGACGGGCGTGATCATGCGCCTGCTGCACCTGCAAAATATGAAAAAAGACATCGACATCAACCTGTACATCAACTCGCCAGGCGGCAGCGTCGACGACACCCTAGCCATCTACGACACGATCCAGTACCTCAACTGCCCCGTAGCGACCTACTGCATCGGGCGGGCCCAGAGCGGTGGGGCCATCGTGCTCGCCAGCGGCACCAAGGGCAAACGGTACATCCTCCCACACGCGCGGGTCATGATCCATCAGCCCTTCGGCGGCGTCACCGGCCAGACCACCGACGTGCAGATACAAGCCGAGGAAATCCTAAAAGCCAAGCAGACGCTAAACGAAATCATCGCCCGTCACAGCGGCAAGTCAGCAGACCAAGTCGAAGAAGATTCCGAGCGGGACCGTTTCTTTTCCGCGCAGGAAGCCAAAGACTATGGCTTGGTCGACGAGGTGTTAGGCACCGACGAGAAGCCGCAAGCCAACAAGTAGACGGTCGTGTTCTATGAACCAGGTGTTTCGCCACGAGCCGCGACCATAAGGGAGCGGTCTCTTATACCAATCAAGATTAATACTTGCGCGGCATCTGCGAACGCGAAGTCAAAACTGACAATAACTTACATCCTTTACAACGCGCTAGAACTATACGCAATGCGTATAATAGAGCAACTTGCGTAATTATTCTCCATCTCCCCAAGAAGAAGGCAGGTCAATGACCTGCCCTACTCCAGAACTGACATGGCGATTATTTATGCAAGGTGCTCTAGCCACTTTGCTCCGGGTACAGATACAGCGTGTGATCCTAAACAGATCAAGCGACCTTTATAAAACGAGGTTCGTTTCGCTAGGTGGAATTGGTTCGAAGTTGCAGGGAACCAGCGATTACCGCTTGGAGAACTGGAACCGTCGCCGTGCACCGCGTTGGCCGTATTTCTTACGTTCCACCTCACGCGCGTCTCGGGTCAGGAAGTCGCTGCTACGCAAGACAAGTTCAAGCGATGAGTCGTACGTCTTCAATGCACGGCTAAGACCCAGCAGCACCGCACCCGCCTGACCCATATATCCGCCGCCTTGGACGTTTACGAACACGTCTAGCTTGCCTTCGGTCTTCGTGGCTTGCAGAGGAGCTACGACATTATTGCGGTCACGCAACTCCGTGAAGTAGCGATCCGCTTCGTGCCCGTTGATGACGAATTTGCCTTTCCCAGGCTTGATCCGAACACGCGCCACTGCCGACTTGCGACGGCCCGTGCCCCAGTAGAATCCTCCGCGATCAGGCTTGGCTTCCACGACGGGCTTGACCTCCGCAGCGGTGTCAGCCGACGGCGTGTCGGTGGGAGCCTGGATGACGGTGCCTTCTGTCGGTGTCGCCTGAGCCATTGAGCTGATTTCCTAAAAGGGGGCCAAGTTTTCTTGGCCGTGGTGTTTTATACCGCCGCTACCGCCGCCACGGGCTGAGGCTGTTGTGCCTGGTGGGGGTGCTCGGGCCCACGGTAGACCTTCAGCTTCTTGAGCATGTGCCGTGCGATCTTATTCTTAGGCAGCATCCTGCGGACAGCGTTTTGGATCAATAACTCCGGCTTGTGCTCGAGCATCCACCGGTAGCTATATTGCTTGAGCCCGCCCGGGTGTCGGCTGTACGTCTTATAAAATTTCAGATCCAGCTTGGCTCCCGTGAGCTTGATCTTTTCAGCATTGACAACGATCACGAAGTCGCCCACGTCGTGGTGGGGGGTGTACGTGGGCTTGTCTTTGCCCATCAGGGTCATCGCGATCTGTGTAGCCATTCGGCCCAGGACCTGATCTGTCGCGTCCACCGTTTGCCAGTGGCGTTGCACTTCACCATTTTTCGCTAGATACGTTTGACGGTTCATCGGGGCATACCAATACATTTACATTCTAATTTTTGGTCAGAATCACTTAGTTTAGAGGGCTACCCGTATCTGTCAACCAACCGGGCATCTAGCAGCCGCACACGGTAGTGGTCGGTTTGAATCCGAGCCGAGCCGCGACCGTCAGGCAGCGGGCCTGCATTTAACCAAAGCCCACGTATTGCAATGCGTGGGGTCATCTTCTCTCACTTAGCCACGGGTGATGACACCTCCTGTAGCAGCTCATCGAGCTTACTGGACGCACACGGTCTCGGCGGTTTCTTCCTGGGCGGACGCCAGAGCAGTAGGGACGGTGGGCTCGACAGTGTCAGCGGATTTGGCCGCCTGGGCCCGTACCAGTTCCAGGGTCTCTCGGGCATCACGCCGGAGCATGACCGATCCGTGCAGAACCATCCAACACCGTTGTGCCACCTCTTCGCTGCCTAGCTGGACCGACCAGCACCCGATGATGCGGGTAACCACGTCTGGGATCCCTGGGATAGCTTGGATCGTGCGTGTCGCGTCGTGCTGGACATGGATCGCTACCGTATGTGGGCTCAGGTCGCAGTCCGCCGCAGCCAGCCAGAACATCAGCCCGTATGACTGGAGGTCCTGCGTAGCCAATGAGTGGTACGCTCGCACCGCCTGATCCATCGGGCACCCGGACTCGATCTGCTGGGCAGCGGGTTCCATGGCCTGTTGCGTCACCGTGTACAACAGCTCTCGCTTGTCGCGGAAGTATCGGTAGACCGAGCCGACTGCGCACGACAGGCGCGCCGCAATTCGCCGGATCGTCGTCTGGTCGTAGCCCGTCTCATGCAGGCATGCTGCTGTCGCTTCGATGATCCGCTCACGGCTTAACGGAACCGCGCTGTTCGCAGCACGTGTTCCGGGTTCCGGTTCAGTATGAGTGGTTTGCAACGAGTTATCTCCTTCGTCTGGCACAGCACCCAATCTGCGTTGTCATGCCGGATGTGTCAAGTCGATCAGTGAGATGCGTTGCAATCATCGACACGCCGCATGGTTCTATCGCCGACGTTTTGACTAGAACGGTTCCAGTTTGGCAACAGCAGTGAGCGTATAAAAATCGTTGCCAGCCAAATCTCGGTCGTGTTTTAATTTTGAATCCGAGCGTTACCATGACGAGCCGCTCTCCGTCAGGGAGCGGGCCTTTTTTGTCTTAATACGTGTTAAAAGTTCATTGTTACCAACGTCTTAAGCAACGAACCACCATCAATATTCAGATTGACCCACTATCGACACCTCTAAAAATCCGAAAAAAGCTTTGGATTTTGATAAATTCGGTTATCATGTAGCCATCATATTTTGTTGGTATTCAGTTCGCATTCGTGATGCATGTATTCATTTCATCATTTCCTAATTTGGGAGCGTCGTTATGTCTGAGAGTCATTTCAAGATCGAGGATCACCCGCGACCACTCTTTGCAGTGATGGGCGTGTTTGTGATCGGGTTTTATTACGCGATTTATGTACTACTCAAAATAGTTTTCTAATCGCGCAGATATTCTCAATTGACCGGTGGCGTACGCAACGAGCTGCTCTCCGTCAGCGAGCGGGCAATTTGTTGTAACCAAACGCTACAGATGTGTAGGGTCCGCTGTGCGGACCATCCGATTGGTCTTGCCTTAGATCACTTGGCGTAATTAATCTCCATTGGCCGGGTGGCACGGCTTGCTTGCAAGCCGTGAAATACAGATGCCTGTTACACCACCTACGATCCAATCAAAATGGATAATATTGACGCCAGTTGCTCTAGATCACAGCGATCCACATCGAGGTGAATCGCCAGTTATGGGTATGTCGTAAACGCTTGCGTTTACGCGCAGCGATTACTCGTCCGTGACGCAGCCCTCGGATGCCGACTTCACGCTCTTGATGTACTTGTAGAGCGTGCCCCGCGTAGCCTTGTAGGGCGGTGGGGTCCACGCTGCCAAGCGGGTGGTCAATTCTTCGTCTGATACATCGACCTCGATGAGGTTACGCGTCGCGTCGATGGTGATCTTGTCGCCGTCTTTGACCAGAGCAATGGGGCCACCCTCCTGAGCCTCGGGTGTGACGTGCCCGACGATGAACCCGTGCGACCCGCCCGAGAACCGCCCGTCCGTCATCAGCGCCACGTCCATGCCAAGCCCAGCACCCATGATCGCAGACGTTGGCGTGAGCATCTCAGGCATCCCCGGGCCACCCTTAGGCCCTTCGTACCGGATGATCACCACGTCGCCCTTGCCGATCCGTTTCTGCTCCAACGCAGCGAGCATGTCTTCCTCAGAGTCGTAGCACTTGGCGTTGCCGGTAAACGACAACCCTTCTTTGCCGGTGATCTTCGCCACCGCACCCGTGGGCGCGAGATTGCCCTTGAGAATCTGGATATGCCCCGACGCCTTGATCGGCACATCAAACGGGCGGATGACGTCCTGCCCAGGCTCCAGGCCTGGCAGGTCGCGCAGGTTTTCCGCTACCGTCTTACCCGTCACCGTCAGGCAATCACCGTGTAGCAAGCCCTTTTCGAGTAGCAGCTTCATCACCGCCGGCGTGCCACCCGCCTTGTGCAGGTCTTCCTGCACGTACTTGCCACTGGGCTTGAGGTCTGCGAGCATCGGCACCCGGTCGCTGATCGCCTGGAAGTCGTCGATCGTCAGCGGCACGCCCACCGCCTTGGCCATTGCGATCAGGTGCAGCACCGCATTCGTCGAGCCGCCCAGAGCGATGACCACCGTAAAGGCATTCTCAAACGCCTGCCGCGTCATCACGTCGCGAGGCTTAATATCACGCTCCAGAAGCACTCGCACCGCAGCACCCGCACGCAGGCACTCTTCGAGCTTCCCCGGGTCCTCCGCCGGTATCGACGAACTGTACAGCAGCGACATCCCCATCGCCTCGATCGCACTGGCCATGGTATTCGCCGTGTACATACCCCCGCACGCACCCGCTCCGGGGCACGCGTGGTGGACGATCTCCTCACGCTGCTCGTCGGTGATCGTATGGGTTAGAAATTGTCCGTACGACTGGAACGCCGAGACGATATCCACCTCGTCCCCACCCCCGCCGCCCGTACCCGCCGCTAGGCTCGGGCAGTGGCCCGCACGGATCGTCCCGCCGTAGATCATCAGCGACGGACGATTGAGCCTGCCCATCGCGATGATGCAGCCCGGCATGTTCTTGTCGCACCCCGGTATTGAGATATTCGCGTCGTACCACTGGGCGCTCATGATCGTCTCGATCGAGTCAGCGATGATGTCGCGCGACTGTAGCGAGTAGCTCATGCCCTCGGTGCCCATGGAGATGCCGTCGCTCACGCCGATGGTGTTGAACCGCATGCCCACCAGCCCCACAGTCGTGACACCTTCCTTGACCTTCGCCGCCAGGTCGTTCAGGTGCATGTTGCACGTGTTGCCTTCGAACCACATCGACCCGATGCCCACCTGAGGCTTGTGCATGTCCGCTTCGGTGAGCCCGGTGCCGTAGAGCATCGCTTGCGACGCGCCCTGCGACTTCACTTCCGTAATGCGTGACGAGTATTTGTTGAGCTTCTGGGGCATAAGAATAATTCCGCGAATTTAATCGTTGGTTCTTTGAGAGTTCAATAGCAAATGCACACGTGATCGGTAGTCACCACTACGGCATGTTTCAGATGCTAGGTGTTCAGAAGATTCTTTCTTAAGGCACCGCGACCTCGATGCCGGCATCTGGTATGCGGAAGTACGAGACGAACGTCATATTGCTGTACGCCCAAGGAGCATAGTGCGAGGGGTTATTGTTATCCAAGAGGTCGACCAATGATTCGTTTTTGATGTAGACATAGCGGTTTAGATTGGTATGAAGTAGGTTGTATTTGATGGTTCCCCCGTTGCCGTCTTTCCAGCTCCACCGGTTTAGATGGCCGTCCCTGCGCATCCAGTGGAAGCCGATATTGTTAGCTAAGAGAGCCACAACGTAATGGCCTGGTGTATCGGCTGGAGGTGCCGCGGTTGTACCGGCGACTTGGGCGGCACCATCGGCGATCGCTCCTGCGATCAGGGCTTGGTGGTAGTTGGCGCCCGCATTCGGGAGAGCCGGATTGCCCGCTGCGGCGCCAGGGACGGCCGTGCCGACACCGGCGTGTTGACATTTACAAGCGTAGCCATAGCAATTGGAATCGTGACTCCACTGCAACTCTTCTAATGTTCCTAATGGTGGCATGATTAATCTCCTGTTCCCTCTTCAGCTTAAATTTTGTGACGAGTATTATACCGCTCGTCGCGTCGGATTTAGTAGCAAATTATCGTGGCCGGGGATGATCACGTCCGCGATCTCGACCGCTTCCATAAAGCTTTCGCCCGCCTGTTCTGTGTCGTACGCGCCCTTGAGCACACGCCCCTGCTCGAGGTGTTCGATGGTTGCCATCGAGTCGCCAGCGATCAGCGTTGTGTAGTTAAGGTGACTCAGCAGCAGCCCGCACGTCCCAGGGCTAAAGCCCGGCAGCGGGAACAGGTCTACTTGCTCAGCAATGCGGTCCGGTGCAGCCGTGAACCGTCCCAGGGTCTCGATCTCCTGCTGTAGCAACCGCCGTGTCTCGGGGTCGTGGTCCTGCTTCATCGACTCGATCAGGTGTTGGCCGACGCTCTCACGCTCCATTTCACTGATCAGCCAGCGTGCGTGGTCAAACGCAGCCAGCCCCCTGCGGTGAGCCGGGCGGTAGTTCGTCAGGAACACGTCCGTCACCGCTGACGGGTCCAGCCCAGCCCGCTCTTGTAGCCGAGCGACGATCACCTGTGCCGGCAGCCCCGGGTCGACCAGGATCACATGTTCCCCGCTACGGATCAGCGTCGTGGTCGCGTGAGCTGTGCGAAGCTGCCCCTGTTCGTTCCACAGCTCGTGGCTACTCAACGCACCGATACTGATTACGCGGTAGTCCATGACTTAATGGGCACTAATTAAAATTGAAATATTCAAAGCCGCGTCCCGTAGCGGTCTCTCAGCCTCATCGAGCAAGCCCACACCCGTCACTCCTTAAAACCATCAACACGCAGACGCGCAATGTCCTTGCCGAGCTCTTCTTTTTTCCGCTTGAGCCGTTCGAGTACCAACGGCGGTAGCAATCGGTGCAGCCGCTCGACGTCGCCTCCTGCTGCGATCTGCCGGATCAAGCTCGAACTGGTAAACGCGTACGGCTCAGCCGTCATGATGAAGACCGTTTCGATATCCGCTACCGCCCGGTTCGTCAGCGCCAGTTGGAACTCAAAGTTCAGGTCCGTCACGTTCCGCAGGCCACGCAGGATCGCCGTCGCGCCCACCCGCCGAGCGTAGTCCACGGTCAGCCCGTCGTACGAGTCCACGGTGACGTTATTCAGTCGGCCGTCCCCCTCGCTGATGAGCCGACGAGCCATCTCCACCCGCTCGGACATGTCGAATAGTTCCCGTTTAACCGGGTTTCGGCTAATCGCCACGATCAAGCGGTCAAACAACATATGACCACGCCGGATCACGTCCATGTGCCCGTTGGTCAGCGGGTCAAACGTCCCCGGGAACAACCCTATCTTCGTGCCGTCGCTCATTACAGCCCGAGTATAGCAAGGCTCAGGGCCGCGGGGGCTTGCCAATCCGCACAGCCGTCACAGCCACCCCAGCCGACCGGCCTGGTCAATATTTCGAGCCACAACGATTGATTGTGGTGCCCCTGAATTCGTTAGTTGGGGTGAGTTAAGCCCACGCTCCGGACGGCGTGGCAGAGAGTCGAAGAAAATTCAGGCGGAGGTGAGTTAATGATGGTTAGAAAACTACTGACAATTTTGGCCGTGGCATCGCTGGGCGTCTCGCCGACATGGGCGGGCACCGATTCAGCAGACAACGCAGCTTCGCAAGAGTTCAACCTCTTGTTCAGCTACGAGTTTACCGAAGCGGACCTGCAAAAACTTGAGAAATCGTCCGTGACCCACAGCACCGCGCTTCCTGACGACTACACCGTCGCCGCTTCCAACGCTGTGGCAGCACTAGGTGATAGCGATAACAACCAGCTTGTGCAGTGGACCGGCGCCGACGGTAAATCCTGGTCAATCTCAATCGACCGGGCATTGAACGCTTCCGAGCAGCCCCTGCACATCAGCACGCCGCTGGTCGAAGCCATGCACACGTTCGGCGAAGACGCTCACGAGCTCGACACATCCCTGAACGCAGGCGTCAGCGCGATACCCGAGCCCGCGACCCTGGGCGTTCTCATATTCGGCATTGCCCTGGTGCACCGCCACGTACGCCGCGACCGCAGAGGTAAAGGTACAGCGTAAGACACAAGAAGAAGTAATCGGTTTTGGCGCGCGTCACGCCGCTGCCTTAGCCGAGATTAACCAAGCTTTGCCCTGGATCGGGCCTCGAACCGGATTGCCTCCCCGGTCGAGGCCCATTTTTTTATCCCAGCCGCGATTGAAGCCCACGCATTGCAATGTGTGAGGCTTTCCCCCATTTAGCCCCGGGTGAACACACCCGGGGCCACGCCGGACACCTCGGCTTATACGCATTCCATTTTAATCCTTGTGCTTACAGAACGAGCCGCGATCGTCAGGGAGCGGGCTTCTTTGCTGCGATTGAAGCACGAGAATTAATTGGAGTGCGGCTTATCCGTAGACGCCGGATCAGCCGCTGGCGATCGTCGCATTTGTCGTAGTGTTTTTGACCGACCAGTTTGTCGTGGGTGCGGGAACATTCAGAGGAATACACGTCTGAATAAATATTTTGCTCTTGGGTTCGTCCCGATCGACGATGATTCGTACACCAGTGGTAGCCGTCGACTGAGCCGTCGGGGCGGCACCTTTTTTGACATACGTCACGCTCGGCGCCATCGTCCCGGGCAGGAACCCCGCCTCTTTGATATTCGCTACTTGAAGGACCATCCTCAGTGGTTTTCCACTGTGCGCCGCGTTGTCGAATTCCGCCAGTGCGGTTTGCCCAGCCGTTGAATTCAGCGCCTCTACTGCCGCCGACGATTGTGTGATCAGACTCGGGAACATAGAACTGGCGCCCGGCAATTTTTTGGCTTGATTTTTAGTGAGTCCGCTGATATCAACACGAGCCGCCAGAGCCGTTTTGGTCATTCCCTCTCCGCCACCAATCGATTTGGCGTGCAAACCACGCGAGTGCGCCGGGGCACCGGTCACCGGCGACGCGACCCCTTCCGCGTTACGCAGCATTTCTCGAATTTCATAGCTCTCATATTGTCGTGAATACGCCATGGTAAATCTCCTCGCCTTTTAATTACGGTGATTCTTGTTGTCCCAATTTGAGTCAAGCCATGCGGTGGAGCGGTTGAGTCAAATTATTTCCCCTTTGACTCACTCCTATTTCACCATTAATGAATGAACAATCCACAATCTTACCGGCAACGTTGAATTCTGCCAAGACTTTTCTGTTATGTAATGCAACGGGGTCGTGTCCTAGTTTGAATCCGAGCGTCATCGCCACCTGCGCCGCTCTCCATCAGGGAGTGGGCCTGCCTTCAACCGAAGCTCACGTATTGCAATGCGTGAGTCCCCATTTAGCCCCGGGTGAATACACCCGGGGCATCCCCACACCGTCGATGTCCACTAAGATTATGGCATGGGAACCGCCACCGCCCCTGCAACAAGTTCCGAACTGCGACTCGGCACGCCGATCAAGACGCTCAAAGCCATCAACACCAAACGCGCCGCCGCTTTCGATCGCCTCGATATCCATACGGTTAGCGACCTGATCCGCCACCTGCCTGCCCGGTACGAGCAACTGTCGTCCGAGTCAGCGATCGACGACCTGCCGATGGACGCTGTGGGCTGCACGCGAGGCATGATCGTGGCGACACGCGTCGTGCCGCGCCGTGGACGCAGCGGCAAATCTCGGTTCGAAGCCACCGTCGAGGACCACTCAACTCGCCTGACCGTGGTCTGGTTTAATCAAATCTACCTGCAAGCAAAAATACACCCCGGCATGACCATTCGTCTGCAGGGCAAGGTGACGATCTACCGCTCCAAGCCCCGCATCATCAACCCGCAATGGGAACGGCTCGACGACCCCGACCACACGCCCGCCAGGTCCGCTCGGATTCGCCCGGTCTACAGCACCACCGAAGACCTGCCCAGCTACGTCATTGAGCAACTCGTGCGCGACGTGTTCACCCAAGTGGTCGATCAACTTACCGACCCGTTGCCAGCCGAGTTTGTCCGGGCAAACGCCATGGTCCCCCTCGCCGACGCCTTCCGCATGGCACATCAGCCCGACGACCTGCAAGAAACCCAAACCGCACGCCGGCGACTCGCCTACAACGAATTGCTACTGCTGCAACTGGGCATCGTCCTTCGCCGTCACCACAACCAGACCGCGCTCGTCGCACCCGCGTTGCACTGGTCGTCCGCGATCGACAAGCACATCCGTGACCGTTTCCCGTTTGATCTCACCAAAGCCCAAGCCGGGGTCATCCGTGAAATCACCGACGACCTCCAACGCGACCAACCCATGAATCGGCTATTGCAAGGCGACGTGGGCGCGGGCAAGACCGTCGTCGCCCTATACGCTCTGTTGCTTGCCACAGCCAACCGCAAGCAGGGCGCCTTGATGGCTCCCACCGAGTTACTCGCCGAGCAGCACTTCCTGTCGATCTCCAGCATGCTCGCCGGGTCAAATGTGCGCATCGCGCTGCTGTCCGCAGGCCAGTTTTCCGCAGCCAGCCGCCAGCGAACCATGTTGCTCAAGAAAATTCAGCAGGGCAAATACGACATCATCATCGGCACGCAGGCACTCCTAGCCGACGCGGTGAAGTTCCACAATCTCGCCGTGGTCGTGATCGACGAGCAGCACCGTTTTGGCGTATTGCAACGCGCCGCGCTCCGCACCGCCGTGTCGTCCACCACAACCAACAACACCGCCGACGAAAATACACCCGACCAGGGCGAATCAGCCACCGCCCCCGAAGATCACCGTCAACCCTCGCCGCACTGTCTTGTGATGACCGCTACGCCCATCCCGCGCACGCTGAGCCTGACCGTCTTTGGTGACCTCGACGTGTCTACCATCCAGGGGTTGCCCCCCGGCCGCACGCCGATCACCACGCGCGTCGTCGATCAGAACAAAGCCCACGAGGTCTATCAACTGTTAGCCAAAAAAGTAGCCAAGGGCGATCAAGCCTACGTCGTCGTACCCGCAATCGATGCCCCCGACAGCCATGACCAGAACGCGCGGCAAGCAGACGCCAATCAACTCAAGAGCGTGCGCGCACACGCGCAGCTCCTAGTACAGAAGTATCTGCAACACCTGCCACGCCGCGCTGTCGCCGCAGTCCATGGCCGACTCAAACGCCGCACACGCGAAGCGATCATGGACCGTTTCCGTAGCGGAGAAATCCGCGTACTCGTAGCCACCACGGTCATCGAGGTCGGCGTCGACGTGCCCAATGCCACGCTCATGGTCGTCGAGCACGCCGAGCGGTTTGGTTTGGCTCAACTCCATCAGCTACGCGGGCGCATCGGTCGGGGTGCGCACGGACGACGCAGCCTGTGCGTCTTCATCGCCGAGCCTACCACCGACGACGCCGCCCAGCGCCTCGACGCCATCGCAGCCACCACCGACGGGTTCAAGATCGCTGAACACGATTTAGCCATCCGCGGTATCGGCGAGTTCTTTGGCACCCGTCAGCACGGCGCACCGCCGCTGCGCGTCGCGAATATCCCCGAAGACATGAAACTGCTTCAATTAGCCCGCCGTGACGCACAAGCCCTCGTCGAGTCCGACCCGACACTCACCCAAGAGTCCCACCGCCGCCTGCGCCAAGTGCTCCTCCAGCAATACGGCGACACCCTTGGCCTCGTCGACGTGGGTTAACGAGTGCACCGAACCTGCCTCATCTATTGCCCCCTCTCCCTTGCAGGGAGAGGGTTGGGGTGAGGGTCGTGTCAACGATAACCGGTGGTTGCCTTGCAGAAGCCCACGCATTGCAATGCGTGGGTCCACCCCCACACTATTTAGCCCCGGGTGAACACACCCGGGGCATTCCCGTGTAGGCATCCCCGCGTAGGGTCCGCTATGCGGACCACGTTGCCCATCAACCCGGCGCGTCTTACGATCTCCTTTCTATGCATGAACAGCTTCGCCATCGTGTGTTGGACCGCTGGTCGCGATTCGTCTGCCAGCACTGCCGACTGGTGTTAGCCGTCGCCGCACTGGCGGTCGTGGCGTCCATCGCTGTGACCGCTTCGAAGCTCCAGTTCCAGTCCGACCGCAACGCCCTGATCTCCAAAGACCTCGATTGGAACCGTCATTTTGAAAATTGGCGCACCACGTTTCCAGGCAACGACGACTTTTACGTCGTGATCGATTCAGCTGCGACACCCATAGCCCAAGACCCTCAAGCCCCACAATCACACCAACACCTCGCCCAGGTGCACGCCCTGGTCGAGCAGTTAGGCAAGGCCCTGTCAGCCGATCGCCACATCGAGCTAGCCGTGTGGGGATTCGACCGTGCACAGTTCAGCCCGAAGACCATCCGCTTGCTACCTATGACCGAGTTCGATCAACGCTTGGGACAGATCGCTCAATCCCGTTACCTGCTCGCCAGCCCCACGCCCCAGCAGATGCTCGCTTCTGTCATGGCAACGCTGCAACGCCGATCAGACACCCTCGACGAGCACCAAGCCGCATGCGACATCGGCGACCTGACCCGATTGATCACAGCCATGGGTAGCGTAATCCAAGCCGATTCAGCATCAACGATCGACCTGGAGCACCTCGCGCAGGACGATTCCGAGCCAGCCCGCGCCTACCTCACCAGCGAAAATGGCAGGCTCTATTTTATTCGCGTCACACCACGTCACGATCAGGGGGGGCTCACCTCTTTGGGCCCAGCTATCGAGGCGATCCGTGCAATTATCAACCGCGTTTCAGCGCAATACCCCAGCATCGACGTTGGCCTGACCGGCATCGACGTCGTCGAGACTGACGAGACCACCGCCGCCACACGTGACAGTGCAATCGCGTCCCTCGTCGCGGTCGTACTGATCACGCTCATGCTCATTGGCGCTTTCCACAGCGTGCGTGTCCCTTTGCTAGCAATGACAGCACTGCTCGTGGGCGTGGCGTGGACGTTTGGGTTTCTCACTCTCGCCGTAGGACACCTACAGGTCCTTAGCGTCGTGTTCACCGTCATTCTCTTGGGACTTGGTATCGCCTACGGCATACATCTCGCCTCGCGCATCGAGATCGTGCGGCACCTCTACCCCGACGACGAGGGCGGCTTCATCGCAGCTATGCAGGACAGCTTCCAGACCGTCGGTCCGGGCGTGATCACCGGCACGGTCACCACCGCAGCTGCGTTTTTCATGACCACGCTCACCGATTTCAAGGGCGTCGCCGAAATGGGTCTGATCGCCGCCGTTGGAATCTTCCTCTGCCTCTTGGCCATGTTCAGCGTGTTTCCCGCGTTGCTCTATTGGCTCGCGCGAGAACCCAAGCACCTGGTCCCCATGGCGCATCGGCGGTTTCATCTGTTCGACGAAGCCTTGATCACGCCGTTTGTTCGCAGGCCATGGATCACCCTCGC
>JAJRXX010000018.1 GCA_024276075.1 Planctomycetota bacterium
ACTCGCAACACGTAGGCCCGGCACCATGCCGGGCATTCTTCTTCGTACCAACATTGTGTAGGGTCCGCTGTGCGGACCACGCCCGTTGGTTTTGCGTTACCCCATACAAACTGACATCGGGGTGCCACGGGTTGCTTGCAACCCGTGTGATAACGTCACTCGCAACACGTAGGCCCGGCACCATGCCGGGCACAACCCATTAGGGCTACCCATCGACCTGCCACCCCGTAGGTCCGCCCCCCGCCCGGACAATTGATTCCCTCCGCTCCAAAGCACTTGCATCCCAATACGTGGACGCGACCTCCCCACTTAGCCCCGGGTGAATACACCCGGGGCATCCAGTACCACCATGCACACCCGTGGCACCCGACACCAGAATCGCATGCCACCAGCTCTCACCCCGCCCTACGCCCCATACCACCCAAATCATCGCTCAAACCCATTCAAATTAATACTTGCGCGGGGTCTATGAACGCGGGGATAAGGCAGGCAATCATTTACATCACTTACAATGCGCTAGAAATATACGCAATGCGTATCGAACGTCCCATATTACGCCTCCTTTTACGGACTTAATACCCCCCTGACTGTTGCCTCCCCGCCAACGAGCCGATATCGTTTCGGGTAGGAGAAGATTGCGATCAAGACGAGCTATCCCTCGTGAGGGCCTTCTCTAAGAGATTCAGGGCAGATTTAGACACCGCGGAGTGATCGATGGTCATTCGTCTCCATTGCGAAGATTGCAACGCCAAGATCAAGGTACCCGACGGCGCCGAGGGCAAAAACATTAAATGCCCACGCTGCGGCGCCATACACCGCGTCCCCTCACTACAGACCGTCCCCGCAGACGACAAGCCCTCAACCACCACCGCTCCCGCTTCAGACACCGACCTCGACTCACTCGCCTCAGCTCTCGGAGCGCCCCAGCACGACGACGAGGACGACGACGTCCAAGAGACTTCCTCCGATCACCTCGCCGATCAGTCCCAACCCACCGACGAGGACGACTGGTCACAAGAAGAAGATCAGCCATCAGACGAGTACAACCCACTCGACGCGCTCGCCGCCATGGCAGGACAAGAGGAATCCGCACACGACGACGAGGATGACCTCGAAGACCAAGAGTACGACGAAGACCTTGACGACCCAAACCCGTCCAGTGAGCAGCCCCATATCAAAATGGACCTCTCGCTCCAGCCACACGAGCCGGACTACGGCGTCGCCATGGCTGCGGGCGCCGATTACGATCCTGGCATCACACCCGTCGCCACCAGGCCAAAGCCTAAGCCCAACGCAAACCCCATCCCCATCGCACAGCCAGCCGACCAAGCCGACGCCAGGCCCCAATCACCCGATATCGACGCCGCCGTTCCCACACCCCTGTCGATGAACCGCCCGTCGCCCAGGCCTCAGCCAAAGGCCATCCCACTGGCAGACCCCGCCGCAAAAAAACACGCAGCTCCAACCTCGCATAACTCCGATCAGCCCTACACACACATGCTGGTCGCCGCCTGGGTCTTGCGCGTCCTAGCAGGGCTATCCGTAGGCGGTGCCGTCAAGCTCATGCTCGTCGCGTCCAGCCTCAATTGGCCCGCGGGTGACTGCCTCGTCGTCCTACTCGTCGGCCTCGTCGTCGCAGCAACGGTCTGGGGACTTGCCGAGATCGTCTTCGCTGTCCGCGACATGGCACGCCGAAACGCCAACCGCTAAATCACTTCCGCTACCCACCCTTTACCCCCGCGTGACCACACCCGTGGCTTCTGCCCGTGTGGTAGCATCACACTCAACACGTAGGCTCGGCATCTTGCCGGGCATTCTTCGTACCAACATTGTGTAGGGTCCGCTGTGCGGACCACCCCGATGATCACACCCCAGCCCGCTCCAACCTTCCCACCACCTGCTTCGCCGTCTCTCGCACCAGTTCCCCCTCACTAGCATCCGTCGCCAGCGCACCCACCTTCGCCAGAAGCCTCTGATCTTCGTGACGCACCAGATAATGGCCCGCCGCGATCAGCGCGTTGCGCTTCATCATGTCCAGCTTGATCCGCTTCAGCGACGACCCCCTCATCGCCTCCCGCCTCGCCTCGACGTCCCAGCCCAGCACGTCGATCAGCCGCACGCCAGGCCCCGGCGGACGTGTCGCATACCGCGCATCCACCGCACCCGACCCACCGCCCAACCGATCAATCCGTAGCGGTTCATTAAATGGGCACACCTCTTGGCACACGTCGCACCCCGCCACCCAATCGCCCATTGCCTCGTGCAACTCCGTTTCGATCACACCCCGGTACTCGATCGTCAGGTAGCTGATACACCGCTGTGCGTCGAGACGATACGCCTCGATACACCCTGTTGGGCACGCATCGATGCACCGCGTACACGTACCGCAGTGCCCCGCCTCCATGTCCGGCAAGTCGGGTTTGCTTTCGCTCCCACTCGAGTCCAAATTAACCAGTGTGTGATCGCGACGAGCCGCGACCGTCAGGGAGCGGTCTTTTTCAGATTCCCTCTCCCCTCCAGACGAAAGGCTAGGCCAGGGGTGAAAGACCGTAGAACCACAGCACTTCGAGCCCTCTACGACCTGCGTAGAACTATTTTGAAACAAACTCTTGTTCTCTTCCCGCCCTGACCCCTCACCCTCAATCTCCAGCGTCGTCACAATCTCGCCCAACAGCAGCCACGACCCCAGCCCCTTATTGATTAATAACGTGTGCTTGCCCGTCCACCCCAGCCCCGCCCTCACCGCATGCTCTCGCTCGAGCACCGGAGCCGTATCCACCGCCGAACGGTATTCGTGCCCCGGCCAACGCTCACGCAGCGCATCAGCCAACGCGTGCAGCCGCTTTTTGATCACCACGTGATAGTCGTCACCCCATGCGTACCGCGCCACCCGCCCGACAGGAGCATCGCCCACGTCGCCGGTACATGTCGCCTCTCCGCCCGTCGTTGGCTCCGACGGGTACCGATCTGCCACGCAGATCACCGACCTCGCACCCGCGACCAGCCCCTCCGGGTTCAGCCGCACCTCGACGTTTTTCGCCAGGTAATCCATCTCACCATGTCGCCCCGACTCTAGCCAAGCACGCACGTACTCGCCCCGACCGCTCGCCCGTGCCGCCGCCACGCCCATCAGGGCAAACCCCAACCCCGCAGCCACCTCGATCACCGCTTCCTTCGTGCAACTAGCCATCGCTCCAGTTTAGCCGCACCCGCACCGAAACCCACGCATTGAAAATGCGCGGGTCTCTCCCTCTCCATCTAGCCCCGCGTGATTCACGTGAGGCATCCCGCTCGTACCCACCCTCCCACCGCGTTTGGCACGAATTTATCATCATGACTACAACCTGTTTCACCACTCCCCCCACACCCCTCTGACGCCGGCCCCACGACCGATTTTCGGAGTGATGAAACAGGCTGTACAATCCACGCTCCGTTTCACACCGTCTTCGGGGTTCACCTGTTCATGCCCTACGAGCTCAAGCCATTCGACGTTGATATCGAGACCACGCCCTACCTCGACGCCAGCGAGCAGGACGTCGACACCAGCGACCGCTGGACCCTAAACTTCGGGCCACAGCACCCCGCCACTCACACCACGCTACGCATCGTCCTCGAGCTCGACGGCGAGCGCGTCGTACGCGCCGTTCCCCACATCGGGTACCTCCACTCCGGCTTCGAAAAGCTCGCAGAGCACCTCGACTACAACCAGTACGTCACCATCGTTAGCCGGATGAACTACGTCTCACCAATCGCAAACGACATCGCCTGGCACACCGCCGTCGAAACACTCTTTGGCATCGACCTCACGCCCCGATGCAAAGCCATACGCACAATCCTCGCAGAACTAGGCCGCATTCAGGACCACCTGCTGTGCGTAGGCACCGCGGCTCTCGACCTCGGCGCGTTCACCGCATTCCTCTATGGCTTCAACGAACGCGAACGCATCTACGACATCCTCGACTACGTCGCCGGCCAACGGTTCCACCCAGACTGGACCCGCGTCGGCGGAGCCATGCGTGACCTACCCGACGAAGACACTTTCAAACGCATGGTCAAAACATTCCTCTACGACCAGCTCGCTCCCGCAATCGACGACGTCCAAGGCCTGCTAAACCGAAACCGCATCTTCCGTGACCGCACCGAAGGCGTCGGCGCCATCACCCGCGAAGACGCCATCGCATGGTCACTCACAGGACCAATCGCCCGCGCCTCCGGCGTCAAAGCAGACCTTCGCAAAGACCAGCCCTACCTCTGCTACGCGGATAACTGGGACAACCGTGGCACACCCGCCGTTAAGTTCAAAGTACCCATCGCCACCACAGGCGACGTCTTCGCGCGATACCTCGTCCGCCTCGAAGAAATCAGACAAGCCGCGTACATCATCGAGCAGCTCATCGACGACATCCCCGCAGGCCCGATCAACATCGACGACGACGGCAAGATGAACAAACCCGACAAAACCTCAGTCTATGGCTCAATCGAAGGCCTTATCCAGCACTTCGAACTCGTCATGACAAACCGGGGCTGGACCGCACCTGTCGCACAGGCTTACGCCGCAAACGAAACCGCCAACGGCGAGCTGGGCTTCTTCATCGTCTCCGACGGCGGACCTCGTGCCTGGCGCGCCAAATGTCGCCCCCCCAGCTTCATCAACTACGCCGTCTTCCCAAAGCTCATCGAGGGGCACCTGCTCTCCGACCTCGTCGCCGTGCTCGGTAGCCTAAACGTCATCGCAGCAGAACTCGACAGATAAACGACAACCACCGCGACCGCGCAACCCGGACTCAACAACCATGGCCTGGATCGTAAAAAACTCTGCCGCCGCCCAGATAGACCGCCGCGACCAGCCCTACCTCGACCAGGACCTCAAGACTCACATCGAGACCGACGTCCTGCCTCGATACCCAACCAAACGCGCAGCCCTCCTGCCCATCCTCCACGCCGTCCAGCACAAGCACAACTGGATCCCGTACCAAGCTCTCGAAGAGGTCGCAGACTTCCTCGACA
The DNA here is from genome assembly GCA_024276075.1 of Planctomycetota bacterium. Taxonomy (GTDB): domain Bacteria; phylum Planctomycetota; class Phycisphaerae; order Phycisphaerales; family Phycisphaeraceae; genus JAJRXX01. Next base: position 5,008 of record JAJRXX010000018.1, read on the forward strand.
TCGCGCCCGCCGAGGTCGCCGACACCGCAACCTTCTACGAGGACTTTTGGCTTCAGCCCAAAGGCAAGTACCTCATCATGATCTGCCAGTCGATCACCTGTGAGCTTATGGGCCAGGTAAACCTCCTCGAAAAGGTCAAAGCAAAGCTCGGCATCAGCGTCGGGCAGACCACCACCGACGACCGCTTCACGCTCATGACCGCAGAGTGTCTAGGCTCGTGCGACACCGCGCCCGTCGCACTCGTAAACGAAAGCCTCCACGAAAAACTCACTCCCGAAAATTTCGATCGCATCCTCGATTCGTTATCCTAAGAGCGTCTAACAAAATGAACGCCAACCAAGCCGACATTCCCATCGAACTCCCGCACCCCTATTTAGCCACGGGTGATCACACCCGTGGCCGGGCACCGCATACCACAGGGTCCGCTGTGCGGACCACTCCCGTTGGTTTTGCATTACACGCGCGTGCCACTGGCAGCTCGTCCGCCAAAGCTTCTTCCCCCTCGCCCTCCCAGCGCGTCGGGTGGCACGGGTTGCTTGCAACCCGTGTGGTAGGACAGCACGCGCGTGCCACTGGCAGCTCGTCCGCCAGTGCTTCTTCCCCCTGGCCCTCTCAGGGAGAGGGCCAGGGTGAGGGTCGTATCATCAACAACCATCCCGCACCCATTTTGTTAAACGCTCTATAAAAACGCCACCACGCCCCCGCCCATCGCGAGGCCAAATCATGCCACTCAAACAACCCATACTCACCAAACGCATCCCCACACCACCCTGGGGCGACCCCGCCGATCGCAAGCTCGTCACACTCGACCATTTCCTCGAGACCGGGGCTACGACGCGCTACGCAAAGCGCTCAAGCTCGACCCCAAAGCCGTCGTCGACATCGTCAAAGCCAGCGAGCTGCGTGGCCGAGGCGGCGCAGGGTTCCCCGCGGGCATGAAGTGGAGCTTCCTACCACCCGAAGACGGCGACAGACGTTACCTCGCCGTCAACGCCGACGAAGCCGAGCCAGGCACCTTCAAAGACCGCATGCTCATCGACTTCGACCCGCACATCCTCCTCGAAGGCATCGCAATCTGTATGCACGCCTGTCGAATCGACACCGCATACATCTACATCAGAGGCGAGTACCACGCTCAAGCCAAAACACTACAACGCGCCGTCGATGAAGCCTACGAATACAACGTCTTCGGCAAGGATTCGTTCCTCGGCAAGATCAACAGCCTCGCCCCGCACTGCTACATACACCGCGGCGCCGGTGCCTACGTCTGTGGCGAGGAGACCGCACTACTCGAATCGCTCGAGGGCAAACGCGGTTGGCCACGCATCAAGCCCCCCTTCCCAGCCATCGCCGGTGCATTCGCCAGACCCACCATCATTAACAACGTCGAAACCATCGCGATGGTCGGGCCCATCGTCCAGCACGGCCCAGACTGGTTCAAGTCCATGGGCACCCAACGACCCGAAGACGCGCCGCCCACCGTACCCGCCAGCTTCGGGCCAAAGCTCTTCGGCGTATCAGGACACGTCAACCGCCCAGGCGTTTACGAAGACGAGCTAGGCATCAAACTTTCAACGCTCATCGAGACCCACTGTGGCGGCATGCGCAACGGCAAAAAATTCAAAGCCGCAATACCAGGCGGCATCGCAATGGGCATACTAGGCACCGATCAGTACGACGCCGTCCTAGACTTCGACGTCGGCAAAAAATACAACTGCCTCGGACTCGGTACCGCGGGCGTCATCGTCATGGACCAGGACACCGACATGGTCGCCGTCACCCGCAACATCATCCGATTCCTCGCACACGAATCCTGTGGCCAGTGCACACCCTGCCGCGAGGGCACCACCTGGATGTACAAAACACTATCCCGCATCGAAGCGGGCGACGGCACCTCCAAAGACCTCGACCTGCTACTCGAACTCGCAGGATCAATGGGCGCAATGCCCGGCACCACCATCTGTGGCCTAGCAGACGGAGCCAACTGGGCCGTACGCACCATCCTCAACAAGTTCCGACCCGACTTCGAAGCCCGCGTACGCAAGCACCGCTACGTCTCACTCTCCACCGCAGGCGTCCGCTGACCCTTCCCCTCTCCAAAGCCCATACACGCCACGCGTCACACCCAACGAGCCACGCGCGTCAGCAAGCGGTCCTCTCCTCGACCGCAACACACACAACAAAACTACCTTGACCTCACTTAGCCCCGGGTGAATACACCCGGGGCTTCCGCCCGGGTGGCACGGGTTGCTCGCAACCCGTGTGGTAGCGTCACACCCAACCCGTAGGCCCGGCATCCTGCCGGGCACAACTCGCAGAGTCCGCTGTGCAGCCCCTCCCCGATGAACACCCACACCCACCACCGCGTACATATCTAGAGCACCTTGCATAAATAATCGCCATGTCAGTTCTGGAGTAGGGCAGGTCATTGACCTGCCTTCTTCTTGGGGAGATGGAGAATAATGACGCAAGTTGCTCTAATAGAACACGTCTCGAAACACCCGCACCAGCTACTATATTTACCTGCGGGTGATCACATCCGGTGCCGGGCGCCACGCGACACACCCACCGGATGCCACCGACGTCGGGTGGCACGGGTTGCTTGCAACCCGTGTGGTAGCACGTAGGCCCGGCACCATGCCGGGCACAACTCGTAGGGTCCACTGCACGGACCATCTCGGCTGCCCCGCTCGCACCTCGAATGAAAAGGAGGTCTCCGTGACGCCTTTAAACCGATTCGCGTGCTTCGCATTCGTGTGGTGCACGTTGGCCCTGCCCGCCGCCACCGCACTCGCCCAGCCTGACGACACTGCCACACCCCCGACCAAACAAACTCCTCCCGCACTGCCCACGCTCGAAGCCGTGCCCGACGTCAAGCGTGACGACCCCGCCACCGCCCTGTTCCCTGCCGGCGCCGGATACAAGATCGGAGGCCAGCTCTCGCCACTGGGCATCAATTCAAAAGTCACCATCAGGGAAAACCTACACCGCGTCGACGACCTATTGATCAACAACCTCCGCAAGAGCTTCAACGATCCTAATTTCGACCCCCGCTCCATGCTCACCGAGCCCGTCCAGGTGCGTACCGTTTCCAGTTCACTCATCTTCGACCTGCCCGACCGCCCCGACATTCCTCGCTTCACCTTTAGATATGAAGACGTCGAGGTCGACTCGCAGTCTTCGATTGCACTGGACTTCCGTCAGCAGGTCCACGAAGCCGCCGCCCTCTGGACCACGCCCTACCTCGGCGACCAAAACCGCTTCCGCATCACCATCGAGCCGATCTACCAATACTTCCGCACCTCCACCGACACCGTAAACGCCGAGACCCGCCGCGACGTACACCGTGGCCTAGTCAACCTCGTCCTCCACGACCTTTGGCAAAATCGCGAGTTCTTCTTCCAAGCACTCTATGGCCGAGCCGACCACAAAGACGTTGATCAGGAGGAAATCGAAAAAACATTCCGCGCCGAGTGGCGACAGTGGTACCACCGCGACAAATCCGCATTCTCAACCCTCGGCATCGTGTTCAAAGAAAACGAGTTCCGCTCCACCAGCCGCAGCAGCGACTTCTCGCGTGAGTTCGAGCTCTTTGGCAACCTCATCATCGAGCTCGACGAACTCGGCCAGTGGCGATGGTTCAATGAAATCTCTTACATCCGCCGCGACATCGACGCCTTCCTCAACCTCACCGCAGGCTCAACCAACCGCGTCTTCGACGTTTACCTCATCGAGTCCCGATTCACTTACGAGATCATCCCCGACGTCGACCTGAGCCTGGGCGTCGAGCACGCGCTCGCCGACCTGCACGACTTCGATAGCCTGAGCCTCGTCGCACGCGCATCAATCTTCAACGCCGGACCATTCCGCGCAGAGCTCGGCGCTCGCCGCACCTTCTACTACAACGCAATCGACGACGAGCTAACCACCTTCTTCTTCGAGCTAAACTTCGCACAGTAAAATTCATCCCCTCCCATTTAGCCACGGGTGAACACACCCGTGGCCAAAACACATCCGCCCACACCCTTATCATGTCACCATGCTCACGCCGCCAAATCTCGCCACGCTCGATGATCCGCCCTCTTGGCTAAACCGCGCTAAACGCACCGACCGCTCCGCGTGCGTCGAGCTCCGTGCTTCCGACGTTTGGCCAATCACCACACTCAAGACCGCTCGCAACTACTCAGGCCGCGAAGCCGCCGGGACCTTCACGCTCACCGCACCGTTCCTCGCCCAGCTACACGACCGCCGACCACCAAGATCACTCGCAGGCGATTGGCGTACCGCTAAATCAAACGCACTCAAGCACGCGCCCGCCCAACCCCTCCGCCACCCCGCCCAAGGCTCACCCCTCAAACACCCAGGCCCCGACCGCAGCCTCACGCCAAACCCAAACCGAGGCTCATCACGATCCAAACAACTCGCACTGCCCGCCGACCCCGACCATTGGCACCAGCCCATCCGCGTCGAGCGATGGCGCCTACACCCTCGACTCGCCCAGCACTTCATCATCTGCCCTTCCTGCAAGAACAAATTCGTCAAGCTCTTCCTTGTTCTCTGCACACCCGCAGAGCTGCGCGACGCACTGACCGCACAGGCTTGGCTAGACACGCACACACCCTCAAGCCGACCACCGCGAAGCCCCGCCCTCCGCCAAGTCGTTCAACAACTCACGCAACGGTATTTGCCTCTGTTCCAACCCCGCCAACTCCGCTGCCGCCACTGCCTGCACCTCCGCTATGGCGAAGCCAAACGAAAAAAACCTTCCTAATCCCGCACCGACAAAATAAACACCCCACACCCCTATTTAGCCCTGCGTGAATACACGCGGGGCATTCCCCTTGCCAAGCCCACGCCCCCATACGTATTTGCGGGAGCACCCGTAGTAGTAGGCCCGGCATCGTGCCGGGCACTAGAGCACCTTGCATAAATAATCGCCATGTCAGTTCTGGAGTAGGGCAGGTCATTGACCTGCCTTCTTCTTGGGGAGATGAAGAATAATGATGCCAGTTGCTCTATTCACCCATCCGACTACCAAACGATGCAAGTTCCTCAACCCGCCGTTCATCCCTTCGGCCTTGGCAGCACCAATCTCGGTCATACACCCCCACCCGAACATACCGACGGAAGCTCGACCAGGGCCACCCTTGGGGACACTCGACGTATCCGTGCTTCACCGGGTTGTAATGGATGTAATCGAAGTGGTCCGCGTAGTCCTGCTCATCGCATATCACATGTTCCCAAAACCTCGGTTGCCAAACGCCTTGCCGACGATCACGGACTTCCCCAGCAGTTACCGGCTAACCAGCCCACCCTCGTTTCGCCATGCCAGCGTGAATTGCCGCTTGATCCGATTCCACCGCGTCGAGAAATCGGTGTCATCCTTCGGCAGCGTCCAGATGCAGTGCAGGTGGTCGGGCAACAACACGATAGCATCAAGTTCAAATGGACGACGCGCTCGACACCCCACGAATGCCCCGCGTAAAAGCCGTCGTGCCGTAGCGTTTCCAAACAGTGGCTGACGCTTGTAGGTGACAACCGTGAAAAAGTAAGTGCCCCCCGGCACGTAGCGTCTCCGGTAATCAGACATGACGCCTAAGATATTACCTCAAGATGCCCAGCATCGTGCCAGGCCTACTCGCTAAACGAAGTCGTAGTCGTAGGCCCGGCATCATGCCGGGCAGTTTTGGGCTCCATTGCCCGGCTAAGTGCCGGGCCTACCCCCTGCGTCGTCGACGAGGCCATCGCCGGTGATGTCGCCGTCGATCCGGCGCGTAGGTCCGGGCCTGCCCGGACAATTGATTCTCCTTTTTCCTCTCATAGAGCATTTTCGTTTTTGATCGCAACAGATTCCCACGACGAGCCGCGACCGTCAGGGAGCGGTCTCTTAACGCGGAGTTGCAATCAAATATAAAAACGCCATAAAGAGGCCGAGGTAAAGGTAGAGCCTCCAGACACATTTAACTATCAGAGCCCACCATCTTCATTTGCATATATAATGGATCGCCTTTGTCTCGTAACGCCAAACGCTTAATAATATACGTGGCTCACCGATAATTCTTGGGCAAAGAATGAGGGCACTATTCCAGGTGCGCACGGAAAACCCGTGAATCACCTGTCCTGTTTAATCAACTGTTAGGCAGCATCGGAATAATCGTGGCGAAGTCCTTCAAACGTATTTCAAACAGCCGAGTTGACGCAACTGGCCAATGCCTGCGAGATCCCAACACGCCCGATCTTGAGCTTGAACGTGCGACCAACGTCATCAACGCGTGGCGAGCCGAACACCGCTTTCCTCTTAATACTTTTCAGATCGGCCTACGAGACCGCGCGGGAAAAATTTACGACAACGCTGCCGTCGTACAACGACTCAAGCGGATTCCTTCGATCAGATTCAAACTTGAGCGCCATCCGAATATGCGATTGTCGCAGATGCAGGACGTTGGTGGGTGCCGCGCCGTTGTCGACAACATCGCGCGTGTACGCCGAATTCAAGCCAGCTATCGCAATAGCTATATCAGACATAACCTTGTGAACACCGACGACTACATTAATACCCCAGCACCGTCTGGCTATCGCGGCCTCCACTTGATCTACCGCTATCTCAGCGACAAGAATCCCCGGTACAACAACCTTCAGATTGAGGTACAACTCCGTTCCCGACTCCAGCACGCTTGGGCAACTGCAGTTGAGACAGTTGGCCTCTTTCTAGATCAATCACTGAAGTCCAGTCAAGGATCTAGAAAATGGCTTAACTTCTTCAAGTTAATGTCTGCCGAGTTTGCCAAGGTCGAGAAAGCTCCGCCCGTGCCCGGCATGCCCACAATACGGCGCCAATTAAAAAGAGAAATCCGATTCAAGGCAAAAGATCTGGACGTCATTTCTCGTCTTCATGCGTATAGTGCTGCGCTCAAACTTATCGAGACACGCGGACGAAAATCCGACTATTACTATCTCCTAGCGGTAAACCCAAACGAAAATACTCTCAGTATCAAGCGTTTTATGAAGCGTGAATTCGATGGCGCAAGCGCTGCCTATGACGATCTTGAAAAATCCCAAAGAACCCTCAAAACAGGGGATGCTGTCCTGGTAGCCGCCAATTCGCTCCGAGAACTCCGTCGCTGCTACCCGAACTATTTCGCCGACACTGGTGTCTTCACCGCAGAACTCACAAAGCTTACCGCCTAGCACGTAGGCCCGGCACTCTGCCGGGCACAATCCTGACAAGTTGATATACCCATTCCTCCCCCCAAATAAAAAACCCCGCCACAAAGACGGGGTTCAATAAACAATCAACCTAGGGATTCCGATCCCTGACAAGCAAACAGTTGGAAAACACCAATCACCGTGCGTTGCCGCACAGCTAACTTTGATTCCACGACCAAAAAGACCGTGGAAACACCAAGACGAGACTGTGTTGACGTTCATGGGGCAGATCACTCTGCAC
>JAJRXX010000004.1 GCA_024276075.1 Planctomycetota bacterium
AGCGCCGTATCGGCCAAGCCCTTGCGGGCACCGTGCGTTGAACTGAAGTATTCCAGCACGCTCATACCCTCACGTGCATTGGCACGGATCGGTGACTCGATGATCTCACCCGAAGGCTTACTCATCAAGCCACGCATACCAGCCAACTGCTGAATCTGACTAACATTACCACGAGCACCCGAATCGCTCATGAGCCAAACAGGGTTCAGATATAAGCTGCCTTCCGTGGAATCGAGTGGAATCGGATTGTCGTTTTCGTCACGGCGATCGTGCTGAAGCTCTTTGAGCAGTTCCTTGGTAACCTCTTCACGACAGTGCGTCCACAGGTCAAGCAACTGGTTATATCGCTCCCGCTCGGTGATCGCTCCCGCGTGGTACGCCTTTTCAACACGGTCGACCTTCTTTTGTGCGCCATCGATAATTTCTTGCTTGCGGCCAGGGATGCGCAGATCCGTAATACCAAACGACAAGCCAGCAACCGTCGAATGCTTAAAACCTAGCGCTTTCAGCTTGTCAAGCAGGCGAATCGTTGCGGGCCTACCGCGAAATTCGTAAGTATCAGCGATAACCCGTGAGCAGCCCTTCTTGCCCAAGGCACAATTGTAATAGGGCATCCCGTCACCCAGGATGTCGTTCATCAGCAAACGCCCGACCGTTGTAACAAGTCGACCGGACCCGGAAAACAGCTTAGATTGACCTTTCTGCTCCTCAACAACACTGTTGTATTTGCCCTTGGGCAGACGGACCATGATCGGCTCATGGATTGCGATCTTCTTCATGTCGTAAGCAAACATCGCTTCGACAGGGTCCTTAAATCGAGGGCACTTGTTTTGATCTGCCGGCCCCTCGGGCATCGTGGTTAGGTAATAAACACCCAACACGATGTCCTGTGACGGCGAAATAATCGGGTTGCCGTTGGCTGGACTAAAAATATTGTGCGTGGCGAGCATCAGTATCTCTGCCTCAGCCTGCGCCTCGACCGATAAGGGCAAGTGCACCGCCATCTGATCACCGTCGAAGTCCGCGTTAAAGCCCGTGCACACCAGCGGGTGGACCTTGATCGCGTTGCCTTCGACCAACACAGGCTCAAACGCCTGAATACCCATGCGGTGGAGCGTGGGCGCACGATTAAGCATTACTGGGTGCTGATAAATCACCTCCTCAAGGATGTCCCACACCTCCGGGTCGCGCCGCTCGATCATTTTCTTAGCACTCTTGATCGTGTCGACCAGACCGTGCTCCTTGAGCTTGCGAATGATAAACGGCTGATACAACTCCAACGCAATCTTCTTAGGCAAACCGCATTGGTATAGCTTCAGGTTGGGCCCCACCACGATCACCGACCGTGCTGAGTAGTCCACACGCTTGCCCAGGAGGTTCTCGCGGAATCGCCCCTGCTTGCCCTTGATCATGTCGGTCAACGACTTGAGCGGACGGCTCGACGACCCCAATACCGGTCGGCGGCAGCGGCCATTGTCAAACAACGCGTCCACCGATTGCTGGAGCATCCGCTTCTCATTGCGGATGATCACCTCGGGCGCGTTCAGGTCCATCAGTTTCTTAAGGCGGTTGTTGCGGTTGATGATCCGCCGATAGAGATCGTTCAAGTCGCTCGTCGCAAAATTACCACTCTCCAACAACACCAGAGGCCTAAGGTCCGGCGGGATAACCGGGGTCACATCCATCACGATCCACTCGGGCTTATTCTCCGAATTGCGGATCTGCTCGACGACCTTCAACCGCTTGGATAATTCCTTAATCTTCTGCTTCGACCGCGTAGCCTTCAGATCGGCTCGCAGCTGAGCGTTTAATTCATCCAGGTCCAGACGCAGCAGCATCTCCCGTACCGCTTCGGCGCCCATCATTGCGGTAAACGACGAGCCGTAATCATCGACCGCTTGGCGGTGCAGGTCCTCGGTCAACAACTGCCGTTCTTTGAGAGGTGTGTCGCCCGGGTCGACCACCGCGTAGTCCTGAAAATAGATCACCTTCTCCAGGTCGCTGGTCTTCATCCCCAGGAGGTTGCCCAGGTGTGACGGGATGGCCTTGAAAAACCAAATATGCACGACCGGCGCAGCCAGGTTGATATGGCCCATACGCTTGCGACGGACCCGTGAATGAGTGACCTTCACGCCGCAACGGTCACAGATGATCCCCTTAAATTTGGTCCCTTTGTACTTGCCGCAGGCGCACTCGTAGTCGCGTTCAGGCCCGAAGATCCGTTCGCAGAACAAACCGTCCTTCTCAGGTCGGTACGTGCGGTAATTAATCGTCTCCGGCTTCTTCACCTCACCAAAGCTCCACGAGCGGATGTCATTGGGGCTAGCGAGATGGATCTTGACCGAACCGTAATCGTTTACGCGATCGTATAATGACTCTGCCATATCTAGTGATGCTCCCTCTTCAACGAGGTGTTGACGATTTTTTTTAGTCGTTCATCGCAGCCGGCAAACCGCGAACTGATCTTTGCCTACATTCTCATGCGGGGCTCATCCACGCTGTAATCCCAGCGTGAAAACCTCACTAACTACAAAATATTGGCGCCTTCGTGGTGAGCTTTTTCCATGGTAATGTTCAAACCAAGGCCCTTAATCTCATTGCACAACACGTCGAACGCCACGGGCAGACCCGCTTCAAGCGTATTCGTGCCCTTGACCATAGACTCGTAGATCTTCGTCCTGCCTTCGACATCGTCGCTCTTGACAGTCAACAGCTCCTGAAGAATGTAAGCGGCTCCATAAGCTTCGAGAGCCCAGACTTCCATCTCGCCAAATCGCTGACCACCAAACCGGGCTTTTCCGCCGAGCGGTTGTTGCGTAATCAACGAATACGGTCCGGTGCTGCGAGCGTGTACCTTGTCATCGACGAGGTGATGCAGTTTTAACATGTAGATGTAGCCGACCGTCGTCTCCTGGCCAAGCTTACTCCCCGTTCGGCCGTCGTAAAGACAGGTCTTGCCGTGTCGTGGCAATCCA
>JAJRXX010000019.1 GCA_024276075.1 Planctomycetota bacterium
CCTGCCAAAACCCGTTCAGGTAATCCCCACTCTTGATACCGGGGTCCACGTCGATCGCGTGCTTCGCCGCCGCTGGCGTCTGGTCCCGCAGCACCACGATAAACGTCGCAAAGAAATTGTTCACCCCGTCGCGTAGCTGCTGCACGTAGGCGTGCTGGTCCGTTGAGCCTTTGTTCCCGTACACCGCGATGCCCTGGTGCACCGTCTTGCCGTCCAGGTCGTGCTCCTTGCCCAGCGACTCCATCACCAACTGCTGCAAGTACCGGCTCATCAACAGCAGCCGATCCTTGTACGGCAACACAACCATGTCCTTAGCCCCGCGACCATCGGTTTCGTGGTGCCACATCAGCGCCAACCGTGCCGCGGGGTTTTTGTTCGTGTCCGCCACGCGCGTGCAACGGTCCATCTCGGCTGCACCCTCGAGCATACCCGCGGTATCAATACCCTGGAGCGCCGCGGGCAACAGCCCCACCGCCGACATCACGCTCGTGCGGCCGCCCACCCAGTCCCACATCGGGAACCGCGCCAGCCAGCCGTTCTGCTGCGCGTGCTGGTCGAGTTTGCTGCCCTCGCCCGTCACCGCCACCGCGTGCGCTGCGAATTTAAAACCCTTGCGCGTAAACGCGGCCTCCATCTCCAGCATCCCGTTGCGCGTCTCTTTCGTGCCACCCGACTTGGAGATCACGATCACCAGCGTGCTCTTGAGCCTCGCGCCCAATTGATCGATCACCCGATCGATCCCGTCCGGGTCCGAATTATCCACAAAGTGAGGCGTCAGCTTGTCCCGCTTCGTACCCAACGCGTCGGCTACCAACATCGGGCCCAAAGCACTACCGCCGATACCCACCACCACGAGGTCTGTAAACCGTGGCGCACCCGCCGGCTTGATTCGCTTGCTGTGCACCCCCGCCGCGAATTCATTCACACCCGCGATCGTCTGATCGATCTGGCTCGTGAGCTGATCGTTCGGCGCCGACTGAGGCGAACGCAGCCAATAGTGGCCCACCATGCGCTGCTCGTCCGGGTTCACGATCTCGCCAGCCTCCAGACGCTTCATCGCCTCATACGCCTGCGTCATCCCCGGCTCCATCCGATCGAAGAAACCCTCGTCGAACCTGATCCGCGAGATGTCGAGCTTCATGCCCACGCTGGGGCATTCACACAGGTATTGCTTATAACGACGCCACAGTGCTAGTCGGTCCATGGTCAAATCCAGTCTGGTTATGGTTAAACGATCAAAATGTTACACCGCGACCGCCCCATCTCTTTATCATCGTCTAGCCGCCGCCCCACCGTTGCTTATCCCTCGCCCCCACGCACCAAAAGCCGATAACGCACGCCAGACCCCGTCCCCGAACCCGCGTCATTCGCCCCATCATCTCCGATCAGCCCCGAAATATAGAGCTCCGCGAGCACCACCGGAAAACTCTTATCGGGCTTAAGAAACTCGCCCACCGGAAACGGCTCGCCGTGCTCGTTAATAAACCCCGTCAACTCTATCTGACCCGATTCGCCGATCGGCACCTCCGACACACGCGACACATATTGCTGGTTTAGCCACACGTACACGCCTCGGTACACCGTGGCTGTGCGATTCGTTAGCGTGATCATTGCCCCTTCTCGCCTCACCACGATATCCAGGCTGCGTGCCGTAACCTCTTGCGGGTATCGCAGTCCCGCTAGTTCTTTCACCAGGGCCGCGTCCATCGGCTCGGGCGATTCACAGCCCACCAGAGCCACCGCACACACCGCACACACCGCACACAAACCAATACTCATTTTCTTCATAACACGCACTCGATTCACTTAATCCAAACGGGAAGCGTTACCACAGACCTTACAATCTGTACCCGCGCCGAGCTATAATCCCACTCATGCCCGCCATCGGCAACCTCACGCTCGACGCACCGTTCTTTCAAGCCGGCCTCGCGGGCTACTCCGACGCCGCCATGCGTCTCGTCGCGCGCCGACACGGCTGCCCCTACGCCGTCACCGAAGCCATGCTCGATCACTTCCTGATCAATGGGGGCAAGGGCCTTCGCGCCGCCCAACTCGACGACGCCGACCACCCCATCGCCGGCCAACTCATGGGTTCACACCCCACCGAGATCGCACAGGCTGCGCGTATCCTCGCCGACCTCGGCTACGACGTCATTGATGTCAACCTCGCGTGCCCCGTCAAAAAAATACGCAAACGATCCCGCGGCGGGCACCTGCTCCAAGCGCCCGATCAGGCGATCGACATCCTCAAAGCTGTCAGACACGCTGTCCCGGACCCTATCCCCTGCACCGTTAAGCTGCGACGCGGCACCGACGACTCACCGCAAGCTACCAAAAACTTTTTCACCATCTTCGACGCCGTGATCGACCTGGGCTACGCCGCCGCCACCGTGCACGGCCGAACCGTCGATCAAAAATATTTAGGCCCGTCACGCTGGCCGTTCCTTCGTGACCTGACCAACCGGTACCGCGACACGCCCGATTTCTCAATTTTCGGGTCGGGCGATATCTGGACAGCAGCCGACATCTTTAAAATGATCCAGCACACCGGCGTGCAAGCTGTCAGCGTCGCGCGCGGGTGCATCGGAAACCCCTGGCTATTCGCTCAGGCACGCGCCATCATGCGTGGCGACCACCACGCCGCTACTCAGCCGCCTTCCATAACCCAGCAGCGGGCTGTGCTGCTCGAACATTTCGAGCTCTCCGCAGCCCTACACGGACAGCGGTCCGCCTCCATGATGATGCGGAAGTTCGGCATCAAGTTCTCGCGGCACCACCCCCGACCGGACGACACCGCCAAAGCGTTTATCGCCGTCAAGAGCCTCGACGATTGGTTAGCCGTGCTCGACCAGTATTACACCGCAGACGAACCCGCCTCGCCGTGCAGCGTATAAGCACCACCGCCACACCCACCAAACAAAGATATAGCTATGCGCATCGTCTTAATCGGTGACATCCACGCCTACCGCCTCTTGGTGATGCCCTGGCAGCTCATCGGCAAGCGCCTGATCGGCCAGGCAAACCTTTGGCTTAATCGGCGACACCGATTCGACCACAGCCTCGTCGACCGCGTCGTCGAGCACGCTTCGTCGTTCAACCCCGACCTGATCCTGCTCTCGGGCGACCTGACCACCACCGCGCTGACCGGCGAGTTCGACGACATCGCCCAGCAGCTCGCACCCGTTACCAGCCGATTCCCCACCGTCATCGTCCCCGGCAACCACGACCGATACACCTTTGCTTCAAAACGCCAACGCACCATGGAGGCACGTCTCCCAAGCATCGTGCCCGATGGTTGGCCCTACTTCCGGCAAATCGCCGAACGCTGGTACCTGCTCGCACTCGACTCGGCTGTGCCTCGTATCTTCAACTCTCGTGGCCGCGTCGGACGCGAACAGCTCCGATGCGCTCGCAAGCTCATCTCCTATCTCACCGAACGCGACGGCCTAATCGTCTTGTGCCACTACCCGCTCAAATCGCCTCCAAGGGCACTGCCACTCACCTGGGACCACAAGCTGGGCGACTCCCGACGACTACGCAAAATGCTCACGCGATGCCCCGCCAGAATTGTTTACATGCACGGACACATCCACAGCCCATGGTGCTGGCAACCCAAACGCAGCGACCAGTCGCATTTCACTTATATCAACGCCGGCTCGCCGTCTATGACCTCCAGAAAGTACCCTCAAGGCCAAGGATTTTGGCAAATCGATCTGCCCGAAGACCCCATCGGACACCTGAAAGTAGTTCACCATCTGCCCAACATAAACGGACAACACGCACACGCCAACGCCGTTAGCGCTTGGTCCCAGCACAACATTCTCTGACACGCACCGGCGGTACCTTTTCACTCACTCACACTGACCTCGACCCCGGTTGGTCCTTTACGGCTGATCACGCTACAATCTCCCCGCTTGCGATAAAGGGCCAAACCTAGGTGAGCCGAACGATACAAACACATCCTTGTTGTCTGTTTGTTTTCCTGATGTCCTCTTTGGCCATCGGATGCAGTTCGTATGTGAACATCCCCGCTCAGCCCGGCGACCTCGCGTCGCACAACCCTAATATGGGCTCCGTGCAACAGGTCATCACAGAAGCACTCGACGCTGTGCTCAAGCAGAACCCCATCGACAATAAGTTCGCCCTGCTCCTGCCCGAAGAGACCACCGCGAAAACATACGCTGCTGTTGTTTCCAAGCTAGACAAAAACGCGAGTTGGCCCGGAAACAAATCACGCAACGAAATCTCCGTCATCGAGGTCAGGAAAATACTCATCCGCGGCGTCGAAGCACGCGTTGACATCATCCAACCCATCGACCCCGCCAACCCCGCCATCGAACAGGTCGTCTCCGCCAAGCTTCAGTGGCACCCCTTTAAGGGATGGGTCACACAGCGGCTTCATAAGTGGCGCCTGAGCCTCGAAGACGCCATGCCTCTCTCCGCTCAAGACACCCGCCGCGCCGGCGACACGCTCGACTAAAGGTTAGTCGCCCGTCTTGTTTTTCGCATCGACGAGACCACACCGCTCGACGCCGCGATACAATACCCTCACATTGACCCGCACCAATACGCTTGGAGCTACCCCCTATGCACACCCAAACGCCTCTCCGAATGATGACGCTGTGGATTGTGATGCTCGCCGTTTCCACCGCGACCACCGTCACCGCTGGGCAAACCACCACACGACCGGCGCCACCCATCGAGCCCACCACGCAACCCACAACACAACCCACAACACAACCCACAACACAACCCGCACGCTGGGCCACCACCATGCCAAGCTCACAGCAAATCATGAAACAACTCGATCAGCAGATTAAACCCCTAGAGCCCAGCACCACCTCACAACAGGCAAACCCCGTCGTCGATCCCTCCCAAAAACAGCCAGGCGTCGTAACCAGTTTCGAAGTCCCCCCCACCGCCGGCTCCGTCGGCGTCGCCCCCGCTGTCCTGGGCGTCGCACCGGGTCAGACCCCGCCAAAGTTGCGACGCGAGGGCGAGTTCATCGTTAATCGCCGTGGCCGAATCGTACACGCGCCCAACGCACGCCACATCCTCTTCGTTTTCGAAGCCGACTCCGACGCCGCACCCGAATCGCCCATGATCCTATTGCCCTGCCAAATGCTCCAGAACATGGAAGAAATCATCCGAGACCGCGGCGACCACGTCGTATTTATCCTCTCGGGCCAGATTCTCGTCTACCGAGGCGTCAACTTTATGCTCCCTACCATGATGAGAATCGCCATCAACCGTGGGAACCTTGAAAACTGATACAACCCGCCAGCCTAAAATCACACCAGAGCCCCACACTATGCCTATCTACGAATACGCCTGCGACGATTGCACCGAGACCACCGAAGCCCGCCGACCCATGGCCGATGCCGACAAACCCATCGCATGCGAGCACTGCCACAGCACCCATACCCGCCGCGCACTGAGTACCTTCCTCACCCCCGCTAGCTCGCGCTCCGACTCGCCGCCGTCTGGGCCCGGTTGCGGGTGCGGCAACCCCCACGGCCCATGTGGCATGTGATGCCAACGAGCAAACGACACCTCAGCAACACTCACACCACCTGCCCGTACCGGAAACAGCCCACCTCGTGGTCGTTGACCATGCCCACCGCCTGCATAAATGCATAACAGATCGTCGATCCCACAAACCGGAACCCCCGCTTTTTTAGGTCCTTGCTCATGGCGTCCGACACCGCTGTCTTCGCGGGGATGTCCTTGAGCGATCGCCATTTGTTCTTGATCGGCCCACCCTCCACGAACCGCCAAATGTACGCATCGAAGCTGCCAAACTCGCCCTGCACCGCCAGAAACGCCACCGCGTTGCTCACCGCCGACGCCACCTTCAGCCGATTCCGCACGATACCCGGATCACCCAACAGATTTTTGATCTTGCGTGGGTCGTAACGCGCTACCTTACACGGGTCGAACCCGTCGAACACCTCCCGGTAGCGGTCGCGCTTCTTGAGGATCGTCTCCCAACTCAGACCCGCTTGCGCACCCTCCAGGATCAGGAACTCAAACAGCAGACGGTCGTCGTGCACCGGCACGCCCCACTCGTGGTCGTGGTACGCCACCGCCAGTTCCGACTCTGCCCAACCACACCGCCGGCTACTGTCCGCACCCTTACCACTCATCTCGATAGTCCCGCTACCCGCACATCACGACAATGCATTGGCCTCTGGCGACCAACCGACTTTGAAATCCTTGATCGACTTCATGAACTGTGTCGTCAGGTCGTCGTCGAACGCCTGCTTTGACGCCAGTTGTTCACGCAGCGAAATCGCCGGCCCGGAGAAATGAGCGACTAGCGCCTTGGCGAAAGCGTCGACGTCCTTGATCGGCACGTCATCGAGGAGGCCTCGCGTGCCCGCAAAAATTTGGATTACCTGATCGATTACGTCCATCGGCACGTACTGAGGCTGCTTGAGCATCTCCACCATCGCCGCACCACGGTCGAGTTGGCGTTGTGTCGCCTTGTCGAGTTCGGTGCCCAGTTGTGAAAACGCTTCGAGCTCTCGGAACGCCGCCAAGTCCAGCCGAAGCGACCCCGCCACCTGCTTCATCGCCTTGATTTGTGCGTTGCCCCCCACGCGCGACACGCTAATGCCCACGTTGATCGCCGGACGCACGCCCGCGAAAAACAACTCCGGCTCCAGGTATATCTGACCGTCGGTGATCGAGATGACGTTCGTCGGGATATACGCCGACACGTCGCCCTCCTGCGTCTCGATAATCGGTAATGCCGTCAGCGACCCGCCCCCGTTATCGTCGCTGAGCTTCGTCGCACGCTCGAGCAACCGCGAGTGCAGATAGAAAACATCCCCTGGATACGCCTCACGCCCCGGCGGACGCCGTAGCAACAACGACAATTGCCGGTAAGACGCCGCCTGCTTCGACAGGTCGTCGTACACACACAGCACGTGCTTACCGTTCCACATAAAGTACTCGCCCATCGCACAGCCCGCGTACGGCGCGATGTACTGCATCGGTGCTGGGTCCGCCGCGGACGCGACCACAACCGTCGTGTAGTCCATCGCCCCGTGCTCCGTGAGCGTCTCGACCACCGACGCCACGCTCGACTCCTTCGCACCCACCGCTACGTAGATGCAATACACAGGCTGATCCGTCTGGTGTGTGTACCGCTGGTTGATGATCGTGTCGATCACCACCGCCGTCTTACCCGTTTTTCGGTCGCCGATGATCAGTTCGCGCTGCCCCCGACCAACCGGGATCATCGAATCGACCGCCTTGATGCCCGTCTGCAACGGCTGTTTCACCGGCTGACGGTCCGCGATACCCGGCGCGATGATGTCCACCTTGCGCATCTCGGACGACTGGATCGGCCCCTTCCCGTCGACGGGCTGGCCCAACGCGTCGACCACCCTGCCCAGCATCGCTTCACCCACCGGCACGCTCAACAATTGTCCCGTCGAACGAACCGTCATCCCCTCCTTGATCTTCAGGTAATCGCCAAAGACGACCGCACCCACCACGTCTCTCTCCAGGTTAAACACCTGCCCCCGTACAACGTCCGCGTCCGATTGTGAGGACCCACCCGTGTCGAATTCGAGCATCTCACCCGCCATCGCTTCCGATAGACCGTAAATCCGCGCGATGCCGTCGCCCACCTCGATAACCTGGCCGACCTGCGACACATCCAGACGCGTCGCATAGCGCCCGACTTCCTGCTTGATGACACTCGTGATCTCTTCCGTATTGATCTTCATAATGACAATTACCTTTGCACTGTGACGGTCAGTCTTCTTAGTTCTCCTGACCCGATTCAGTCGCTGCCTGGCGTGCCTTGTCCCTGCCAATTGCCGTTAGTCGGCTGCGCATCGCGCTCAATTGCGTCGTCACGCTCCCGTCGATCAGGCGGTCTCCGACGCGCACCTTAAAACCGCCGATTACGCCCGGGTCAACCTGCTGGCTGAGCACCACGTTCATGCCCACCACCCGGCTCACTGCGTCGGAGACGTCCTGCGACTGCGAGTCCGACAAACGCTCCGCGACGTAAACGTCTCCTTCAATGATGTTGTTCCGCTCGTCCAAAAGCTGCGCGTACCCCGCGATGACCCCGGGCAGCTCGCCCAGCCGATCTTTACGGTTCACCACCAACAAAAAGCGGTACACCAAATCGGAAACCCGACCCTTGAATATCTTCTCAAGGCTATCCGATCGCTCATCCGTCGAAATCAACCGATTCGCCAACAACGCCAACAACTCGTTGTGATCGCTCAGCAACTGACCCAATTGCACTAATTCCTCGCCGATTTCATTGACCTGGTGCGCTTCGTCAGCCATTTCCAGTAGCGCCTGAGCATACACACGCGCCACCGCGGAGACGTTGTCGGGTCTTTTGCTGGTCATAGGGTCGTTCGATTCTTTCTACAAAGCCGTGGTGCGCCGCCAAGCCGTGCGCCCCGTTACGTCAGCTACCCGCTAGCGCTTTCGCTCATCGCCGCGATCGACTCGTCGATCAAACGCTGATGGTCAGCCGCCTTGACCTCACGCCCGAGTATCTGCCCTGCCACACCCGTCGCCAACGTCGCAGCCTGTGCGTATACGTCGCTGATCGCCTGCTGCTTGGCCGACTGGATATCCGCCTGCGCCCGCTGACGTATCTGGGTGATTTCAGCCTGCGTCTGATCCTTGAGCGAGGCCGCGATCTTGTGTGCGTCTGCCTTGCCCTGCTCAATGATGCGCCCAGCCTCCGCAGCCGCCTCGGCAAGTTGACGCTGGTACTGCTCGAGCGTTGCACGCGCCTCGTCCGCAGCCGCCTGCGCCTGATCGAGGTCAGCCTTGATCTTCTGCTCACGGTCTTGGAGACCCGTTAGGATCGGCCCCCACGCAAACTTCCACAGCACCGTCAGCAGGATTAAGAAAACAATTGCCGCCGCGATCGACTGCGCAAATGTCCCAGCAAAGACGTCGCCGCTACCTCCACCGCCACCGTGGCCGCCCGTTTGGGCACCCCACGCCACCGATGTACCCGCTACGATCACCAATAGCACGCTCAAGTATCGCATCAACGCATGCCTCTATTAAAGTAGATGGACCCGGGACCTGCGAGCGTACCAACGCACGCACGCCGGCACACCGCGACCCCTGCCAAACACAACTCTTAACCGCCCGTCAGCGACGAAAAGAACTTACCCACCGACTGGAACGGAATCACCAACGCAAAGAACGTAAAGCCTTCGATCAGCGCCGCAGCCAGCAGCATGGACGTAAAGATCCGCCCACCCGCTTCGGGCTGACGCGCGATCGACTCGACCGCCGCACCGCCGATGCGACCGATGCCCTTCGCAGCACCCATCACCACCAGCCCCGCGCCGATACCCGCACCCAGCGCCACGCCAGCTGCACCGCCGGGGATGAACCAGCTACCCGACTCCACCGCCACCGTGCCAGTGGTCGCAGCCTCTGCCGGACTCGCCAACACAAACGTCGCCACCGCCATCACCGCAGCCATCAAAATAACCTTCTGCATAATTCAAACACTCCTACCGTCGATGCGGTGAGGTCGCACCGGGTTGTTGCCCCCGCCCTCGCGGGTCGTCTGGCCGCCTCACCAAGCCAGCACCGGGGGTCGTCTATTTCCATTTTTTTAACGATCTACACCGATCATACAAAACTCACTCAAATCCTGTTTATGCGTGTACCACAGCGTGACTGTCCGCACCCGTGCCGTGTTCATCGTGATCGCCCTCGTGATTCTCGTCGTGCTCATGAACGACCAATTGGCCCAGGAACAGGCACGTCAGAAACGTAAAAATATACGCCTGAATTAACGCCACCAGAATCTCGAGCATATTGATCGCCGCAGCCCCGATAACCGGGATCACCGCAAGCCCCACGCCCTTGCCACCCATACTCACCAAAGGCCCCACAAAGCTCAGCAGTACCGCGATTACCAAGTGACCACCCGTCATATTCGCAAATAGGCGGATCGCCAACGCAAACGGCTTGACAAACATCCCCAGTATCTCGACCGGCACCATGATCGGCCACATGAACCACGGCGCACCACCCGTCATGTGCTTGAGGAACCCCAACGGATCCTTCACCAGCGCCACGCTGTTGTAGAACCCAAACGCGATCACAGCCAAGGCACCCGTCACCCAGATCGATTGTGTTGCTGTGCCCCCGATCCCGTGACCGTGATTGATCCCCGCCATGGCTGTGAGGTCCGCAATCGGTACCAAGCCCAACAGATTGCACACCAGGATGAACCAGAAAAACGTCCACAGCATCGGGCAGAACCGATCCGTCTGGTCACCGAGCACCGGGTGGAATACCTCGTCACGCAGGTACACGCACACCGATTCGACCAGGTTGGCTAGTAGACCCTGCGACCGCAGGTCGTCGATCGACCCGCGTGACCCCGTGGTGATCCGCTTCGCTGCGGGGATCATCAGCCCCGCTGTGACCAACGCGCTGACCACGAGCATCACCGTTGCGTTGCTGATCAGCCACCACTCCTGCCCAAATACACGCGCCACCACGATGGGCTTGTCCACCACGTGGTTCACCGGATCAGCAGCAGCCAGTATCAACAATGGGCTCAGCACGGCGACGCCTCCCCGATACGACGCCCAGACATGCCCTCAATTAAAAAGTCCTTCTGCCACAGGTACCGCCCCACAAACGCCGCGTCCACCAGCGTCAGCGGCACATATGCGATTACCACACTTAATACCGTCGGGTCGCCGGGCAGCGCGCCGCTCATGAGCACCCACGCGCAAAACCCAAAGCAACCCAAAAATCTCGCTCCGCACCCCAAAAAGTAGCCATAGACCGTAGGCATCACGCCCCACGGCCCTAGCGCCGCCACGGGAATCAATGTTATCATCAGCCAAAACCCCACCACGCCCGTCCCCGCCAGCGCCACCGCCCCGCTCCCTACCATGGGGCTGTACGCCTGTCGCACCGCCAAAAACGATACCGCTAGACACGCCAACCACACCACCGCCATCGCCGAGGTAGCGATCAGCAGCGGAAACGCGGGTTGGCGATCGTCATACATCATCCAAATAAACCTTAGTTACTGTCCTGAAGCCGGCCACGCCGTCATGCCGGCTAATAACCTGTTCATCCGTTCAATCAAAGTACTTCTTGCTCAAGCGATAGACATTGTAGGTTCCCCCGATCATCCCGATGGCCAATCCGGTGAGCATCAGCCACGGGTCCGTCGCAAGCTTCTGATCGAGCCACCAGCCGCCAAGCATCAACGCCACCGTCGCCATGCCCAACTCAAGCCCGGCACCGGCTAGTACCATCGCACCGGGACGACCGGAGTCAGGACGATCAGCAGACATAACCAGCCCGCCTTTCTGAGCTTGACAATCCAACCTGTAAATCGCTGCCATAAAAAGCGTTCCGCACAAAACCCATGCGATCAAAAAGGGGCCAAACTGCGTACGGGAAGGTAGCGGTGAGGCAAAGTTATGTCAACCGTCGCACACGGATTCAATCCGTACAAATCATCAACGATGAACCGCTGTTGGTCGCTGGCGAGAAATACCATTAGCATAGCTGTCGATGAAGCTTGCTCTGATAACGCTGTGTCTAGTTGTCTCTGTGGGCACCGGCTGCGCGTCACCCACAACGGGCAGCGGACTCAACGCCGACGACCCCGCAACAAAGCTGGGCGCCATCGTCCGCGCCGGCCAGCAGCGAGACCGTTCTGCCATACCCGACCTCGTCGAGCAACTCGATAGCGACGACGACGCGGTACGCATGCTCGCGATCAACGCCCTCGAACGCATTACCGGCACACGCATGGGTTACAATCCCTACGCCACAGCCAGCAAGAGGCGGCCTGCTGTGGACAGGTGGATCGAGTCAGTCCGCCAGGGCCAATTTGCACGCCACAGCGCCACGCGCTGAGCCACGCTCCCCGGCTGGTGGTGAGCCCGAAAAAAGCGATACTTATATTCCATGAACGATCAACCAAACGGAATCCGTGAACAAAAATCGATACCCGACGGCGTGTTGGTCTACCTTGAGGGTGACGTCGTCTTTGCTCGATCACCTGTGCTGCGTGCCGAGTTGATAGGCCTGCTCGACCGCGATCAACCCG
Source organism: Planctomycetota bacterium (assembly GCA_024276075.1). GTDB lineage: Bacteria > Planctomycetota > Phycisphaerae > Phycisphaerales > Phycisphaeraceae > JAJRXX01. The sequence continues at coordinate 12,098 of JAJRXX010000019.1, forward strand.
AACGACTCGTTATCAACCTCGCAGGCGTGTCCTACATGGACAGCTCCGGCATCGCGACCATCGTCGAGACACTGCAGCATCAACGCCGACACGGACGCAAGCTTGTCTTGTGTTGCCTGCAGCCTCGCGTCTACAGCATGTTCGAGATCGCCAGCCTCGATAGCCTTTTTACCATCGCCGACGATGAAGAAGCCGCACAGCAGGCCTAAGCCACCCGCCAACGCGATCTGAATTTATATGAACGCACAAACGCCCAAGCCCGAGTCCACACGCCCATCGGCTGTCGGCTCGGCGATCGTGCGCGTGGCACCGGCACTGGGCGAGCCCGTGATCCGTACCCTCACCTACCTCGGCGCTGCGACACAGCTCGCCGCCACCACACTCTGGTGGATTTGGCAGGCCGTCGGCAGGCGAAACGTGCGACTCGGCAGACGCGCGCTGTACGCACAAATCATTCGGCTGGGCGTGCGAGCTATCGGTGTCGTAGCACTCGTCAACTGCTGCATCGGCATGATCCTGGCGCTACAGATGGCGCCGCCACTCGAAGAATTCGGGCAGGTTGATATGGTCGCGAACATCATCGCCATCGCTGTGTTCCGCGAGTTGGGTCCACTGCTGAGCGCCATCGTGCTGTGCGGTATCGGGGGCGCCGCTATCGCAGCAGAGCTGGGCACCATGGTCGTCGGCGAGGAAATCGAGGCTCTACAAGTCCACGCGCTAAACCCCATCCGCTTCCTGGTCATGCCACGCATGCTCGCCACCGTGATGAGCCTGATCGTCTTGTGCGTCATCGGCGAGCTTGTCGCGGTCGCCAGTGGCTGGGTGATGGGCGTCTACGTGCTCGATATCCCATCGACGATCTACATCAACAACACCATCGAGCAGCTAAGCATTTCCGACTTCATGACCGGCATGTTCAAAGCCGGGTTTTTCGGGATGCTCATCGCGATCATCGCTTGCTACAACGGCTTAGCGGTCTCCGGCGGCGCCTCGGGCGTCGGTCGCGCAACCACCAACACCGTCGTGCACTCGATCGTCTGCATCATCGCGTTCGACCTGCTGTTCACAGCCATGTTCTACCGACTGGGGTGGACGTAGAATCTCCCCGACGCCCCTGGCCAATCTCTTGATGTGAATTGAATCCGCTCTTAGAGCATTTTCAACGCATCTGTAGCGTTTGATTACAACAAATTGCCCGCTCCCTGACGGTCGCGGCTCGTTGTGTACGCCACAGGTCAATTGAAAATGATCTAGGCTGGCGTTACAGCTACAAACCGCTGGACGCTGCGCAGGTCGGCGATCACGTCTGCTGTCGCGGTCAGGGTCCCGCTTTCGCCCAGGCGCCCCTTGACCGGGTGTATCTTCACCACACGCCCCCCGTAGAGACGACCACCCCGCATCGATGGGCTGTAGTTCGACGCACGCACGTTCCGCAGCCGCCTGTTCTCCGCCACCGCAGCAGCGTCTTTACTGAGCAGCCGCACCAGCGTCTTGCGAGCCGCAGTGTTCGTCGGCTCCTTCACGATCTTTACCTCAACGCGTGTTCCCGGTGCGACTGTGTCGGAAGATTGCTTTTTTGTCTTGGCCATGGGTCGTGTCTCAATATCATCAGCGCTTAGCGGCGAATTTGGAGCCTTGTATTTTGCTCCAAGACCGCCACGGCGTCAACCAGACGCCCGGACCCGGTCGATCAGCCCCGGCGGGGTGCCGATATCCGCCACCACCACACGCCCCACGTACCGGGTCGCCGACGGTGCATCGAACCCTATCTTTGGTGCCACAAACGTCACCGTCACATCGGCTTGCACCGTCGCGTTGGACGGCCCGCCCGTGTCACAGTCGAGCCCCGACGGCAGGTCAATCGCCACCACCTTCGGGCCCGCCAGGGCGTTGCACCGTTTGATCACGTCCGCCAGATGTGCCCGCACCTCGCCGCGAAAGCCCGTACCCAATAGCGCATCGACCACCACGTGTGCCCCCGACCAGCCTTGGGCGTGCGTCGCGACCTGCTGTGCCGTCGTGATCCGTTCGATCGGCAAACCCATTTTGGCACAGATCGTGTGATTGACCGCAGCGTCACCTTTGAGCGTAGCTGGATCGACAGTGGTGTAGACACGCACGCTCACGCCCCGGTTGTGCAGATGACGCGCGATCACGTAGCCGTCGCCCCCGTTGTTGCCCCCGCCGCACAGCACCGCTACGCGCGCCTTGGCCGGGTCTAACGCCAACTCGTCACACAGCAGATCGAAAATAACACCCGCTGCGTTGCGGCCCGCGTTTTCCATTAGCACGATGCCCGGGATGCCAAGCTCCTCGATAGCTAGGCGATCGACCCTACGCACTTGATCACGTGACAGTAGCGTGTCCATAAAACGCAGTATAAATTGCTGTGGGTCCGCTCGCTTGCCCTAGGGCACCCCGTAATGGCACAATAAGGCGCGACCGCATATGTTTTGACGGCGTCGTAAGCGATTGGTTTTGTTGTTGAGCCTTTTTCCGCGTACCCGTGCACTACGGGCATATTTCCTGTGATGGGTACAACCACCATGCGGATCAATCTACGCTGGCAAAAAGATCAGACACCCGTCCAGGTCGTAGCCAACCCACGGGCCGCAAAAGACGGATTCACTAATTGCTCGCTAGGCAACGGCCAGACTTTCGAGCTCAACTGGCGTGACTCACTCAAACCCGACGGCAGCCTCTCGCAATGCCCCGCGTGTCATTGTCGAGAGCTGTTTTCTCGCCGAGACTTTCCTCAACGTACCGGCTTGGCGATCGTGGCGATCGGCGCCATTGCCGCCATGGTCCTGTGGAGCCTGGGCCAAGTCATCTGGGGCTTCGCGGCGCTGGGTGCGGTGACGCTGATCGATGCCCTGATTGTCCCCTTCGTAGGGCGGTGCCTCGTCTGCTACCGATGCCGCAGCGAGTTTCGTGACCTGCCCATCCCTCGGAGCCATCCCGGCTGGGACCTCGCTACCGGCGAAAAATACCGTTAGGGCATGGCTTGTTATACGCGTTCAGATAAGTTTGTGAGTATTGCAATCCAAAAGGAGGCCCGCTCCCTCACAGTCGCGGTTCGTAGAAGCGCTGCTCCCTTCGCCCCCTTACCCCTGCTGCATCAACAGGATCACCGCATGGCACGCGATCGCATGGCCCTGGCCTACAGCGTCCACTCGCTCGTGCGTCTTGGCCTTTACGTTTACACGTGAAATGTCGCACCCCAGCAACGCAGCGAGATTCGCACGGATCGCCGGCTTGTGTGGCCCCAGCTTCGGACGTTGCAGGATAACCGTCACATCGAGATTACCAATCACGTAACCCGCGTCGGTCATCCGGCGTGTAGCCTCTTTTACAAAAACCGTTGAGTCAGCGCCACGCCACTTCGGGTCGTTATCCGGAAATAACTGACCGATATCGTCCTGCGCCAACGCGCCCAACACCGCGTCCGTCACCGCGTGGTACACCACGTCGCCGTCCGAGTGTGCGTCAGCACCACGATCGTGCTGCACGTGCAGCCCCCCGACGACGAGCTTGTGGCCCGCCTCCAAACGGTGCAGGTCAAACCCGTGCCCGATCCGAATGGGTTGTGATTCAGCCATAACAGTTAATTGATTTTAGACCCGCACAGTATCGCAGCCATATCATACGCCTGCGCTACTCCCCGCCCGGCATTACATCTTGCAAGCTGTAATGCCATCGGTCGTGACTCACTGGTTGCAAGCAACCAGTGCCACCCCCATTTCGCGACAACAACTCCCATATGTTACGTGCATAAAATCCGTCAGGGAACGTGCGATTCGACACCCCATACCCGGGGCCCGCTCACTTGAGCCCGTATTCCTTGAGCTTACGGTATAGCGTACGCTCGCCGATGCCCAGCACCTTGGCCGCTTGCTCACGGTTGCCGTTGTGTAGCCGAAGCGCGTTGCGGATCGCCTGCTTCTCGATCTGATCCAGGCTCAAGCCCGTCAGCGAGTCGGCACCCAGATCACCCGACGACGGCGACGACTCTGCGATCTGAGGCGACACGTGCCGCGGCTCGAGCTTATCCCCATCGGCTACCACGATCATGTTCTGGACGACCGACATAAGCTGACGCACGTTGCCCGGCCAATTGTAGCGCATCAATAGTGTCATCGTGTCCGACGAAAACTCGGGGGCCGGCTTGTCCCCCTGTGCGGCAAACCGCTGAGCAAAGTGACGCGCCAGCAGCGGGATATCTTCCCGCCGCTCCCGAATCGCCGGCAGATGGATCTGAACCCCCGCAATACGGAAAAACAGGTCCTCGCGGAACTTTCCCTCTTTCACCATCTGCTGCAGGTCGTGATTGGTTGCGGAAATGAGCCGGACGTCTACGTGGCGGGCCTCGTTCGACCCCAGTCGCACCACCTCGCCGCTCTCGAGCACGCGCAGCAGCTTTGCCTGCATAATCAGAGGCATATCGCCCACCTCGTCGAGAAAAAGCGTGCCGTGGTCGGCATACTCGAACCGGCCCTGACGGTCTCGATCCGCACCGGTAAACGCACCCTTGACGTGACCAAACAATTCGTCCTCCAGGATCGACTCGCTGAGTCCCGCGCAATTTAAAGGCACAAAATGCTGCTTGGCTCGCGGCGAATTGTTGTGCAGCGCCTGTGCTACGAGTTCCTTGCCCGTGCCCGACTCTCCCGTAACCAGCACAGGGATACTGCTGGGTGCAAATTGACGAAGCGTCCCTACGACTTTGCGGATCGACTGCGAGCTACCCACGATCCCCTCAAAGCTGTACGTGTCATCGAGCCGATCACGCAGGTGCGTATTCTGCTGCCGCAGCGCAACCGTCTGGATCGCGTGCTGCGTGAGCGTCCGAAAGACGTCTAAGTCAAGCGGCTTTTCGATGAAGTCGTACGCCCCCTGCTTCAGCGCAGCCTTACACGTGGGCACGTCTCCGTGCGCGGTTACGAGGATGGTCTCCGCGTTGGGCTGACTCTTGCGAGCCGTCTCGAGAACCACCATGCCGTCGGCTTCATCCTCCATCACCAGGTCCGTGACGACCAAGTCGAACTGCCCGTGTTTGAGTTCATCCTGAGCCGACGACAGATCGTGGACAATCGTGCACACATGTCCCAGCCGACGCAGCGCCTCGGCCATCACCTCCGCGTGATCCGGCTCATCGTCCACGACGAGTACCTGGGCACTGAGAATGTCGTTGTCCTGAGTCATGGGCTCTACCCTATTTCAACGCCTGCTGGTCGGTCAAGGTCTACGGCCGTTACCCCCCCCCCAACGTTAGCCTGCACGGCTATCACCTTATAATGCTCTGCGATGGACAAGACCCAGCACCAAACCGACTCCGCCCTCCGCGTGCCGCCACGCCTGTGGACCATCGGGTGCGTCAGCTACCTCAACGCCAAACCCCTGATCCAGGGCATCGACGCCATGCCAGGCCTGCAGGTGCGGTTCGACGTGCCCAGCTCACTGATTGTAGAGCTCGAATCGGGTCGTGTGGATATCGCCCTGTGCCCCGTCATCGACTACTACCGCTCACCGACACAACTCGATATCGTCCCCGCAGGCGGCATCGGGTGTTTCGGACCGACGCTTACCGTTCGGCTATATAGCCGTGTTCCGCTGAGCACAATTAAGCGAGTGCACGTCGACAGCGACAGCCACACCAGCGTCGTGCTGCTGCGCGTGATCCTTGCTCAAATGTACAGCATCCACCCCGAGTTGATCACCAGCCCGATGCCCGGGTCGCTCGCAGCAAACACCCCCACCAGCCCGATACCCGAGTCGATGCTGCTGATCGGTGACAAGATCGTCAGCGACAGCCCCCCCGAAACGACCTACCCCCACCAGATGGACCTCGGCGAAGCGTGGATGCAGATGACAGGCTTACCGTTCGTCTTCGCGGTCTGGATGGCGCGACGCGGGGTCGATCTCGACGGCCTGCCCGACACGCTCAATCGGCAACGATTAATCAACTCGCAAAGGATCGATCAACTCGTTGAGCAATTCGCCCACACCCACCGCTGGCCCGCCGACCTTGCATACAAATACCTGACCCAACACATCAAGTATGACGTGGGCCAACCGCAATTCGACGCCATCGAGCGCTTCGCCACCGCGGCACATGCACTGGGCCTGATCGATCACGTACGGCCCCTGCATGTGCGCAGCTTGAAGACACCTACCCGCCAAAAGCCGTAAATGAGCTGTGGCCGTACAGCACGATGTATAGGTCCTTGAGCAGTTTGGCTAAAAAGAAATTCGCTACGATGATTGCCAAAAAGCTCGTCACAAATGCGTCAGTTGCCGCCCGCCCCACACCCGCAGCACCCCCACGGCAATACAACCCTTTGTAACAACTGATCAAACCAATCGCCAAGCCAAAAAACAAACTCTTAATCAAGCCTGTCATCACGTCGTAGCTCGCCACAAACCGAGCCGAGTAGTCCCAGTAAGCATGCGCGTTGACACCGAAGCCACGCACGGTCACCAGGTAGCCGCCGAAGATACCCAGCAAATCACTAAAGACGGTCAGGATCGGGATCATCACCACACACGCTAGCACCCGCGGGATCACCAGATACGCAATCGGGTCCGTGCCCATCACACGCAAAGCATCGAGCTGCTCGGTCACACGCATGGTGCCTAGCTCCGCGCTGACCGACCCGCCGATGCGACCCGCTAGCATCACCGCCGCCAACACCGGACCTACCTGCTTCACCACCGATATGTTTATCACACTACCGAGCCGAAGCTCCTGACCAATCGCCGCAAATTGGTCGTACGTCTCCACCGCCAAGACCATCCCCACAAACGCGCCGACCACCATGATCACCAGGATGCTGCGCGTACCGATCAGGTAAAACTGCGGCAGCAACAGCCTCGGCCGTACCCATGTGCGCACGCCGCTAAACAACCACCGCCACACCGCCAAGAGATAAAACGTAAATCGACCAAAGCTCTCGACGCCACTGACGACCTTCTCGCCCAGAAAGCTCATGTGGTACGCACGCATGGATAGTAGTTTATGCGATCGGATCGAGGTGTGTGCCCAAGGTGTGGGCGTCGCTTGTTCCTACTCGTTAAACGATGCCCGGAGTAGGGTTTTTCTCGTCATCGTAAATAAACGTCGTTCCAAGCTTATAGATCGTCGAGGTCAACGGGATGCAGCGACGAATGAACAACTTGGCGAATATTGGTTTACGCTTCGGCAACCGCATCACCATGTAGCATTTCACACCCGATTCAAATCGCTTGGTCGTCAGCAGCCCAAGCCCCGTGTTGGAAAGGTCATCACCCCAGGCTTCGTACATCGGCTTGAACATATTCCCTGGCTCACGTGCGCCCAGCAGCACTTTCGTCGCCAGCGTATATCGCTCGTCAACGCGCTCCTTTAGGTATTCGCGTTCCTCATTAGCTAGGTCTGTAATCAGCGCATTGACCAGGAGCATCGACTCACTGTTTGAGTTTACTATCTGGACGGAATGACCCGAAGTTTCTGCCATCGAACGTTAAACCCCATCAACACACGACACGCGCCATTTTTCGCTACTAAATCTAGGCTCGTCGCAACAACTTTCGACCTCAATAGGCTTTTTATCTTACCAATCCCCAACACAAAGACAGCCAAACGAAAAGGGAGCGGCAGATATTACCCCGCCGCTCCCGCATCAGTGATCGGACGCCCGCCTAACGGCGAACGCTCATCGGGTCGGTGATCGTTTACCCGAGCAGTGACAGCACGCTCTGCGGCTGCGCATTGGCAATACCCAGCGTATTCGTTGCCGCGTTCACCAGTATCTGAGCACGCGTCAGCTCAGCGGTCTCCGAAGCAAAGTCCGTATCACGGATCGTGCTCTCGGCCGCCGCCGTATTCTCAAACGCCACACCCAACGCCCGGATCGTCGAGCCCACCACGTTCTTCTGGAACGCACCGAGCCGACCCCGCAGGCTGGCGATCTGGTTAATCGCTGTATCCACGATTTTCTGAGCACCCTCGAGGTTTCCGTCGACCAGGTTCCGCGCGTTGCCAGAGGCCAAGTCGTCGAGGAATCCCACGCTCAAGTTGCCCAGATTACGCCCCGCTACGTTACCAATGCCGATGCTCACCTGGTTCGAGATATCGACATCGGGTCCTAACAGGAATTTAGCACCCCCACCCGTAACGGTGTACGCGTTAAACGCTGTCAGCGTCTGAGCGCCTGTGGTGGTCAGATCAATGTTAAGGTCCAAAAATTCTGTATTGATCCGGATCGTCTTACCGTCGGATGTGGCATCGGTAGCGTTGATGATCGCGGACACATCCTGGCCAACGTCGCGAATCGGATTGGTTGCACTGACAAACGTGGTCGAGCCCGAGCTGACCACCGCGTTCTCGTTCACCGACGATAGCGTGTAAATACCCGCGGTGGTGCCGGCACCCGATGACGCATCGTTGATGCCCCCATCGCTGGCGACCTTAACCGAGATAAACTCCCGCGAGCCGAATTCGACGCTCTTGAGCACGATACCCGTGCCGCTGGCCCGAGCGGAGATTCCCGTCACAGACTTAAACGTATTGATCTGTGTAGCCGCATCCGTGAGCGTGGTACCCGATGCAAAACTAAACTCACGAGAACCGATCTCACCAGCGACCTCAAGCGTAAGCCTGTTCGCCGCCGCCGAGAGATTCACCGATGTGGCACCCGCCGACAGGAATAGGCCTGCGTGCTGCGCTGAGCCGATCACCGAAACCTGCACGTTACGCGTGTCGCCGGTCTCAAGCTTGATCGCGTTGTTCCTAAACTCCGCCACGTTTGTATTCTGATTCGTGATCGTGTAATCAAACGTGCCGTTGAGCAGTTTTGTGCCCTGGAAGTTCGTCACGTTTGCGATCCGGTCGATCGTCTGGAGGATCGAATCGACCTGAAGCTGATTCGCGTCTCGCTCTTCCTTGCTCAAACCCGCGTTGTTCGCTGTCTCCGTCACCAAGCCCTGCACTTCCAGCAGCAGCGTGTTGATCTCCTGAAGACCGCCCTCAGCGATGTTCACGACCTGATCCGCACGTTCCGCGTTGCCCAGAGCGGCGTCCAATGACGCCAATTCCGAACGCAGGTTCTCACTAGCGATCAGCCCTGCGGGGTTGTCCGCACCACGATTAATCGCCAGGCCCGTGCTCAAACGTTCGAGCGATGTGGTCAGCGATGCGTTGTTTTGGCCTAAAATACGCTGGGCCAGCAGCGACGATACGTTGGTGTTGATCCGACTCATGGCAATAGCCTTCCGTTGAACGTTTGCTGTGCCTTCCTGGCTTACCCGATCATTCCAATTACCCAGCCTGACGCTTGAACTGGGGCACGCTGAATGTCACCGTGCAGGATCAAAATTCGGAAGGACCGACGCTTCGAAAGCACTTTGTATTGGGACCTGTTTTTATCGGACGCACCTGCTCACATAGCCTCGCATGGCATCACGCTACACGGACCGATCCACCACATTCCTGTCAGACACGACCCCCTCATAACAAGAGGAACTCATCGCTAGAGCAGAGCGATTTAAGACCCGTCATTTAAATTGCTTACATTCATTTAATTCACCTTGGCCACACGCCCCAAAGTGAAGAAAACCACGATAAACAAGCGGGGCCAACGACCCTTGAAATGCACCTACTTCAGACGAGTAGCAGGGGGATGAGAGTATTATTACCCCCCGTTCACAGGCCTCAAAATGGACCGATAACCACGCCTATGTGTCGAATTACCACGCCGAAACGCGAAATTTACCGGGAAATTGGCTGCTTCAAAACAGTTCGTATCGTGATTTGGGCTGTTTTTTGCGACGAACTGTGACCATTTAAAGAGCGAGCTAATGAGATCGAATGATTTGAGTTCGCTTCAGAACGCACGGACTTATACGCATTCAAATTAATCCTTGTGCGTACACAACGAGCCGCGACTGTAATGCGGTGGCCCATCAGTGGCGGATTCCGGTGTGTATGTTACGCCACACCTATATATGTAACGCAGCAAAAGACTCCAGCTAAGCTGAGTCTCCTTATAACAATAACCCACAACCACATTTCTACCCCGAAGAACCGTGCTACAGTATTGCGATCGTTGGCTGTATCAACCACAGCAAGACTAGGCACGGAGCACTGCATGTCCCAAGGAAATGACAACCACTTTGATCTAATCTGCATCGGCAGCGGTCCCGCTGGGCAGCGAGCAGCTATCCAGGCGTCAAAAATCGGCAAACGCGTCGCGCTGATCGAAAAGCAACGCTGCGTCGGTGGCGTGTGCATCGAGACCGGCACGATCCCGTCAAAGACATTCCGCGAAGCAGTAAGGCGATACTATTCACGACCTGGACTCGAAGCCAACAACGAATTCCAAACCCGATCCAGGCCCACCATGGAGCAACTCGTCGGACACGTATCACGCGTCGTCGAGCGCGAGATCAACATCGTCCAGGACGCGATGGAGCGAAACGATGTCGAGCTTATACAGGGAAGGGCGTCGCTGGTAGACCCCCGCACCGTACTGGTCGAATCGTTCGACGGGAAACGTCAGCTAGAAAGCGACTACATCCTCCTGGCTGTGGGCACCCTCGCCAACGACCCGCCAGGCGTCGTATCCGACAAAGATACCGTCATCACATCCGACAGCGTCCTGAACCTGACCAAGCTACCCCGGTCCATGGCCGTCGTCGGCGCGGGCGTGATCGGCATCGAGTACGCATCCATGTTTGCCGCGCTGGGCGTGCAGGTCACCGTGATCGACCAGAGACCCAGACCCCTCGAATTCCTCGACCATGAGATCGCCGACGAACTTATCCACCAAATGCGCAAGAGCGGCGTCACGTTCCGCTGCGGTGAAGCGGTCAAAAAAATCGAAGCTGTACAGGCACCACAACGCAAAGGACTCATCGAGCTCGAATCCGGCAAGCACATCGTCGCTGACCTGATCCTCTTCTCTACGGGACGCGTTGGTGCCACCGAACAGCTCGGCCTCGAACACGTCGGGTTGGAAGCCGACAAAAGGGGACGCCTAAAAGTCGACGACGACTACCGCACCGCAGTGCCGCACATCTTCGCTGCGGGCGACGTCATCGGCTTCCCCGCGCTCGCCGCCACATCCAGCGAGCAGGGCAGACTCGCCGCGTGCCATATGTTCAATATCAAAGCCGAGCCTATGGGCAATCACTTCCCCGTGGGCATCTACGCCATCCCCGAAATCTCAATGGTCGGAGCCACCGAGCAGGACCTCACCCGCGACAAAATACCCTACGAAACAGGCATCGCACGCTACAGAGAAATCGCACGGGGCCAAATCCTCGGCGACGACTCGGGCATGTTCAAGATGATCTTCCACCGCGAGACCGGCGAACTACTGGGCACTCACTGCATCGGTAGCGGCGCCACCGAGCTGATCCACATCGGCCAAGCCGTACAAGGCCTAGGCGGCGGGCTCGACTACTTCCTCAAAACTGTTTTCAACTTCCCCACGCTCGCAGAGTGCTACAAGGTCGCCGCGTATAACGCCGCGAATAAACTCGCACTCATCCGCAGCGCCACAAGCTCGAACTCCGCACCGGATGCGAGCTAATACCAATCAAGATTAATACTTGCGTAACATCTAAAAGGATCAACAATAACTTGCATCACTCACGACGCGCAAGAAACAGCCGCAACGCATATACGCCGCTGATATGGACTCAAGGTGGGGTCTAGATCAATTCCAGCGTAGCCCCCTACGGCTCATTCAACCCGCTCCAAGCTTCAAGCGACTTGCCCGTTTTTTTTTGATGATCCCGCTGGCTCTGGCAATAGGGTATGAAACCACATGGTTGTCGTTGTAAGCAATGCTTATGTATTGGCCGCCACAGTCTTGGAGCTTGGTGAAAACCGCCACGCGTGTAGCGTCGACGTCATCCGTTAAGCCGGGAACAAGAACGTAAGACGTGTGTTCGTTCACCCACTTGCGTTTCTGTTCGTCCGACCAGCTTTCGATATCGGCTGGCGAGGTTTTGCCTACCAGAGGAGACAACACATACTCAATAGGGACGATGTCATTGACATAGAGCGTGCCGATGTCGTCTGGAAACCGAGAATCGGCCCCATATGCGTAAAGTATACACCCTTGATGTATAAGTCTTACATGAGTATCGCTTTGCAATAATCGTGAGAGATGGGTATCGCGGCGGTGTGAACCAAGCGACGGGAGCAAGACCCCGACTGCTGACACCGCCAGAATCGTTAACACCACCCCCACGAATATCTTCTTAATCATCCGGCAAGTTTCGTATTTGAAATTAGTTAATCCGACATCTCCAATATATCTTCCGTCAGAAGCGGCAAATATTCACCGCTTGTCAATGTAATATTAACAGCAAGCCGCACTAAGATTTTTCTTGAATATGCAACTATTTATATCAAATCTCTTACGAAATTACGCAACCTGTAAGAAGGGAGCTGAACTTCCTAATAGAGCAACGGTTTACACAGCCTGTTTGCGACGACGCGAGCCATACCCAATTAAGCCAACCAACCCAGGACCAAAAAGGAACATCGTGGCGGGCTCGGGTATGGGTGCGGCCTCAGCGGTAAAGGTCCATCTATAGCCAGTGCCGCCCCCCTTCGTTATTCGTGCATCATAGATCCCCTCACTGAGGACCGATGTGATGTTGACTGGCGTACTACTGATAAACCCGTTGAAAATCCCTCCAACGTCTCCAATCTCGCCGAACTCAAAGGTATGTGCTCCAGTAGTAGGATTCTCTATCAATACATTGGTAATCTGTATTCCGCTGGGAACCCTAATTCTAAATACATCTACTTGATTCGTTAATATATTGCCACAACCAAACCCAAAACAACCGAAACCGCCAGCAAATACACCATCGCCAACACCCACCGTCCAGGGCGTTGACAATCCATCAATAGAATGGGGTAGTTCCGCAAATGTGGGGGGAAGTGTGTCGAGGCCACTCCCGTTCTCACTCAAATTGAAGAACAGCGCAGCGTATCCTGGGGTTTGCAACATGCTGACCACAAGCAAACAACCGATGGCTAACCCTCTGGGGATGCCCCATGGCTGGCTTCTACCTGTTGCAATGCGTAACAGGCTAAATTTTAAAAAGTTCATTGCCTCTCCTTACATAAAAAATACCGGCTCGCTCACATGAACCGACATTTAGCGGACAAGCCGCTGTTGAACCCGTTCCTCTTGGCCCGTGCTGAACTGGGATGTGCTAAGGCCAACATGTTATTGTACCGTCAACACCTCGCACGAAGATTTTTTTCTTGAATCTTCAACTATTTTTCTCAATCCAGGCCTCTCGCGGCAGCTAAAAGTGCCCATGCTTGCCCATCTTAATGCTCTATTTGTGAATTCTGCCCATTTATGACTGCCGACCTGATCCCTTCTCATTTCTTCGTACCAGTCAGTTTGAGAGAATCGGGTTGAGGGAACTCGTATGCTGATCCGGAGGGAGCGGCGTAACCCCGACCGGAGGGTCAGCATGCAACGCCGACGGAAACACCCCGCCAATATCATTCATTGTCGCAGCGTAAGTTGCAGGGGTTTGCCAACCGATGCCGCTGTGTGGCCGGCGGTGGTTATATTCGTTACGCCATTGATCCAGCATGTATCTTGCCTCGTCAAGGCCCAGGAACAACTCGCGGTTGAGCAATTCGTCACGCAGTTTGCCGTTAAACGATTCCACGTACCCATTTTCCCACAGGCTGGCCTTCTGGATGTACAGCGTACACACGTGGGCCTGTCCCAGTGAGCGTTGAATCTCCTTGGCCACGAACACCCGGGACTGTTGTCCGACCGAATGTGCTCGGGGGCTCCACGCACCGCAAACAGGTACTACAACGTCAGCTTTACATCCCGAGACGTGAACGTCCGAGCCGCTTCCACCGCCAAGGACTCTCGGGTAAATTCGTCAATCACCACCAACCGCTTGAGCGGGGCGTTCTCCATCTCCTTCATCTGTTTGGTCATTGCCGCGGGTCCATCCCGCCGTACTTCTGGCACCAGCGGTAATACGTCTGCTCACTAATGCCCAACTGCTTGCATACCTGGAGCACCTTGAGACCCTTGCCCAGTTCCACGTCCGCCTGACGCAGCTTCACTACGATCTGTTCTGCACTATGTCGCTTCTTCATCGAGGAATCTTTTCCGGCCTACGGCCGGTTGGATTCTCTCACATCAACTGAAGCCAGTTTCGGGAAAGGAGACAATAGAACGTATTCAGCGGCGATCGTACGATGAGGGTAGCCTCAATACGCCGCAGCGAAATATATTTACATCAAAGAACTGGCCAATACCGGTTTAATCGCTCCGGTTTGGATGATTAACGACTGCGGAACGATTGCGTAATCTGAGCCTGATGCCCATGCGCATCTATTTTCTGCTGCGAGTCGTTCAATCCGCTTAAGCTGTGAGGCCCTTCGCTCGTGCTGCAACCTGGTAGCGAGACAACAAACAGAAACAACGCTAAAGCAGCAAAAGTTTTCATAGCAATTTAATCTCCAGCATCGTACCCAGCATCATTTAGCGTCCTGTCGATGCGTTCCAGGCACGCTTTTCCCGATCCCGAGACCAGGAACATCCTCCTCTAACTAATATAAGTATAGCACGAAAACCGAGGTTGGCGCGTAGCTCGGCGTTTTTGTTGCAAAGCCAAGCCACTTTCACCAGCCCAAACAGACGCCTACGGTTAAATGCAGGTCTCCTGAAACAGGAATCAGATTTTCGAGGATTGTTCTTGCCAATTCAGCAATTTCAGGACTTTTTTATCCGTTAATCATTCGCATTGAGTTTGGCCTGATAAAGACATTTCATATGCCTCGGCGCCAGATCGAAATACTGTGGATGTGCCAATGTAAATATGGTTATCAACTTTTTGTCTTTAAATGTTGAGAGGTCAAAAAGGGGTTGTTAAATTTGCGTTTTGCCTGCGATCCCATTAGAAAACCACAATTAAGCATTCGTGCATATGCTTAGCAAATTAGGCCTCGGTTATTCCGTTGTGCCTATATCAGTGGATCGTGAAAGAAGGAGCCCACTTGAGATGAATACCAGCACCCATGCAGAAAAAAAGTCTAAATTGCAGATCGCGTTCTTCGTGATGTCACTCTGCGTGGTCCTAAGTGGCTACACATCTGCCGTGGCTGACGAAGCTGCGGCGCCGCCTGAAAAAGGGTGGATGCATTTGGGTGACGGGCTACACCGGTGGTTGAGGTCCGTTCCGGAACATGGCTTGGGAGATTGGATCGGCGTTCGTTCCACGCTGGCGGAATACGGCATCTCGCTCGAGGGCGCGCTGATCGCCGATTGGGCGTCAAACTGGCACGGCGGAACGAACACCAACGGTTCGTCGTTCCAGAACCTGTTCATCATCGACCTGTCGTTTGATACCGAGGTCTTATTCGGTCTCGAAGGCGGCACGATCTTCGTGGAGTTCTACAACCAGAACGGCGAGGACCCCGCGGTGGACTCCGGCGACTTCCAAGGACACACAAATATCGCCGCCGACGGTCGAACGGAGATCGCCGAGTTGTGGTACGAACAGTTCTTGGCAAACGGCATGATCAGGGTCAAGGTTGGCAAAGTCGAGGCAAATGCCGAGTTCGCTTACGTCGACAATGGCGGCGAGTTCATCAATTCATCAATGGGTTTTAGCCCCACGATTTTTATACTACCCACCTACCCCGACCCAGCCATGAGCGTCAACGTCTTTGTATACCCCAACGACAACCTTTACATGGGGGTCGGTGTATTCGACGGCGCGCTACAGGAAGGTAAATCGACAGGCATGCTCGGTCCCAAGACATTTTTTGATGACCCTTCAGACCTGTTCGTCATCGGCGAAGCGGGCTTTTTGTGGGCTGCGGGTGGCGGTGAGTTGCCGGGTCGGTTCGCGGTTGGCGCTTGGGGACACACCGGTACGTTTACTCGATTTGATGGCGGCACCAAGGAAGGCACCACAGGCTTCTATCTCCTCGTCGACCAGACCCTCTGGAATGAAAACCCAGGTGACGAAGAAGACGGGCAAGGCATTGGTATGTTCTTCCAGTATGGCTACGCCAACCCTGACGTCAGCAGTGCGGAGCACCACGTAGGTATTGGCGCCGTCTGGGCCGGGGCGTTGCCCGGGCGTAACGATGACATCATGGGGATCGGGGCTACTTACGTCCGGTTCAGCGACGAACCCGGTGCAGGCTTTACCGATGAGGGCGAAACCACCCTGGAGCTATTTTATAAAGTTCAAGTCCTGCCCTGGGCCAGTATCAAGCCGGACCTGCAATACATCTTCAATCCCGGTGGCGTAGACCTGAAAGACGCCTTGGCGGGAACCCTCCGTGTTGAGGTGGCGTTCTAAGCTAATACATTCGGTAGGGCACTTGCATTTCCAACCCCGATTCAAGATCACCCCAGTGATCCCATTATCGGTCTGTCTCGAGCGACAAGACATATGGGACCATTTTCTAATGGTTTTGCCGTCAAAGGCCTTCTAACCGATTAACGGGCGACGGATAAGTGCGTATGCATGAAAGGTCGGCTGTGAATAAGCCGAATGGTTTATTTGTCAGGATACCTCTAAACACTAGGTATCGTGGAAATTATACAGCATCGTTCTCTAAGGGAGTGTTGAAGCTGTTCGTCGCATCAAACAGGAAGCAAGGAGAAAGCCATGAAGATTATTCGGACATTTGTTCTCGCGTTGACTTTTATGGGCATTGTGGCGGGAAACGCCAACGCCGATTTCAAGGCAGAAATCAAAGAGAAAGGCAACGCGTATAAGAAGCTTGTGAATAGCATCGTTGAGCAGGCTGTCTCGGGCCAGATCGACCAGGCTAAGGTCACAAAAGAAGCCAAAGATTTGGTCAAGATCGGCGTCTGGTACGCCCAGCAGTACGCCAAGGCCTACCCCGAGTCCGAGAAGATGATGCAAATCCTTATCGATAACGCCGTGACCACCGACGCCAACGGCAACGTCACCGGCTTCGGCGACATGGTCAGCCTCTCCATCGAGCAGATCGAGGAGCTCTGGCACGATAAGGGTATTCTGCACCAGGCTGGAAACGATCTGGCATTTGACCCCGACGACGAAGACTACGAGCACTTTTCAAATCCATGGGACGGCATCGTCCACCCGGCGACGGCCGCCGTCCTCGCGCATGAATGGAGCAAGTCCAAAGACGAAGCCCATCTCAGCCAGATGAAAGCCGAGCTGATCGAAGTGCTCGAGCACCGAGACCTGATAGAGGAATACCTTCTTATGAAAGCTGATGCGTTTGCGCAGCGGTAAGTAATACTAGCGGTGTGGTGCGGAGCACAACCTTATCGGCTTCGCCGGGTTGTGGTTCGCACCGTGCTTTGGGAGGCGTCCAGTGTTACGGAAAATCTTGTTGGCGTTTATCGCAGTCGACATGGTTCTGGTCGCCGTGGCGGTACTGGTCTACAGCTCATTGAACGGACTCAAGCACGAGATTAACCACAGTGCCAACGTAGTCCAACCCTTCCGCCAAGCGGCAACCTCCGCCTCCAGTGACGTCTTGGGTGTCAGCAGGCTCATCGGTGGCAGCTTCCTCGCAAGCAACGAAGATCAAATCAACGCTCTGCGGCAGCAAACAAACGTTACCTTAAATCGGTTGTCGCAAGTATTAAAAGAATTACAGAGTGATCGCTTCGCACAACTACTCGCAGCCGCCATAGATACCCAAACCGAAAACGAGCAAGCAGAAGGCACCGCTCAAGAAAACGAAGCCGGTGAAGCCGAAGGCGCCTCGCAGCAGGCCGACGCCTCACAGACCGTCGGGGACCTGATCGCGGAGATCGTGGAAGAGAATCGAAAATTTCAATCCTCCGCGGTACGTGCCATGGACCTGGCGGTTGACACGCTCAAGATGGTCAAGCAAGAGCAAAAGCTGAAAATAAATTTGTCCAAAAAATTCCGCAAGACCCTTAGCCTCGAATCGGCGAACCCAAAAAAATTCGGCCAAATGGCTAGGGGCGTCATCGTGTTGATGTACACAAAGAGCATCAGGGAAGCCATGAACGTCGCGGGGCCCAGGTTCACCACTGGCTACAAAGCCATGCTCAAACACTGTCAGGAAAACGACCTGGGCGACATGACCAAACGCCTTGAAGCGCTCAAGGAAACGTACGATCAGACGTATACCCTGGTCCGCAAAAGACTCGGTAGCGGGTCGGACTACAGCGTACTCAACGCACAGGCACAGCGGATCGCCACCAACATCAACCGTCTGGATGTCATGGCTACACGGTGGTCTGAGCAGGCAGCCACATCAGCGTACGAAAATGCTGAGCAAACGATTACCAATCTCATTGCATTGACCGTTGCAGGGAGTTTTTTGTCACTCGGTTTGGGTATTGTCATTGCTCGGCGGATCAGCAAGCCCGTTGTTGAGATGGTGCGGTGTCTCCAAACCATTACCAGACACCCTGGCCAGTTCGACCTGACCCAGCGTATAGACGTCAAAGCCAAAGACGAGATCGCACTCTTGGGCACATGGCTTGGCGACTTCATGGTAAAGGTACACGACACCATTGTTAGCGTCGGCGACGCGGCACAAGGGGTGTCGAAATCAGCAATAGAAATAGCTTCCTCCAGCGAGGACATCGCACGGAGTATGGGCGATCAGAGCAGGGAGGTCATGCAAGTCTCCTCAGCGATTGAGCAGATGTCAGCGTCCGTTGTTGAGGTCGCGCGCAAGAGCACCGATGCCGCTGGAAACGCCAATGAAGCGGGCACCATCGCGGAGGGAGGCGGGGAAATAGTCCAACAGGTGATCGACGGTATGAGTTCGATCAACGAAGCGGTATCGACCGGTGCCAAGGCTGTCACCGAGCTTGGAAAACGCAGCACGGAGATCGGGCAGATCATCAAAGTCATCAACGACATCGCCGACCAGACAAATCTGTTGGCGTTAAACGCCGCCATCGAAGCCGCTCGTGCAGGCGAGCATGGGCGCGGGTTCGCGGTCGTTGCCGACGAGGTGCGCAAGCTCGCCGACCGTACCACCGGTGCTACAGCGGAAATATCCGATTCCATCAAAGCGATTCAAACAGACACCGCTCAGGCGGTTGAACGGATGAGCAGCGGCACCGAACGCGTCGAAGCGGGGATGGTCAGCGCGACCGAAGCCGGGGAAAGGCTCCAGCAGATCGTCCAGAGTGCCAAGCAAGTCGCAGCCATGATCGAATCGATCGCGGCAGCTGCAGAGCAACAATCAGCCGCAAGCGAAGAAGTCAGCAGAGCCATCAATACGATCAATACGATTACACAAAACGTATCGCTAGGCGGAAGCAACAGCGCTGCGAATTCAGTCAGCGGGTTGATCCAGCGTTCCTCAGAGTTAGGGGCGTCCCTGAGCCGGTTCAAGCTAAATGTCGACATTACCGGCGATGCCGCCAAGTGGACCCGCAGCGACGAGGGACCGGTGCGTATCTTAATTGTGGACGACGACCCTGCTATCCAAGAGTTGATCAAAAATCACCTCAAAGAGCGTGGCGAGTGCACCGTCGCAGGCGGCGGGAAACAGGCGATATCCGAGTTCCGGTCATTGTTAGACCAGGGCTCTTGCTTCGACCTGGTTTGCCTGGACATCGCGATGCCGGACATGGATGGGCGAACAGCCCTCGATGAGATTAGAAATTTGGAAAAAGAATATGGGTTGGGTTACAGGCAACGATCCAAGGTCGCAATGATCACCGCATTGGATCAAGCTCAGGACAAGCTCAAAGCATACAAATCATCCTGTGACGCCTACATCAACAAGCCAATCGAGAAAAGCCAATTACTCGAAGCCATCGAGTCGCTAGGCGTCCGCCAGCCCAGTCCAGAGCAACACAGCGAAGCCGCTTAGAGTGATTTGCCTTTTTTGATTACAATAATTTCTTCGTAACCACCCGCGTCCATCGCCAGCGCGCTGAATGCTACAAGGCCACCACATATAACGCCGCGAATAAGCTCGCACTCGTCCACAGAGCCACGAAATTGAACTCCCCAACGGATGTACGTTTAAAGCCGAACCCCACCCAATCACCGCCTGCTCCGTTGTTTGGGGCACTTGGTTTTACCCGTTTCATTAAATTCATCCCGCCATCACCAGTAGCGATGGCACACTGCCAAGACACAGAGAGTCCGCCCTACACCGTTGGTAGAAATTGGCACTAACTCAGGGCTATACTTAATGAGTTCAGGAGATGAGAGACGACCAATGACACCCCCCCAGACTAAATTTCGAGCCATCCTTTGCTATGCGGTCATCGTCAGCCTATGCGCCGTAACGAACGCCGAGTTCCTCCGCGTCGTCGCCTATAACACCGTCAACAACCCAGATAACGCCTCGGAAGACGCTGCCTTCACGACCGTCTTCGACGCTATCGGCACAGAGGTGGTTGACGGTCGTGCCAAGCGGCCTGACGTGATCGCCGTAGCGGAAACGGACGCAGGCTCCTCTGCACGACTGGTGAACTTGTTGAACAATCTCTACGGCGTCACCAGCTACAATATCATTACGTCTTCACCCAGTGGTTTTTTCGACCGCACCGCGGTCGTATATGACTCGAGCACCGTTAGCCTGCTCGGATCCACCGAATTGACGGCAGGGTTAACCCACAACACCGTTAGAACACTGCTGCGTCCTGTCGGTACCAGTGGCAGTGCTGATTTTTACGTCTACGCTATTCATTTGAAATCGGGGTCGTCTTCCAGTGATAAAACGACCCGCGCTTCCGAAGCGGCTCTGCTGCGTGCCGACGCCGATGCTTTGGGTGACGGCGCCAATATCTTGTACGCGGGTGACTTCAATCTTCTGGGTAGTTCGGAAGGAGCGTGGTCAAACTTAACCGCTTCGGGTAACGCCCAAGCGTTCGACACGGCTAACTCCCCTGGCGAATGGCGCGACGACCCTGCTTTTATAGACCTGCATACCCAAGACCCACGCAGCAACATGGACGATCGCTTCGATTTCCAGTTCGTGTCGGGAGAATTGCTCGATGGTGTTGGGCTGGACTACCTGCCAGGATCATTTCATGTGTTTGGCAATAACGGCACGCATACCCTTGGCTCAGCGATCGACTCAGGCACGGGAGCATCCACGGCTGTGCTGTCAGCTTTGATCGCCGCCAGCGATCATCTGCCTGTGGTAGCCGACTACCAAATTCCAGAACCCACCTGCGCCGCACTGCTCGCCGTCGGCTGCCTTCTGCTGACCCGGCGCCGCGCGGCATGACCACTCCCACAGGGTAGGCACCGTAGCGAAGATGAGAAAAGGGTGAGCGAGGGGATTCGAACCCCCGACCCCCGCGACCACAACGCGGTGCTCTAACCAACTGAGCTACGCTCACCCAATCGGCCAGGATCATACAGAATATCGCACCTTAAGACGACAATACGACCATCTCCGCAAAACTGTCAAACACCCGCTACAGCCCACCCCAACATCAAGATGCACCTCTAATACCCATCAAGATTAATACTCGCGCGACATCTGCAAACGCGAAGACAAAACAGACAATAACTTACATCACTTACGACGCGCTAGAACTATACGCAATACGTATAAAATTCGAATAGGCAACCACCCTTAAGGGACTCCATTAACACGTCGATAAAAGTATTATCCGCCGCACTTGGGCCGAAAAACGGAGTCTTATAACCATGTCAGACAAACAGGATACCGCCGTACAGCAAGGGGGAGCCGAGATTCTGCTCGAATCGGGCACCAACGAGCTTGAAGTCCTCGTCTTCACACTCGGCGACGGCGTCTACGGCGTAAACGTCGCTAAGGTTCGCGAAGTCATCCTGCCCGTGGACATCGCCGCGAGCCCCGATCAGCCCGAGTCCGTGTTAGGCATGTTCAACCTGCGAAACCAAGTGCTCCCGCTGGTCGACCTACACCACTATTTCAATATCCCACCGGCAGACGCCAATCCGAAGAACCGCCGCGTCATCGTCACCGAGTTCAACGGCGTACAGGCTGCGTTCCTAGTCGAAAAAGTCGATCAGATATACAGAATGAGTTGGGCTAACATGCGACCCGTCCCCGAAACACAACACCAGCAGCAATTCGCCGTCACAGGCATCACCGAGATCAACGGGCAACTCGTACTCATGCTCGACTTTGAGTCCGTTTTCGACCACATCAGCATGCAGGACAAACTGCACATCGACCGCGTCGAAAACGACCTCGGCGTCGACCGCGCTTCCTGTAAAATCATCATCGCGGAAGACAGCAACTTCATACGCAGTATCATGGAGTCGGTCCTGAAAAACAGTGGGTATACGAATCTGCGAAGCTTCACGAACGGGGCCGACGCCTGGCATGAGCTTGAAGCATCAACAAAAAACACCGACGCCGCTGTCGACATTTTGATCACCGACGTCGAGATGCCCATGATGGACGGCCTGGCGCTGACCCGACACGTCAAGGAACACGCACAGCTAAAAACCACACCAGTACTCCTGTTTAGCTCACTGATCACCGACGACACACGCCACAAGGGCGATCAGGTCGGCGCAGACGAGCAACTCGCCAAGCCCCAGCTACCCGAGCTGGTCGGCATCGTCGACCGCTGGATGCAAAAGGGCGTCATCAAGCCCGCTGCGTGACCGATCGGCGTATCGCACACCAACCCGCTTTCCAAAAATCACCACACACCCTTTCTCGCGGGTTGCTGTGAACACGTTCAACCAGACCAACCCCGTGTTTGCCGGTGGTTGATACGCACATTAGACTCATCTATTCAAAATCGACACGCCAACCGAGCGGGTTTTGTACCCCCGGATAAAAGACCGCCACGCCCTCGCAGGAGCACCCGATGGACGCGGACCACCGCCACGAACTCAAAGAAAACGACCTCGCCGAATTCATCACGCACTTCGGCCAGTGGTGGTCAAAGCACGGCAACAAACTCCTGCTGTCCGCCCTGGTAATCAGCGTGGTGATCCTCGGCAGGCAATGGCTACACACACGCTCCGCCGCCGCACAGGAAAACGCCTGGGCCGACCTCGCCGGCGCCACCAGCCCCGACAGCTACCGACTCGTCGCACTGTCGCACGACAACCCCACCGTCCGTGCCATGGCGTACCTTCGCGGCGCAGACCTGCTGCTGAACGAAGCCGTCGCGGGGCCCGGTGACGACGACAACACCGCCAATGACTCCGCCAAACTCACCGCCCAACAGTCGCTCCAAGAGGCCGCTGCAATGTATAACCAGGTCATCCAAGACAACCAAGCACCTCTGGCATTTCACCTCAACGCTGGATTAGGCCTCGCCGCCGTCGCCGAAGGTCAGCGCGATTGGCCACAAGCCAAGCAGCTTTACGAACAAGTCATCGATCAAGCCGGCGCCGCGTTCCCCACCATTGCACACCAGGCGCAGGCCCGGCTCGACATGCTCGACCGTCTACGTGAGCCCGTCGTCTTCGCACCCGACCCGCCCAAAGAGGACACAGTCTTCACGCCGCCCTCGCTCACACCCGATGTCAAAGTACCCTCTCTTCTGCTGCCTGATGGGGACACCCCCGACAACCCGCCCACCGAGCCCCAGTGAATGGCCCCCGGCCACCAGCCATCTCGATCTGATCGGACACACGACCAAGCCGACCCGCACGACAACCCCATCGACGCCAATACCGACACCGAGCAAGGCCCCAAGCACCGGCACTTCACCGTCACCCGTGACCCCGACAAACGACTCGACGTCTACCTCCAGCAACGCCTCAAAGGTATCAGCAGAAGCCGCATCCAAAAGCTCATCGACCTCGGCGGCGTCACCGTCAACGGCCAAACACCCAAGCACAGCACACTCATCCACCAGGGCGATCGCATCGACGTCATCCTGCCGCCCCGTGCCGTTCGCACCATACTCCCCGAGCCCATTCCCATCGACGTCGTCTACGAAGACGACTGGTTCATCATCATCAACAAACAGGCCAACCTCATCGTCCACCCTGCACGCAGCCACCTATCAGGCACACTCCTGAACGGCTTGGCATATCGTTTCAAACAGCGGCAAGAACAAGCCGGCCAATCCTGGCAGCCTCGCACCACCCGCGGATTCAGCGAGCACGATCGAAAAAACGAATCACTCGGCCAAGTCGATGGGCTAAGCGCAGTCGGGGCACAGGAGTTTCGCCCCGGCATCGTCCATCGACTCGACAAGAACACCACGGGCGTGCTCGTCGTCGCGAAAAACGACGAAGGACATTGGACCATCGCACGACAATTTGAAAATCGACAAACCCTCAAAGCCTACCTCGCCGTCGTCCACGGGAACATCGACGCCGTCGGAGGCGTCATCGAGCAGCCCATCGGCAAGCACCCTACCATCCGCGAGGCTATGGCTGTCCGACACGACAGCACCGCAAAACAAGCTGTCACACTATTCCGTGTACGCGAACAATACCGTGGCTACACGCTCGTCGAGCTCGAGCTAAAAACCGGTCGCACACACCAGATCCGCGTGCACCTGTCCTACATCGGCCACCCCATCGTGGGCGACATCCTCTACGGCGGCGAACCCCTCGGCACCCCGGAACTCGACGCGCCACCCATCGCAGCCGGCGCGCGACGCGACCTCACATTCGCACGTGACAAAGACCAGGGCCTGCAAATTGAAACCCAAGCTACGCAGCGCGACGATCTGATCATCGCCCACCCCGCGCTGCACGCCACGCTGCTACGATTCAATCACCCAGCTACCCACAAGCCCGTCACGTTCACCGCACCGCTACACGAACCCATGCGCTCGCTCGTGCGCGAGCTGCGTAGCCGCCCCGGCGACGGGCCCGTTGCTACAGAGGGGTACTGGGTTGATCTGGATAAAGCGGTGCCGGGCGACACCTAAAACACTTATTAGATAAATAATCGCCATGCCTGTTTACATGTCGGGTGCCACTGGCGGCTTGTCCGCCAGTGCAAAACACCTGCGACGCCTTGCTTGCACTGGCGAAAAATAATGCCAGTTGCTCTAACATCAGAAACCCACGCATTACAATGCGCGGGCCACAACGGACATCACCACACGTGGCAACAACGAACGTTTAAAGCCTATTCGAAAGCTAAACCAGTTAATTCCACAAGCACTTTGACCTATGCAAAAAGGTTGACGCAAAAAATTTATCAAAATCTAAAATCAAAATCTAAAATAAAGTACAGAGGCCTCTGAAAAACCTCGGATCGCTCAGAAAAATCGGCCTTGGCGCTATCGAAAACGCGGTTGTTCTACGCAAATCAAGAGTTTTTCAGAGGTCTCTACCAAAAACCTAGGCGCCGTTTTAGTCACTTGGTAGCATAACGAATTGCGTAGCAACATTAGCGCACATATTTTGTTGTGGCTCGCCAATGGAAGGGGTAGCCATCCACTCACATTTTTGTCCCGAAGAGCATCTCTTTGAAACGCCTTTATTGAAGGAGAACTAATTATGAATACCGGACACATCACAACCTCGGCAATGCTAGGTTTGATCGTGGCGCTTGCCATGCCGTTTTCCGCTAACGCCGACATCAGCATCCACCCCTTTGATACTGATTCTTCGCTAACCAGTACCGCTACCGCGACGGTTTCGATTAATCCAGGCTCGGCTGTCCCAGGCTGTGAAAATAACGACATGTACTTAACCCCAACGCACTTGACAATTACCGTCGGCGATACCGTGATATGGACGAACACCAACTCCGCAGCATCAACCGTTACAAGCGGCACACCCTTTGACGGCCCAGACGGTTTTTTTGACAGCGCCTTGCTCCTTGCTGGCAATAGTTTCTCCGTTTTATTTCCTAACCAAGGAGTGTTTCCGTATTTCAGCTTGGTCCACCCCTGGGTCCAAGGCTCCGTTACCGTGGTCCCCGTACCCGAGCCGAGCGTAGCCGCGTTGTTGATCCTCGGCGGGCTTGGCATAACTGTGTGCCGTCGTCGCTTTTAGGGTCTCAACTTTCGATTTAATCAGTTGGCAGCTGATAGGGTAAGCATAATCCGCCGTCTTACCCCCCCTCCCACGTCACGTCTTGCACGCCTTCGAGTTGGTTCGCTAGCCTCGCTAACGCAAACAGCAGGTCACTGAGCCGATTCAAGTAGACCACCGCGTCGTGGTTGACTTTCTCCCCACGCCCCAGTGCTACGCAGCGTCGCTCCGCTAGTCGGCATGCTGTGCGCGCCATGTGCAGCCGCGCCGCCAATTCACAACCCCCCGGCAAAATAAACTGTCGCAACTCTGGCAAACGCTCGCACACCGCGTCGATCTGTGCTTCGGCTTCGCGCACCTGCTCCGGGCCGATGCGCCAGGCAATCGCGGGAGCCTCTCCCCCCCCACCGCTCTTCTCATCCGCTACCGTCATCAGGTCAGCCCCCAGGTCAAACAGCCGATGCTGCACGCCACACAAAACTTGTGATATTTCCTCATGTGCGCACGCAGCATCAGCCAAACCTATTGCGCTGTTGAGCTCATCCACCGCGCCGCACGCCTCTACGCGGAGGGTGTCCTTGCCCACGCGCCCGCCCGTCACCAGGCCCGTCGTCCCGTCGTCGCCTGTCTTGGTATATAGCCGCATTGGTTTATTTTACCCCAGCCCGCCGGGTGACACAGCTTGATTGTAAACTGTGATACATTCGGTTTTGGCTCACTGGTTGCCAGCAACCCGTGCCACCGGCGTCGTTGGATGAGCGACTAGAGCGGTCCGCACAGCGGACCCTACACTATTGCTCGTGCATAATGTTCTGACGGTCGCGGCTCGTCGTGGTAACACTCGGTTTCAAATCACGACATGATCGGACCCGTCCCATTTGACGGGCACCCGTCTGGCACGAAGAATAGGGCTCGTAATATGTCGATATAAACGTCAGTCCGCAATGACTATCAAAAACGAAGACATCATCCTGATCGAGCCCACGCCGTTAAACGCTGTGGAGCTGTCGTTCCTCCCCGAGGTGTTCAAGGGCTTGGGCACCACGTTTAAGCACATGATCGGCTCCATCGCACGGGGCCACCGCAATAAAACCATGTGCTACCCCGAGGAACGCCGCGAGGACCTCCCCGTCGAGCAGGGTGGGCTCTATAAAGACACCTTCCGAGGCGTGCACCGCCTAAACCGTGACGAAGAGGGCCGCGTCCGGTGCGTCGCGTGTTTTATGTGCGCCACCGCCTGCCCCGCTAATTGCATCCACATCGAGGGCGAAGAGTCTCCCTGGGACGATCGCGAGAAGTACCCCCGCAAATTCGACATCGACGAGCTACGCTGCATCTACTGCGGTATGTGCGAAGAAGCGTGTCCCGTCGACGCCATCGAACTGACCCCCGAATACGACATCGTGGGCTTGTCACGACAAGAAATGATCTTCGACAAGGAAAAGCTTCTAGCTGTCTTCGATCAGACCCTCGACAAAAAGCCGATGTAGCCCGCCGCAGATCGACCCGCGTTACAACTTTAATTCAAACCTGCAGATACATCTATTCCCGTGTCTTTTTCCTCCACTTTTATACAGCCCCCAACGTCAACGTGTCGATCCGTCCTAATGGGACTATGATCGTTACAACATGCCGCACCCATCACACGAAACATCCAATACCAGCACCCCCGACACCAGCCAAACCGTGCGTTTCGCCGCAGCGATCAGTGACGCTACGCACCTCACCACCGCAACCGACCAGGTCATCGACCAGCTCAAGCAACAGCTCGCAGGCCCGGCTGACCTTCTGACGGTTTTCGTCGCCGGCGAACACTGCGACGCGCTTTCAGCGATCTATCACAAGCTCAATCAAGCATTCGCACCCGCCGCTGTGATCGGCGTCACCGCGGGTGGGATCATCGGCCCCGGCCGTGAGCTTGAGGGTGAAACGGGTATCAGTGTCCTGGCCGCTCGGCTACCGGGCGCACACATACAGCCCATTAATTACAACGCCGACCAGTGGAAATCCATACTCGCGTCCGACCAGACACTGGGCAAAACCATCGAGTCACGCGACCAAAAGCTAAAAGCCATCATCATGCTTGCCGACCCCTTTAGCACACCCATGCTCAACCTCCTGCCGACCATGACACGTTGCTGGCCCGGTGTGCCGGTCGTCGGAGGCGTCGCCAGCGCGGGTAAAAAGGCGGGGCAGAACCATCTCCTGGTCAACGGCCGAGTCCTGCAAACGGGGGCTGTCGGTGTCGCCATCTCCGGCGATATCGACGTCACGCCCACCATCAGCCAGGGGTGCCGACCTATCGGTCAGTCATTTGTCATCACCAAGTCCCAACGGCACATCATCTACGAGCTTGGCGGGCGCAACGCTTTGGTAGCCATTCAGGACTTAGCCGAACAGCTCGACGAATACGACCGCGACCTCATACAAACCCGAGGGCTCATGATCGGGCGTGTCATCAACGAGTACAAAGACCGCTTCGGGCGCGGCGACTTCCTGATCCGCCAACTCCTGGCTATCGATCAGGACTCCGGATACATCGCTGTCAACGACCCCCAAATCCGCGTCGGACAAACCGTCCAGTTTCACGTACACGATCAGAAAACAGCCATCCAGGACTTCAAGCTCCTACTCGACGCCCAAGAGCTCCACGGGCCAGGCGCAGGGGCACTGCTGTTTTCATGTAATGGGCGAGGCTCCAACCTTTTCGACGAGCCCAATACCGACTCAAAGCTCGTCTCCCAAGCGCTGGGCGACATACCCTTGGCCGGCTTCTTTGCTGCAGGCGAAATCGGACCCGTAGGCGGCGAAAACTTCCTGCACGGACACACCGCAAGCCTCATCGTCTTCCGCGACGCGCACAGCCAAGCAAAGGTGTGATGCGCATTCTGATTAATCATTGTGCGTACACAACGAGCCGCGACCGTTAGGGAGCGGGCTTCTTTGCTATGATTGAAGCACTAGAGCACCTTGCATAAATAATCGCCATGTCAGTTCTGGAGTAGGGCAGGTCATTGACCTGCCTTCTTCTTGGGGAGATGGAGAATAATTACGCAAGTTGCTCTAAAATGAATCAGAATGCGTGTGATGCTTATTAGAAAAAGCCGGATCGTCCGATCACCGGCCTTGAGATACAACAACCCGCAATTTCGCCGCTATGGTAGAAATATACGCAATGCGTACTATGCAGCGCCCGCCTGTTGATCGTAACCTTCAATGATGAAATTGATCACCTTCTGTAGCGCATCGCGCCATTGCTTCTCAAGCGCGGGCGTCCATTGGCTATCCATCTCGGCCATCGCCTTAATGAAGCTATCGAGCCAATACGGGTACAACGCCGGCGGAATGTCGAGCCTTCCCTTTTGGTGGCTATCCCTGATCCGACCGATCCCGCTGACCCCGATCGTATTACCCGCAGCGAACATGATCGCCAAGTTCACGCCCTGACGCAGCAGCTTCTTCTGCGCCTCCAAATCGGTATTGACAAACCGAGGCCCAATCGCTGGGTTACTCGCCAAAAATATATCGTAAAACCGCCCAAAAAAATCACCCTTGGTTGTCACTCGGCCGAAGCTCGCCTGGATATCAGAAATGTCGATGCCCATTCCAATACTCCTTATCTATATTCATGTACCCACACCTACCGCCATGATCTTACGCCGATAACAACAGATCATTAAGTCTTTATAAATATCGAGGGTTTGCCCTGTTTACTTTAAGACAAATACATATGTGCATATACACTACAGTTCTCGTTTGCCCATACCCAAACATACGGCTTGATCTACACCCTGCCGCGTATCCCAACACGCACAACCAACCCGTTAATTAGCTACGCCCACCCGAGATATGACGTACCCACCTCACCCACCCATCAACTGATCCATTCCCGGTAGCCCCTGCAGGTTTAGCCCACCGGTCAGGCGCGACATCTCCTGCGCGACCAGTTCACGCGCCTTATTCAGCGCCGCGTTGCTCGCCGCCGCGATCAGGTCCTCGATCATCTGCTGATCCGCATCCGCACCCTCACCCGCCAGCGTCGCAATCAACGGACGATCCAGATGCACACTCACAATCTCAAGTTTCCCATTCGCTACCACGCGCACCGCGCCAGCACCGGACTCCGCCTCCACCGTTCGGCGAGCCAGGTCTGCCTGCAACTGCCCCATTTTTTCCTTCAACTCCTTCGCCTGTCCCAAAGCCGCAGCCATGTTCTTGAGATTACCTAACATCGTATAGGTGTCCTGATCGAGGGGTAAATCATTTCCAATTTAGTCCGTATTGTCGTTAGGCTCATCGACACCGACAGGCACCTCGGCCCCAGGCGCCTGCCGCACACCCACAAGCGTCGTGTCAAATACCTTAGCCGCCTGCTTAACCAATCCCAGCGCCATCGCACGATCGCGATCAACCGTCGACAGCGCCCTTGTCGGCGAAGCCCCCGGTGAGGCTACGGGTGCCACGCGCCCCACCGACACACCGCCACGCTCCCCAGCAGATCGGCCATTCCCAGCCGCCGACGCAGCACCGTCATCCGCAACCATCGCTGATCCACCGCCGCCAGCGGGGGCATCGAGTTCCACTCGCACCGGCCTACCCAGCAGCGATTTAAATATCTCAGAAAGCTGCTTACGACGCTGGTCATTGACAAAACCAGCCAAATGATCGTGCCCCGGCCCCGTGGCCAGCCTCGCCGTGTCGCCGTCGATCTGCCTCAACGTCAGGTGTCTTGCCCACGCCATTGCGGGTTTATCGCCTACCACGGTCAGCACGCTAGCCCATACATCCGCAGGCGTCGCGCCAACAGTGCTCGCCCCCTGTCCACCATTGGCAAAACGATCAATCGGCGGGGCATAAGACGCCCTGCTGTCTACTTTTTTTTTTGTTTGAGACGTCGCCGCACCACCGCCCGCCACGGGCGCCGGCACCCTGCCAGACGTCAGTAGCGCCGTAACGTCCGCCATTTTTTCCGCCAACGCCAGCCGTACCACCGCAGCGTCCAGCAGAGCCAACGGGTTCGCACTCACACGCAGCGATCGCCCCACTCCTTCGCACAACGCGATCATGTACACCAAGCCCGGCGCATCGAACCGCTTCGATTGCTCGACTGCAACGGCTCTCGCTTCGTCGGGTAATTCGACCAACTCACTTTCAGCACCACACGCTGTGATGAGCATCAACTGACGCAGGTACTCGATCAACACCTCGAGCAACTGATCCTGCGACGTGCCCCGTGTCAACAATTGGGCTGTCCGCTCCAATGCAGCACCAGCGTCGCCGTCGGCAAACGCGTCCACCAAATTGACGATCAACTGCTGATCCGGCAGCCCCAGCGTCTCTTCGAGCAACTCTACTGTGAGCATCGCGTTCGCCGCTGCGGGTTTTTCCCCCTTCGGTTCCTTTTTCTCCTGGGCGCCTTCACCCGGGCCCGACGCCGCGATCAAGCGGTCCAGCAGGCTCAGCGCATCGCGCATCGACCCGTTACCCAACCTCGCCACCTGCCACACCACGCCCTGATCCGCAGCGATCCCCTCGCTTTTGAGTACCGCCGTCAGGTGTTCCGCAATCGCCGCTGTCGCGATATTCCGGAAATCAAACCGCTGACACCGCGACTGGATCGTCGCAGGCACCTTGTGCGCCTCCGTTGTGCACAAGATATATTTTACATGCTCCGGGGGCTCCTCCATGGTCTTGAGCAACGTGTTAAATGCATCGGACGTGAGCATGTGCACCTCGTCGATGATGTAGACCTTAAACCTCGCGTTGCCTGTCGGTGCCAGCCCCGCGTTTGCAATCAATTGACGCGCCTCCTCCACCCTTCGATTAGAAGCGCCGTCGATCTCGATCACGTTTAGGTCATCGCCGCGCATCACCGCTTGGGCCATCCGCTGCTGCACATCCTTCGGCGGATACTCGTGCTCGCCGGGCAGCCGCGGGCAGCCCGGCACCGCGTCCGGCGCGTTCAGCGCAGCGGCAAAAATTCTCGCCATCGACGTCTTGCCCACGCCCCGCGTACCCGTGAACAGGTACGCGTGCGCCACGCGCCCCGCACTGATCGCGTTTTTGAGCGTTCGCGAGATCGGCCCTTGCCCCACCACCTGATCGAAATCGGTGGACCGGTATCGCCGAGCTA
Organism: Planctomycetota bacterium; assembly: GCA_024276075.1. GTDB lineage: Bacteria > Planctomycetota > Phycisphaerae > Phycisphaerales > Phycisphaeraceae > JAJRXX01. Next base: position 44,145 of record JAJRXX010000019.1, read on the forward strand.
AGACGGTATACGACATCTCAATTTTCCAGTCCCTCACATCCACACGGTTAGCCGACACCCCGCCAGTGGGATAGACGGCCAGGACACCGGCGGCACCGGGCGAACGACGCTTAGGGCTGCTCCGGTCAAGGCCTGACCCGGTTCGCGAGACCACCCGTGCACCGGGCCCAGCCGCCTATCCCTCGTGGCGGATGGCCCGACTATAGCAACCCTCCTGCCGCATCTCCAAATATCCCAAAGTTTTCACCACAACCCCGTGCCATAACTCCTCATACCGCGTATCATGGTCATAGGTTACGCTTATACTTAAACGTATCACAACCATTTCTGTATTACGAGGCAATTCGTTATGGTTCTCTACTTCCTACGCGGCGCGTTCATACTCCTAGCCGCCACCGTCACCATGCTCTACGTCCTGCCCTTCCAGGCCGACCAGGGCATCGACTTCGACAAGGTCCTGCTCATCACCGCGCTGACCCTAGGCTTCACCAGCGTCGTGATCGCAACAGACGTATTCACACCACGCAAAAAGCTCTCCGCCATCTCAGGCGTCTTCCTGGGCCTGCTCGCCGGCCTGCTCGCCGCGTACGCGCTCTCATTTGTCGTCGACCTCATCGGCCTGCTTGCCGGACCACACGATGGCCCCAGCCGCGAAGCCTTCCTGAATCTCCTCGAAGGCACCAAAGTCCTCATCGGGCTGCTTACCTGTTACATCAGCATATCACTGGTCCTCCAGACCAAAGACGACTTCAGGTTTATCATCCCCTACATCGAGTTCCCCAAGCAGATCCGCGGCCACAGACCCACGCTGCTCGACACCAGCGTCATCATCGACGGGCGAATCGCAGACGTGGTCAACACCCGCGCAATCCAAGGCCAACTGATCGTCCCCAAGTTTATCCTCGACGAGTTGCAGCTCGTCGCCGATTCGTCCGATCCGCTGCGCCGCACACGCGGCCGCCGTGGACTCGACATACTCCGAGAATTACAAGACAACCCTCACATTGACGTCGCCATCGCCGTTGAAGACGTCGACGCCGAAGGCGATACCACCGACCAGAAGCTCGTCGCCGCCGCTCAGCAGCTAAAAGCCCGCGTCATGACAAACGACTTCAACCTAAACAAAATCGCCGATCTGCGTGGCGTCGACGTGGTCAACCTAAACGACCTCGCCAAAGCACTCCGACCCGTCGTCCTCCCAGGCGAACAAATGCCCATCAAACTCATCAAGCCCGGCGAATCGCCCTCGCAAGCTGTCGGGTACCTAGACGACGGCACCATGGTCGTCGTCGAGCAGGGCCGCGACCGCATCGGCCAAGAGGTCAACGCCACCGTCTCGAGCACGCTCCAGACCTCCGCAGGACGCATGATCTTCGCCAAGCTGTGATCTGCAAATCTTGCTAGTACGCTATACGTTAGTGATTCTCACGCGCAACCTCGTCTAGCCCAATTCACTACTTATTCCAAACAACACTTCGATAAAGACTAAAGGGGTTGAACGCACGCTTTGTCTGAACAGCCAAAACTTACGCTGCCCATCGGCGACGCATAAAAAAATACACCACCGGCACAAACAGCACCGCACTAGCAGGCTCGGGCACCGCCACAAGTAAAAACGGCGATTGCGTATCGAAGTGCAATTTCATTACCCATGGGTCTACAAGAGAGCTTGTAGTGACAACCTCAAACTCATTGACCCCGTGACCGAAGACCGATTCAAAATCGACGCTGTCCCCGTTGTCAAACAGCCCCAGGTCCATCCCCTCGGCAATGATGTGGACCGGCGCGCCCAGCGATTGAAAATCGTCGATCGACAAAATCAATTCATCCGACGGGGTCATGAACGTCTGCGTATCGCTGTCCGGAAACGGCACCTCATAGTACAAATCATTCGGCATATGCAGGTACACCGCCACCAGAGGGGACACAGCGTTGCTCGCCACCGTCGACACCCCACCCGTCACTGCAGTCGGCACAGAATTGGACCCCAAGGAATTCGATCCCACCAAGCCGGTTGAAAGCAGCGCATTGTTCAAAAGCTTGCTCAACCCCATCCCGAACGCGTCTTTTACGTGATCGAGATATTCGATCATCGGTAAATCCCACGTGTCACTGGTTTCCGGCTCGACGGGAGTAGCCGGGTCCGTGCCGATAAAATACGGTATCAAGTTAGCCACCGTGTGAGTTAAGGCAAAGGTGAGCGGCCACTCCATTTCTGGAAGGTTGCCTTGAGGAGTCATGAACCCGTCGATGATGCGCACTTCCGTATTCACCTCGAGCGAAACCTCAACTGTGTCTGCCGATCCAAAAGCATGAAATTGCGTGTAAAAAGGTGTTAAGTTGGATGTGTGTTGCGTCGGCAATGTCGGGGTGGATACCGGGTCCAAAAAGTTAACTTGATATCCGGGAACGCTGTTTACCACGGCTTCAATCGAACCGCCCGTGTCCCAAAACAACGAGTAGCCCCATGCTTGCTGTAGGTTGACCCGGGCAAACGTCGTATACGCCGATCCGGATAGATACCAGTCATCTTCTTGGATGACCACGGGGCTGAAGGTAAAGGCTCGCGATAACGTCCGACTGCCCATCGAAAGATCGTTCGAGCCCACATTAATCAGCGAAGAATCTGATCGCGCTTGGGCATATATCCGTATCCCGCCGGGGGCGACTCCGTAGGAGAATGAGTTTTCAACCTCGCTTTTACCCCCGCCTTCTATCCCGTTGTTCTCACTGGGATCAATCTTGTCAAAGTGATTGAACAACAAAGGAGATGTCATTAGACCGTCCGCAGTGTAATTGTTACCAACCATTGCGATGTCGGGGCTCATAGGATCGGGATCAAAATCAATTAGAGTAACAGATGTTGTCGCGTCGTGGCTTTTAGTACCGGGATCTATGACATTGATCTGGCCCAACACATCCGCACACATAATGACCAGTGACGCGAATGCAATGAATCTAATACCGATAAATTGGTGTCGCTGTCCGAAACCGCAGCACATCACAACTGTAGCCTTCATCATTTTCTCCAGAATTATTTTCTCCAGAATATGTCCGTCACCTGCCGATGTGGCCGGACCCTCAATTTGGGGATTCAAATATATGCACCCCCAGTGCAAGCCTATATTTCACGTCCATTTTAATATCAATGGCAAAATAAGTAAAGACTTTTTTGACTCTAAATTGCAAAAACTTTTAACGACTCGAATCCCTGCCAAGGATACCAATCCCAGCCATGACATGACCGCCACGTACATATTCGCCCGCCTCCCCCCACGCCCCCCAAACCCCCAAACCCGCTCACCCGCTCACCCGCTCACCCGCCACGCAGCTTGGGCAACAGGAATTTCCCCCACTGCGCTTCATAAAGATGGATCACCTCCGCGGGCCCGGATTCGTTTACCACCGGTCGACCCGAGTTGCCCCACTCGAAAATCGACCCTTCCAGATTCCACACGCCCGTCACCCCTCGGTCATGCAGTTGCTTCGCCATGCGCGATGATCGGTAGCCCACCGAGCAGTACACCACAACGCGCCGTTCACCCGTCGCCTTGATCCGTGCAGCCAACACCGCTGGGTCCGTGATATTCACTGCTCCCTGAATGTGACTAACAGCAAACTCCTCCGGCTCACGCACATCCACCAGCAGGCAATGCCCCTGATACGATGATTCGAACTGCTCGATGGATACCTGCTTAACGCTGGGGAAGTCGCGTCGGATCTTCGCTTTTAGCCCAGCCCACCCGTCCTCATTCGACTCGCAGCCCCAGCAGCCAAGGCTCACGCTCAATACCAGAAGGGCTAGAGCATTCCCAACACAATCGTAGCGTTTGGTTATAACAAATAGCCCGCTTCCTGACGGTCGCGGCTCGTTGCGTACGCCACAGGTCAATTGAGAATGCTCTAATCGTTTCACGCCGTTTGTATTTATTGTTATAGCCCAAGCGCCTTCGCCATCGTCGAGCCCAAGTTAGCCGGGCTGTCCGCTACGTGGCACCCCGCGTTACGCAGCGCCTCAATCTTCGCCTCGGCTGTGCCCTCACCGCCCGAGATGATCGCACCGGCGTGGCCCATGCGTCGGCCAGGAGGGGCTGTCCTGCCCGCGATGAACGCCGCCACGGGCTTCTTCGCGTGGGCCTTGATGTACCGTGCCGCCGTTTCCTCGTCGCTGCCCCCGATCTCGCCAATCAGCACCACCCCATCCGTAGCCGAGTCGTCCAGGAACAGTTCCAGGCAATCGACAAAGTCCATCCCTCGGACGGGGTCGCCGCCGATACCGATGCACGTCGATTGGCCGATCCCGCGTTCCGAGCACTGCCACACCGCTTCGTAGGTGAGCGTCCCCGATCGGCTGATGATCCCCACCGCTTTGTTCGACTTCGCCTCGTCCGCAGGCGTGTGGATATACCCCGGCATGATCCCGATCTTGCAACCCTTGCCCTTCGGTCCGGGTGTGATGATCCCCGGGCAGTTCGGCCCAATCAGCCGCGTCGGACCACCGTCCGTGTTCCGCGCGTTGTGCAACATTAGCTGCTGCTTCACACGCATCATGTCCACCACCTGGATGCCCTCGGTGATCGCCACGATCAGCTTGATACCCGCGTCCGCAGCCTCGAGGATCGCGTCCGCAGCAAACGGCGGGGGCACGAAGATCATGGTCACGCTCGCGCCCGTTGCATCTACCGCCTGAGCACATGTATTAAAGATCGGTAGCCCGTTCGGGTCCTTCGTACCGCCCTTGCCGGGCGTCACGCCCCCGACCATCCCTGTGCCGTAGTCGAAGCACCCCTTCGTGTGAAACGCACCAGCCGACCCGGTGATGCCTTGACAGATGACCTTCGTATTCCCGTCGACGAGGATGCTCATAATTTCTATCCTAATTCAATCCCACGCGCCAGCTACCGCTCACACATGACAGATAACGACTTACAGAAACCACCGACGCCCTTGAACGCAGCGCCGTGATGACAAGAGCGAAATAGGATACCCCCTCGCCCAACACGGGACAAAATGCCAGCTACTCCCGTCCCTGCTCGTACCGCGACACCTCGCCCACTTCCACACGCACACGTGACCGGATACCGCCACGCCCCTTCCAATCCGTCGTCACCACCATCCACCGAGGCTCCATCGCCGCTGCCAAGTCATCCGCGATCCGGTTCGTCACCGCTTCGTAAAATATCCCTTCATTGCGGAAGCTCTGCAGGTATAGCTTCAGGCTCTTGAGCTCGACGCACTTCCGGTCAGCTACGAACCGCACCGTCACGCTCCCGAAATCCGGGTGCCCCGTCTTCGGACACACGCTCGTAAACTCATCCGCTACGTGCTCAATCACGTAGTCGCGACCAGCGTTGGGATTATCAAAACATTCCAGCAAATCAGCGTCGGGCATGGCATCGTCCAATAATTAAAGCTCACCCTTCTATCTTACCGCCGCCACCCACACGTCTGCTATCATGCCCACCCAGACCCCGGAGCACGCCGCCATGACCAAACCTGACGCAAAACTCACCGATGAGCAGGTTCAGCACGTCGCTAAGCTCAGCAGGCTCGACCTCGACCCCGATCAGATTCATCGGTTTGCCCAGCAGTTATCCGACGTCCTGGTTCACGTCGCCAAGCTAAACGAGCTCGACGTCACCAACGTCGAGCCGATGGCACACGCTATGGACGTCACCAACGTCATGCGCGACGACGAGCCCCAGCCAGCCCTACCCGTCGACGACGCGCTGGCCAACGCGCCACAGCGATTCGACAGCTTCTTCCAAGTACCCAAGGTCCTGGGCGAAGGATCGGGCGCATGAACTAAAACAAGTCCTTCCCTTCTTCCCAAAAGCAACCCCTAATTTATCTCATCCCGTCATGAACCCCACCCAAACCACACTGTTAGAGCTACGCGACGCCATCGCAGCCAAAAAGATTTCCGCCAAGCAAGCTGTCACCGCATACCTCGACCGCATCGATCAACACAACAACACGTTAAACGCCTACCACGAGACCTACGCCGACCGCGCACTCCAACGCGCCCAAGACGTCGACGCAGACAAAGTCACCGGGCCACTCGCCGGCGTACCCATCGCCATCAAGGACAACCTCGCCACCGATTGGGGCGTGACCACGTGCAGTTCAAAGATCCTCGAAAACTTCCGGTCGCCCTACACCGCCACCGCCGTCGCCAAGCTCGAAGCCGCCGGTGCCGTCATCCTCGGCAAGACGAATCTCGACGAGTTCGCCATGGGCTCGTCCACCGAGAACAGCGCCTTTGGCCCTACGCGAAACCCCTGGGACACACACCGCGTCCCGGGCGGGTCGTCGGGTGGGGCCGCCGCTGCCATGGCGGCTGACCTCTGCGCCGGATCGATTGGGTCGGACACAGGCGGGTCAATCCGCCAACCCGCTGCCCTGTGCGGCGTCGTAGGCTTCAAACCCACCTACGGCCGAGTCAGCCGATTCGGGCTCGTCGCATTTGCCAGCAGCCTCGATCAGATCGGGCCGCTCACACGCACCGTCTCAGACGCGGCGCTCATGCTCAGTGTCATCAGCGGTCCCGACGAACGCGATTCCACCTGTGCCTCACAGCAGCCACGCGACTACCTCGCAGAGGTAGACCAACCCGTGTCCGGGCTGCGCATCGGCGTCGCCAAGCAATACATCTCCGACACAAACGACCCCGCGGTAAACCAAGCTGTCGACGAAGCGATTAACATGTTCCGCTCCTGCGGTGCCCAGATCGTCGAGATCGATCTGCCCCACACCCAGTACGGCATACCCACCTACTACCTCGTCGCCACCGCCGAGGCGTCGAGCAACCTCGCCCGGTACGACGGCGTACGCTACGGACGCCGATGCGACGACCCCAAGGACCTGATCGACCTCTACAGCCGATCGCGTGCCGAAGGCTTCGGTGAGGAAATCAAACGCCGCATCATGCTCGGCACCTACGCGCTTTCCAGCGGGTACTACGACGCCTACTACGTCCGTGCGCTGAAGGTCCGCCGCCTGATTAAGCGTGATTTCGATCTGGCGTTCTCAAGCTGTGACGCCATACTCTGCCCCACCACCACCGCACCCGCATTCCGCCTGGGTGAAAAATCCGACGACCCGTTAAGTATGTACATGAACGACGTTTACACCGTCAACGCAAACCTCGCGGGCATCCCCGGTATTAGCCTGCCAGGCGGGTTTACCACCGTCACCCACAACGGCACACCACCACAAAAACTCCCGCTTGGCATCCAACTGCTCGGGCCCGTCTTTGAAGAAACGAAACTCCTACGCATCGCGCGCATGTATGAATCCGCCACGACCCACCACCAAGTCAGACCGAGTCTGTAATACGCATTGCGACTATTTCCAGAGCAACTGGCGTCATTAATCTTCATTGACCGGGTGGCACGGCTTGCTTGCAAGCCGTGAAATACAGATGTTGGTTACACCTACGATCCAATCAAGATGGAAAATATTGACGCCAGTTGCTCTAGCACGTCGCAAGTAACCTAAGCTATAGTCTGTTCTGTTTCCGCGTTCGCAGATACCGCGCAAGTACTAATCTTGATTGGTATAACACCCACCCCGTACACCAACACGCTTTATACACATTTTTTAATCTTGAGCATTTCCCAAGTTGGCCGCAATAAACGCAGTAAAAACGCCACGAAAAAAATAAATCGCTGTGTAGATACATGTGGACTTGCATAACCCACCGACTCATGGTTATAATGTGAAACATCTGGGGTGTACCCACTTCGAAAATTGGAGCGTCAATATCAGAGCCATGAGCAACACGTCCGATCTAAAACGGACCGAACTCGAAAGGCCTGCTGAAATGACACGGACGGTTACGGCACACAAATCGGCTTCCAAGGCTACGACGAGCTATACAATTAATTTTTTTTATATTTACACAGGTAAATTTAACAAAATTGGTAATTTGGGCACTTTACCCTATTGATTTATGCAAACATATTCAATAAAAATTGGTGTTTACATTAACATAGCGCCGATTTTGTCTTAACAGAGAGCTTTCTCCCCTCCGCCCCGTTGTCGCTTCGGCGGCAGCGGGGTTTTTTTATAGCCACGCCTAGTCAAGGTATAGGGGTATGTCTAGCAGGGTAAAAACACCCTTTTGTCCTGACTCAGCATAGCTCTTGTTGGGTAGCCCTACTCCACCGACAGACTGCTCGCCAGCCACCCTTAGTCTCCCGACGCTTTTGCCTGCACACGTACCACCACACACCGCGATCGTGGCCCGTCAAACTCACAGAACCACACACCCTGCCACCTCCCCAGCACCAGCCGACCGCCCTCGATCAGCACCGTCACGCTTGAGCCCATCATCGACGCTTTCACGTGTGCTGCGCTGTTACCCTCGCCGTGACGATAGAACGGCTGATCCCAAGGCACCATCACATCGAGTTGTTTAAGAAAATCGTGCACCACGTCGGGGTCCGCATTCTCGTTAATCGTCACGCCAGCTGTGGTGTGTGGCACGTACACGATCACCGCCCCACTGCTTACACCGCTGCTCGCCACCGCCTGCTGCACCTGGCTCGTGATCTCAACCATTTCGCTCCGCACGTCGGTCTGTAGGTCCAGTGTGGTCATCACCGAATCATAGACAACCTCACCAGTCAGCCCAATTCCCGCTTTCCGTGACACTTTCACACAATTCGGGTAACGTGGCACGCACCTGAGGGGGATTCCTCACATGCCCACCAAGATCGGTATCCCAAAACAAACCGTGCCAGGCGAGACGCGCGTCGCACTGGTCCCCACCGTTGTAAAAAAACTCGTCGACCTCGGCACGACTGTCCTGGTCGAATCAGGTGCCGGCCTGAGTTCTGGCCACGCAGACGGGGCATACCACCGCGCCGGGGCCTCCGTACTCACGAGTACCACCTCCGCTTGGGCACAAGCCGACCTAGTCGCCGCTGTACACCCTCCCACCGCACAACAGGCCTCACAAGTTCAGCAGGGAGCTATCCTCATTGGCATGCTCGCGCCGCTGAGGTACCCCGAAATAATTGAAACACTCGCCAAGCGCGGCGCCACAACCTTTTCACTGGAGATGCTGCCCCGCATCAGCCGTGCTCAGCCCATGGACACGCTCAGTTCACAGGCAAACGTGGCCGGATACATGGCCGCCGTCATTGCGGCCAGCGCATGTGCAAAAATGTTCCCCATGATGATCACCGCTGCGGGCACACTCGCACCTGCGAAGGTATTCGTCATCGGCGCGGGCGTCGCGGGCCTCCAAGCCATCGCCACCGCCAAGCGGCTCGGCGCCGTCGTCGAGGGCTACGACGTGCGACCCGAGGTCAAGGAGCAGGTCCAAAGCGTCGGCGGGCGCTTCGTTGAGCTACCAACCACCACAGCCGACGCACAATCCACAGGCGGATACGCCAAGCAGCAGTCTGACCAAGACCGCCAGCGCCAGATCGACCTCATGACCAAGCACGTCATAGGCGCCGACGTTGTCATCACCACCGCCGCCATCTTTGGTAAGGACCCGCCCCTGCTGATCCCAAACGACGTCGTCGAGCAGATGAAGTCGGGCTGCGTCATTGTCGACCTCGCCGCCGACGAGCGCGCCGGCTGCGGGAATTGCGAAGCCACTCACCCGGGCAGACGCTACACCACCGACCAAGGCATCGTTATCGAGGGTGCCACAAACCTCCCCGCCTGGGCCCCCGCCCACAGCTCACAGATGTTTGCCAATAACGTCTTCGCTTTCATCAAAGAGCTCTTCACCGACGACACCACCATCACCCTAAACCCCGACGACGAATTGCAACAAGCCACCCTCGTCACACACCAGGGTCACATCGTGCACCCCCTCGTGGCGGCATCGCTAAAGCCATAAAACTACGGAGCCACGACACCATGACCGAACTGCCCCTCGTCGTTGCCTTGACCGTCTTCGTGCTGGCGATCTTCGTCGGGTTCGAGATCATCACCAAGGTCCCCTCCACACTCCACACGCCGCTCATGAGCGGGTCGAACGCCATCAGCGGCATCACCATCATTGGAGCACTCATCTGCTCATACGGCGATCGCCTGAGCCACATCAGCGTCAATATGGGCGTGCTCGCGTTGATCTTCGCCACCATCAACGTCGTGGGCGGGTACGTCGTCACCGGCAGGATGCTGCGCATGTTCAAGCAAAAACCGCAGGGGAAATAACACACACTAACAACGGCTCAACACAACCATGCACGCACATATAAAAGCACCTTGAGGACACACCCGTGACCATACCCTTACTCGCCGAAACCATAGGACTCGAAACGGCAGTGGCCTACGCGTACCTTGTCGCCATCGTCCTGTTCATCCTCGGCTTGAAAATGCTCACCTCCGTCAAGACCGCAGCTTGGGGCAACGCGATCTCCGCTATCGGTATGGCCATCGCTTCTGTCGCCACGCTACTGCTGTTCAATCAAGACGCGCCACCCGGTCAAAATTACGCCATTAGCCTAGCGTGGATTCTTGTCGCCGTCGGCATCGGTACCGCAATCGGGCTCGCCATGGCAGTTAAAGTTCCCATGACAGGCATGCCGCAGATGGTCGCGATCCTAAACGGCTTCGGCGGCATCGCGTCGCTGCTCGTCGCTTCAGCAGAGTATCTACGCACCGCAAACCCCTCCGAAATACCCATACACATCCTTATCGCCACCGGGCTAGCCATCATCATCGGCGGCGTCACCTTCACAGGCAGCCTCGTCGCTTTCGCAAAGTTACAGGGCCTCGTGACCGGTAGCCCCATCTTCTTCCCCATGCAAAAAACAGTCAACGCACTGCTGCTCGTCGCCGCAGCCGGACTCATCACGGTCGTCATCTACCAACCCGATCAGGAACTAGCACTCGCATCCGTTGCCGTGATCGCACTCATACTCGGCGTCGGGCTGGTCATACCCATCGGCGGCGCCGACATGCCCGTGGTCATCTCATTGCTAAACAGCTACTCCGGTCTCGCAGCCTCTATGGCGGGGTTCGTGCTTGGAAACACAGCCCTGATCGTCACCGGCGCGCTCGTCGGCGCCTCGGGCATCATCCTGACAAACATCATGTGCACCGCCATGAACCGATCTTTAGCCAACGTCCTGTTCGGCGGCCTAGGCGTATCATCCACCACGACCTCCTCCGCACCCGATGCCAAGACAAAAAAAGGAAAAGCACGAGAGTTTACACTCGATGACGCTGTCATCATCCTCGACGCCGCCAGGCAGGTCGTCATCGTCCCCGGCTACGGCATGGCCGTCGCCCAGGCCCAACACGCTGTCAAAGAACTCGCCGACGCTCTTGAAGAACGAGGCATCACGGTCAAATACGCCATCCACCCCGTTGCCGGACGCATGCCCGGACACATGAACGTATTGCTCGCCGAAGCAAACGTCCCCTACGAGCAGCTCTGCGACCTCGAGACCATCAACCCCGAGTTCGACAACGCCGACGTCGCGCTCGTCATCGGCGCCAACGACGTGACAAACCCCGCCGCTCGTCACGCCAAGGACAGCCCGATCTATGGCATGCCCATCCTCAACGTCGACAAAGCACGCACCGTATTCGTCATCAAGCGCAGCATGAACCCGGGCTTCGCGGGTATCGAAAACGAACTGTACTACCTGCCAAATTGCGGCATGCTCTTTGGCGACGCCAAGAAAGTCGTCAACAGCCTCGTCAAACAACTCACAGAGAGTGGGTAAAAGCGGATACGATCAGATTTATCTCTGTAAGTTTCTCAGTCCAATTAGAAAATTTATCCATCCTGATCCGAGATTGCTCATTCATGGGAACACCAAGTTTTCTGATTTATGTTGACGAATCGGGCGATGAAGGTTTCGTATTCAAAGGACCTTCTGAAGGCAGTTCGCATTGGTTTATCCTCTCAGCGGTTATCACCAGGAAGCATCTCGACATCGAAACCGTCAAACTGGTAGACACGGTACGTCAGCAACTCAACCGACCACTGCGTCAACCCCTTCATTTCAGAAGGATGAAACACGGACATCGTCTCCCCTACATTGACAAAATTGCACAAGCACAACTCCGTACAGTTTCTATTCTCGTCCACAAGCCTTCTCTGAAAGAACCAGAGACATTCCGCGAAAAATATCGGCTCTATTTCTACGCCGTCAGATACCTACTGGAACGAGTATCTTGGTTCTGCCGCGATCATCGGCAGCCTCAACAATCAGGAGACGGGTCTGCTCGAGTGATATTCTCTAATCGAGCGGGGATGTCTTATGACCAATTATGTGAGTATTTGAATTTACTTAAGAGACGATCAGATTTGGGAGATGTACGCATTGATTGGTCGGTAATTAATCCCGACAATATTCGTGCCATAGGTCATGAAAAGCTTATGGGCCTACAAATCGCTGATGCCGTCGCTTCATCTTTCTATTGTGGTGTTCAAAATTCTCCACAAGGATTCACCGAACCACGTTATGCACAGATGCTGAAACCTGTTGTATATCAGGACAAAGGTCGGTATCTGGGGTACGGCGTCAAATTTTGGCCACGAGATGCGATGGCCTTAATTCAGCAAGAAGGGAACTTAGCCTGGGTAAATCAGACATACCAATAAAAAACGCAGGCCCTGGGCTCCAGGATCCCACCCATATAGGGCTGCCGTCTGTGAAGACGACCTGGAGTGCTCCCACGCTTGCCTGCACACTAATAATCGGTCGGATAATCTGTATCGTCAAGCCAATTGTAATTTCACGCAATCGATTCATGGCATTAATCAGTTGCGTATCCACAAGTTATGGAATAAATGTTTATTTTCGAACCGATCGCCATATGTAATCAAGAATTCCCATGAATCACCAATCCCTAGGCATCCTCATCGGCGGGCTGCTCCCCGCGATCCTCTTCGGTCTCGTGGGCGTGTTCCAAAAGAGCAGCACCCGTGCCGGCATCGGACTGGGGCTCTACCTGCTGTGCGCCGGGCTGGGCGTCGCCATCGCAGGCGTTGCTGTCTATTGGGCGGTACCCGATAAGACCATCTCGACCAAGTCGGGCTCATTCGCCGTGGCGATCGGCCTGTTCTGGGGGCTGGGGCTAGCCCTCGTGGCCATCGCGATGGTCAAATACACCACACCGCTATCGACACTCGTCCCGCTGTACAACATGAACACGCTCGTGGCTGTGCTGTTGGCACTGGTTGTGTTCGCCGAGTGGCGCGATGTCAACGTTACTCGCCTACTCGCTGGCGCCGCTCTGATCGTTGTGGGTGGTACGCTCGTCGCCAAGGCATAGCAGCAAACGGCATTAGAGCATTTTTCAGTTTTGTGTACGGGGACCGCTCCCTGACGGTCGCGGCTCGTGGTGGGGCCGTACACCAAATCAAAAAACACTCTATACCGCCGCACCCGGCTGCCACCCGCTCGACCCGTCGAAAAGGAACACCCATGCCCAACGAACCGACCGAGCCGCAGTGGGAGGAAATCGAAGCCTACCTCTACGCCGGCCAGAAGATCGCCGCCATCAAGCTATTTCGTCAATACGCCCAAGCCGACCTCAAAGAGGCGAAGGACGCTCTCGACCTACACGATCGCGAGCTGCGCGCCCAGTTCCCCGACCGATTCAAAAAGCCCGCAGGCTGTTCCGTCACCGCTGGCATGCTATTTCTCGCTGCCGGAGCTGTCTGGGCCGCAGCAGCGCTGCTGTGATTACCACCTTTGTCCGATCGTGGGCCAATCAGGATTCGGTCGCATCGGCATCGGTCGTCTTTGAATTGGTGTTGTATTTGTTCATCGCCTGTGCGATGCCCTCGTGCAGCCAGCACTGGGCTGCGTCACAGACGCGGTCGAGCGTGGAGTCGATCCGAATCACCTGTTCAGGGGTAAATCGCCCCAAGACGTAGTCGGACTGGACAACCCTGCCCGGCGGGTCGATGCCGATCCGCAGGCGTGGGTAGGACGGGGTGCCCAGCGCTTGCTGGATGTCTGCCAAGCCGTTGTGACCACCGGTGCCGCCCTCAGCACGTAACCTGATTTGCCCCACCGACAAGGCCACGTCGTCGACCATGACGAGCAGGTCCGTCACCGGGTCGAGCTTGTAGAATCCCACCGCCTCGCGCACCGCCAGGCCCGAACGGTTCATGAACGTAGTTGGCTCAAGCAGGACGCAGCGGTGGCCAGCGATCTGGCCGTCGAGCATATTTGAATGGAATTTAGCCTTCGCACCGGTCAGCCCATGCCGCGAGGCCAACCGGGCTATAGCCATGAACCCCACATTGTGTCGGGTCTTGGTGTATTCGTTGCCGGGATTTCCCAGACCGACGATGAGCTTCACGGGTGTGCCGCTTTGATCAGGTTTGTGATGGTCCTAGAGCAACTGGCGTGAATATTCTCCATCTTGATTTGATCGCAGCTGTAACAGACATCTGTATTTCACGGCTTGCAAGCAAGCCGTGCCACCCGGTCAATGAAGATTAATTACGCCAAGTGCTCTAGCTCGATTGGGTCACCGCGTAGGCGGGACGTGCGAGCCAACTCGTGCCAACGACAGTCGCGGCTATTTCTTGTCTTCCGAGGATGCTTCGGATGCGTCCTTTTTACCGATCACTTCGGGCTCAGCAGCACCGGCTTCGGGGGTTTCCTCTTCGGACTCTTCCCCGACGACCTGCACCGAAGCGATAATCGTTTCGGAGTCTTCCTTCGTGACCAGACCTTCGGGCAGATTCAGATCGGCGATCGTCAGAGCATCACCCACGCCCAAATTACTGATATCGACCTTGATCTGCTCAGGGATCTGCGAGGCAAGGCACTCGATCTCGAGTTGGTCCATAGGCCGCTGAAGAAACGTACCACTTTCCTTCAAGCCCACCGGCTCGCCGATGAACTTCAATTCCACCTCGACGGTTACACGCTCCGTCAGGTCGACGCGAGCCAAATCAATATGCACAATCTGTGAACCCAGGTGGTTCCACTGGATGTCCTTGATCAGGCACGGCTCGGTCTTGGAGTCGATCTTCACCTCAAACACATGGGCGCGATGGTGCAATAGATCGGTCATCGTTTTGAGGTCGAGCGAGAGGTGCACAGGCGGCTGCTTGTGGCCGTAGATCACCGCGGGCAGACGACCGCCAGCGCGCTCACGTTTCGCCGGGCGGCTACCGAGCAGGTCACGTTTTCGGCCTTCGATTTGAGGGATTTGCTGGGTTGTCATGAGTCGCTGCGTCCTTTCGTTTCCTTTGGCCCGTCGCCTTTCTCTAACGGTGGTGGGACATTGTAGAGGCATTCTCTTTGAATGCTAACGTTTGCCCCTGCTATCGTTTCGGAACAGAATCGAAACCGACTGGTTCCGGTGTATCCGATGGATTGCCTCTCCCAGCAGTTCAGCCACGCTTAGCTGTACGAGCTTATCCTCGATCGGCTTACACCGCGGCCCCGTGGGGATCGTGTCGGTGACCATAATCCTGCTAAATGGCGAATTGGCCAGGCGTTCCATGGCCACATCGACCAACACGGGGTGCGTGCAAGCGGTGATCACCGTTTTTGCCCCGTGGTCCATCACAAGCCTCGCGGCTTCGCAGACTGTTCCTGCTGTCGAAATCATATCATCGATCATAATCACGGTGGAATCTTTGACGTCATCACCGATCATATTCGCCGACTCAACCTCCGTGCCGCTTTTGCGACGTTTATCGATAATAGCCAAGTCGCCACCCAGCCAACCGGCGTAGGCGTTGGCCATCTTCACGTTGCCCACGTCGGGGCTGACCAAAGTGATCTTACCCAACTCTTCCTTAATGCCTTCGATGTACCTGAGAATGACCGGCGAAGCGTGCAGGTGATCGACAGGGATATCGAAAAACCCCTGAATTTGCTCGGCGTGCATGTCCATCGCCAAAACACGGTCGGCACCGGCAGTGGAAATCAGATTAGCGACGAGCTTGGCGGTGATCGGCACGCGCCCCTCGTCCTTGCGGTCTTGACGGGCGTAGCCAAAGTAAGGCAGAACCGCGGTAATCCGATGAGCGCTGGCGCGGCGGAGGCAGTCGATATAAATCAACAGCTCCATGAGGTGAGCGTTAACCGGGTGGTAGGTGCTCTGAACGATGAAACAGTCTCGGCCTCGCACGTCCTCATCGACCTTTACGGTCAGCTCACCGTCGGGAAACATAAGCGTCCGAGCCTGTCCCATCGGTAGGTTCAGATAGTCACATATCCTCCTACCCAGTTCCTGGCTGGCTCGGCCACTAAATATCTTGATTGCGTCGCGGTCGTCAGGGCTCATGCTGGCTCCATTCGCTGATTGTAGCCGGAAAAGTCGACGACCTATCCAGCTCGTGAACGGAGAATCTTATCAACCTGAGCGAGTTGTTGGGGATCGTTCACTCCAAGGACTTCTTCCGGGGCCAACGCGTCGACGACGATGACCGTTTCACCCTCATTTTTAAGAAGGCTGGGGACGTCAGGGAGGTAATATTCTTTCTGCGCGTTGCTGGCTTTGATCCGCGACAAACTCTGAAACAACAGGTCGCTGCGGAAACAGTAATAGCCCGTGTTAATCTCCCGGACCTTCTTTTGCTGGTCGTCGGCGTCCTTGTGCTCGACGATGGCCTGAAAGGTCCCGTCCTCGCTGCGGATGACGCGGCCGTAGCCCGTAGGATCGTCCAATATGGCTGTGGCGAGCGTAGCTGCAGCCAAGGCGGCGCGGTGGGTCTCAAGCAGTTTAGTAAGTGTATCGGGACTAATCAGAGGCCCGTCACCGGGCAGCACAATCACATCGGTTGGGGATCGATCCGCAAATAGCGGCCCAGCCATTTTCGCAGCGTGGCCCGTGCCCAACTGCTGCGACTGTTCGACAAAAACGCATCCGTCCTGACCAGCCAAAGCGTCCTTGACTTTTTCCCCTTGGTGCCCCACCACCACAATGCAACGCGATATTCCCGCCTCCAGACACGCACGGACGACCCATAGGACCATAGGCTGTCCCGCTGCCTGGTAGATGACCTTGGGCAGATCGCCACCCATACGGGTCCCCTTGCCAGCAGCCAATATGATCGCCTCCGGCGCGAGATTAACCCCGTCGCTTTTCGGCAAACAACTGATGTGACTATGGTTATATTCCATGCCGAGTATCCGATCGTATAACAATGCTCGGCTAATCCGCTCCACGTCTGTAGATAAACTAGCCCGCCTGGATTCGAACCAGGAATACCAGGACCAAAACCTGGTGTGTTACCGTTACACCACGGGCTAAAGATGGGCGGCCTCAACGATGCGTCATCATAATAAATTAGGCCCGACCCGGCTTGGCACTGTCAAACACGGTTGTGCAAATCCAAAAATTTCTGCGGGCTCTCGGGATCGCCGGTGCGTGTACTGAGCAACGATGCCAAGCAACAGGCCAGCACAGCGTCGTCGGTGACACGTAGAGGCTTTGGAGGCTGGGCGGTGGGCAGACGATCGATCAAATCGGCCCAGTGCGACGCGATCAACTGAGCGTAGCTGGGGGGCTGTTGGGAAGCCTCTGTCGATTTGTCCAGGCATCGGCCAACCGCGTCATAGAGTCGATACCCCGCCTCACTGACGCATAGGTGCCCTCGATCTCCAATGATCTGCACCACACGCCCAGACCGACCAGCACGGTCGCTCACCTGCAGCACCGCGGTACGACCATTCGTAAGACGGGTATGGACACCCAAATGCCCGGTAATGCCACGCGGGTCTTCGGGTACTTCTCGCAGCGGCCCGGATAGAGAAGCGGTGGTCTGCTCGGATAAATCGTCGAGCATAAGAATGATCCGCCAAGCGTCATACAACCTGGCAAACAGGGAACAATCGTTGGCCTGACCAAAACTGCTCACGCTAATAAACTCGACGCCACCGAGTTCCTGCTCGGCGTAGGCGGCGCTAATCCAACCCGATGACTTTTCAAAAGCAGGGACCCAGATGATACGCCCCTTGCCGGTCCGATTGCCCGTATCCGTGCCCTGCACACCGGTAGCCTGGGCCGAACCGGGCGCGTGAGCCCCAAGTGGTGGTGCCACCGGCTTGACGGCAACGGCAACCGGCGGCAACTGATCAAAATTAGATGCGATTGGTTCCAACGCCAAAACCGTCGAACCCTGCCCCACCGCAGCGAGGACGTCGTCCCGGCTCGCGTCGTCCATGGACGCCAACAAAACAAACTGCGCGGGGCGGTCAACCAACAGCTTGCGCAGGTCGTCTTCGCGTGGGCAATCCAACCGCTGCGCCAGTTGATCGATCTCCGCGAGCCGCGGCCCCCCCACGCCGATAGGACGCACCGACGGGCCCATCAGTTTCAGGGTCTCGTCGACCAACGGCACCCGGTCGGGGCTGGTCCAGATCATGACTTCGGCTGTCTCTGCCATGCTGTGCCAAAAGGTATCACACAGGGGAAAGGATCGCGACGCGTTTCCTGGCGAAATCATACTCAGACTAACGGGTCGCTGCAGCGACGCGGTAAGCCTACAATCATCATGCAGCGTGGTGCGGCGGCCGCCCGCCCGTCTTGGGCGGGAGGAAAGTCCGAACACGACAGGACACGGTGGTGGGTAACGCCCACCCATCGCTTGGGCACACCCCAAGCGGTGCGGGATAGCGCCACAGAAAACAAACCGCCGATGACCCGGTACCAACCGGGCACAGGCAAGGGTGAAATGGTGCGGTAAGAGCGCACCGCCGGCTTGGTGACAGGCCGGGCACGGCAAGCCCCACCGCGTGCAAGGCCAAGCAGCGCCTTCGTCTCACGTGCACAGCCGGTCAAATGGCTGTACACAACAGACGGCGACCGGTCCGGTCGCTCCGCTGCAAAGCGGGAGGTCGCGGGTAGGCTGCTAGAGCACGGTGGCAACGCCGGGCCAAGAGTAATGGTCGCCCCCTTCACTCGTGAATCATCGCGGGTAAAGGGACAGAATTCGGCTTAGGCACCACGCTGCATTTATTAAAACGACACGCCGACAACCAGAACGTTTTCGTTCTTGATCGCAACAGATTCCCACGACGAGCCGCAACCGTTAGGAAGCGGTCTCTTGACGCAGGGTTACAACCAAATATAAAAACGCCCGAGCGTCGGTGTTCAAAGGGTTCACGTGTTTTGTACGCCCTAGGCCCTACCGGGTAATCAGAGGCACCAAGTTAGATGTCGGCAACGTCAGAGCCCCGTGTGCCTGGGCAGCGGCATTGACCAACTCGCCCCGGCCCATCTTGATCAGCTCCAGCAGCTTGTTCAACTCGACTTCAGACAAGTAGTTCCCGTGCAGCCGGGCCGACTCGGATAAACTTTCGAGCAGCGCAACCCGCAAGCTCATAGGGCGGGCGATGTCAAAAGCGGCACCGGCAATGGCGACTTGTGCACCCGGGTTATCGATTAACGACAGGACGCCAGCCGCTTGCGCAACAATGGCTTGACGGGAGTCGTCCAGCGCCTGCGTCAGGGTTGACTGTGCGTCGGAAACGTTGAAGACGTTGTCGTCGTTGACCGCGATCTCTCGCAGCAGGTTCAGCGACGAAGAGGCATATCGCGTCGAGTCGGTGGCGCTAATCGCTGCACCATGATTGGCCTTGGCGGCTTGTTCAAAGGCCTTACGCAACCGGCCTAAGTCGTCCGAGGCATCTGCAAAAAACAGACGCTTGGTATCAGGGAAACGCCCACGCAATTCGTTGCGATCGAGCGGGCTAACAATCGCGATGATCGGGACTGCAGCTAGACGATAGTCGACTGCGGTATGACGGTACAACAACTCAACCCGATTGGCGCTTTGCTTGGCTACGATCAGATCAACGCTAGGCCTGGTATTTACCTGGCTGATGACATCCTGAAGCGTTAAGCCCCCAATGGGTTGATAGCCCACCTCTTTAACAGTTGCGGAAAGATCATTAAGTGTCTGAGGCTCGTCGGCGATGGTGATGGCGTGCCGAGACGTGGTTTGGCGGACGGCTTCGGCTAGCACAGGCACCACAAGATCACTACCCGGGAACGTAAACTTCGGCCTCGCATTCGTCACGGCAAACGCCGCGTTAAACCGCACTCGCCGATCCGGGTACGCCAACGCACGCAGCAGCGGCTGGATCGCACCCTCCCTGTTTATCAGCGCGTTGGTCCCCGCGGTGGCGCCCAGCGCCGCGATCGCGTCCAACGCCAAATCGGTATCCCCATCGTTGAGAGCCTGATCGAGCACGTCGTGCTGCCGAAGTGGCCCCGCCATCTCGATGTAAAATGACGGCGCGTGCATCGAGGCGGGATAGCTCCTGTCCCTTTCACCTTGAGGCAAACGGTTCTCACGACGGAGATTGGCCGTCAGCCACAGGCTCAGAGCCGAGTCCATCTCGGTATCGAGCCGCAGCGCCTCCTGACACGACCGCATCGCCAGCACGTCGCCGTAGATCTCACCGGGGACCGGGATCGATACCAAGCCCGCTTCACGGTCGAATTCCCACACCAACCCCTTGCCGGTCGCTTCGTCGAATCCTGGTAATGGGAAATTATTGGTCACCGCGTTGTACTGACGCCAAGCAAGCTCTAGATAGAGTTGCGATGCGCTGACAAACCCCGCCTGCGGTGATCCCTTAGCCAAACGGTTATGCGCAATTTGAACAATCGACAGCGTGATGGGATTAGCACGGCTGGTTTCGAGAACGTGCTTGAGATAAGGCAACGCTTCGGGGTAGCCGATCTCCGCTAAGACCTGCGACACCTGCCCCAGCGGCACCGGCTCAAGGTGCAAAAGCACTGCGGACAACGGGTA
>JAJRXX010000020.1 GCA_024276075.1 Planctomycetota bacterium
AAGAAGCACTGGCAGACAAGCTGCCAGTGGCACCCGAGCACAGGGGTTGCAAGCAACCCGTGCCACCTGGCGGGGTGGGATGCCCCGCGTGTATTCACGCGGGGCTAAGTGGAGTGGTGGGATTGTGGAATACTTGTCAATATTTGTGCGTTACTTTTGCGGGTACAGGCGGTGTGTGCTTGTAAAAGCGTGAAACCCGTTTGTGGTGCGGTAGAGAGCAAGAAATTAGAAGTTGAGCGAATCCCCTTGCCGATGTAAAAGGCTACAACGAGCGACGAAGGCGTCGCGCACGCACGGCGGTCCCTCCTGTTGGTCTTGGGGTTTCGACGGATGATGATATTTGATCGCAGAACGGTGGTCGTGCTCTCGAGCTTGGTGGGTGCGATGACGGTTGCGAGCGGTGTTCTGTTGATGCTGGAGCCTCGGGGCGCGGCGACGGTGGAGGGCCTGAGCCTGCTGTCGGTCGATCGTGTGAGCCTATCTGCGGAAGACAGCTTGTTTGATACGGGTCGAGCGGTTATTCAACCTGGTAGGTGGTCGGCGATCGTGGTCAGCTACGGTCGGCGAGACGGCGGGGGCGTCGTGTCTGGGGTGGGGGCTAGGGATGAGAATGGGTTGGGGTACCATTTTGTGGTTCCGGCATCGGGTCGTGAAGGGGATAGTGCAGGTGTGGAGGTGGGGTACCGGTGGCGGGGTCAGGAAGAAGGTGGGTATTGGGTGGGCCCGGAGAGCAGTTGGGTGAATCATCACGCGATCGGCGTGTGTGTGGAGGACACGCTGGGGGGAGCCAGCGAGGATCAGCTTCAACGGCTGGCGTGGCTGGTTCAGCGATTGCAGAGACGGTTTGAGATTCCCGCGGATCGGGTGCTCCTGCACTTGGGTACGGGTCAATCGGCAGCGGGGACGAGGTGGTTTCCGGTGGCGTGGTTCCGTCAGCAGTTATTGGCCTTTGAGATGCCCTGATCCGGGGCTCGTTTTTATTAGCGTAGTCAGTTTATTTGCCACCGAGCGGCCATCTGGCCTGCGATCGGTGTTTTTGGCTAGGCGGAATAAAACGCTCGTGGGTAGCGGTCGATGTAAGAAAGGCGGCGTCAATGGTGCTGCCGACGGCCAGGGCTTTAAATTGAGTATTAGAGGGTTTTTATATTTAGTTTCAACCTTGTGTCAAGAGACCGCTCCCTAACGGTTGCGGCTCGTCGAGGGAATCTGTTGCGATCAAAAACAAAAATACTCTAGGGGTTGATTGCGGCTGCAAATCGTTTGTTGGTAGGGGTTGAGAAGTTTTATTTTTTTGCACTTCGCGGTTTGTATCTAGTGGTTAATTCGCTGGTGGTAGGGGATTGAGGGAAGGATTAGGTCTGGGGGCACGCCTGGGGCTGATCGTCCAATAAATTTGGCTGGGGCCAGAAAGCAGTGTTCGTGATGGCGGCGATTCACGCGGGGAAAATTCAGCGTTTGTTTGGATTTGAGGTGCTTACGACGCTCGGTTTGGGCGCCCGTAGTGTGATCTATGCGGTGAAAGATAAGGACGATCAGGTGTACGCGCTGAAGCACGTGGTCAAGGGGGAGGGCGACGACCAGCGGTACCTCGACCAGGCGCTGGGTGAGTACAACGTGGCGAGTAAATTTGAGCACCCGAATCTGCGGCGTGTGAGCCGTGTGATTCGGCGGCGTAAGCTGATAGGCGGCGGTGAGCTTGGGGTGCTGATGGAACTGGTGGACGGGCTGACGCTCGAAGAGTTTCAGGTGCACGACCCGTTGACGGTGTGCCACATCTGTCAGCAGGTGGCGTTGGGCTTGAAGGCGATGCACGATGTGGGGCTGGTCCACTCGGATATTAAGCCGGCGAATATTTTGGTGACCGACGCCGGCGTGGTGAAGCTGATTGACTTTGGCCAGAGCTGCGAGATCGGGACGATCAAACAGCGTATCCAGGGCACGCCTGACTATATTGCTCCGGAGCAAGTGCGATGCGAGCCAATCACGCCTCGGACGGATGTATTTAACTTGGGCGCGACGATGTACTGGCTTTTGACGGGTCGAAATATTCCGACGCTGATCCCGAAAGGCGGGCCTGAGATGACGGTCAAGCAAGAGAACCCGTGCCCGCCGCCGAATGAGGTTAACAAGGGTGTTCCCCCGGCGCTGTCGGGCTTGGTGATGAACTGCATCCAGTCGCAGCCCGCGCATCGTCCCGAAACGATGGCGCGGGTGTACAGTCGATTGGAGATCGCGGCGCAGCAATTGGAACAGTTGTGATTGCAAGGGTGCGGGCATTGGGATGCGCTAATGCAAAACCAACGGGCGTGGTCCGCACAGCGGACCCTACGTGCTGGCGGGCATCCACACACGGGTTGTAAGCAACCCGTGCCACCCGACGGATGGGGTGCCCCGCGTGGGTCACGCGGGGCAAAATGATGGGGCAGTGGTGTACGGTGCGTCTAGGAAGCAAGCTGGTATGATGCGCACCCGCGTGTGTTTTGACTGTGTCGCATAGGCGTGTGTGTTTGCGATGCACGCTCCCACGTACAAGGACAATACAACCATATTTGTGATGATTGGTATGACTGCTTTCCGGCGATTGATCTTGTTTTGCGTGTGTGGGTGTCTGTTGGCGGCGGCTTCACGTCCTGCTATGGGCGTGGAGGTGACGGATCGCGCGGTGGGTGACGCGATCGAGCGGATGAAGGCGTACCTGTATTACAAGCAGGATGCGCAGACGGGTTCGTGGGAATTTCGCAGCAGGTCTGGTGGTGTGGAGAGCGATGCGCTTCAGGTGGGTGGTGAGAGCTCGCTGGTGACGCTGGCGCTGTTATATAGCGGTGAGTCGGCTCAGAACCCGAAGCTGGCCAGGGCGATCCAGTATTTAAGGTCGATCGAGATGAAGGGAACGTATGCGGTGGCGATCCGTGCGCACGTGTGGGCGGCGTTGCCACCGGAGTACATGCCCATGCTGGAGGTTGACGCAAGTTGGTTGCTGCAATCGGCGAACAAGCACAAGTTGGGATTGTTTGATTACCAGCCGATAGCGTCTGACAGGGTGGACCACAGCGTGACGCAGTACGGGATGCTGGGTCTGTGGGAGGCGTCGAAGCGGGGCTTGAAGATCCCGCGGAAGTACTGGGAGCGTTGGGTGCAGCACTTTGTGAGTGCGCAGCGTGAGGACGGGGGCTGGACGTATGGCCCAAACGCGGACGCGATCACGACGGGGTCGATGACGGCTGCGGGTTTGACAGCGTTGTTCGTGGGTCAGCAGGAGCTGTACGCGACGAACCGCAGGCCCGATCCGAATGTGGCCAAGGCGATCAACAAGGGTGTGGCGTGGTTGGACGGGCGGTTTACGGGTAACAACAACCCAGGCGCGAACGAGTGGACGTATTACTACCTGTATGGGATCGAACGGGTGGCGTTGAGCAGTGGGTTTCGCTACCTGAACGGGAAGGACTGGTACGAATCTGGCGCGAGGCACATCCTCGCGAACGTGGCGGAGAACGGGAGTATTGATGACGACTTCACGAAGACGTCTTTTGGGTTGATGTTTCTGTCGCGTGGCCGGGTGCCTGTGTGGGTGAACAAGCTGCAGATGTCGGGTCTGAAGTGGAATAACCGACCTAGTGATTTGTATTTTCTGACGCACTACTTGAGCAATCAGATCGAGAAAGAAATCAACTGGCAGGTGATCGGCGTCGATGCTCCCTCCGAAGAATGGCTGGTGGCGCCGGTGGCGTACCTGGCGTCTCACGAGGCGTTTCACCCGGACGAGCAACAGAAAGAGGCGATCAAGCGTTACCTGGACTTGGGTGGGATGCTGGTGGCTAATCCGGACGGAGGGTCGGCGGAGTTTGCCGACTCGATCCGTGCGTTGGCGGGTGAGTTGTACCCGCAATATGAATTGAAGAAACTCGATCCGAAACACGTGTTGTTTAATTGTTGGAATCGGTTAACGAATCCTGAGAAGCTGGCGTTGGAGAGCTTGTCAAACGGCGCGCGTGAGTTGATTGTTTTGCCCGGTGACGATTGGAGCGAGGTGTTTCAGTCGGACAAGGATCACGGCAGCAGTGCGGTGTGGGCCTTGGCGACGAACGTTTTTGCGTACGCGACGGACCGCGGCGCGTTGGACAACCGTTTGTTGCAGACGGATGTGACGGGTGCTGGGGTGGGGATGGCTGGCGAGGTGTCGGTGGGGCGAGCGAGGTACGATGGCAATTGGCTGCCTGAGCCCGCGGCGTGGGATACGCAGGCTGACTATTGCATGAGTCACAGTGGTGTTAGCGTCACGACCAGCGCGGCGAACGGGGGGCGGGTGCTGGACCTGGATCAGATCGGTCGGTGCGATTATAAGGTGGTGCATTTAACAGGAACGCACGCGATATTTCTGACGGATCAGCAGAAGAGCGCAATCCAACAGTACGTGAAACGGGGGGGGACGATCTTGATCGAGACGGTGGGCGGTCTGGGTGAATTTAGCAGGAGCTTGGAGAAGCAGCTTTCAAATTTGTTTAATGCGTTCGCGGTGCCGTTGACTGGTGCTGACGCGATTATCTCGGGTCGGGGACTCGACGGGGGGCAGGACATCTCGCGAGCGTTGTACCGCCGATACACGGTGGTGAAATATCAGTTCGACCCGCGGCCTCGGTTGGCAGCGTTGTTGACCGAAGACGGCAGGCCGATGGTGATCTTGTCGCACGAAGACCTATCGCTGGGGATGCTGGGCGCGCGTCACTGGAACATCTCGGGGTATCAGCCTGGGACGGCGCGTAAACTGATGAATAACCTGGTGGTCTGGGCTAAGCAGCAGAAGCTGGATCGGTGAGGGCTTCGTAAGATATTTTCTGGCGGGCGACACCATTGGCGGAGCGTGGGTCGTTGTGGTGATGCAATGCCACGGGTCAGTGCCCCGTGGCTAATACGTATTGCGTATAGAGCATTTTTCAGTTTCGTGTATGGCAGTACGGCTTGACGATCGATACTCTCTTTCATGCGGGACCGCTCCCTTACGGTCGCGACTCATCATGGGAATCTGTTGCGATCAAAAACGAAAATGCTCTAAATGTCCACAAGCTGACGAATCGCGGATTGTTGTGGTGACACTCGGTGGTGTCGGAGGCCACGGGTGTGATCACCCGTGGCTAAGTGAGGCCCCGGCTGCGGTGGGTGAGGTATTGCTGAAGGACGGCGGCGGTGGGCTGATCGGTGGTGACGAGGCTGTGGTCGATGCGGCGTGCGGTGGCGGCGCGGTGGACGGCGGCGATGTGTTGCGACAAAAGTTTGGTGTAGCTGTCGCGGGTCTCACGTGGGTGGGTGGTGACGGTTTGGTTGGTCTCGGGGTCGATCAGTCGTAGCGAGTGGTCGTCCCACGGGGTCGGGTCGAGCTCGTGGGTGGTGAGTACCTGGAAGAGGATCACTTCAAAGCGGTCGTGGCGCAAGAGGCTCAATGCGTCGAAGAGCGGGGTCGGCTCGTCAATTAAATCTGATATCAAAACGACCAGTGCGCGGCGAGGCAGCAAGCGGTGAGCTTGCTTGACGGCGGCGAGGACGTCGGATGGGGTGGTGACGGCTTGGGTGTGTTCGAGTGTCTGGCAGAGGTCTTGGAGGTGTGGCCAGGTGCCGGCGGGGGGCGTGTGGTGTATGAGCTTGTCGGCGTAGGTGCCTAATCCGACGCGGTCGCCTTGGCGGATGGTCAGGAATGCGATGGCGGCGGCGAGTGTCTGAGCGTAGCGGAGTTTGGTGACGGGGGCTGGTGTGTGGGCTTGTGGTGTGTGAGGATTCGGTGGTGGTGCGAAGTCCATGGAGGCGGTGGTGTCGAGCAGCAGGTAGACCTCTTGGTCGGTGTGCTGGCGGTGGCGGCGCAGGTGGTAGCGGTCGGTCCGTCCGAAAAGCTTCCAGTCTATTTTGGAAGGGTCGTCGCCTGGTGCGTATTCGCGGTAGTCGTGGAACTCGAGCCCGGGCCCGTGGCGCGTGGATGCGTGGTGCCCGGCGTATAGGCCGTCGACGAGTCGGCGAGCGGCGAACATGAGGCCACCGAGGTCGGGCCAATCGTGTGTGTTGGGCATGAGGGTATTGTAGGGTCGTGAGCAGAGCGCCGTGGTAGGCACTGGCAGACAAGCACACGGGTTGCAAGCAACCCGTGCCACCCGACGGATGGGGTGCCCCTGGCAGACAAGCACACGGGTTGCAAGCAACCCGTGCCACCCGACGGATGGGGTGCCCCTGGCAGACAAGCACACGGGTTGCAAGCAACCCGTGTCACCCGACGGATGGGGTGCCCCTGGCAGACAAGCACACGGGTTGCAAGCAACCCGTGTCACC
>JAJRXX010000021.1 GCA_024276075.1 Planctomycetota bacterium
CGCATCGGTCAAAAAATCGACTCGGGTACGATCACCCGTTTGGAAGAAGTCATGCTCGAAGCCGACTTCGGCCCCACGACCACGGCGCAGCTCATCCAAGTGGTCCAGTCCGGATGGAAGAGCGGCAAGATCTCTGAAGAGCAGGAGATTCAAGCCCATCTGAGGCAGCATATTATCGACATGTGGCCCGAGTCGGATCGCGAGATTCGTATGGCCGAGACCGGTCCGACGGTCGTGCTGGTCACCGGGATCAACGGTTCCGGAAAGACCACCAGTGTCGCCAAACTGGGTTTCCATTTCGTCCAGCAGGGCAAGAAGGTGATCCTCGGGGCGTGCGATACGTTTCGGGCGGCGGCCGTCGAGCAACTGACGATCTGGTCCGATCGGGTGGGCGTGCAGATTGTCAAGCACGATCAGGGGGCCGATCCCGGTGCCGTAGCCTACGACGCCTGCGAGGCAGCCGTAGCGCGACAGGCGGACATCCTGTTGATTGACACGGCCGGTAGGTTGCATACGCAAGACCCGTTGATGCGCGAGCTGGGAAAAATCCAAAAGGTGGTGGAGCGCAAGATACCGGGGGCACCGCATGAGGTGCTGATTGTGCTCGATGCCACGATCGGGCAAAACGCGATCAATCAAGCCAAGCAGTTTGGCGAGCACGTGAGCGTATCGGGGATATTTCTTTCCAAGCTTGATGGCAGCGCCAAGGGCGGGGTGATCGTCGGGATCCGCGATCAGCTTGACATCCCCGTGAAGTTCGTGGGACTCGGTGAGACGATGGAGGACATCGCCCCGTTCGATCCGTCGGCGTTTATCGAGGCGTTGTTTTCCGAGTAGTTGTGCCTTAGCTCAGCCGGTGAGTAGGAATCATCACGTGACCCTATCCGAACAGGATCGTGAGCGTCAGTCCGACGAGATTTACACCGATCGCCTGATTCGCGGCTCGGTCTATTGCGGCACCTGCGGGTACAACCTGCGAACGCTGCCTTATGTTTACCAGTGTCCGGAGTGCGGTCAGCGCTACAACGCCCGACCGCTCACTATGAAGGGGGTCTTCCTTCCGCAGCAGGCCGAGCCGCCCGTGTCACAGGTGTTGTTTTTGTTGGTATGCATGGCGGCTGCGGGCGTGCTGTTTTTCGACGCCTTCACGCCACCGGACATCTGGCGGCTATTGGGTGGGACTCTTCTCACGATTTTTTCCGTAGTGGAGTGTCCGAAAGCGTGGCACAGCGTGCGGAGGTATCTTCTGGCCCGGGCTATCATTCGTCGGATCAACCGTGAAATATAGGACCGAGAAAAGTGTTGGAGTGAATTATTGGGCTTCCGGTGCTTCGGTCAGCCAAACCCCGACGCGCAGCCGCCCGTAGGGTTCACCCTGCGCGGCTTCTCAAATATCGTGTGTCGCCCGTCGTTCGGGGTGCCGCGCAAGCTGAAGCTGGCGGCTCAGCGCGTGTGGGATGGCTCAGCAAAGCGCAGCCATGGGGCGCTCGGTGCTCATGTCCGCGCCTCCGGCTTGGGCATGGCACCCATCGGCTTGGGCACGCCTCCCACACGCATGCCACACACTTTTTCTCCCATAATTCATCCCGACACCTATTCCTGCTTAGCCCGCATTATTCATTGCTTGGTTGTGACAATCTCTGACCGACGATTCGATGCCGCGGGGACGGACTTGTGCCCCAGGAGGGGTGGGCGTGCGCACAAAACCCCCTTTCCCCC
>JAJRXX010000022.1 GCA_024276075.1 Planctomycetota bacterium
CGACCTGGCTCACGCCGGTCTGAACCCAGCTCGCGTGCCACTTTAATGGGCGAACAGCCCAACCCTTGGGACCGCCTTCAGCCCCAGGATGTGACGAGCCGACATCGAGGTGCCAAACCGCCTCGCCGCTATGGACGCTCGGAGGCGATCAGCCTGTTATCCCCGGGGTACCTTTTATCCGTTGAGCGACGACCCTTCCACTCGGTATCGCCGGATCACTAGAGCCCTCTTTCGAGACTGCTTGACAAGTCCGTCTTGCAGTAAAGCTGGCTTGTGCTCTTACACTCGACACACGGTTTCCAACCGTGCTGAGCCAACCTTTGCGCTCCTCCGTTACTCTTTTGGAGGAGACCGCCCCAGTCAAACTACCCAGCTAGCACGGTCCCCCGCCCGGATTCACGGGTCGGGGTTAGGTCACAAGGATATTCAGGGTGGTATTTCAAGGGCGGCTCCACCTCGGCCAAAGCCGAAGTTTCAAAGCCTCCCACCTATCCTACGCAAAATATACTCGTGGCCAATACAAGCCTATAGTAAAGGTCCACGGGGTCTTTCCGTCTTGCCGCGGGTATACGGTATCTTCACCGCATCTTCTATTTCACCGAGTCGGTTGTTGAGACAGTGCTCCAGTGATTACGCCATTCATGCGCGTCGGAACTTACCCGACAAGGAACTTCGCTACCTTAGGACCGTCATAGTTACGGCCGCCGTTTACCGGTGCTTCGGTCGCCAGCTTCTCTCGGCAAGCCGAGATAACCGCCTTCCTTAACATTCCGGCACCGAGCAGGCGTCAGACTGTATACTTCCTCTTACGAGTTCGCACAGTCCTGTGTTTTTGATAAACAGTTCCCAGAGCCTTTTCTCTGCGCCCTTCCGGTCAAGCCGGGGAGGGCCCCCTTATTGCGAACGTACGGGGTCAATTTGCCTAGTTCCTTAACAACCGTTCTCTCGAGCCCCTGAGGTTATTCACCACGCCTACCTGTGTCAGTTTTAGTACGGATTGATTGATTGTCCACAGACGCTATTTCTTGGAACTCTCGACGCGGGCTTCGGGATCAAACGCCCTCGACCTTGCGGTACGCACTCGTCTAGCCGTGCGACCCACTAAGAGAATCCGTCACGCTGCTTCAACCTCACAACCAAGTGCAGGAATATTAACCTGCTTGCCATCGACTACGCCTTTCGGCCTCGCCTTAGGACCCGACTAACCCTGGGCGGATTTACCTTCCCCAGGAAACCTTAGGCTTACGGGGAACAGGATTTTCACCTGTTTTATCGTTACTCAAGCCGGCATAATCACTTCCTAGCGCTCCACGAAACGTTGCCCGTTTCGCTTCAACGCTGCTAGGAACGCTCCTCTACCGCTTGTTCGTCCGAAGACGAACAAGCCCGCAGCTTCGGTTCTCACCTTATTCCCGATCATTATCGGCGCTAGGATCCTCGACCAGTGAGCTATTACGCACTCTTTAAATGGTGGCTGCTTCTAAGCCAACATACTGGCTGTCACGGCATCCTAACTTCCTTAAGAACTGAGATGAGATTAGGGACCTTAGCTGGCGGTCTGGGTTGTTTCCCTTTTGACCACGAAGATTATCCCTCGCAGTCTGACTCCCACGACAAAGGTCTATGGTATTCGGAGTTTGGTTGGGGTGGGTAGGCGGGTAGCCCCCCATCCCCATCCAGTAGCTCTACCCCCATAGACTGTAACGTGAGGCTAGCCCAAAAACTATTTCGAGGAGAACGAGATATCTCCAAGTTTGATTAGACTTTCACTCCTCCCCACAGCTCATCCCATAACTTTTCAACGTTAACGGGTTCGGTCCTCCAGGAGGTTTTACCCTCCCTTCAACCTGGCCATGGGTAGATCACTTGGTTTCGCGTCTAACCCCTGCGACTGTACGCCCTTTTAAGACTCGCTTTCGCTTCGGCTTCCCCAGTGTATGGGTTAACCTAGCCACAGAAGCTAACTCGCCGGCTCATTATGCAAAAGGCACGCCGTCACCCGTCCGAAGACAGGCTCCGACCGCTTGTAGGCATGCGGTTTCAGGTACTTTTCACGCCCCTTATCGGGGTGCTTTTCATCATTCAATCACCCTACTGGTTCACTATCGGTCGTCAAGTAGTATTTAGCCTTTCGGGGTGGTCCCCGTAGTTTCACACGGAATTCCACGAGCTCCGTGCTACTCTGGTGCACCTAGGCCTCCTTCACGCCCTGATACAGGACTGTCACCTTCTTTGGTACGCCTTTCCAGACGCTTCATAGATTGTGAAATTGGCCATGTCGGTGTCCACAACCCCGGTCCGAAGACCGGTTTGGGCTGATCCGCGTTCGCTCGCCGCTACTGACGGAATCGAGGTTTCTTTCTATTCCTTCAGGTACTTAGATGTTTCAGTTCTCTGAGTTAGCCTTGCCGGCCTATGCATTCAGCCGACAATGACCCACCGAAGTGGGCCGGGTTTCCCCATTCAGAAATCCCAGGATCACAGCTTGGTTACCAGCTCCTCTGGGCTTATCGCAGGTTCCCACGTCTTTCATCGCCTCTTGACGCCAAGACATCCACCGCACGCCCTTAATAGCTTGATCACACCGACCATTGACCGATCCGAACGCAGCACCCCCAAAATGGGTTGATACGAGACGACTCGACAGTGGCCGGTATTCTCTGCTGTGCACGATATAAAACACAGCAACCCACGTTTATAGCCGCATTTAATGCCCAAAGGCACTAGATGAAGCCACCCATGCCTTTTGCGGGACATGGTGTAGGCAAGCTCCTCAAGAGCTTTATTCTCGGTGTTACACTCGCGTGCAACTTAAACCTGGCTATCCACTTGTCAAAGATCGTACCCCCGGCCGTTGGTACGGACAGAGGGCTGGCTAAATGCCAAGCTCCTTACTTTATCCGGGCGGCGGTGGGTGTCAAATGATGCGGGTGATGGCAAGGGGTGATGTGGAGCAGGTGTGGTTAAGTGGGGCGCGCCAGACAGTCATGACGTCTGGCCAAGACTTCATCCCTTCGTAACGTTGTCGTGATCAGCCGTGGTCTTAGCCGCATTGATCACAGCTTGTTTCCATTCGTTGTACGTCTGGCCCGTCTTTTCGATCTTCCAACTCATCCGGCCATTCGTGTTGCGAGCCGCCACGACCGCTGCCGCTGCACTGGGGCTGCTAAATAACACATCGTCTGCGAATTTATAATACGACTCGTCGTGATCAACGAGTTTTCCGTCCTCCACCAGTTGGTTCCGAAGACCGACGTAGGATTCCCATGAAGGGACACCTATCTTACGAGCGGTTGATCCTTTTAAGACAACGAACTCGCCATCAATTTCATACGCTGTGGCATTGGTGCCGACGTCCGAAATAATAAACTTCGGCGATTTTTCGGATGATAGCTCTTGCACAAGCTTGGGTTGAAGGAATCCAAGCCCCAGCACGGGAAACACCATCTCAACCTGCCCCAGAAAGTACTCCATGTCAGCCACATCAGGTTCGGGCATCGTTTTCGGAAAGGGTGTGTTACCGTTTGCCACCTCGGCCCGGCCAGAGTCCATGAGCTTTTCGATCAAGCGGCTTTCCAGGTACCGGACGTGAGCTTTTGTGAGGTTATCATCCTTGCTCGTGACAACCGCTGCCTTAATCCAAAAGTCTTTCTTCGAATCATTGTCATGTTTCGTCAAACGATCAAGGACATTGTCCCCTTCACCCACATAAACACGATCCCGATTCTGCCGGTTCGGATCGGGGCCAACCAGACAATAAATACCCGTTCGTTTTAGCTCAAGGCGTGACACAAGCTCCGCCAGGTGCGTACGCGGGACAAGCATCGCCTGCCCGCTCCAATTGATGATTTCCGCCACGATCGGTCCCTTAGCAGTGCCGTCGATGAGATATAGTCGTATTGTTTTTCCTTTAGGGATCACGTCACTTCTTCTTTTTTAATGTTAAATTCCGTTGACAAAATATCTATTTCCTCTCGATGGGCCGCGGGTATCTGGGGCTAATTTTACTAAAATTGTACGCACTCCACTGTTTAAGAGACGGTTTTGTTTATGCCCCGCGTGGGTCACGCGGGGCTAAATGGGGGAATTGGTGTGTGCGGAGAGAATACACGGCTTCCCCGCCTTCGACGTGTGAAGCCGTGGCACCCGGGCCACGCTTTCAAAAGCATGAATCAGCACACTGGTTGCAAGCAACCCGTGCCACCCAGACGGAAGCGGTCCGCACAGCGGACCCTACAACTTTGGGCGGCGCGGGGTTGTGGTGCCGGATGCCACGGGTGTATTCACCCGTGGCTAAATATCCACCCTACCTACGCCGGCACAACCTCACGGCTAGACGCTGTTGTCATCTGTTGGGCCAAGTCCAAGAGCCGTTGCGAATAAGGCGCGTCTGATTGATCCACGAAGTAGGCGGCTTTCTCTTTTTGCTCTTGCTTAAATCGTGGAGAGCTTGCTTTCGCTAGCAACTCTCGGCAGACGGTCGCAAGCTGCTCGTGCAAACGGACGCGGGGGATGCCCATCATCTGAATGAACTGGTCAAAATAAACCGAGTTGTGAACGGCGCGGAGGAACGGGTTCGCCTTGATCTCATCGTCGGACACCATGCACGCGACCGCATTGCCGTGCAACGCAGCTTCGAGCATGATGGTGGAGACGTTGGAGATCAAACAATCGGCTGCGCTTAAAAGATTATGGGTATCCATGTAGTCGGTCAGATTGATCTTGTTGGGCTGGTCTGCTTTTGAGTTGTTGTAAAACGCACGCATGGCAGGGTCCATGCCCACGTGCCGCCAGGGGATGTCGAAAAAGTCGGGCTCGTCCGGCGAAGGCGCTCGCCAGGGGTGGGGGCGAAATATCACAAAGCAGTTTTCGAGGCCGCTGTGTTCGATCGCGTCTTCGAGCAGGCGCAGGTGCTTGATCTCATTAACGCTCTTGCTTGAGCCGGCGTACACAATCAGGTGAACGCTGGGGTCGATGCCAAACGATCGGCAAAGCTGTTCTCGACTGACCGTGGGCTTTTGGCGGTAGACCTCAAACTGTGCTGCGCCGAGGATGTGAATTTTTTCTTCGGGGGTGCCCATAAATTCAATGGCGTGTTGCTTGGTCTGCTCACCCCAGACCGCTAACACGTCCGGGTGATCCACCACCATCGACTTGGTTGAAGGGTTGTCCCAGGAGTTCATCAGCACCAGAAAGGGGGTGCCCGATCGTTTGCTGTACAGAGCTAGGTCGGCGATGAACAGCCCCTCAAGAACAGACGGATGGATGATCAGATCGGGTGAAAAATCAGCGATCACCCTTTCGATCTGCGGACACGGCCCCGCTTGCTTGAGTGTCTTGTGGCGGTAGATGGGGAATATGACGGGCTGCGAACGCAGCCACATGCCGCGGTAAACATCTTCACCCATCATTTTCCAAGCACCCTGAACCGCACGGTACGCGGCTTTACGGCGGGTGCGGTGCAGCGTCTGGATTTTGGCGAGATGCCTTAGCTTGGCGGCACGCTTTTGATCGACTTCAATGCATGCTTTGTTTTCCAGGCCAAGAGTTGAGATGTCCGTTTTAATCCGCTTGGTTTTCTTGGGGAAGACGTATTGGACTTCATGACGCGCTTCGAGCAGACGGAAAGCGCCGCTATGAATAAAGTGGCGGATGATAATGTCGTGTTCGACAAAAATTTGAATCCGCATCAGGCGTTCTCAGTATCTCTATCGGCAAGCGCACCGCTTAACAAGGGGCGCCAATCAGTGAAGGCGGGCTTTGGTTTACCGTTTCTCGCTGCAATTCCCTCAGGTCAAACACGGCGTCCGAGTGCTCTATGGTTGACAGACGGTGTGCCACGACGATGACTGTCTTTGATTGGCTAAGCCGGCACATGGCCTGCTGAATGAGCTTTTCTGATTCGTGGTCTAACGCGCTGGTGGCTTCATCAAAAAGATATATATCCGGGTCACGGACCATGGCGCGGGCAATCGAGACCCGCTGCTTTTGCCCACCCGACAGCGTCATCCCTCGATCACCCACCAGTGTGTCGTAGCCTTTGGGCTGAGCCATGATGGTGTCGTGTATCGCGGCGGCACGCGCCGCGTCTTCGATCTCGTGGTCCGTGGCGTCGAGGCGACCCATCCGGATGTTGTCGCGGATGGTCCCGTGAAAAAGGAACGGGTCTTGGCCAACGTACCCGATGCGTGATCGCCAACTGTCGAGTTGGTAGTCGCTCAAGGATTTGTTGTTAACCAGGATGACGCCGGACGTCGGCTTGAGCATCCCCATCAACAGATGGATGATCGTACTCTTCCCGATTCCGGAAGGGCCGACGATCGCGGACATCTTGCCGATAGGGAATACAACGTTGAGGTCTTTGAGAACACAGGTGTCGCTGCCATATGAAAAGCTCACGTTCTTTAATTTAATCTCACCTTGCAAACGATCAACAACCCATCCGTCTTTGGGTTCTTGCTGAAGTGCGTGTCGATAAAGCGCCTTGTGCAGCATCGTGATTGCGGGGAGGCGGAACGCGATATCCAACGAGTGCGTCATTAGAAACGACAAACTACTGATTAATTTTTGGCCACAAATGACCATCACCGCGATCACCGGCAGCTTGGTTTGAACGCGCTGGGGCTCAAATTGAGTGGTCGCAAACACAATCGCGATGATGGCGGAAAAGACGAGGAATTCGCCGGCTGGGGTAGGAATCGCATTAACCATACGGAAGCGGATCAAAACCCGTCTGCTGCGAGCACTAGCCTTTTCAAAACGCTGCTGCATCGCGCCGATCAACGAAAACGCTTTGATAACCGCCTGCCCGCTTATGTTTTCGGAGGCTTGCGTCAGGATCGCTTGCTGCGCCTCGATCCGATCCTTTCCCAGTGTGTTCGAATAAGGGTGCGCGACGCGGCTTAAACAGAACCACAAAAGGCCCCCTACAACGCCCATGCTCAATGTAATCTGCCAATCAATTGCGATTAAGACAGCTATCATGACGATGCTGAATATGATCTTTGAACAATACTCAACCACCGATATCAAAAACTTAGATGCCATGGGCGGCTCGCCAACGATCTTGTGCAGGGCTTCCCCCTGCTTGCCTTTTACGCTTAAATCAAACCGGCGCCCCAAGTAAAATTTATGAAGCTGATTGGACCACTGCTCACTCAACCGCATCGCAAATGATGCCGCTAGATATTTGCTAAGAACCGATAGCGTGCATTTGATCGCCATCATCGAAAACATGATGACGACCAACACCGCAATATGATGTTCCTTGGGAGCCCACTCCAACAACGGCAGCAGAAGCTTGTCCAAAAAAGAATAACTCTGTTTCCCCATAGCCATGTCAAGAAAGGGGATCAGCAGCACAATGCTAAAAGAAGAGCTGATTGCTTCGAGCAGAGAAATGCCCAAAAGGAACAAGATGCGGGCCTTGTAGGGGGCTATCGCTCGTAATATCAAACGCGATGAGTGCAGGATTCGTTTTAGATGATTCATATATCAACCTGAGAACATCTACTAGAACCTATTCCAAAACCCAAAAATTTGGTCGCCGACAACTATCCACCGGTGTAAACCTTCGTCATTTGCACTGGCTGACAAGCAGCCAGTGGCACCCGATTCAACCCCCATCGGGAGGTTTTGGAATGAGTTCTAGTAACTCATGAAATCAGGATACAGCCTAGACCCGCCAATTGCTTGAAAATACAGGTTTGCTAGAGATCATCGATGCTCCATTCGCCCCTTCTAAAGTAAATTTCATCAATGATTTTGGCGGAGTATTTGCCTAGAGGCTCTTCATCGAGCAGGAAAAAATGCTGGTCTCTGTCTGGGCAATACTTGTAACTCCAAGACCTTTGAAGGTTGTTCTTTATGAAGCGGGCGTTGGCTGTTCTCCCATCAACTACAATAATTGTTTTTGGCGTGAGGAAGTGTTCTAACTTCAACACGTCGCAAGCCATCGGCATCATATCTTTGTGCCGCGTGCTCCAGCCATTGACTTCGCTGTTCACAGAAAACTGATCGGGTGCATCAAGGTATATGAAGTCTGGATTTATAAGGGGGAGTTTTTCATACTCCGTGGCTATTCGGCCGTTCCACATGACCATATTCACCGCTGAATAATGGAACGCAACATATTTCTCAAGCGACCTGTCGATCCTGGACTTTGCTAGCTCGATGTATTTTTTTTGATTATCGACGCAGTGGCATTCGTACGGATTATTCCGCCGATAGTTAGATAAGCTCCCTGCCGCTTCTTCCACTTTTCTCAACGACGCGGCGAACAGCATGCTGCTCCATCCGCATCCGAACTCAAGTATTGTCGTTCTTGACGTTTTTTGAATAAGCTGGTGAAGAGAGGCCAAATCATCTAGTTCGGGTCGATAGGGAGAAACTTGCTCAAGCTTAGCGTTTACACCAGCCGCGGATTCTTTTGATGGACCTATCAACGACGTCAGGCCGAGCCCAGTCAATATAGTTTGATTATCCATACGCTGATCGTCCATAGATAGGCGTATTATACCGGTCGGGGATCGGTCAATTGCCCCTCTTAAACGGTGTCATAAACGATTGAGATATTCTTCAGCTAGGGTGATATCGTGCTCGGTATCGATATTCGCCACGGGGCCTTCGATCACGACCGCTCCAAGGTGCTTGCCGTATGTGGTTTTCTGTTCAACTAAACATGCACGTGTAAATGCGTAGGCCACGCCGTTGCGGTGATAGGTCGGGGTGAGCTGCTGACGTGCGATGATGTTTTGGCCCAACGGGTCGGACAATCGCATGTTCTGCCCGTCGATGACCAATTGCTTGAGCGGGTGAAACTTCAGATCGGTGCGGCTGACGGTCCAAACCGCGTCGAATTCACCTTGAATCAGGTGCTCGACAGTTTGTGTCACTTGCCCGGGTGTGCGTGTAGGAGACGTGGGCTGGAGCATCACGACGACATCGTAAACAGTCTGGTCGATACGCTCTGCTTCCTGAAGCGCGTGGTGTAACACATCCCAATCCCCGATCTGATCGCCCGAGAGTGCTGGTGGCCTACGGAATGGTACGTCCAAGCCAGCCTTCTGCGCCTCCAAAGCAATCGCGTCGTGATCGGTGGATACGACCGCCCGATCGATCCAGGGGAGTTGGCGGACGATACGGCCAACGTGCGCCACCAATGACAGGCCGGCGACCTGACGCAGGTTTTTTAGTTTGACGCCTTTGCTCCCGCCACGTGCTGGGGCAATCGCCAAGACTCGTTTGTCTTCGAGCATAACGGTCAACTCTTGCCCGGGTGGCCCACCCAGATGACGGTGTCGGTCTTTCCATTCGCTTCTAAATCTTCTAGATACGATTTGCTGGTTCCCGCAAAAATGTTCCTTAACACGTCGCTGCCCCCGGGTTCATGCTCAGTGATCCAGTGCAAATGATTTTCAATCCCGTAACGCTGATAAGCGATTGTTTGCTCGGTGACGAAGCCGTGGTGGGTGATAAGCCTGGGCAGGGAATCGTTTGAATAGACGTAGGGGTGTTGGCATTGAAAATAGAATCTCTTGTAGCTGGGGCAGTCGTATATCGCTAAGAGCGGGTCGAACAGAGACGGCACTTCAATAATCACGATCGATTCCGGGTGTGTGAGTCGGCTCAGTTCATCTAAAAACGCACCGGGATCAATGATGTGCTCAAGCACGTGGAACAGGCATACCAGGTCAAACGCCGACCTCGATGCAGCGGCTTCTTGAAGCGAGCGGTAATCCGTGAGGCCATGGATTTGAGACCGACTCGGAAGCGTAGATTGATCCGGCTCGACACACGCTAACTGAAGGTCCGGGCATTCTTGAGCAAGGATTTTCAGGAACGCGCCGTCTCCCGCTCCGATCTCTAAAACACGGTTGATGTCTTTGTGAAACCACGGAGCGATTTTATGGAATCGGTTCTTCTCCACCGTGCGGGCTTGGCGATAGGGTTGCTGCTTGAGCTTCGCGTTTCTGGGCACGTAGTGTTCATAATCAAGGCGCGGCTGAGGGTCGAGATAAGCAAAATCATGCTGTTGGTTTATCCAGACGTCGATCGTGTCGTCGCCGTAAACGCCGCGCTGCAACAGCGTGAAAGAGTCCTGATCGAACGGGGCGTGCGGCAGCGATTTGAGCGTGGTCGTCATGATGGACGCTATTTTAGTCGCTCACGCCGATCGGCGACGATCCTCGCTGTTTGGCAGGGAAATCCGATTGTGGATCAGCTTGAATATTTTGGCGGGAATTGTCGTTCGAAACATTGGCGACAAGGGGTTTTCACAGCAGAAAAGGCCCGCTCCCTGACGGTCGCGGCTCGTTGCGGTGCTCGATGAGGCATGCTGGCTTGGTTGAATCTCATTTTGTGAGACACTCTACGTAGGATCGCTTTATCCACCCCGGCGCAGGGCACGCTCGGCGCGGGTCTGCATTTCTTTGTCGATCAGTTTGATCAGTTCATTCTGCAGAGACTTGATCTGGTAAAGGTAGACGGGGGGCTTAATGCCGTTAAATAGGAAGCTGAAGACTACGGTGTCCTCACCTGCGGTGGCGGGTCCGCCGTCGGCAGGCACGGTGGTGGGCATGACGAGATACCCGCTGAGGGTGCTCACGCCGTCGATGTAGCCGCTCTTGCCGAAAACGCGGCTCGATAGCCCGCGTTTGAAGCGCTTCCGCAGTGTCCCGTCGACCCCGCCCACTGAAAGGCTTTCGCGAAACAACATCTTACGCTGCGGGTCCTGATGCATTTTTTTCAATATCTCAACGAGCACAGCGGCAGTCACACGGTTATCCCGGCTCAGACCGCTCCCGTCCACGACCACGACGCTGGCGCTACGCGGACCGATCAGGTGATTAAGAAACGCGCGGATGGCGGCTGCTCCGTTTTCCCAACTGCCCGGAGCGCCGGTGTACTGTCGGCCGATGCGTTTGAGCAGGGCTTCGGCGAATAGGTTTTGCGAGTCTTTATTACACCTGCTAATCACCAGCGGCAGCGTGGTCTGTACGGTATGCAAGACGCGCCCCTGGGGCAGTGCGTCGTCCCAATCAGGCCGACCGATCGCGTCAACACGGATGCCCGCGGCTTCGAGGCGGTGAGCCAGGAGCCTGGCAAAGAACAGCGGTGGGTCGTGAAAGGTGACGTAAAACGGCTCAGACCGGCTCTTGACCTGACCCCAAAACGTCAGCTCATTGGTCCCCGGCTTTCGGCTGATCCAGAATGTGTCGCTGTTGCCCGTGGCGGCACGATTCATGGGCCTGAGGAACGGCACGGCGGGTCGGATCGTGATCAGCGGGGATTGTCTCGGTAGCGTCGGTTCGACGTAGACGTCGAGACAATTGTCATTGACGTTCAACCCGGCGACCTCAGCGCAATACCACATATTGAGTTGGTCAGCGGGCCAGGTGGGGTGAATAAAATTACGATCGAACGCGCGGTCATCGACGATGAGCCGTTGCACGCTGCTCAAGCCGGTTGCCCGCACCTGTTCAACCCAGGCGTTGAGCAGTTGCTCGACGTCGAGGTTGTGTCTGTTTAGTAGAGTCTGATCCCCAAAGGCGGGATCGCCGTCGCCTTGTACAAGCAGTATGGGGCCATCGCGTGGCCTGAAGTCGGGGTCCGCCATGACCAATCCCTCCCTCTCCCGCCAGTCTTCGGGCATTAGCAGCCTCAGCTCGGTACGGAATAAGAAGTCCGGCCCCAACAGGTGCAGTGCGGCAGCGGTAATGATCAGCTTCATGTTACTGGCGGGGATCATCGGCTCGATGGGATTGACCGCGGCTAATCGCTCGCCGGTGTCCGCGTCTGCAACGTATACAGAGACCTTGGTCTCGCGGAGCCCGGCACCGCGGATGACCCGCTCGATCTGGAGTTGGAGCCCCCCGGCCAGTGACCAGGAGGTACTCGACAAGATCAGCAACGAGGCTAAAAACGATTTTAAGGAGCTGTGAGGCATAGGGGATTTAGTACTCGGCGCGCGGTATACTTTAGATTTGATCGGTCGGTGTGGCGATTCGAGTTGAACCGTTGGCCACATACCTGACGACCCACTCTCTGAATCGATGGATCACAGTACTGGCTAAAATTAGACTTGCATTGGTCCGCTACGATAGCAGGGGCTAGCCAAGAGGGCGTGGTCAGCAAAGAAATGCTGCTGACTTGTGGATACCCTCCCCTCAGCGCGCTTGGGAAGGGAGCATGACAGTACGAGCGATCTATGAGAAAAGGTGATCTCTAGGCGGCACGAGCCTTGATGTCTTCGAGTGCTGTTTTAGCTGGGATCGAGTCGCCGGTTTCGTCGAGGAATTGCACTTTACGCTGCGTGATGAGCCCAATGCGCTCGGGCGCGGGCATCTTGCTCCACTCGTCGAGGCTGATGAGGTTGTGCCCAGATCCTATTTGAACTGATATTTGATGCACACTCGCCATTAACCTTCCTCGCTTTCCTGTACGGTTTTTTTCAACAGTTTCTCTGCTCGCTCATCGCGTACCGGGTTAAAAATC
Organism: Planctomycetota bacterium; assembly: GCA_024276075.1. Taxonomy (GTDB): domain Bacteria; phylum Planctomycetota; class Phycisphaerae; order Phycisphaerales; family Phycisphaeraceae; genus JAJRXX01. Next base: position 12,496 of record JAJRXX010000022.1, read on the forward strand.
GATACGCAAAAGCCCTAAGCGGAAAACTCGTCGCCTGCTCCGCTTCCACTAAGCCACCAGTTTCGTCAGATCATCAAGGTCGATGTCGTCATCGTCGTTTGCTTTGATCACGGGTTCATGGCCGATCTTGATCCCCTCTTTTTCTTCCTGCGGCGACACACGTAGCCCGACGGTACGCTTGAGCAGGACGAAGGCAATCAAGGCGATTGAACAAGTCCAGGCTGCGGTGGCGGCGATGCCGACGAGTTGAACACCGATTTGCTGGACACGGCTGTAGCCGCCGAACGCTTCAAGGTTGCCGAACAGACCGACGCACAGCGTTCCCCAGATCCCGCACACCAAGTGCACCGGGATAGCACCGACCGGATCGTCTAGCCGAAGTCGCTTCTGAAGTATCTCCAGCGCTTCGTTGTGGATGATGCCTGCGGTCACGCCCACGACCGCTGCCATGATCGGGGTGACGACACTGCAGCAGGCGGTAATCGCCACGAGACCACCGAGGATACCCCCGGCGAACTTCTCGTAGACGCCCTGCTTTTTCTGAAACAGCATGGCATGCCAAAAAGCGGCGAACGCGGCGAACGCACCCGCGATGTTCGTGTTGAGGATGATCGCGCCTACGTTCTCATTCATCGCCAGCTCACTGCCGCCGTTGAAGCCCCACCAGCCGAACCACAGGATGAAGGTACCCAGCGCGACGAATGGGAAGCTGTAGTTGTTCACTTCTCTGACGTTGCCCTTGGCGTCGTACCGACCCAGACGCGGCCCGATGTACCAGACACCGACGAGCGCGACCCAGCCACCGACCGAGTGCACCACAGTAGACCCGGCGAAATCGATGAACCCTAATTCCGCCAGCCAAGGGGTGTTGCCTTCGAACAGGAGATTCCCCCACGCCCAGAACCCGACCATCGGGTAGATAATCAACCCGATGACGCCAGCCAGGAGGTGGTAAGACGTAAAGCTGGTCCGCTCAGACATCGCACCGGAGACGATCGTTGCCGCGGTAGCGGCAAAGGCGCACTGGAACAAAAAGAACGTCATCGGAAACGAACTGTCCCCTGCCTCGATCCCTTCCAGGAAATACAGCCCTTGCCCCAGGATGCCATTGTCAGATACGCCGAACATGAACCCGAACCCGATCGCAAAGAAGATCGTGGTGACCATGCACCAATCGACCATGTTCTTCATGGCGACAGAGACAATGCTCTTTGGGCGTACGCATCCGACCTCAAAGCAGAGGAAGCCGGCCTGCATCAGGAACACCACCATCGCAGCGAATAAGACCCAGGTCTGATCGATATTGATGGTATTGGTCTTGGTCGCTTCCAGGAGTGTCATCAAGTCCGTCGGGACGCCTGCCTCCGACTGCCCAAAGGTCGAGTAAAAAGGCACCAGCAGCATCAGCGCAGCCAGAAACAGTGATAGAGTCAATGAATGCCGTTTGGTCCTCGGAAGCAAATTCTTGCTCATCAGAGGCTCCTTTTGATGTGGAGGTTTGATCCCCCAAAAATCGATTTGAACGGGCCTGCGAAGCTGTCATTATTTTTTAGAACTGTGGCCCCTTACTCAGAACCTAATCGACATGATGACAAATGAGTTTTAGTAAATTCGGATTTTCCCGTGGTTTCGTAGGGGCTGTGCCACAAACTATGAGTTATGGCCTAGGTGTTCTCACTGCACGTGCCGGTTATTGGTGCCTACCGTGACTGATACGGACCTATATTCCGGGTTCGATTGCGGAAGGTATGGCGATGATCCACGTCAAGCGCGACCCAGATACGTGAATCAAATCATGATCATGTGAACGTAGATTCGCGGTAGTGAGGCTGATCCAATCGAGCATGTGATGACTTTGTGCTGTGAGTTTTGGGGCCTGTTACTCGCACCGCCAAGACAGCGTGTGTCGTGACGTATCACGCTGGGATGGATCACCGTATTTCAATGTCGTGGCGGGTAATGGCGAATAAATGGCCTAATTTCATTGACTTCGCCCATTTCGGGGTTAGGTTTGTGATAGTCGTAGCTATTTTGGGCTGCGCGCGGGGTTGTGGTGCAGCGGAGGGTTTTTAATGGCCCCGGTAACGAAATGGCCGGGAGGGGCGAAGCTGTTGGCTGCGCCGCCCGAGACTGAGCATATCCTTACACCCCAAGCGGTTGATTTCGTCGCTGCGCTGGCCAGACGCTACGCGTGCAGGGTCGAGCAGTTATTGTTCAAGCGTGCGAGGCGGCAGTCTCAGTACGACGCGGGGATGATGCCCACGTTCCTGCGCGAGACACGCCATATCCGCGAAGACCCTCACTGGAAGGTAGCGCCTCTGCCGACCGACCTAGAGGACCGTAGGGTGGAAATCACCGGACCGGTTGATCGGAAAATGGTGATCAACGCGCTCAACAGCGGCGCGAACACGTTCATGGCTGACTTCGAGGACGCGACCAGCCCGACATGGGCCAACCTGCTTCACGGTCAATTAAACCTGAAAGACGCGGTGGACGGCACGATCCAATATGTGCACCCGACGTCGGGCCGCGAGTACTCACTGTGCGATCACCCCGCGACGCTGCTGGTTCGGCCACGCGGATGGCACCTGTGGGAGCGTCACCTAGAGGTCGACGCTGTGTCTGTACCCGGCGCGCTGTTCGACTTTGGGCTGTACTTTTTTCATAACGCAGCGTCATTGCTGGCAAAGGGGTCTGGGCCTTACTTTTATCTGCCCAAGCTCGAAAGTCACCTCGAAGCGCGCCTGTGGAATGACGTATTCAACGACGCGCAGGACATGCTGGGCATACCCAGGGGTAGCATCCGAGCGACGGTGCTGATCGAAACGCTGCCGGGCGCGTTTGAGATGGAGGAGATACTGTACGAACTGCGTGAGCACTGCGCGGGACTCAATTGTGGGCGATGGGATTACATTTTTAGTTATATCAAGACGACCCGTCAGAACCCCGACCACGTGTTGCCCGACCGTGACCAGGTAGCCATGACGCAGCCGTTCATGCGCGCGTATACACAGATGGTGGTGCGCACGTGTCACCGACGTGGCGCATCGGCGATCGGCGGTATGGCGGCACAAATCCCGATCAAAAACGACACCCCACGAAACGACGCGGCGCTGGAAAAAGTTAGAGCTGACAAGCTCCGCGAGGTGCGCGACGGCCACGACGGGACATGGGTAGCTCATCCGGGCTTGGTGTCCATGGCGAGGGAAATCTTCGACACACATATGCCTACGCCCAATCAGATCCACCGCACCCGTGAGGATGTTCAGGTGTCAGCTGACGATCTGTTGGAAGTGCCGCAAGGCTCACGAACGATGGCGGGGTTACGACGCAACGTGAACGTGGGGATCAGCTACCTCGCCTCGTGGCTAAAGGGCGCCGGGTGTGTGCCGCTCAATAACTTGATGGAAGACGCCGCCACAGCGGAGATATCACGCGCTCAGTTATGGCAATGGGCGCACCACGGCGCGTCGCTCGAAGACGGGCAGGCGGTCACACACACGCTGTTACGCGAGGTGATCGCGGAAGAACTCGCAAAGATCAGACAGTCTGACAATGAGGGTGCGCGCGGGAAGGATTGCCTCGGCGAGGCGGCGGGGATGTTCGAACGTATGTGCACGAGTGATGAACTGGCGACGTTTCTTACGCTACCGGCGTACGACAAACTGCTGGAACTAGAAAATCGCTGAATCGTTTTGTACGAAAAAAAAAGAAGGGAGAGGGAGATGGCGTCGATTGTGCCTGATATTTCAGAGGTGGCGTTGAATCGCCGTATGGACCCGATGGATCGCTGGCGTAATGTGGTTCGGCCATACGAACCCGGAGACGTCGATCGCCTGCGTGGGTAGGTTCGCATTCAATACACGCTAGCGGATATGGGCGCTAGGCGGCTGTGGTCGCTGCTTCATAGCGAAGACTACGTCGCTGCACTCGGCGCACTGACGGGCAACCAGGCGGTGCAACAAGTCCGCGCCGGACTCAAAGCAATTTATCTTAGCGGTTGGCAGGTAGCAGCCGACGCAAACGTCGCGGGGCAGATGTACCCCGACCAGAGCCTGTACCCGGTTAACAGCGTCCCGGACGTGGTTCGTCGGATCAACCGCGCGCTCCAACGCGCCGATCAGATCGGCCACGCTGATGAGCAAAATAGTTTGCACTGGTTCGCGCCGATCATCGCTGACGCTGAAGCGGGCTTCGGTGGCCAACTCAACGCATATGAACTGATGAAAGCGATGATCGAAGCGGGTGCTGGGGGTGTGCACTTCGAAGACCAACTCTCGTCTGAGAAGAAGTGCGGGCACCTGGGCGGCAAGGTTCTAGTGCCGACGAGTCAGTTTATTCGTACGCTCACAGCGGCGCGTCTTGCTGCTGACGTGATGGGCGTGCCAACCGTTCTGATCGCACGCACAGACGCAGATAGCGCCAACCTGCTCACGTCTGACATCGACGAACTGGACCACCCGTTTATGACCGGCGAGCGCACGCCCGAAGGGTTCTGGCGAGTCCGCGGCGGGCAGGACCTGGCGATCGCACGTGGGTTGGCGTACGCGCCCTACGCGGACATGCTCTGGTGCGAAACGTCGACGCCCGACCTTGATCAGGCACGGCGATACGCGCAGGCGATCCACAAAAAATATCCCGGCAAGATGCTAGCCTACAACTGCTCACCATCGTTCAACTGGCGTAAGAACCTCGATCAGGACACCATCGCCAAGTTCCAACGAGAGCTCGGTGCCATGGGATACAAGTTCCAATTCGTCACGCTGGCGGGCTTCCACGCGCTGAATATGAGCATGTTCCACCTGGCGCGGGGGTACCGCGATTACGGCATGGCGGCGTACAGCCAATTGCAGGAACAGGAGTTTGCTGCGCAGCAGAACGGATACAACGCTGTGCGTCACCAACACGAGGTGGGCACGGGCTACTTCGACAAGGTGGCACAGGTAATATCGGGTAACAAAGCATCCACGCTGGCAATGAACGACTCAACGGAAAAATCACAGTTTTGAGCGTAGACAAAGATTCACACGAGCGTGCAACGATGGCCACACCGCTGCCTTTAGACCCACCGACGCGAGTGCTGATGGGCCCCGGTCCGTCGGACGTGGCGCCGTCGGTACTGCGTGCGCTCGCTGCGCCCACGGTCGGACACCTGGACCCCTATTTCCTGAACGTGATGGACGACGTACGTGCGATGCTACGGGACGTGCTGCGCACGGGCAACGCTGTGACGATACCGATGTCGGGCACGGGTTCTGCGGGTATGGAGACGTGCTTCGTAAACCTACTCGAGCCGGGCGACGCGGTGCTCGTAGGTGTAAACGGCGTCTTCGGCACGCGCATGTGCGAGGTAGCACGCCGGTGCGGTGCAAAAGTCACAGCGGTCGAGGTGCCGTGGGGGCGTGCGTTTGATGTCGATCAGTTCCGCAAGGCGGCAGATGGAAAACAATATCGCCTGGTTTGCGTTGTGCACGCGGAGACGTCCACGGGTGTGCTTCAGAACCTGACGGGATTCCGCGGGTTGGCTGATGAGTTGGGCGCGCTGCTGCTGGTGGATGCGGTGACATCGCTGGGCGGAGTGGCGGTGGAAATGGACGAATGGGGTATCGACGCGATCTATTCGGGTACGCAGAAATGTCTATCGTGCCCGCCGGGGTTAAGCCCGGTGAGTTTGTCGGCGTGTACGACGAAGGTTTTACAAAACCGTCGATCGCCGGTGCAAAGCTGGTACCTGGACCTATCTCTGATCGGGCAGTACTGGGGCACGGAGCGTGTGTACCACCACACCGCACCGATCAATATGCTCTACGCGCTGCATGAATCGTTGAGGCTGGTATTGAGCGAGGGTCTGAAAGCGAGACACCGGCGCCACCGTGTTCATGCGGAAGCATTGTGGGCGGGCCTGGAGGCGATGGGTCTAAAACTACCGGTGGCGGACGGCGAGCGCTTGGCGCCGCTAACGGTAGTGGAGGTTCCGGAGGGTGTAAACGAGGCTACGGTGCGGAAACACTTGCTCGATGTATACAATCTGGAGATCGGTGGCGGGCTGGGCCCAATGAAGGGTAAGGTCTGGCGTATCGGTCTGATGGGCCACAGTAGCACGGCTCGTAACGTAACGCTGTGCCTATCGGCGCTATCCAGCGCGCTGCGTGCCCAGGGGTACCAGCCTGCGGACGACCCTCTGTCGGCTGCGGAACATGTCTTGGCGTCGTGTGGGGAGTAGCCCATTGTTGTAACGACACAGCTTACCCGCCTTGTGCGTGTGAAGGTGTGGCACCCATCACAAAAGTCTTGGTTGCAGTCAACACAACCCTCCCCCAGCCCTCCCCCTCTCCCTGTGAGCAGGATTTTGCACAATTGCTGTAAGTGCTTCAAATTCATTGGTGAAGGAGTAGGGCATAGAGCATTTTTCGTTGCGGTGTAGCGGTTACATACGAGCTGTGACCGTGAGGGAGTGAGCTGTTTGATGTCGCCGTATGCTACAGGTTTTTGAAAAATGCTCTAGAGGATCATTGCGGCTTGTACCCAGCGTTGTACGCGTCGTTGGGACGTTGCTTGTGAAGGTTTCGATGTCGTTGAGTAGCTGTTCGATGGCGTCACTACGCAACCGTCGGCTAAACGTGGAGATCGACGGCAACGGACATTCGGCCAGCGCACAGGGGGTATTGCGACGATCACAAGCCCAACTCAATGGGCGTCTACATACGACCGACCACAGGTAGAGCGTCGTGATCAACGCGTCGTGATATTGTTGCCGTTTGCCGCGTCGCGGTGCTAGAGCAACTGGCGTCAATATCCGCCATTTTGATTGGATCGCAGGTGTAACAGACATCTGTATTTCACGGCTTGCAAGCAAGCCGTGCCACCCGGTCAATGAAGATTAATGACGCCAGTTGCTCTAGCACCGCATGATCCACGCGGGATATATTTTAATATGTAAATTTGGGCTACAATCAACCATTGCACCCTACCATCACCCATGGCCACACCCACACGCAAACCTCGCTCCCCTCGCCCACGCACCCAAAACGATAGCCCCCGTTCTAGCCCCACGCCCGACGAGTTCACCGACGCCTCTCGCGGTGAACGCTTGCACAAGGTCCTCGCAAACGCAGGCCTCGCTTCACGCCGTCAGTGCGAAGCGATCATCACCGCAGGCCGGGTCACCATAAACAGTCACCGCGTCACCACCCTGCCAGCTTGGGTCGATCCCGCCATCGATCGCATCGAGGTCGACGGCCAGCCCATCGCCAAGCCCCGCCGTCACGGCCACGCTTTCGTATACGTCGTCGTCAACAAACCCCGACGTGTCATCTCAACCACACATGACCCCGAAGGCCGACCCTGCGTCACCGAACTGGTCAAGCTCCCCACGCGCCTCTACCCCGTAGGCAGGCTCGACGCAGACTCGTCGGGACTCATACTCCTGACAAACGACGGCGAACTCGCCAATCGCCTCACACACCCCAGCTACGAGGTGCCCAAGCAATACCAAGTCTCCGTCCGAGGCCGCATCACCCACGACGACCTCCAAGACCTCAAAAAAGGCCTGTACCTCGCACATATCAAACGCCCAAACACACCGATCACACGACGACGCCCAAACCAACCCAAACCCGCCCAGGCAAAGCTCGCATCCATGGCTAAGGTCAAACTCCTAGGCTACAGCAGGGACAGAACACGAGGCGACAGGACGAACCTGGCCATCACACTAAAGGAAGGCCAGAACCGCGAAATCCGACGACTCCTCGCAAAGCTAGGCCACAAAGTACGACGACTCGAACGCACCGCCATCGGCCCAATCCAACTCAAAGGCACAGCACCCGGACATTGGCGTCACCTCACGCCAATCGAACTCGCCACACTCCGCAGAGCCACCCACCTCACCCGTTAGAGTATTTTCATATTTGGTTGCCAATCCTGCGTTAGAGCAACTGGCGTCAATGTTCTCCATCTTGATTGGATCACAGGTGTAACAGACATCAGTATCTCACGGCTTGCAAGCAAGCCGTGCCACCCGGTCAATGGAGATTAATTACGCCAAGTGCTCTAGACGCGCAATCTTTTGCCAGTGATACCCGTTGCGTTCATAACGACCCACGCGCGTAAGCCAGTGGGTTCTTCCACGGGCAATCTACAGCCGGAAATCGATGACGCCAAACGCTCTAGCAGATCAACTGCTGGGGTGTAACACTACCGGGCATCGACCCACGCATTCTACTCCCCTAAGCAAAACCATCCTCACCACCCAGATCGATCGGAATCGCTAAGCCCCCAGCCACGGCTCCGACCCCAAAATAAGTCTTCGTGAAAACCCGCTGTTGTGGTATATTGGTGACACCAATTGCGGGGGGGCCGCTACCGCACCGTGAGGTGTGAAAACCGTGATGAAAGCAAACGTACCGTTCAGCGTAGATCGCGATTAAGGCAAAACACCAACCGCTTGCCTTTGTCTTATACCGCACACGTTGTCGCAACTTTGGAGAAAGTGATGCACCGCACAATCTTTTGTACCCTCCTGACCACCGCTATCTCATTCCAGCCCGCATCCTCGCTCGCTCAGACCGCCCCCTCCGGCACAACCGGTGGCAGTCAATCATTCGACAACTTCCAACCCTCGCTGGCACTAAACTACTTCATACCCACCCAGGGCACCTTTCCTTCACGCAGCGGCTCAAACCCGTCCGAGATGCTCCTTGGCAACGTACGTATGTTTGCTGGGAATTTCGTCCCTGGTGGATCGTTGTCAACCGACGGCCGGTTGCTCAACATCGCCAACAACTCAGCGTTGTTCTCCCTACTGGGCACGACCTACGGCGGCGACGGACGCACGACCTTTGCACTGCCTGATCTGCGTGGCCGAACAGCTGTGCACGCTGGCACGGGACCGGGGCTTACCCGCATGCGCCTCGGCGAAAAGCCGGGCAACGCAACCGTCACACTCACTCAAAACCAACTACCCGCACACGCACACGCGCTGCCAGCACCAGCGAACACCACAGGTGCCACAGGCGCCAGTCAACCGTTCGACAACAGACAGCCCTCACTTGGTCTGAACTACTTAATCAACATAAGCAACGGACTCTTCCCTTCTCGAAGCGGCGGCAGCTCGACCGGTGGCCAAGCGTTTCTTGGACAGGTATCGCTTTTCGCAGGCAACTTCGCGCCCGCAGGATGGGCGTTGGCTGACGGGCAGTTGCTCCCGATTTCACAGTTCCAAGCGTTGTTCTCCCTAATGGGCACAACCTACAGCGGCGACGGACGTACAACCTTTGCACTGCCTGATTTGCGTGGTCGCACACCCGTCCACGCCGGCACAGGCCCGGGCCTCTCTCGTGTGCGCCTAGGCGAAAAGCTCGGTTCCGACAATATCACCCTCACACAAGCCCAGATGCCTTCACACAACCATTCCGTGCCACCCGAGACCAATATCCCAGTCACCGTCACAGACCCCGCCGGCGGCGGCCAGCTTTTCGACAACCGCCAGCCCGGCCTAGGAATCAACCACATCATCGCACTATCTGGAATCTTCCCCTCCACCTCCGGCCAAATCGGCGGTGAAACGGTCCTGGGCGAGATCGCCCTATTTGCAGGCAACTTCGCACCCGCAGGATGGGCATTCGCCGACGGTCAACTGCTCTCGATTTCGCAGTCCTCAGCATTGTTCTCCCTACTGGGCACGACCTACGGCGGCGACGGACGCACGACCTTTGCACTGCCTGATCTGCGTGGCCGAACAGCCATTGACGCGGGATCGGGACCTTTGGGAAACTTCCAATTGGGTCAGAAATTCGGCAACGAAAACGTCACACTCACCGAGTCCCAACTCCCAGCACACTCCCATTCGGTCCCCATCATCCCCGAGCCTTCCACACTCGCCTTCGTCATTGTTAGCTTGTTCGCAACCCTATCAAGACGACGAAAACACTCCCGATAGCAACCCGTCATACGCTGCCATCGGACAAACTGCCACGCCACCAATCCCATAAATGATTGTCGCAACATTCTCGTATGCGGGAATAAGCCAAACAATGACTCATGCACATTCATCTTAGTTTCAGCGCGTCGTACGGCGCTTGTTATACGCATGGCGTATAGTTCTAGCGCGTTGTAAAGGATGTAAGAGATTGCCTGTTTTGCCTTTGCGTTCGCAGATGCCGCGCAAGTACCAATCTTGATTGGTATGATGGGTTGTCTACAGATTGTGTTCGTCATGGTGCTGGGCCTACACGCTAGCTTCCCACACGGGTTGCAAGCAACCCGTGATACCCGGCGTTGAACCAGTCGGAGTGGTCCGCACAGCGGACCCTACGCGTGTATGCCCCGCGTGTATCACGCGGAGCTAAGTGGGACGGTTGGTGTGCCGAAGTATGCTTTGTGCAGGAGTGTGACGGGGTGCAGGACGGTGAGGGGGGTGCCCAGGCGTTCGGCTTCGGATTTGATTTGCATGGCGCAGCCGACGTTGCCTGTGACGCAGACGCGGGAATTGGTCTCCTGGATGCGCTGCACTTTTCGCTGGCCTAGTTGTGCGGCCATGGCGGGTTGTGTGAGGTTGTACGAGCCGGCGGCGCCGCAACACATGTCGGACTCGGGCAGCGGTGTGAGCGTCAGATTTTCGATCCAGCTGAGGACTTGGCGGGGTGGTGCGACGACCTGTTGGGCGTGTGCGAGGTGGCAGGGGTCGTGGTAGGTGGCGGTGGTTAAATGTGGGGGCAGGAGATGCGTGGGCCGGGGTGGGTCGAGTGTTACGAGTAGCTCGGAGATGTCGCGGACGCGTGAGGCGAAGTCGCGGGCGCGGTCGGCGTAGACGGGATCGTCGCGCAGGAGGTGTGGGTATTGCTTTAGCATGGCGCCGCAGCCTGCGATGTGGTTGACGATGTATTGGTCGTGGGGTTGGTCGGTGTGGGCTGTTTTGAGGAATGCGTCGATGTTGGCGCGTGCGAGTGCTTTGGCGTGTTCGACGTGGCCGGCGTGGTGGTGCAGGGCGCCGCAGCAAAGTTGCGTGCGGGGTACAGCGACGTCGCAGCGGGCGTGACGCAGCAAGTCGATGGCTTGACGGTTAATGTCCTGAAACAGGACGCTTCCGATGCATCCTGTGAACAGGCTAGCGGTTGCTTTGCGTGTTGCGTCGGGTGCATCGGCGGCGGGGTAATGGTGGTCTAAGTCGGGTTCCCAGAGGGTGCTTTGGGTCGGGAGGGTGCGCATCATTTTGAGTAGTGGTGTGGGTATGACGCGGCTGATCGGTGGTTTGGTTAGTCGTTGCCAAAGGCGCAGTTTTTGTAAGAGTCTGGCGGGGAAGATTACGAGCTTCAGGCGTGGCGGGTAGGGCAGGACGTGGAGGGTGATGGCGCGTACGAGTTTGTCGGCGAGGGTTTGTATGGTCGGCGTTGCGGTGCTCGGTGGTGTTGAGGTCAGGCGTGTGCGAGTTTCTTCGATCAATTCGTGGTAGACGACGCCCGAGGGGCAGGCGGTCTCGCAGGCGTGGCAGTCGAGGCAGAGGTCGAGGTGATGGGCGACGGGTGGTGTGAGCTCGATGCGCCCGTCGGCGAGGGCTTTGATGAGTCGGATGCGCCCGCGTGGTGAGTCTGTTTCGAGGCCTGTGGTGATATAGGTTGGGCAGGCGGGCAGGCACAGGCCACATTGGACGCAATCCAGGGCGCGGTTATACGTGCGGGGGTCGAGTTTTAGTGCGGGTGGTCTTTGCGGCGCATCGTCGTCGTGTGGGTTGGGATGGGTTGCGGTTCCCAGGCCTGAGACGGTATGCGTGGGTTTGGGGTGGGTGGGTGTGGTCATTGTTGTGCTGTGATGAATCGGCCTGGGTTGAATAGGTTGTGCGGATCCATTGCGTGTTTTAGCTTTGTGAGTGTGGCGCGGTCGGTCAATGCGGGTGGCCAAGGGTCGATTGATTGGGTGCCCGTTGGTCTGGCGTACCAGATGCGTAGGCCGCCGACGGATGCTGCGAGTTGTGATGTGTGCAGGTCGAGCTTGTGGGCTGAATCGGCGTCGAGGTCGCCCCCGGCGAAGACGCGGCCGTGCGCGGGCAGGGCGTCGATTTGCAGGGTGGTGTAGGTTGTGGCCCATTGTGATAGCTGGCGGCAGACGGCTCCGGTGGCTGCGAGTGGGACGATGAGTTTGACGAGTGCGGGCGTGTGACGTCGCCATTGAGATCGTCGGGTGCGCTGCTGTGCGTCTTGATCGAGCGTGGTTTCCTGGGTGCGGTCGATTTTGAGTTCGGGTGCGAATCGGTTGAGGAACGTTTCGAGTGCGTTGCTTTGCGCGCGGCATCCGGCGGTGTGGCCGAAGTAGGCTAGGTGTACTCGCCAGTGGTTTGCTTGGGCGTGTAGTGCGAGGTGTACGGGGCCAACGTCGGAGACGAGCAGGTCGGTTGTGATGGCGTCGAGCCGACGTGGTGTGTCGATGGAGAGTTCGACTGATAGAACGGTTTGGGGGATGGCGGAGGTTCGGAGTGTGGCTTCGTAGATGCATCCGAGCTCGCCGAGGCTGCCGACCATGAGGCGGGTGACGTCGTACCCGGCGACGTTTTTAACGGTTCGCCCGCCGACGTGGATGTCTCGGCTGTGGCCGTCGATGTAGCGGAGGCCTAGGAGCAGGTCGCGCATGGCCCCGAAGCCGACTCGCAATGGGCCGAAGACGTTGTGCGTGATGACCTCGCCTAGGGTCATGTCGTCGTGCGCGTCGATCGGCAGGAACTGGTTCGATTTTTTTAGTGTGGCTTGAAGCTTGGCGATGGTCGTGCCGGCTTCGACGCGGACGACCAAGTCGCGGTCGTAGTGCTCGATGGTGTTGTTTTGGAGGATTAGCTGGATGTGATCAGGGGGTGGTGGGTGTCCGAGCGTTTTGTGTGCGTGGCCGTAGTCTACGATCGGTGTTCTTTGGGCGGTACAGCGCTGGACCAGTTCGATGATCTGAGCGGGCTGGTTGGCGGTGACGGTTGTGTTTTCTGTCAAGGGTTTGGGCATGGCGCGTAGTCTGTCGAGTGACGCGGTGCTGATACGGTCATGATAGCGGGGCGTGGTCGATGATACGCAGTGATTGTGGGGGTCGCCCAGTGGTGTGGCCCAGCGAATTGTGTCGTCTGGGTTAAACTCACTGTTATGGATAGGCCCATGGAGCTAACGAGTATTGATAACCCGCGTGTGAAGGGTGTGGTGAGACTTCGGCGTCAGTGGGAGCGAAGGCGGTCGGGGCTGTTCATTGCGGAGGGTGAGCGAGAGGTTTCGCGTGCTCTGGAGGCGGGTCTAGGGTTGCGGGGACTGTATCTGTGCGCGGAGATGCTCGGCTCGGACGGGGAGCGTCGGTGGTCAGCGAATCGAGAGAGGGTTGAAGGTCAGGGGTCGGCTGTGGTATTTGGTGTGACCGCGCCGCTGATGACGAAGATGGCGTACCGGCAAAACCCAGAGGGTTTGCTTGGTGTGTTTGAGCAACCTGTTTGGCGGTTGGCGGACTTGCCGGCTCGTGGTGAGGGGCAAGGTGAGGTTGACCTGTGGCTGGTGACGGTGGGGACACAGAAGCCTGGTAATCTTGGTGCCATGGCGCGCAGCGCTGTAGCTGCAGGGTGCAAGGGTTTGCTGGTCTGCGACGGTGTGGTCGATGCGTTTAACCCGAACGCGATTCGTGCGAGCACGGGCGCGGTATTTGAATTGCCTGTGGTAGCGGAATCGACGCAGGGGGTGTTGGCGTTTTTGCGGGGTCGGGGTGTTCGGGTGGTGGCTGCGAGGCTCGGTGCGGGGGTGTGTTATACCGAGGTTGATCTGACGGGGCCGGTGGCGTTGGTCGTGGGGCCTGAGGATGAGGGGCTTGATCCGGGTTGGCCGGGTTCTGTGTTGGTGGGTGATGGGGCTGACGAGGCACGGGAGGGTGTGGAATCGGTGGCGATCCCGATGTGTGGTGGGGTTGTGGATTCGCTCAATGCGTCGGTTGCGGCGGGAGTGTTGCTCTTTGAAGCGGTGCGTCAAAGGCGGGGTGAGGATGTTCCCGCGTGTGTCACGCGGGGCTAAGTGGGGTGACGGTGACACTCGGTTCAAACTAGAACACGGCCGAACGTCGGAGGTGGTGATCAGCCATAGCACGGTGTGGGCTGGCGCGGTAGGATCGGGGTGCTTTTTTCGAGTGGCCGGTTCTAGGCAGAGGTTGTCGCGATGCGCGTGTTTATGCTCGGTTGGGAATTCCCCCCGTATATTGCGGGCGGGTTGGGTACGGCCTGTTACGGTTTGACGAAGGCGTTGAGCCGGCAGGGTGTGCGGGTGACGTTTGTGTTGCCCAAGGGCGTGGGTACGGACTACACGTCGCATGTCCGTTTTCTGTCGTCGGAGTCACAAGATACGAGCGGCGGCGATCGATCGTCTGCGGAAGCGGCGGGAATCTGTGAGTTAGACGGTCCGGCTGTGGCGGGGGAGTTTGTGAACGTGACGTTTAAGGGTGTAGCGTCGCGTCACATGCATAGCTCTTACCAGTCAACAGGAGGCAATCTGCACACCGGTACGGTCGGGCAGGTTGGCCAAGTTGGTCGGGTCGTTAGCCGACCTATTGCGATGCGTGCCCAGAGCGAATCGGCTCAATCGGAACCTAGTTATGGCGGTGATATCTTTGCTGAGTCGCGGCGGTACGCTCGGGTGTGTGTGGGTCTGGCGCAAGATGACGAATTTGACGTGATCCATGCTCACGATTGGATGACGTTTCCGGCGGGTATGGCGGTAGCGGCGGCGGCGAGCAGGCCGTTGGTGATTCACGTGCATTCGACCGAGTACGACCGGGCTGGTGAGCAGGCGAATCAGGAAGTGTGTGATGTGGAGCGTCGTGGGATGCAGGGTGCGATGCGTGTGATCGCTGTGAGTCATCTGACCAAGTCGATCATTGTGCATCGGTACGGGATCGACCCGGGCAAGATCGACGTGGTTTACAACGGGATCGAAAACGACAAACGGGGTGAGCCTCAGCCGGCGAGTGTGGCCATTGCCAAGACCGACAAGATTGTGTTGTTTTTGGGCAGGATCACGATGCAGAAGGGTCCTGAGTATTTCATCGAGGCGGCGAAAAAAGTGTTGGACAAGTTCGACAAGGTCAAGTTTGTGGTTGCGGGTACGGGCGACAAGACACAGGCGATGATGGACATTGCCGCGAAGCACGGGATTAGCCACAAGGTGTTGTTTACGGGGTTTCTCCGGGGCAGCGATGTGGAGCGGGTCTTTAAGATGGCGGACGTGTACGTGATGCCCAGCGTGAGCGAGCCGTTTGGCATTGCCCCGCTCGAAGCGATCAGCCACGATGTGCCGGTGATCATTTCAAAGACTTCGGGGGTCGCTGAGGTGCTGGCGCACGCGCTGAAGGTTGATTTCTGGGACGTGGGTGATATCGCTGACAAGATCCTCGCGGTGCTCAAGCACCCGCCTCTGAGTTCGACGCTGCGCGAGCACGCGGACCTGGAAATCCGCAAGCTGACCTGGGACGGTGCTGCGAGCCGGTGTCGGCAGGTCTACGAGACGGCGTTGGGCGCGATGGCTTAAACGTGTTGCAATTGAACGATCCTGGCGTGAGTCCGTGTGTGATTGGGGTCGCGTTTATTACAATCTCTGCGATACGCATCTAATCCATGAGGGTGGTTGAATATGTCCATGACACGGCGACGGTTTACCATTGTCGCGGCTGCGTCCGGAGTTTCGTTGACGGTGCTTGGTTGCGGCGGAGACGATGGGGGTGATGAAAATAGCCAATCGGGTGCTGGAGGTACGGGCACCGGTCCGGACAAGGCGGTAAAAAAGAAACCCAAGCTCGCCACCGAGCCGTTCCTGATCGGCACGCCAGAGCGTTATCGTGGGGCTGGCGTGTACCCCGATTACAGAGATGACAAGGGCGTCTGGATCGTCAGCGACGGGCAATCATTGGTTGCACTCAATGCCCTGTGTACACACCTGGCTTGCATGACCGAGTTGGATATGCCCAGCCAACAATTTAGTTGTCCGTGTCACGAGAGCCGTTTCGATTTTCAGGGTGTGAACCAAGCCGGCTCGAAGGCGAAGCGTCCGCTGGAGCGGTGCGCGGTGCGGCTGATGGCTAACGGTTCGATGCAGCAGATCGAGGTGGACCCGACACGCCGCTTCCGAAAAGACAAGGATCAATGGTCCGATCCGGCTTCGATGTTCCGGTTTTGATGAATGCCAAGGCCCGTCGTGTTGGGATTGGGTGGGGCATCTGTGGCGCTGGCGAGTGCCGACGGGGCGCATGTGATTTACATCTCTGCAAGCCTTGCGAGGTCCTATAAGTAAAAGGCGGTGTGAGGCGGGTTTGATCGTAAACTCTGGCCTGATAGGCGCCTTGACGTTTGGATGAAATTAGGCTAACGTAAGACGAACAGAATCAGGTTGAAAGTTTCAAGTTTCATGACGGATGTAGTCGAATCAGATCGGGACGGGCAGGCAGGGGCCACAATATTTGGTGGTTTTGTCTGGCCGCGACCCCTATGGAGGCTATATTGCCATGACCATGCCGTTAGTGATGCTGGGACCGGGCGGAGACTACGTGACGCGCATGGAGGCGCGAGGGAAGAGGCTGGTGAGGACGTTCGGCGGCACGCGGAGCGGGTCGCCGGACTCGGAGTCGAGCGGAGGGTCGCTGGGGTACAGCGCGCTACCGCGGCGTGGCGGCGCTGGAGAGCGCGACACAGGGGGGGCTGCCGGCTGGGGTTACGAGGAGGGCTCTGCTTGGTCTGGGCAGCAAGAACGAGAGCAGGATTCGTTCGAGCACTCGCCGGGTGTGCCTCACGTGGCGGGGCAATACCATACGGTGGACCAACGCTCGTCGTATCTGGTGCACGAGCGGATTGCTTCGGCGGTGTGGGTGGCGATCGACTCTTGGGTGGCTGCGCAAGGGGACGATTTGGCGCGTTTATGGCGGAATCGCATGACGCTGATGGTCGAGGGGTCGGACGGTCGTGGCGGTGGCGTGGAAATCAGCACGGAGCAAGAACATGAACCTGACGCCGAAGCAGTTGCACATCTTGACCCGAGTCCGCGACCTGCGCGTGGCCAAGGGCTATTCGCCGACCATGCAGGAATTGGCAGACGAGTTGGGGGTCAGCAAGGTTACCGTGTTCGAGCACGTCGAGGCGTTAATCAAAAAAGGCGCCTTGTTACGGCAAGCGAACAAGGCTCGCTCTTTGGAGGTTAGCCCTGGTGTGGCGCTGCCGGACGAGCAGCGTAATACACGACTGCCTTTTGTGGGCACAATCGCTGCGGGTAGCCCAATCGAGGCGGTCGAGGACCGAGAGCATTTGGACCTGGAAGAGCTGTTTTCAGCTGGGGGGAGGAAGAGTCAGCCGTTTGTCCTGCGTGTTCGTGGGGACTCGATGATCGAAGAGCAGATCCGCGACGGCGACTACGTAGTGATTGAGCCGCGTCAGACGGTGCGTAACGGGCAGACTGTGGTGGCGCTGCTGGAGAATGGCGAGGCGACGCTGAAGAAGTTTTACCGTGAGCGCGACGGTGTTCGGCTACAGCCGGCCAACGCGAGCTACGAACCGATCCGTGTTAGAGACTGCAAGGTGCAAGGCGTAGTGATCGGTGTGATTCGTTCGTGCCGCTAGCGCTTGATACGCATCGCATATGTTTTGACCGCATTGTATATCCATAAGTATTTGTGACATCTCGTCCAGGATACAAGGGCAGTCGGTCAATACTTATGGTGATTGGTATAAGCGGAATTTCATGACATCCTGGGTTGTGTGTATTCATAGCGGTCAACAGATTACTGCGTATGTGTGTGTTCGTGTCTCCTGGGCGGTTATCCGCATTGCAACTATTTTTGGCGCGTCGTAGATGATGTAAATCAGTGTCTGTTTTGTCCCCGTGTTCGCAGATAGCGCACAAGCATTAATCTTGAATGGTATTACGCTGTGTATGAGAGCATTTGTACGAGGATTTGCGTATAAGCCGAACGGCTTATTTTCATGATTCAATCTAAAAACCCTGGCGTTGATCAATTGGTCGAGCCGACGTTAGCAAGTGGTTACTTGCCGGGGGGCGCCGCCCAAACGACTCACCAAGGGGGACTGGCGCAGTGTTGAGAAAAATCATAGTTGTGAGCGTGTTGTGCTTGCTGGGTGCTGAGCCGCGCGATCTTCACGTCGAGGTCCGCCGAGAGTTGGGCGCGTTTACGCAGGAGATGGTGTCGCAACTGATGACGGGTGAGGATCGCCACTGGGGTTTCGACAGGTTATCGGAGGAATTTCAGCGGTTGCAATATGAATTTACAACGACGAACGATGCGGACACCATCTCTTATCTGGCGGTTCGTGTCGCCAACGCTGCGATGATGATGCGGCACTATCGTAATAAGCAAGAAGGTTCTGTTGTGCAGAGCGATACGCTTGTCCGTAAAAGATAGTCGATGCGTAGTTGCCGTTCCGGCCGTGATCATGGGTAGCGAAGGGCTCGAATATAGTTGTGGTGTACGTGTGTTATACGCATTGCGTATAGTTCTAGCGCGTTGTAAAGGATGTAAGTTATTGTCTGTTTTGCCTTCGCGTTCTCAGATGCCGTGCAAGTATTAATCTTGATTGGCATTTTTGATACGCATTCCAATGAATTCTCGTGCTCCAGTCGCAGCAAAGAAGCCCGTTCCCTGACGGTCGCGGCTCGTTGTGTAAGCACAAGGATTAGAGCAACTTGCGTAATTATTCTCCATCTCCCCAAGAAGAAGGCAGGTCAATGACCTGCCCTACTCCAGAACTGACATGGCGATTATTTATGCAAGGTGCTCTAAGCGGAATGTGTATGAGTGAAGGATTACCGGAACCGGCATGGCGTCTCAAGCGGTGGCGGTACCCGCGTAAGCCTGCTTATTGCCTGAGTATGGCTCACGGCGTAAACGCCTGTGCCAAAGTCGTCGATATGAATGTCGATCGAGCGTGTGTTTTGTTCAGGGGGGAGTTTGTCGCGCGGAGTCAGGACAAGAATTACTTGAATGTCGTCGTCGGCCATTGTCTTCGGAAAAGACCAGTTGTCGTGTTTTCGGAGGGGTGTGGCTGTGTCGTCTGACGGCGTTTTATGTGAGTGGTGGTAAGGTAATTTGATAGCCAACAACGAACAGGATGAGCAGTCGAGCGCGAACACATTTGTTGGTCGGCAGCCGATATTTGATCGTGATCAGAATGTGTTTGGGTACGAGTTGCTGTTCCGATCGGGGTCGACGACCAACGCGAATCTTGCTGGGCAGGGGGACATGGTTTCGCTGTCACTTATGAACAACAGCCTGACCGTGATCGGCTTGGAGGCGCTTACGGGTGGTAAGAAAGCGTTTGTGAACATCACGAGAAAGCTTTTGTTGGACGGTGACTACACGGTGCTGCCCAAGGACGTGGTAGTAATTGAGCTTCTGGAAAATATCACGCCCGACGATGAAGTACTCGACGCGTGTAAAAAACTCAAAGATGCGGGGTATACGTTGGCTCTGGACGACATGGTATCGGAAAAGGGATACGAGTCACTGCTTGGTTTAGTGGATATTGTAAAGGTCGATTTTCGTGGCGTGGCGCCGCAAGAGCGCATCGCGCTCGCACAACGGTTGGCGGGTTTGGACGTGAAGTTGCTTGCGGAAAAGGTCGAGACGCGCGAGGAATACGCGGAAGCGGTGGAGGCAAATCACGACCTATTCCAGGGCTATTTTTTCAGTAAACCTCAGATCATTGAGGGGCAGGAGCTCTCGGGTCTGAAGCAGAATTACCTGCGTCTCATGGCTGAGGTCAATCGGCTTGACATTAATTTTGATCAACTTGAACAAGTTATCAGGTCGGACGTATCGCTGTCGGCGAAGCTGTTGCGTTATCTGAACTCGGCATCGTTTGGGGTTAAGAACAGGATTGATTCGGTTAAGCACGCGTTGGTATTGCTGGGGGTGAAGCCACTCAAAAAATGGGTGACGCTGATCACCATGTCACACATAGGCAAGGACGCGCCGGATGAGTTGATGGTGAATTCGTTGATCCGTGCGCGGTTTTGTGAACTCATTGCGCAGCACACCGGCTTGGCGGAGCGTCAGTTTGACGTGTTCATGATGGGCATGATGTCTGTTCTTGACGTGATGCTTGGTCAGCCGATCGAAGAGGTGATGGCGTCGCTGCCGCTGCCGCCTGACGTGAAGGCGACATTGGCAGGCGAAGAGACGCCACTGAGTAATCTGTATGCGTTTTCGCTGGCCTGCGAGCGTGTCAATCGCAGTCGTGCGGTAGAACTGGCACAGAGTCTGGGTGTGCCGGAGAGTCAGGCAGATCAGGTGTACTTCGATGCGATTGTCTGGGCAGATCAGGTGGTGCGTGGCTGATCGGGGTTAGGCGTTTTTATATTTGATTGCAGCCCTGCGTTAAAAGCATTTTTCAGTTTCGTGTACGGCAGTACGGCTTGACGATCGATACGCTCTTTCATGCGGGCCAATTAGAGCCAAAAAACCGCTTGCTGACGCGCGCGGCTCGCTGAGAATCCAGCATGCGAAATCAGAAAATGCTCTAGGCGTTGGTAGCGCATGGTGCGAGGATATGACGGTTATCGGGGTCGTAGGGGTTGAACGGGTTGTGACGATTGATGGTTGTACGGGGTAGGGTCGGTGTTTGATTATCAGTTGATTCGACGTGTGTAGACGGGTGATAACAATTGGGCTTATCGGTCTTTTGGGTCTGGATTCGTGGCTAGTGAGGTCTGAGGCGGTGTCGGGTACGTATCGGTCGCTAGGGTATGCCACACGGTCGTCTATGGGACTGAATCGGCTGAACTTAGGGTATTCCCTGCTTCATTCAATAGTTTTAAGTGCCGATCAATATATGCATCCAAAGTGTTGTCCGTGACCGGTCTAGGCTGGTCGAGCCGTTGTGCCCGTGAAGTTGTCAGAACTGTGTTCGTATATGCGATTTTAGATTTAGGGTAGGCCGTCTCGCGGTGGTGTGATAGGGCGATGTGCTAATAGCACGGCGTCGTGCGTGCGTGGGTTGTCAAGAGGGGAATTCTTGGTGGGTGAGAGTTTGCTAGGAGACTTGCTCAAGCGTTTGCCGCTGTTCGGCGCGGCCCGTCTGAACCGCCGGGCGAGGCGGCGGCTACACGCGCGCGCACGCACGCGTACTAATACGCGTGTATATGCACGGGATCAGCACACACTCGAGCCGCTCGAGAGCCGGGTGTTGATGAGCACGGTCACGGTGACGACCGCTACCGATGTCAACGACGGTAATACCACCTCGATTGCCAATCTCATCGCGACACCGGGTGCTGACGGGTTTATCTCGCTGCGTGAGGCGATCACGGCGGCGAACAACGACACGGGTGTCACCGACACGATTAACTTCAATATCGCCGGCGCGGGTCCGCACACGATCACGCTGGGCTCGGCGCTAGATAATATCACCGACTCGGTCATTATCGACGGGTTTACGCAGACGGGTGCTTCGGCGAATACATTGACGGTCGGCAACGACGCGGTGTACATGATCGAGATCGACGGGACCGGTGCCGGTGGTGGGGAGGACGGCCTGCATATTCATGCCGACGGGAATACCATCCGTGGGCTGGTCATCAACCGGTTTTCCAGTAACGGTATTGAACTGCACAACTCGGACAACAACACGATCGAGGGCAACTTCATCGGTACGGATGTCACCGGTACGCTCGACCGTGGCAACGGATCACATGGCATTTATGTCAATAACGGCAACAACAACACGATCGGCGGCACAACGGCTGCGGCACGCAATGTCATGTCGGGTAACAACGGTAGCGGCATCCAGATCAACATCGGCGACTTGAATGTCATCAGCGGCAACTACATCGGCACGAATGCTGCGGGCACGGCGGCGGTCGGAAACAGCGTCGACGGCATCGAGTTGATCAACGCGACGAATACGACGGTGGGCGGTACCACCGCGCTCGAACGCAACGTCAGTTCGGGTAACACCGACGATGGCATCGAGATCGATGTTGGCAGCACAGGTGCTATCGTTCAGGGCAACTACTTCGGCTTGGGTGCGGATGGCACGACGGCTGTGGGGAATGTCTCAGATGGAATCTTGATCGCCAGCGCTGCGACTGGTGCGACGATTGGCGGTACGACCACCGGCGCTCGCAACATCGTCACCAGCAACGGCGGGTATGGCATCCAACAGAACTCAGACAATGCCATTATCCAGGGCAACTACATCGGCGTCGCGGCGGACGGCGTCACGGCGCGCGGGAATGCCAATCACGGGATTCAGATCGGAAGCGGCGCGGATAACAACGCCATCGGCGGTACCGCAGCGGGCGCGGGCAACCTCATTGCGAACAATAGCGGCGACGGGATTGCGTTAAGTGCTACCAATACCGGCAACGCGATTCTTGGCAATTCCATTCACACCAACACCGGTCTGGGTATCGACCTGAACAATAACGGCGTGACCGCCAACGATGTGAACGATGCCGATGCCGGTGCGAACGGTCTTCAGAACTTTCCGGTGATAACCTCTGCGGTGACGACGGGCACGCAGATTACTTTCGGTGGCACGTTCGACACGAACCTGACCAGCCAGGCGTACCGGATCGAGTTTTTCTGGAACCCGTCCGGTGACGCGTCGGGTAACGGCGAGGGCGCGGGTTTCCTCGGTGCTACGACGGTGACGACCGACGGCTCGGGCAGCGCGACGTTTTCCGCGGTGGTGTTTACCGTGCCGATCGCGGCGGGGGCGGTGGTCACGGCGACGGCGACGGTGGACAACGGAGCGGGTAGCTACGGCAACTCGTCTGAGTTTGCGGCGAACTTCACGGTCACGGGTGGCACGGTGCTGGTGGTGGATACAACCAGCGATGTGCTCGACGGGACGACGACGTCGATCGCGGCGCTGCTTGCGGCACGCGGCGCGGACGGTGTGATTTCATTGCGTGAAGCGATCACGGCTGCGAACAACACGGCTGGGACAGACACAATTTACTTCAACATCACCGATCCGTTGGTCAACGGTGCGCACACGATCGCGGTAGGGTCGGCGCTACCCACGATTACCGGTGCGGTGATCATCGACGGTACGACGGAGCCTGACTACGGCAGCACGCCGATCATCGAGATCGACGGCAGCGGGGCGGGGGCTGTAAGTGGATTGACGATTACCTCGGGTGGCAGCACGGTCAGAGGCTTGGCGATCAACAATTTCGGTAGCAACGGTATCTCAATAACCACCAGCGGCAGCAACACCATCGAGGGGAATTACATCGGGCTTGATGTCGATGGCACGACGGTCCAGGCCAACGCCAATGACGGGATCAATATCACGTCGAACGCCAATACGATTGGTGGGACGACCGCGGCGCAGCGCAACGTGATTTCAGGCAATGCCCGGGCTGGGATATTCGTCACTGGCGCGACGGGCAATATCGTTCAGGGCAACTACATCGGAACCGATGCGGGTGGGACTTTGGACCGGGGTAACACGGCTCACGGTGTAATCCTGTTTAGCGGGTCGGATAGCAATACGATTGGCGGAACCACGGCTGGACACCGTAATGTTATCTCCGGGAATGATGATATCGGTGTCAAAATTAATGGCTCAGATTCCAATATTGTGGAAGGCAACTACATCGGCCTGGACGCCACGGGCGCTGTTGATGTAGGCAACACAAATGACGGTGTCTTGATAGAAGCCAGTTCGATTAATAACACAATCGGTGGGACGACTGCGGGTGAGCGGAATGTCATTTCGGGTAACAACGGCAATGGCATCAATATCACCAGCGACAGCAACACGGTGGAGGGCAATTACATCGGTCTCGATGCTACGGGTGCGGTTGATTTGGGCAATACCCTTGACGGGATCGAGATCAACGGCAGTGCAAGCAACACGATCGGTGGGACGACGTCTGGCGAACGCAATGTCATCTCGGGCAATGATGCGAATGGTATTCAAGTTACCGGCGCGGGTGCTACGGGAAACAATATCCAGGGCAATTATATCGGTCTGGACCAAGGCGGGACACTTGATCGCGGCAACACGAGCAATGGCGTGCTGATCGATGGTAGTGCTGCGACGGCCACGATCGGCGGAACTGTTGCGGGTGCGGGCAATGTCATTTCAGGCAACAACGGCGACGGGATTTTAACTTCCAGTGCGGGTGTAGCGGGTAATACGATCCAAGGAAATCTCATTGGAACCGATTTCAATGGGACCGCTGACATAGGTAATACCGGCGACGGTATTGAGATCAATAGTTCAAATTCTGTTGCAATCGGCGGTACGGCTACCAACGCACGCAACACGATCGCGGGCAACGACGCGATCGGGATCAATATCGTCGGCAGCAGCACCGGGGTTGTGATTGAGGGGAATTACATCGGGCTGGGTTCCGGGGGCTCGACGGTTGTGGGTAATACCTCCGATGGGATTTTTGTCTCGGGTGTGTCGGGAGGCGTTACGATCGGTGGTACCAGTACGGCAGCACGGAACGTGATCTCCAGCAACGGCGGAGACGGGATCGAACTCGACGAAGACGGCACGACGGTTCGGGGTAACTACATCGGCGTTGCTTCTGATGGGACCACGGCTCGGGGAAATACAGGGCATGGCGTTCACATCGCAAGCGATGCGGACAACAGCGACATCGGCGGGACGGCGGCGGGCGCGGGCAATCTGATCGCTAACAACGGCGGTGATGGTGTGGCTGTTTCGTCGGCAACCGCGACCGGCAATGCGATCTTGAGCAATTCCATTCATTCCAATACCGGCTTGGGGATCGACTTGGCCAATGATGGCGTGACGGCTAATGACGCGAATGATCCTGATACCGGTGCGAACAATCTGCAGAACGTGCCGGTGCTGACAGAGGTGGACATTGATTCGCCAACCCAAATTACAATTGTGGGCACACTTGATACCGATCTCCTTAGTCAGGATTATCGAATTGAGTTTTACAGGAATACCATCGCAACCGGGCAGGACGCCACAGGCAGCGGCGAGGGCGAAGACTTTCTCGGTTCTATTACCGTTACGACCGACGGTTCGGGCAACGCTACATTTAACACCGCTTTGTCGGTAGCGGTGGTTGCGGGTGAATTTATTACGGCTACAGCAACGGTTGATTTGGGTGGCGGCAACTACGGCGATACATCTGAGTTTGCGGTCAACGTTGTAGCAGCGGCTATCAACGACGCGCCTGGTGGTGCGGATAACACGGTGAGCACGTTGGAGGATACGGACCTTGTGTTCGTTGCGGGTGACTTCGGGTTTACGGATGCGAGCGACTCGCCTGCGGACGCGTTGCTGAATGTGATTGTCACGACGACG
>JAJRXX010000005.1 GCA_024276075.1 Planctomycetota bacterium
CACCACATCGCCAGCTTGTACCAGGCCTTCGCACCGGCTCAGGCCAAACGGTTGGCGGAGAAATTGGAGGTTCACCACCACAGACGCTCGAATCAAACTCAAAAAACTTTATCCGGCAATATAGATGGGACGGAGTACTAGAGCATTTTCAACACATCTGGAGCGTTTGATTACAACAAAT
Organism: Planctomycetota bacterium; assembly: GCA_024276075.1. Classification (GTDB taxonomy): domain Bacteria; phylum Planctomycetota; class Phycisphaerae; order Phycisphaerales; family Phycisphaeraceae; genus JAJRXX01. The sequence goes on from JAJRXX010000005.1 coordinate 182, forward strand.
GCCCGCTCCTTCATAGTCGCGGCTTGTTGCGGGGATATTCAGATTCAAACTGACCCACTACCTGTTTTCCAAACGCCGGTCGCAACGGGAACACGAGATCGTTTAGGGAATAGAATGATCGTGTTGTGACGGTATCTCGGGGTCATTCATGTCGTGCATGATCTGGGCGTGCTCTTGGGAGGAATGAGTCTGGTGGCCTATGGGATAGCAGCCGCCAAGGGCCATCAACCCGACAACCATCCATGCCAACGTAAGGGTGATGCGCTTCATGACGTCATCCATTTTTTTGGCAACAATTGCGCAAGCTCTTTGTGAGGGAATTCGCCTACGAGCCACACGCTTATACCGTTGTGCTGCATACAAACCATATTGAGATTCCCTTTGGTGTACACGGCATATCGCTGATTGTCTTGTGTTGCCTTAACGCTATCATCCCGCGTCAAGTCTTTCGTATGCGCCACGACCATCGTGATAAGTTTGCCCCGAAGGCGCAACAGCATACAGGCAACCTTGCGACCCTCAACGTGGTGAATACAGCACGACATAACTTCACAATCGGCCGGCATGGGCAATGCGGGCGCATCCGACCATCGCACGGCAATTGCTTGAGTAGCTTGCTCGATGTTCGCCACCGGGATAGTGAACGGCCCCCCGGTGATTACCTCGTGGTGCAGGCCGGCAATCAGTGAAGGTGTTGCGGCAATCGGCACTTGGTCCGGCTCAAGCAATCGTACATTCACCGTTGCAGAAATCACGACGATCGCCGCCACGGCTGCGGCTATCGGTATCCACCAGTTGACTAATCGCGCAACCGGCGCGGACCGAATCTTCGTCATGGCTTCTTCTAACTGGCACTCCAGGCGTGCGGTGTCCACAGGTGCGGTGGCTAATCTCGCCAATCGCGCCCGGATGGCTTGTTCCAATTTGTCATCGGAGTGATTTGTCCGCATCTTCTTTATGCCTTGGCTTCTTCTACCCATCCGCGTTGCTGAGCCGTTGTAAATAACCGGTCACGCAACATTCCTCGTCCACGATGGGCACGAGACTTAACCGTACCCACCGGAACATCCAACACCTTTGCCGCACCGGCGTAATCCAACTGCTCGACGTCGACCAGCAAGAGTGTCCAACAGATGTCATCGGGCAAGGTCGTCAGTGCTTCGATCATGTCTCGGTTCTCAAATTGATCAAGCATCTTCTGGGGGTTTTCCCATCGGTCGTCCAATTCGCCCGGGGTTGCCGTTTCTGACCCAGACTCGACCGGATCGCAAGCGTCAAGCCGAACTTCGTGCACGCGTGAACGGCTCGCCCGCAGCCGATCGATATACGTCCTGCGGAGGATGGTCATCAGCCACGCCTTGGCGTTGGTGCCATCCTCGAATGAGTCGATCGCTTTCATCGCCTTGAGCATGGCCTCTTGAACCACGTCCTCCGCCTCTTGCTGGTGCCTGGTCAGATACTTAGCGGTCCGCAACAGGCTGTCTAAATGCGGCCAGGCAAGCCGCTTAAATCGCTGGGCCTGACCGTCGTCGATCCCATGACTCGAAGCGGTCTTTCTATTAATTTCTAACGAATTAGCCACGGATGTAGGTTCCACAATCGCTAAAGTACCGCTTATTTTCTTTGATGACGTGCAGTTTATGGCGATTAGGAATATTGGGCTAGTGTGGGTCAGAATTTGACACGGCCGTAAAATAACAGCCCCTCGGGTCAATTCCCAAAGGGCTCTGTGTGGAGTAGAAATGAGGTTGACGCTTCGATCAGACCTGTTTAACGGTGTTGATCCAGGGTTATGGGTGCTTGCGGCAGGGAGTTGTCATATGTAAACACATAGGCACCGTCGGCTTAGGTTTTAATCGCGTACCTGTCCGTTGCTTCGTTCTTTAATTGCGATTCAGCCTCACACCAATGTTCCAGGTCCCGGCCGTGAGGACGACCTTTGGTTAACCAGATCAGGAACGCCCGCTGAGCCACTTGGCTGTGAGTCGCGCCGACTTCGCATGTACGTAATGGTTCAGCCTCCACACGCACGGGCATTGCATCGTCGGGTTGTAACAATGCTTTTCTTGCTTTTTTTCTTGTCTTTACAGCCATGGCTCGCTCCTTTCATTGTGGCTTATGACGCTACGTCAATTCCTTCCTCGATCGTGTTTTCGAATACCTTTAAGTGGCCAACGCCGCTATGTACCGCTCGGGATGTTCCACAAATGCGCGATGACAATCTTCCGTGCAGAAGTAATGGGCTTTCCCCTGATGTTTCGCCTGGGACGTCGCCACGGTCTTGTTGATGGTCATGCCGCAAACCGGGTCGGTTACCAGGTTTTCCCGCTGGTACTGCGGTGAATGCTCCAGGGAAAGGTATGTATCCACAAATTGCTCAATCTTGTTTTCGACCCACGCGGCGAAGCGGTTGTCGTCTACCTCATCCAGGGGACAGGCCATCTCATCGTGACGATCGAAGCGGATAAAAACCGGTAGTATCTGAAGGTTGTAGGAAAGCAGCAGGTTTTCGATTTCCCCGTCGTGCCCGATTCCAATATCCAGTCTGGTTTCGGCTGGGTACCGAGCGGTGCGGCCAAAGACACATACGCATCGGAGGTTTTGTTGTTCATCGGAATCGGTCAGCGTCGCGTTATCAAATTGGCTTGTCAGTATTTCCATGCGCGGCCGGATGATGTCCCGCATGACACGGCTGGCAGCCTCGTTAAATTGATGGCTGCGGTGATCGATTTGCTCCATCCGTTTAAGCGTTTGGTTTGCAGAACACCGGCGAAGCACGTCCGCATCGGCAAGCTTTTGCTTAATCCGCTGCTCAAAAGAAGATCGATCGTCCGCCATTAGAGATCCCTTCGCTACACGGGTTTTTGCCTGTCAATTTTACGGAGCGATTGTGGTGTGGCCGATTGATTCGGCTCGATATAACGCCATCGCCACTCGCTACCTGAACCCTATCACGCATAAGCGTCGCCGGGTTCAAGGCCGAGAAAGTCACCAACTGTTGCCAGAAGACTGCTCTATCTCTTACATAAATTCCAACGAGGGATAGGAGACGTGAGGTTCAATGAGAGAAATGTTTTTCGGCTTAAATCCCACTCCCGAGACCGAATGTCTGACGGCACCATCGCCCCGGTTCACCTCGTCTGTGAATTTGAATACCTGTAAAAAATATATTCAAGAAATCGTCACATTGAACCTGAAACGGTCTGTGTTTCGTTACAATTCACATCGGATAAGTTGACGAAAGCGATATTACGCAGGCAACTTTGGCATGCGGCAATTTCAACAAGAGAAGTTCGGTGTTTCATGGCGGACGAGCGCCGTCTGCACGCTAGGGTTTGTGGCGCTGTTTATCTTGACAGCGATGATCCTTTTGCCTTCCTGCGTGGCCGAGCGTGGCCCGCGACTCGTGCCGGGCCCTGTTGTAATGCCTGAGGCCGTCGATGCAAGGTACGCACCGGCTGCAACGCTTTACCGTCAACACTGTGGGGCGTGCCACGGCCCCACAGGTGAAGGCGACGGACGAGCCGCATCGACTTTCGAGGTCAGGCCACGTGCGTTTCGGCTTGAGCCATTTCGTTTTGTTTCTACAACCTCGGGTGGCGCGCCCTCCCAGGATGACCTCATGCGGACAATTCAGCGAGGCATCCCTCACACCGAAATGCCCTCTATGCACCTGGGAGATATTCAGACCCGCCGCTTGGCGGACTATATTCGGGAGATCAGGCGTCTGGGCATTATCGATCAATTGAGCAAAGGAAGTGATGCGGAACAACCAGAAGAGCCGGACGACGAGTACGACGAATACGGTGAGGATGAGGACGAATCACTAAGTCAAGAAGAAATCGAAGAGATCGCTACGCAACAGGTTACCCCCGGCCCCGTCACGCCTGTGCCGCTTCGGCGAGAGGACTATCAATCTGACATGTCCGTCGGGCGATCACTGTTTGCACAAAATTGTGCCGCGTGTCACGGTCCCACCGGCCGAGGCAATGGCCCGTTGGTGTTAGTCGACACCCTGGCACGCCCCATACGAGCAAGAGACCTCACCACCGGAGCCTTCCGCGGCGGCAGTGGCGATCGTGATCTCTATTGGCGTATCCGCGTCGGCATCCCGGGCACGCCGATGGCGGGGTTTAGCTATTTATCGGATGAGCAGGTTTGGCAGTTGGTGGACTACGTGCGCCACCTTTCCAAGGGAGGCACGTAATCACGACACACGGCAGGGCAGATTTGCTGTGTGTGTTTTAGGATATTTCACGAACTGATCACAGAGGCGGCAATGAACAGCAGGGTATTTCAAATTGGGATTCTTCTTGCGATGACGGCGACAAACAGTCACGCTCAAGAAGCCCTTTCGGATGACAAATACGTTCCCCGAGAAGAATACGAGCAGCTTAAGGAGCAGTTTGATGCTCTGAAGGCAGAGGTGGACAAACTCAAAACCACTGGGCAACCTCAGAAACCGCGTCCCGACGATACCGTCAAGACGCCGACGACGGAATACCAACTTACCGAACAAGAAAGACGATCAAGAGATCAGGTCATATCGGATATAGTCGAGAATTGGCAGTTGAATCAGGCCTCCTTAGCGGATTCGAGTAAATTTTTGATTGCCGGCTACGCCACCGCGGGCTTCACGGATCAAGAGGGAGAAGACTCTAATTTTTCCGCCAAACTGGTCCCGGTATTTTTGTGGAAGCTCAACGACCGCTTGCTGTTTGAGGGTGAAGTAGAGTTCGAACTCGAAAACGTCAACGGAGCGTCGGAAACAGAGGTGAATCTGGAGTATGCGAATGTTTCCTACCTGCTCAATGATTACATCACTTTGGGCGCGGGCAAATTCTTGACGCCGTTTGGTTTATTCGGCGAACGCCTCCACCCCGCCTGGATCAACAAACTCCCTGATGCCCCGCTGCCGTATGGGAGCGGGGGGTTGGCGCCGATGTCGAGTGTCGGTTTTTACATGCGGGGAGGCGTGGCGGTCGAAGAGACCAAGTTCAACTACGCGTTTTATGTATCCAACGGCCCGAACCTCAATACCGCTACAGCGACAAAAGCGGGCACGCTGATTTTTGACAACTACGAGGATATCAACAACAACAAAGCCATCGGGGGCAGGGTAGGGGTTTTACCTGTCCCTGAGATGGAATTGGGCTATTCGTTTCAGGTTGCTCGCGTTGCCCCGGACGGGTTTGAACGGGTCGATGCTGTCATTATGGGTGTGGACTTCAGCTATGTACGGTATATCGATGCTCTCGGGGGTATTGTCGACTTCCGTGCGGAGTGGGTTTTTTCAGATGTCGAGAATGCTACCTTTGATCCGGCGGGTAGCTTGGGGTTTGGCCCTTTAACCTTCGACAACAAGAGGCATGGCGGCTATGTACAGCTCGCCTATCGGCCGTCGAAGAATTCAAGCGAGATACTCCGCAGGCTTGAGTTCGTCACCCGATGGGACATGATCGAGTTGCCAAGCGGTGCCCCGGATGAAACCGACGAACAGCGATTGACGTTCGGCCTCAATTATTGGCTGGCTCCGAGCACCGTGGTCAAGGCCGCCTATCGGCTGGGCAATAAAGAAAACAACGCGGAAGACCAAAATGCTTTTTTCCTCCAAGCAGCGGTAGGTTTTTGACAAAAGGGGTTAGGTGTTTATGCATCGCCGATTTTTGATACCCACGATCGTTCTGGTGCTGGCTGGCGTGCTTGCTATTGGCGTGTCTGGCTGCAGCGTCCGAGCGCCTGGCCAGGGGATCACCCCACAGGATGGATCGGTTTTGCAAGCCCCGGTCCCCGTACCGAAAGAGGGGGCGGAGGTTTGGGCGGACAACTGTATGCGGTGTCACAACATTCGGCCTCTAACTTCCTACAGCGACGCGCAGTGGGAGGTCGTCGTCCATCATATGCGGGTGCGGGCTAACCTAACCGCGGTAGAGCACAAGGCGATTGTCGAGTTTTTGAAAGGGGCTAACTGAATGCCCGGACTCCCTGGCGATACATTGGCAACAGTAGTTGAATTGTGAGTTCCGCCCCAATGGTTGTTTATGGGGCTTTCAGTTTTTTTCGATTCCTGCATCCATTCCTTGTGTATCGTGATAATCGCCTACCAGTTTTGACGAAGCGCAGCAGCGGATGTAATAGGTCCTTGTGATTTGAGGTTATCGTTTCGTCAACACCGATTAGTCAAGAGCATCACCCGTGTGCAAAAATCAACCAACCTGCGGTATTAGAGCACTTGGCGTAATTAATCTCCATTGACCGGGTGGCACGGCTTGCTTGCAAGCCGTGAAATACAGATGTCTGTTACACCTGCGGTCCAATCAAGATGGCGAATATTGACGCCAGTTGCTCTAGGGCGTTTTTATATTTGATTGCAACCCTGCGTTAAGAGACCGCTCCCTGACGGTCGCGGCTCGTTACGATGACGTTCGGATTCAAACTGACCCACTACCTGTTATTTCGTTGTAAACGATTAGTTTTGCGTGGTTTAGTTGTGCGATTGACCGTCGAATATGGCCGCCGACAGCCCTACTGATTAGTAGGGCACAGATGCATTTTTGTTTGTGATTAGCATGGGGCGCCTCCAATTGAGGCGATCCTAATGTCATCAAAACTTTCAAACGTAACTGAACTTAAGGTGATGCTAAATTCGTTTTATTTAGTAGAAGGCATAGTGATTAGGACTGACTTAAGTGTTTTGGCAAAAGGAGAATTGCGATGAAACGTTATCTTGTTGGAGCATCTATTGCAGTCGCGTTGACGGGGGCGATTCCGTCGTTCGCGGGTCCAGGCGTAGGTAACAGTCATTTTCGTGGTGGCAGCTTCGGTCTTCGCAGACAGCACACAAAAAAAGTACAGCCGGCACCTTACGCTTTGACCGGCACCGGGCATGTAATGGAAACAGTTGAATACCGTTGGGTACCCAAACTCAAATGGGTGGGCGGCCACCGCGATCGTCGTGTGGTTCACGAGCGTGTGCCGATCGAGTAGCGGGGCTGGCCTACCATGAATCGAAAGCCTTGTGCAAAGCGAAGCTTTTTTTAGGGCCCAAAGCTGGATTTCATACGCATTGCGTATAGTTCTAGCGCGTTGTAAAGGATGTAAGTTATTGCCTGCCTTATCGCCGCGTTCATAGACACCGCACAAGTATTAATTTGAATTGGTATCAATACTCGCGATCGAACGATCCAGTTGCGGATTTTTCCCAATAGGTATCACCCAGCAGGCAAGATGCTCAAACGTTCCCAGCTTAACACCGGCTTCAATATGCCAGCCGCACACCCATGAGGAACAGCAAGTCGTGGTCCTTGTCGCCGTTGCGCGACGCGATGTCGGCGGTCTCACCGAAGAGCCTGCTGTAACGGACGCCGAGGTAAGGGGCGAATTCTCGAGCAATTTCGTATCGCAGGCGGAGGTCGAAGTCGATGCCGTGCACGCCCGCCCCCAAGCCCGATTCGGGTATATCCTGTGCCGACGCGCCGAGTTCAATCCGCGGTTGAAACACCAGCCGTTGTGTGATGTAGAGGTCGTAGGAAGCGGTGAACTGTGCCATCACATCGCCGTCGTCCGTCAAGTAGAGCGTCGGCTCCAGGTCGAATTTGTAGGGGGCGAGCCCTTGGATACCGAGCACGGCGGAAAAACGTTCGTCGGCGCTGCCCGGTTCCCAAGCCTGTTCGTACCGAACGCCCGCTTGCAAGTACCAGAACGCTGAAAGGGGCATTGCGTAGAGTGCCTGGAGATCGGCGCTGCCCTGGTCAGCGCCATCAAAAATCGTGTCGCCCTCGGTTTTCCACCAGAACTTGTGATCGTCGTTGCCGACCCATCCCTGGACATCCCACCCCAGTTCGTCACGGCCTTCATTTGAGAAACGGTATTCGAATAACTCAAACAATGTAAACGAGTAGATCGCATTGTCGTGTATCGGTTTTGGCCAAGACGCCGGCAGGGGTTTACCCGCGTAGTCGAGCAGCTCATCGAGTGTAACGCCTTGGGGTAGGGGTGGGTCGGGGTGCCACTGGCCATCGTGTTGAGGCGCGGGTTGATGATCCCCGTGTACACCCCCTTGGCTTTGCTGTGCGGCGGCCTGCCCTGTTATTAGCAGTATCAACACGAAGGCGGTTGAATATCCGAGACTTCGGTTCGTCATGATTTTTTGTGCTCCTGAACCGATCGTGCGACCACCACGGTGCGGTACATGCCCATATCCATGTGGAACAGCAGGTGGCAATGGAATGCCCAGTACCCGGGTGCATCGGCGGTGATATCGACCGTGAGCAGTTCTCCCGGTTTCACGCTGACGGTGTGTTTGCGGGGGTTGTCTTCGAGTGTGCCCCCGGCGTAGAGGTCCATCCACATGCCGTGCAGATGGATGGGGTGTTCCATCATGGTGTCGTTGATCATGTTGATCCGCACGCGCTCGCCGTAGACGAATCGGATCATGTCGGCTTCGGAGAATTTCTTGCCATCGAAACCCCAGATGTAACGGCCCATGTTGCCGGTCAGGTGCAGGTCGAATTGGCGGTCGGGCGCTCGCCGGTCCGGTAGACGCCGCAGCGCCCGCAGGTCGGCGTATTTCAGCACCCGCCAACCATCTTTGCCCAAGCCGATTCCCGGATCAGCGTAGCGACGCCGAGGCATCATGGCTGTCATCGAAGTGCTGGGCCCGTGGCCACCCGGCCCGTGCATCGTAGTCTCGGGTAGGTTCTGTGTTGGCAAGATGATCGGGGCGAGACCCATGCCGTGTGGCTTGGAGGATATGTCGTGTCCTGTCGAATTACGATGTGTTTTACCTTTGTGAGCGGATTTTTTGGGCATGGCCATGCCGTTCATGCCCATCGACCCGCCTGCCATACCCATGTCAGCCATGGTACGCATCGAGCGTTGGCGTCGTCGTGGCGTCGGTGGTGACATCCCGGGCCGAGGCGCCAGTGTGCCGCGGGTATAGCCGCTACGGTCCATCGTCTCGGCGAACAGTGTGTAGGCTCGATTATCAGGCAGTGTTACCAGCACGTCATAAGTTTCGGCGACCGCGATCCGTAGTTCGTCGGTTTCGACGGGCTTGATGTTCTGGCCGTCCGCGGCGACGACCGTCATTGGCAACCCTGGGATTCGAAAATCGAAATAGGTCATCGTCGCGGTGTTGACCAACCGCAGCCGAACCCGCTCACCTGGCTTGACGATTGCCGTCCAATTCTCGTGTGGCGATCGGCCATTCATCAGGTAGGTGTACGTGGCACCGGTAATGTCGGCGATGTCCGTCGGGTCCATCCGCATCGCGTCCCACTTCAGACGCTGACGTATTTCCGCCCCCAGCCCTTTCGACTTCGCATCCGTGATCAGGTTTGCCACGGTGGGGCGTTGGTAGTTGTAGTAGCCCTCAAACGTTTTCAATTTTTCGAGGACCCGATACGGGTTCTCGAATGTCCAGTCCGACAGCACCACGACGTATTCGCGGTCATACTCGAACGGATCGCGATCAACGGGGTCAATGACCAGGACACCGTAGTGGCCGAGTTGTTCCTGAAGCCCCGAATGGCTGTGATACCAGTATGTGCCCGATTGCCGTGCGCGGTAGCGGTATGTGAACGTTTCACCGGGCTTGATGCCGGGGAAGCTCACCCCCGGAACGCCGTCCATGGTCGTTGGCAAGATCAACCCGTGCCAGTGGATCGAGCTGTCCTCGTCTTTCAAGCGGTTCTGCACGTGTATCACGACGTCTTGGCCTTCGTGCATCCGCAAGACCGGCCCGGGCAGGGAGCCGTTCACGGTGATCGCCGACGTGGCCGGTCGGCCCGCCACGTTTATCGGAGTTCGATCAATCGACAGATGCAGAGGGCCGTTTGTGGGTACCTGTATCTCAGTGAGCGATCCGAGGTCTCGCGGCGTGTTCTCTTTAGCACGAGCCCATCGCCCCATGATGCTGCTGTTGAGTGTTATCGCTGTGGTCGCAGCAAGAAAATCGCGGCGGGTTATCCCACCGGCCCCTGTGCGTGGAACTGTTTCACTCATCGTTAATTTCCCTTGCGAGGGTTTTCGAGTCATCATGGCGCAGTAAGTCTATCACCACTATGTCTGATTTAACGAACCTACCGCATCGGTGGGTTCAAGAGGGCATTAAAAAATTGTTGCCGACGGAACGGAGATAAAATTCGTCCCGCTTCAGGTCGGTTGAACCTGTAGCCGGTCCGACGCCGTTGTGTACTAGTAGGCATAACGTTTTTCAACTATTGGCCGAAGCGTATCAAAACGACTTGAGATTTTCGAAGGAGCATTGCGATGAGGTCAAACACGGTCCAACGTTTCGATAGCTGGTTCGGAATCGGGGTTTTGGCGGTTGCGGCCATCTTGCCCGTGATTTACGTCCAGCCCGCACGGGGTCAAGCCGACATGCCAGCAGATCACCAAAAGCACCAAGGCCACCAAGCGGCAAACACCACGAAGGGCGTTTTGCTGACCGATCAGATCGTCGAGATGCGGGCGCAGATTGCCCGGCTGCAAGCCCGGCTCGATCAGGGACATCAAGCAGGTGAGGCCGGCGCGGGTATGGGGTCCATGCAAGGAAAAACTGGCATGCAAGGTATGGGCACGATGGGCGGTAAACCCATGATGCAGCAGTCGGGCCCCATGGTCGGGATGCGGGAATCAGGGGCCATGTCCGGCATGGGTATGAAGGGTGATATGAAAGGTATGAAAAAGGAAACAATGCAAGGCTCATCGATGCAAGGCATGGGTATGATGGGGATGGATGGCATGCGGATGATGGGCCGGATGGGGAAAAAGGGGATGGCTCCGTCGCCGATGACTCAGTCGGCGTTGCCCGGGTTCCCCGGGTCTTCACACATGTATCACCTCGGCGCGACGGGCTACTTTCTAGACCACAGCGGACACATCACCCTGGCCCGTGATCAGCAGACAAAGCTCAACCAGATCAAGGAGCGGGTCTTGTTGGCCCAAGCCACAACCGATCGTCAAATCGAACAGGCTGAACAGGAACTATGGGTGCTAACCGGCGCCGATGAGCCAGATGTGACGAAGATCGAGGCCAAGGTGCGCGAAATCGAAAAACTCAGAGGCAACCAGCGCATGGCGTTTATTCGAGCGGTGGGTGAAGCGGCAAGAGTCCTTACCGATGAGCAGCGCAAGGTATTGGTTGGAGAAATGTCGCCGGGCCCGCAAGCGGCCGCTTCACAGCCAGCGCCGTGAAGATGCTACGGACTGCTCAGAGTCAGAAAATGGCATACCTACTTACCCAATGTGGCTCTGGTGTTTCCCGCACAGAGACGGTGTGATTAGGAACGATAGGTCGGCATTTGACCTTCCGAAATATGGCTAACGAACGAAAGGAAATATCTATGAAAAAACGCCCTGACATCATCGACAGAGTTAGCGTTAGTTCCGGGCTCGTACTTATCTTGGCGTTTGTGGTGTGGTGGTCTGTAGCGGCCCAAGCATCAGATAAACAGCACGGATCGCATCCTCCGGTACACATGAACCAAATCAAGACTCGGGCGGAGGCACAGGCTCTGAGACCCGGCGACTCGATCGCAATGGTCTGCAACATGTGCAAGAACATTGCAGCCTATGAAGTGGCTCGAGACAATACGCATGTGATGCTTTTGACCATCGGTCACACGCATACGTGCGCCGACTGCAAGGGCATTGTAAAAGTCGTGGGGACCGGGAAAGGCGAAGGAGAGAACGAAGAAGTTGAGCACGTCTGCACGAAGTGCGGTGGCGACGCCATGTTTGTCTGCGCAACGAAACCGGGCATGGGTTCCCGCAGCGGGTCACATGAATAAGTTTTCGTAGGCCGATCCGTTTCGTTTGAGAGCAATGCGACCCCATGAATTATCCGTGGCACCGTGACAATGTTTGGCAGCGGCACCGATTGCTCATGGGGCTATTGTCGGTTGTGGTGTTGAGTGTTTCGACGGCCATGGCCCAGCCGAGCCCAAGCGAGCACGCGAAGCATCATCCTAAACCAGCAAACGGGGGACCGCCGGCTCAAGCAGGTGCTGGTATGCAGGGCGGCAGCGGTGGTGGGGGCATGATGGGCGGTGGTGGTGGGGGTGGTATGGGGAAGATGATGGAGAAGATGGGTGCCCCCAAGCCCAAACAACTCTACCCCTCGATGATGGCTCTGCCCGACTTGCCGCTTGAGCAGCGTCAGATCATTCAGCAACAGGCTCACGACCGCATGAAAGCCGGAGCGGTGCTTATGTCCGAGGGTTTGGCGGCGCTTTCACAGGCTGCACCCACGAACGACTTTGCGGCGATGCAGGAATCGACAGCTCAACTCAGAGAAGGATTGGTTCAATTCGAAAGCGGGTTGGCTGCTCACCGGGCCTTGGCGGAAGGTAAAGCCCCTCGCAACGTCGCGTTGGGGTGGTTCAAGCGGCAGATGAATCTCCTGCCACCCACGGGGGGAGCCGTCAATCAGGGGCTGTTAGGTCTATCCTGGTTTCACTTGTTCGTGATGATGCTCCTGACGATCTTCGCGGTCGCGATGATCTGGATGTACTTTCTCAAGATGCGTCGCGCAGCCACTTTGATGAAACGACTCGCAGACGGTGACGGACCCGCGAGCCCTGCATCATCGACCGTTGTTACCCAGAAGCCCACCACTTCTAAGAAGCCCGCCGTGGCTGAGCAACCAACCGCGGCTAAGGGGTCTGCGGTTGCCGAGAAGCAAGTCGCCGCCGACAAACCGGCAGATGCCGATTGCTGCGATGACTCAGCTGACGCGTGCCCAACCGAGCAGGACGGATCAACGAATCACCCCGATATTTTGGCGGGACTCCTGCCTGTGGCCAAGAAGAAGCTGTGCAGGCTTCGCGTTGCCCAAATCTTCCGGGAAACCGTGGATGTCAAGACCTTTCGGTTCGTGGCTTGTCACGGCGGCGGTATCCCATTCAGTTATCTGCCCGGTCAATTCTTGACGTTGACGCTGCCGACCAGCGACAAACCGATCCGACGCAGCTACACCATCTCGTCGTCTCCGACCCAGGGGTACTATTGCGAGATTACGGTAAAGCGTGAAGAGCACGGGGCCGGGTCGCGCTATCTGCACGACGAGCTGAAGGAAGGCGACACCCTTGAGGTTCAGGGGCCTAGCGGGAAGTTTGTTTTCATGGGCAAGCAAGCGGATAGCGTTGTGCTGATCGCAGGCGGCGTGGGCATCACCCCGATGATGAGCATCACGCGTGCCCTGACCGATATCGGTTGGCGTGGTGAGGTCTACTTCGTCGTGGCGTGCCGCGATCCCGAGCACCTGATCTTTGCCTCTGAATTGAAACGCCTTCAAGAGCGTTATTCAAATTTACACGTCTTCGTCACCATGAGCCGTCTTGAGCGGGATGCCGATGGCTACCATCGCGGGCGGATTACCAGGCAGTTGCTGTCGCAGTGGGTACCCGACATTACCTCGAAGTGGGTGCACCTGTGCGGGGCGCCACCGATGATGGATAGCGTGAAGCAGATGCTCGCTGAGTTGGGCGTGCCCGGCGAGAACATCCACACCGAGAACTTCGGCTCGCAGCAGAAGCCGAAGCTCCGGGCTGGGCAACCCGAGAAGGCGGTGGAGGCGGGGTCGGCCCAGCGGGATGTGGCTCAGCACGACAAACCCGAAAAGGGTGGCACGGTCACTTTTAAGACGTCGAATAAATCGACGGGACTCCAGCCGGACGAGACCATCCTCGAGGCGTCCGAGCGAGCCGGCGTCAGCATCGACTACTCTTGTCGCGTTGGGTCATGCGGTGTGTGCACTGTCAAGCTCCTGTCAGGAGAAGTCACCATGGAGGTCGAAGATGGGCTAGACCCCGATGACAAAGCCAAGGGAATGATCCTCGCGTGTCAGGCCAAGTCAACCGGCGATGTAGAGGTCGATGCTTGATGTCGTGCTTGCCATGAAAGAACGCGAACCCGTTATTATTGGCAGCCTTGTCGCGCTGATGTTGATCCTTTGGCTTGGATTCCCTTTTCACCAGTCACCCAGATTTGCGGGGAGCTTTTGGGGTGGTGTTCTTGGTGTGAGCGGTGCTGTTTTGATGTTGGTTCCACTGGCGTATCTCTTTGTAAAACGGATCAAACCTCTCAAGCGGTCCTTGACGAAGCACGTTTCGATGCGCACGCTTCTAACCTGGCATATTTACGCGGGGGTGCTTGGGCCGATCCTCGTTCTGCTGCACACGGGCCACAAATTCAACAGCCCCTTGGGGATCACGCTGACCGCGATGGTGCTGATCGTCGTGGTGAGCGGGTTCATCGGTCGGTATCTCATGAGCCGTATCGGCAAGGACCTCAAATCCAAGCGAGCCATGCTCCAAGAGGCCACCACGCATTACGAATTGGCGTTGGTGGAGCTTCGAGACCAACCCGAGCAAGCGCAGCTAATCCGGCCGTTTACCGGCTTCTTAACCCGGATGTTTATGGCGACGGAGACGTTGGACGAGACCTCCCTGCCCGGAGTCCGCGCGGTACGGCTTGCTGAGTCCATCGCCGACTTGGAATACGCAATCCACACGCACGAGACAATCAAACGGGCGTTTTCAACCTGGCTTCGGTTCCACATCGTGATCTCGTTTGTCCTCTACGCACTGCTCGCATTGCACATCTGGGCGGCGGTGCACTTCGGAATCAGGTGGTTCCAATGAGCAACCCGCAACGACCCTACGGCAGCGTGAGGTGACGGATATGACAGAAAGCCGTCGTGTTAATCTTCTCGTGTGGTTGGTCGCGGCGGGTATTGCTGTCGCTGTGGTGGTCACATATAACCTGAAATCGCCGGGATCGGATACAGCGATCACGAGCGAGAGTACCTGGCAAGCCATGGCCAGCCCCGGCGCCCTGTCCCGGTCGCACGCTTTTCTCGAAAACAATTGCAATGCCTGCCACACCCCGGTTTCAGGGGTCGAGGCGAGTAGCTGTATCGTCTGCCACGCCAATAACCAGACACTGCTGCAGCGTCAGCCCACGGCATTCCATGCGAACATCAGCAGTTGCACCCAGTGTCACCGTGAACACCAAGGCCTCGCCGCCCGCCCAACCGTGATGGATCACTCAGCCCTGACCGCGATCGGCTTGCGGGGGCTCGAAGGCAACCCCGACCCCGACAGCGAAGACCGTCTAGCATCGCGGCAACTAACCTACTGGCTTCACGGTTACAACACCGACCATCAGGCGAACCACCCAAGCTTGACCGCGCGTGAGATGATTCTCGACTGCGCTGCCTGCCACAAGAACGACGATCGCCACTTCGAGCTATTTGGTAACGACTGTGCCTCCTGCCACGCGACGTCCACATGGACGATACCTCAGTTCCGTCATCCACCCGCGGCGTCCATGGATTGCGCCCAATGTCACCAGGCACCGCCCAGTCATTACATGGGACATTTTAAGATGATTTCACAAAAAGTAGCGGGGCAGCCGCGTGCAAACGTCGAACAATGTTACAAATGCCATCAGACGACGTCGTGGCCCGACATCAGAGGCGCCGGATGGTACAAGCACCACTGATCTCAATGCGACAGGAACAAAATTTTAGGAGTTGACGTGTACGAAACAATCATCCTATGGCTGGTGCGAGTGATTGAGTTGATCGCGGTAATCATGATTGTTGGCGCAGCCCTGCTCGCTACGTGGCACCTGGTCAGGCGTTTGGTCACGGGGCCGGACCGATCGCCGGCAACCGATGTGCGCTTGGCGCTTGGTCAAAATTTGGTCCTGGCTCTGGAGTTCATGATCGCCGCTGACATCCTCAAAACCGTCTTAACACCCACGCTCGAGGACCTCGCCTTTTTGGGCGGCATCATCTTGATCCGAACCGTATTGACCGTGAGTATCGCGTATGAAGTGCGGCGGTCGTCAAAAGGGATCGAAGCGTGAACTTCCGCGTGATCATCGTTGGCCTTCTCTTGCTAGTCGTTGGTTTGTCGCACTGGCTCACACCGACCGAAACTTACATCCTCTACGGACTGCATGTGGCAATGCGCAAGATGTTTATTCTCCCCGTCGTCTTGGCGGCGATCTGGTTCAATCGCCGAGGCGCTTTTGTTGCCGCCTTGATTGCCACTGCTGTATACGTCCCGCACGTTTATCTACAGTGGTCGGGTGAAGCAGCCGAACAACTCAACCAAGCGAGCGATGTGGTCGTCATATGGGCAATCGCTATCCTAACAAGTTGGCTTGTGGAGAATGAAAAGACCGCCCTGCAGATGATCGTTCAGTCAAATAGTGAAACGCTGTTTGCCCTGGTGGCGGCCCTGGATACCCGAGAACACGAGACGGGACAGCACTCTCTGCGGGTCCGGGCTTATGCTCTGCACATCGGCAAACAATTGGCATTGCCCCAGCAGGACATGCGCGTGTTGGAGCAAGCGGCTCTTCTTCACGACGTGGGCAAGATAGGCATCCCGGACCACATCCTCCGGAAGCCTGGAGCACTAAACGATCAGGAAATGAATGCCATGAGGAAACACCCGGAGATCGGATACCGCATCCTTGAACCGATTCGATTTCTCAAAAATACAGCAGCAGCGGTCTACGCCCACCACGAAAAGTTTGATGGCACGGGATATCCAAGGGGGCTGCGTGGTGAATCAACCCCTCTTGCCGCTCGCATCTTCGCCGTTGCGGATGCCTTCGACGCGCTCACGTCTGACCGTCCCTATCGTGGTGCCGTCTCCATCGACGAGGCTTGTGATATTATCAAACGTGATCGTGAGCGACACTTCGACCCTGCTGTGGTAGACGCATTCCTGAAGATCCCCGAGGAGGATTGGGTCCAGATTAGACAAGCTGTCAAAGACAAATCAGCCATGGTTGAACTCCAAACAGGCACGGTGTCGCTGGAATAAGGGAAATAGTGTGTAATACGCATTGCGTATAGTTCTAGCGCGTTGTAGGTGATGTAAGTGATTGTCTGCCCTGTTTTCGCGTTTGCAGACGCCGAGCAAGTATTAATTTGAATTGGTATAAGAGGTCCGCTTCGTGACGGTCGCGGCTCGTAACGAAGTCCTGTCAACCGTACACTCATTCAGAAAATACGCTGATTTTCGTAAAACAACCGCGTTTTCGGTATCGCCAAGGCCGATTGTTTTGAACGATCTGAGGTTTTTTCAGAGGATTCGAAAATCTGTCGCGGTAATTATTATCGAAAAAAAAGATACAGCGATAAACCGAGTTGTCGAAAGCGGTGGGGGTGAGATTCGAACTCACGGTGACCCGAAGGCCACGCCGGTTTTCAAGACCGGTGCATTCAACCGCTCTGCCACCCCACCGGCTGTGCCGAATGAGCGTGTCCAGCCCACGCCGATCATGCTGTCCTTACTCTTTATGACCACTTGGTGGCGATATCGGCCTCCTCGCCGTGGATTTGTTATGTCAACGTAAATTGCCTCAACGGGCTCAATTATACCATCAGGCGACCTGCTAGGTGACATGCCCATATTCAGACGGCACACACCTTGAGCGGTAATAGCTAACGGGACATTTGATGCGGTAGCGTACAGGCAGAGCTTTGGGGTGAGCTAGCGTCTGGAGCAATAGTATTGGGTTAGTAATGCTTGATCATTAGAACGATCAAGGGCAGCGACGGGATGATCGGCAACATGTGCCAAACGAGGCACGCCCACCCACTCCCTCGGCTGTAGGCGATCCAACTCATGACGATAGCGATGACGCAGCAGACAAACAGCGCAGCTAGGCCGGCCATGAGCATCCAGGGCCAACCCTGAGATACCGCTTCCTCAGAGTCAAAGGCCATGGGAGACATCATGCCCGCGCCGACTGACGCCAAAGCGGTGATACCCCACAAGGTGGAGCCGATGATCAGGCAAGCAAAAAGCATGGTGCGGTCCTCGAACGTATGCCAAAGGCATCGGTGTGTGTTTTCGCTGCGTCAAGGTTGCTGAACCATCCGCAGGGGTTATACCAATCAAGATTAATACTTGCGCAGCATCTGCGAACGCGGGAACAGAACAGACAATAACTTACATCACCTACAACGCGCTAGAAATATACATAATGCGTATTACTCCGTATTGTAAAAAAGCGATAGAACACCGTGCTCCAGGCAACAACTGTTAAAACGGCGTCGTGTTCCCCCAAGCAAAGCCCATGGAAGCGGCCATGGCGAGCCCTGACCACATCTCGGGGTGGTTCAGAGCGGTGGCGACCATGGTGCTTAGCGCGGACCAGAGCATATCGAGTATGTATCGGATAAAGCTGACGGTGAGTTCGCCGACCTTGATAACACTTCTGCCTAGAAACTTGAGCACAGCGGTGATCCAATGCGTGACGTGCTCGGCGATCTTGACAGAGGTCAGCACGCCTTTGTACAGGAGGTAGGCGAGCTTATCGAGGATGGTGACAGCCGCGGTAATACCCGTAAAAGCAATGCCGCCGGCGGCTTTGAGTATCCACCTAAGCGCTTTTTTAAGCAGCCTCCAGGCGGCAGCGCCAAACATTTTTATTTTTCCCATTGCGCCCGAAGAGCCGCCGATGAGTCCCTGGACGTCACGGTCATCATCCCCGGCGTCCCTGCTGTGTCCTACCTGTCGCCAATTCGCACCTTCGGGGATCGAGAGGATGTAGTTCTTCATGAAGTGATGGGAAAAATTAATCACACTGTCTTTTTTGATGGGGTATGCGTTGTCGCTGGAGGAAAAATAGCCGGCGTGCGGCACATGGATATACGGGAAAATGGGGATCATTGATACAGGGTCTGAGGTGTGGTAGACACGATAAATGTTTTCACTGCCCACACGTTTTGTGAGTCCCATGGAAAAATCGAGGAACCCGACGCGTGGGCATCCGAAGGTATATAGCTTGACGTTGTAGCCTTTTTTGCTGAGCAGGCTGGCTGCGAGCGTGGCCAGTGCGCCGCCCAGGCTATGCCCGATGCAGTGGACACACGTAGGCCTTCTGGAATCTATGTATTCAACAACGTTGCTTTTGAAGCTCTGGAAGGTGTCGTTGAACCCCGCGTGTACGATGTGGCCACAAGAGCTCAGAGATGAACCGATCTTGGCGTCGGTGATCCAGTCGGCGATGGTCTTGGTCCCGCGCGTGGCGACGATGGCTTCGCCGGCCCTGCTCGAGGTGCCTTTGGCGCGAGCGAAATATCCGAATCCGGATTTTTTGGCCGCGAACTCGAAGCCGGATTGCCCTTCAAACTTGTGTGCGCGGTAGAAGGTGCTGGTGTCGAGGCCGACGCTGGAGGTGCCTCCAGCGTCTTGGATGGAGTCTTCTCGGAGTTTGTAGACGTCACGCGCGATCTGCGCGGCTTCGCGCGGCGTAAGAGGCTGGACCATGATCTCTTCCTTTCTCTCTTCTGGCGTCCAAGTGTTAAAACATGCCTTGCAAGCGTTGCGAAACGAGTCTGAGGGCAGCGGTTTCTTCACCGAACAAATAACTGAACCCGGGCGTTACCTAAGTTACCGACAATTCATCACTGCGCCTAGCTTTATTTTCATTGTTTGCACACGTTCCGCTCCTACACACCGCCTGCTGATACGCTAAGCTGACCGACGCCGTGGAACACCTGATCCCCCAGTACTGGTTCGACGGGTTGTCACAGCCGATGCTGCTGGTGATCGGCGCCTTCGCTACCGCTATGCTGATCAAGGGCGCCGACTGGATTGTCGAGAGCGCTTCTGCCATTGCGCTCCGCGCGGGGCTGCCGAAGATCGTCGTAGGCGCAACGATCGTCTCCCTGGGCACAACCAGTCCGGAGTGCGCAGTATCTGTGATGGCGGCGTGGGCGGGTGAGCCGGGTTTGGCACTGGGTAATGCCGTCGGGTCGATCGTGGCTGACACAGGCCTAATCTTCGGGCTCGGGTGTCTGTTGGTAGCGCTTCCTGCAGACCGTTTTGTGCTAAACCGACAGGGCTGGATTCAGTTCGCCGCGGGCCTTCTGCTGGCGTGCCTCTGCTATGGCGCCTATGCGCGTCAGGGTGATCACGCTGTGTTAGGGCGTCCGATCGGCGTGCTTATGCTCGTCCTGCTGGCGGGATACCTATACGTCTCTGTAAAATGGAGCCGGACGCATCCCCACGGCGAGCCGTTTCAAACACCGGATACGATCGCGGAAATGCCCGTGGTCAAAGCCGCCATCGTGCCTGAAACGACACATCAGGAAGCCCGCCGCTCCGCCATTTACTTGATCGGGGTCATGCTCGCGGGGCTAGTCTTCGTCGTTTTCTCTAGCCGTGTACTGGTGTGCTGTGTAACGACTCTAGCTCAACGCTGGGGTGTGCCGCAGGTGGTCATCGCAGCCACGCTGGTAGCACTTGGAACTTCGCTGCCCGAGCTGGTGGTGGGCCTGACCAGCATATTGAAAGGCCACAAAGAAATCCTCGTGGGCAACATCATCGGAGCTGACATTCTCAATGTACTGTTCGTCGTGGGTGCCTCCGCTTGTGCTGCCGAGCTACCGATCGTCGAGGACGGCCAACGTATATTCCTGTACCTCCATCTACCCGCTGTGCTGCTCGTGCTGGCACTGTTTCGGCTGTTTACATTTTCCGCTATTAAGCGGGGACATTTCAGCAGATGGAACGGGGTGCCGTTATTGGTGTTGTACGTGGGCTACGTCGTGTTGCAGTTCGTTGCAACGCGAGGATAATTCGCATTCTGATTAACCCCCGTGCTTCAATCACAGTAAAGAGGTCCGCTTGCTGACGCGCGAGGATCGCTGAGAATCCCCCATGCGAAATCAGAAAACGCTCTAAATAAGATAAACGCCAACGAGTGATGCACATCTCCCGCATCGAATTTATCTTTCGTTAAATATTGACGTGACAAACAATCTCTTCGAGCATCGCTTAGCTAAACGCTTTACCCGATGATGTCGCAACTGGCGGGCCCGCCATGGAC
Organism: Planctomycetota bacterium; assembly: GCA_024276075.1. Classification (GTDB taxonomy): domain Bacteria; phylum Planctomycetota; class Phycisphaerae; order Phycisphaerales; family Phycisphaeraceae; genus JAJRXX01. The sequence continues at coordinate 21,053 of JAJRXX010000005.1, forward strand.
GATCACAGGATCGGATTCACTCTCGATAAAAACGTTGCCGATACTGTCGACGACACACACAGGAACGCGTGCGGCCTTCCAATCCGCCAACGGCAGCAGAGGCCACCGCTGAGGTATGTGTCGGTTCGGCTCAACACTGATACGCGTACCGCCCGGCGCAAGACGATCGATCACGAGCCGTGGCCCCGCCAATAGGAACCCAAAACAGACCGCGCCACAGGGATCGAACGGCGTGAGGTGAGCGACATACGAGTCGCAATAACCCTGGCTCTGAAGGTGCGTGTTGCTAGTGACCTGCAAGTCCCAGTACCGCTGCGCCCTGGTGGTATAGCCGGCGCCGAGGTAAACCGATAGGTGATCTCGCCAGACGTTTTGGCTAATCCAGATATCCTCGATGTCATCGGACGTGCTCCCGCAGCCATAAGCCGCCAGCGTCTCGCGCGCCGCACTGACCAGATCAATCCGCAACCGAGTCGGATCGAGGATCAGAGGCTGTGCCGTGATCGCGGGCAGCAGCAACGCGTTACCGGTATTGATCGAGTAGGCCTCACGAACGGGTGTACCCGCGATCGGAGCGAGGGCGCCACCCATCGACGGAGCGTCTCCAACCCAGGCGCCGGGCATGAGCGCGGTGTCCTGATCGAGGCACAGCGCGTAATGATCACGCAGCCAAATCTTCTGCTCAAGCTTGTTGGTGTCAGCGTCGACCGTATTTTGGCACCGCCCAGCCGTAGCTGTGTGACCACTCCTCGCCAACATATCCGCAGCAGCCTGGAGCGCAGCCAATCGCTTGACAGCAAGGTGGGTCTGCTTGCCCGCGTCAATCAGAGGCGTGTCGGGATCATCAGCGGAAGCGGCGGAGGCAATAGAGGGAAACCCGCTGTCGTCACGATCGGCCCATGTAAGATAAGCAGCCAGACGATCGATCCGTTGCGCGTGCTGCTGTACCAGCGTCAGATCGGCGGTCCAGTGTGTGTAGGCCTGTGCGGCTAACAGGTAATTACAGGTGGTCTCAAGAGGGTCTTCACGGTCGAGCAGCTTGACGTGGTTGACACGCTTAACCGGCGCATTATCACGCAAATATCCGCCCGACGATGGCTCATGAGATACCTCATAACGCGCCCACTGATCGAGTTGCATAGCCAACAAGCGAGGCCACAACGCGAGATACAACGGCGAACTGTAATACCCCACCGTAATAGCGGATTGATGATTGTATGGGTTTCCCCAAGTACCAAACCACTGCGAGCCGTCAGGCCGCTGACACCAACAAGTATTCGATAAAAAAGTCTGGAATGACTGATTGAGCAGATGTCGTTGTGCCATGCTCAGCGGTGCCTGGTCGATCAGCCGTTCGAGCCGACGCGAATGCGCTAAACGATCGTCACGCAGACGAATGGCGTCATCCATCACGGCATCAAGATCGGGCCAATGTTGTAGATAGCGCAACGACGCTGTGCCCTGCACGGGTCCCACGGATCCGATTGGGCTATCACAGTGGGCACCCCAGACCAGCCGCCACTTGATACCCGAGCCCGGCTCCGTCACCGGCACCTCAAGCGTCAGGCCACAACCGTCGGCATCAGGTGTGGGGCCTGGGTTTAGACTGACGATGCGCTCACGCACATCGACGGGGGCTTGATCATCACCGTCGCGCGCGGGAGGCAACGTACACCGATACGCAAGGTCGATACTCGCGTTCTTGCCATCGGAAGCAGCGGCGATATGCGTGTCGGACCGGTGCAACCGTATGAATAATTTAGCACGCTTGGGAATAGGCCCCGTCGGTTTGAGGTTCTGCACCGTGCGTACGGGATTGACACGCATCTCAAGGTAAAACGCCGGCATCGAACACAGCTCCTCATCTTGCGGGTAGAAGACGCTGTGTACGTTGAACTCAAACCGCAAGCGGTACCGCTCACTAAAGCCGCGGAATGTAATTGAATTGAGCCGCTCAAATTGCTCGGGGTTGTACAGCGGCACGCCCTGCATGGTGAAGGGCAAAACGCGCTCGGTACCGTCCGGATCCACCAGACCGACCTTGAGATCACTGGGCTGGTCGAAAAATCGTCCCAGCGCGGAATGCCGGATACGGCGGTGCTGGGGCTCAAACATCAAACTAAATCGACTACCAAGCCGAGCGAGCGTCCACGTCATTAGCTGCATGGTTGGGCACCCTATCGTCGGTCTCTGAATCCAGCCTCAAACACGTTCATAGCGTGTTCACGCGGGTGAAAGCCCTATCCTAGCGATAAGCACAGCCACTGGTAAAGGCCATTTCCTATAAAGGAGCTATCGGCAATGTCTTCGCCAGCTTTTTGACGACGTCGGCGACGAGTTCCACAGCCCGGTCGATTTCCTGATCGGTCGTATGCCGGCTCAATGAAAACCGCACAGCCCCGTGCGCAACAGGCTCCGGGATACCCATCGCCAATAGGACGGGCGACGGATCAAGCGATCCTGAGGAGCACGCCGCCCCCGCCGAAGCGCACAAACCACGCTCACTGAGAGCCACGAGCACCGCTTCGGCCTCAAGGTGTGGGAACGCGATATTCGAGGTGTTCCACAACCGACGCTGATCAGGCTCGCCGCTCTCAAGGTCGCGATCGGAGTTGGCCGGCTTCGCGATGATGACAGCCCGCGACACCGCACCCACAACACCCTGTTCAAATCGATCACGCAACGACCCCAAGTGATCAATCCGATCCGTGTCCGTGAGAAATGCCTCAGCGAGTTCCGCCGCCACGCCCATGCCCACAATGCCGGGCGTATTTTCCGTACCGCCGCGTCGCTCACGTTCCTGCGGGCCGCCAAGGTTCTGCGTGTGAAGGCGCACACCCGAACGAACAAAAAGCGCCCCGACACCCTTGGGGCCGTGAAATTTGTGCGCCGAAAACGTCAGCAGATCGACGGGGGTCTGCGCTAGGTCGATAGCGATCTTGCCAACAGCTTGGGTGGCGTCGGTGTGAAAATACACGCGGCTACGACTGGATTGGCCGTCGCTATGGGCACGACAACAAGCAACAAGATCATCAATTGGTTGGATAGCGCCGGTCTCATTATTCGCCCAGTGAATACTCGCAAGCGTGATGCAACCGGGATCGGTCGCGTGACGGCCCAGCGCATCGGTGAGGTCCTGAGGGTCAACTCGGCCCAACAAATCAACGGGCAGGTATACCACGCGTATTCCAAATTTGGCGAGTTGCTGGGCGGGCTCACGTATGGCGGCGTGCTCGACCTGGGTCGTGATCAACAATCCTCGAGGAGAGGACGCCGTCGGTACGGCGAACAGTGCTCGATCGAAGACACCACGCAACGCTAGATTATTCGACTCTGTGCCCCCGGAGGTGAATATCAGTTCACGATCACGACAGTTGATCAGCCGGGCGAGGCTCGCGCGGGCCAACTCGACGCGCTGACGCGCCATCTGGCCAAACCGATGCACGCTAGACGGATTCGCCCAGTGCTGCTCGTTGACCTCCCCCACCGCAGCAACCACCTCGGGAGCGGGTTGGGTCGTGGCGTTGTTATCCAGGTATATCCGCTGTGTCATACCAATCCTCAAAAAGAATGTCGTATGGTCCGTGTACGTGGGAGCAGATGTCACAACCACTAATTACTTACACGACGCGGTCAAAACATACGCGGATGCGTATCACGGGGTATTGTATGGGTCAGCCTAGCTGTGCGCACAGCCTAGACCTACAAGATTCATGGATAGCGGACAGCTATACTCACAGCCATGCCAGGCGCCAGCATCAGAACGGACATCGTGGAGGTCTACGCGTTCAGCGTTCAGGCTCTGTCCGAGAACGACCGCAGCGTGTGCCCCGAAGTGTCATTCCTGCAATTACGACGCAGCAAGGGCCAAATGTCAGGTTCCTGGCAACCCGTCATGGGACACGTCGAGGAAAACGAAACAAGCACCGACGCAGCCCTGCGCGAGCTAAAGGAAGAAACCGGGTACGCCCCCAACCACGGCTTGATTCGTTTGTGGCAGCTCGAATCGGTAAACACCTATTTCCTGGCAACCGACGATAGCGTCATGATGAGCCCCGGCTTCGCCGCACTCGTAGTACCAAACATTGCGCCCCGTTTGGACGACGCACACGACGGCTTCCGATGGGTAAAACGAGACCACGCAGATCGGCTATTCATCTGGCCCGGACAACGCACCGCCATCGATCAGATCGTACGCGACATCGTGCCAACGGTTGCAAGCGGTGATGCCGCCAAACAACTCGGTCCCGATACAAACACATCCATAGAGGAAGCGCTACGCGTGAAACTAAAAGATCAATGATGAATTGGCCAGGTGAGAGATGACTCGTAGATATCAGCGAGCTTGTAACCGGCGGCGAGAAGATACAATACACATCAGCCCAATCGCACCGAGAAGAACGCCCGTAGCTGGCTCAGGGACCACCGCCGTCGTCGTGCTGAGATTGAGGGTCAAATTGCCCGCAACACTCGAGCCCTGAAAAGAAATGTTGCCTCCCCCAAAGTAGATGCCCGGATTCTGATCGTTGACGCCGGTGATGACCAACTCATCGGATGATGCCGTCGTGGAGAAAGCCGCTTGGCCTGTGAGCGTAAAACTCTGCGTCCCGAAAGGGACAACCTGCGAGGTAGCGACATCGACCAACTGGATGTCCACAAACACGGTGCCGGACGCGGTGGCCGTCCCGGTTCCACCGCTTTCGATGATATTAGACACCACCCCAACGCTTGAAGCAGAAGACGAAAGCGTAACGAACAAATAATTTGGCTTGGAATTAAACATAACAGGGTCTACACTGCGAAGCGACATCGCAACGAGTTCGATATCAACCGTGTCGGAGGTGTTGGGAGTAAAAGTGTTCTTTCGCTCAATGATCGCGTGGGTACCGCCGACATCTTGGACACCGATGCTCCCGCCAAAGTCGTGCGTACCCAAGGGGATACCCATAAGCGGGATACTTGGTGAACCAATCAAGTCGATGGAACTGTCGGTCTGCAACTGAAGCAGGTTGTACCCCGGCATAATGGCCCCGTGACACAACGCCGCAGGCGCGAGCACCGCTAAAACAACGACAAACGATAAGTTTTTCCGCGCCATGCAAGTCCCTTCCGGCTCCCCCAAAAGCGCTAAAACCACATTGTCACGCTTACCTCAAAGGTACCGCTGGTATGAGTTGGAGTCAAAATATAAATCGTGTTTTCCCGTAATAATTATAGATCGCCTAAAACATCCCTATCTTACCTATCTTACGTAATTTATCGTCTGGCAAATGATGGTTTTAATGGACGGAAAGATGCCCTCTGCCGTATGCGGTGAGACACAGACGGGTTGGGGTGTGTAAAAGCTGTGTTTGGCCGGCTAGTGACGGTCGCACTATCATCACGGACCCTGCCAATCCTTACTAGGAGTGATTTGCGTGGATCATTTTGAGTACCGTGACGGCGAGTTGTGGTGCGAGGGCGTCGACTTGACCGAACTGGCCGGCCGCGTGGGCACACCACTCTACGTCTACTCGCGGCGGACACTAGAAGACCACTACGACCGTCTGGTTAAAGCCTTCGCACAACTCGACCCTCTGATCTGCTACTCGATCAAGAGCTGCGGGAACGTGAACCTCTGCCGCATCCTCGCGGGTCGGGGCGCGGGCATGGATGTAGTTAGCGGAGGCGAACTGTTCCGGGCGCAGCAAGCGGGCGTACGTATGGACAAGATCGTCTACGCCGGCGTGGGCAAGACCGACGCCGAGATCCGCGACGCCATCACCGCCAAGATCGGGTGGTTTAATATCGAATCCGAAGCGGAGTTTGAAAACATCGCTTCGATCGCAAAACAGATGGGCGCGCAGGTACGAGCGGCACTACGAATCAACCCAGACGTAGACCCCAAGACACACGCTAAAACCACCACGGGTAAAAAGGAAACCAAATTCGGCGTCGACATCGAACGCGCCCGACGATTCTTCGAACGATACGGACAAGACGAACACGCCCTGCTCCGGGCTGTGCACCTGCACATCGGGTCGCCGGTCTACAGCCCCGAGCCTTACGTACAAGCGATCGACAAGGCACTGACGCTGATCGAAAAGCTCCGCCACCAGGACTACCAGATCGACGCGATCGACATCGGTGGCGGATTCGGCGCCGACTACGAATCAGGCCAATCGCCTTCCTTCGCGGATTACGCCTCCGAGATTGTGCCCACGCTCAAAAAATTCCACGACGACGGCGGGCAGGTCATACTCGAGCCCGGCAGGACAATCGCCGCCAACGCAGGTGTACTGCTCACACGTGTGCAATACATCAAAATGGGTGGTTCCAAAAAATTTGTCATCATTGACAGCGGCATGCACCACCTCATCAGGCCTACGCTATACGATTCATTCCACTTTATTTGGCCCACGAAAGTCGCGCCCATGCACCAACCCGACAAAGGTCAGCGTCGGCTGGAAATGGACCTGCCGGGCCTTGAGCCCTGCGAAGTGGTGGGACCCGTCTGCGAAAGCGGCGACTACCTCGCAAAGGCCCGCCGTCTACCACCCGTGGCCAGGGGGGACGTCCTGTGCGTCTTCAGCGCGGGCGCCTATGGCATGGTCATGGCCAGCAACTACAACGCGTTCCCTCGCCCTGCCGAGGTACTCATCAACGACAAGCGCGTCACCCAGATCCGCCGCCGCGAGACATACCAGGACCTCGTCGCCGGCGAGCTTGAGCCGACCGAGTTGTGACGCCGGGCCTTCACAGCCCAAGAGGCTCCGTTGAAACCCTGCTCAAGGGTGCCACTGGCGGCTCGTCCGCCAGTGCTTGGTTGACTCATTCCCGTAACGACGTGTATTTCTCGCCAACAAGCACCGCCACCCAAGCAAGGGTTTCAGCAGAGCCAATCCAAGGCAGTAGAATGCAAACCGCCGACGCCACAGGCCAACCGCATCAGTCTCACCCATGGCAAAGGAACGTATCATCTCGAGCCACGCCGCGGACGAGCGCGAGGAACTGCTCAACCTCTCACTGCGCCCCCAGCACATGGCCGATTACATCGGCCAGTCAAAGCTCGTCGAAAAACTACTGATTACGCTACAAGCTGTGAAGGAACGCAGCGAACCCATGGAGCACGTCCTATTGCACGGGCCGCCTGGTCTGGGCAAAACTACGCTCGCGCACATCATCGCAAACGAGATGGGCACGCACCTGACCGTGACCTCTGGCCCCGCGCTGGTGCGACCGACCGACCTGGTAGGCACCCTCACCAAGCTACAAGAAGGCGACGTCCTGTTCATCGACGAGATACACAGGCTCAGCCCTATCGTCGAGGAGTACATCTACCCCGCTATGGAGGATTTTAAGATCGACGTCACCGTCGACTCCGGCATGCACGCACGCACCATCACGCTACCCGTCAAGCCCTTCACGCTCATCGGCGCCACCACACGCGCTGGGCTGCTCTCCGGGCCCATGCGGTCCAGGTTCGGCGTCTCACACAGCTTCGAATACTACAGCAGAGAGGAACTACTCGAAATCCTACGCCGAAGCGCGTCGCTGTTGAAAATGGGTGGCGTCAGTGCCGGCAAAAGCGGCGACGGCCTCCAAATCGAGAGCCTCCAATCGCTGGAAATGATCGCGTCACGAGCGCGAGGCACGCCCCGTGTCGCCAACCGGCTGCTACGACGTGTACGCGACTTCGCACAGGTACGCGCCAGCGGACGCATGACACCGGACGTCGTCGATGTATCGCTTCGGCTCGAAGGCGTCGACGACTTGGGCCTCGACGAACTCGACCGGAAGTACCTCTCCATCATCGGCCAGGTCTACAACGGCGGGCCCGTAGGACTCGAAGCCATCGCCGCCACACTGGGCGAGGATTCGGGCACACTCGAAGAGGTCGTCGAGCCGTACCTGTTGCAGGTCGGCTTCCTCGCACGCACCCGCAAGGGACGACAGCTCACCACCGCAGCAGCAGCGCACGTCGGCATCACCCTCAAACCCAACGAACAAAATAACGACGGGCTGTTCGAGGACGAGTGAAAATCGCGTTGTCTTAGAGCAACTTGCGTAATTATTCTCCATCTCCCCAAGAAGAAGGCAGGTCAATGACCTGCCCTACTCCAGAACTGACATGGCGATTATTTATGCAAGGTGCTCTAACGCCGCCAACTCGTAAATAATCACATTAATATCAGTTCACGCTGACCCGAGGATCGGTAGCGTCACGCGAGAGGTGTCACCCGCCTGCGATGCGTGGTAGGTCGCGGGCTTGGGCGGCATGGGTGTGCCAGGATTGGGAGAAGAGTCAGCCTCACCCACAACACCCGCGGGGTCGGCGTCGTGTTCCACTTCGTCAAACGTGACAAACGGCAGGCCCAGGTCACGCAGCATCTGGTGATCCTGCTGGGGTGTTCTGCCAAACGTGGTCAGGTAGTTGCCGATCAGGAAGCTCGAACCGCCGGCAAAGAATATCCAGCTCTGCATGTCACGGAGAATCTTCTCCCGGCCCCCAGCGATCTTCAGCTCACGGTCGGGCAGGATGAACCGATACACCGCGATGATCTTAAGCGCCTGCATCGGTTCCAATTCCGGCTGTTTGCCGTACAAGGGCGTGCCTTGGATAGCGGTCAGAAAATTGATCGGCACGACGTCCGCGCCCAGGTCGCGCAGCTCAAACGCCATATCCAGCCGGTCTTCCCAGTCCTCGCCCATGCCGAAGATACCGCCCGAGCAGATCGAGAGGCCCGCTTCCTTGGCGATCTTGATCGTACGCACACGGTCCTCGTAGGTATGTGTCGAGACGATGTGGGGGAAGTGTCGTCGGCTGGTCTCAAGGTTGTGGTTGACGCGCTGCACACCCATATCCTTGAGACGGCTAGCCTGCTCGACAGTCAACTCACCGAGCGTGGCGCAAGGACGGATCCTGCCCTGCTGCGCGGTGGCTTTGAAGAACGGCTCCATCCAATCGAGCTCGGCGTCGGTGGGACCTCGGCCGGCGTTGACGATGCCGAAGCTCGACGCACCGTTGCCCGCAGCCTCCACAGCGGTGGCATGCATGTCATCGACACTCAGCTTCGTCGGTGCTACGTGCGTTTTATGAAACTTCGACTGCGAGCAATAACCGCAGTCCTCGCTGCACGCGCCGACCTTGGCAGCGAGGATCGAGCAAAATTTGACCTGCCGACCCACATATCGCACTCGGATTTTGTTTGCCCAGTAAAACAGGTCGTACAGATCGTCGCCCTGGGCATTGCATAGCTCACGGGCCTCATCGCGGGTGATCACATGGCCACCGAGCACGCGCCGACCCAGGTCGGCGATCCGATCGGTCAGCGTGTCGGCGTGGGTCTGAATCATGACAAATATCTCGTGTCGATCGATAGTCGGTCAGCGGCCGCGGCGGTCACGCTGCTTCTCGGTACCGCCCTCTGAAAACAGCTTCGGCAGATCGGCGGCGCCGGCGAGTTCAAGCTGTCTCTTGGCCAAATTGAGCCGGTAGATTAGCAGCTTCTCATTGAGGTTATCGAGGATAAACAACGCCTCTTCATCCCTACGCGTCTGAGCTGTCAGGAGTGTAAGCGTCTCCTTGTTGAGCACGACACCCGCCTGTGCCTGAGGGGTAACCGACATGGGCCATGATGTAATCAGTAGCCCCGTAAGCGCAAACGCCGACGCGATCAGACAGCAGCAAGCTAGTTGTATTCGGCTCATAACCGATCTCCCTAGGGTTTTAGACAACTCAAAACATACCCGGTACCGAGGCCTATCACGAAGACCGTCAGCGTGACGGGCCCACACGCAAGTCGTTGCTGACCAAGCGACCGGCAACGGGCTCGAGCTTATTGGTACGAGTGTCAAACAGCAGCGTGATCATCTTCTGGCTCTTGAGGTCGAGTATGTACACCGCTTCCTGGTCGCTGCGGCCGGTGACGTCACCGGCAACCATGACGTAATCGCCGCGTAGCCCAAACTGAGCAATCGCTGGCGCGGCTGATAAACTCACCACTACCAGCGCGGCTAGCAGTATCGCATTAATCGCCACCAACGCGCCCAAAGAACGCCTGTTCATAATGGCACCTCTCTGCGCACAGCCGCCCGTGTCCGTCTCAACGCCACGATCCACACAGGCTTGCTCATGCTGTTGATTGCCCTGTTCATATAACAATGACCGTATAAATCATAACGGCGTATCCCAGTGCTGCCAATCACCTGGGATGCGGTCACGGCATGGCCTGATACGATGAACGCATGCAGGACTGGCGCCTATGGGTATTGGTGAGCTACCTGTGCGGATCGGTGCCGTTCGGCTTGCTGATCGGTCTGGCTTGGGGTGTTGACATCCGCAAATCGGGCAGCGGAAACGTGGGCGCCACCAACGCCAGCCGAGTGCTGGGACGAAATTGGGGCATCACCTGCTTCCTCTTGGACGTGTCAAAAGGAGCCGCTCCCGTGCTCGGCGCCGGGTGGGCGATGGGCCTGCTGGGTGGAGACCTATCCGCTGGACAAGCATGGCAATGGCTCGCCGTCGCTGCAACAGCCATACTGGGACATATCTATCCGATCTGGCTGCGGTTCAGGGGCGGCAAAGGGGTCGCCACCGGCTTGGGTGTGCTGCTGGGACTGTGGCCCGTGCTGACGCTCGCTGCGGTTATGTCATTAGTAATCTGGGTCGTGACGGTATCCGTATCACGATACGTCAGCGTGGCGAGCATGGCGGCGGCGGTGAGCATCCCCACGGTGTTGGTAATCACCACCGTGTTCTGCCCACGCCACGGGTACGACGCACAGCCCTTCTTGATCGCGACCACGGGGCTAGCGGCACTAGTAGTCGCACGACACCGATCCAATATCGCGAGGCTGCGCGCAGGCACGGAACCGAAAATAGGTAAACGGGGGTAAACGTGTGCGGTGTGACAGCGGGCCGATTAACCGCTGGCTACTGATTCACGCGCGAAGCGCCCTTGATGCGCTACGCGGCTCGTGGCTACATCAGCCGTTCTTTGACACGATCCAGGATCAGCATGCTCGCGGCGGTGTCGCCGAACGAACCCACACGAATGGAGATGTGGCTGACGTTGTTATCCTGACGGGTGATGATGATCTTGATGTTCTTTTCCTGTGCCGTCCGCGCAAGCACTCTACCGTCGAGCCCCGTGGACTCGGCGGAAATCAGGATCAGCTTCATGTCTTCGATAACGGACTTGGCAGCACCGGTGACATCTTCGGGACTGGCGGCGATCAACGCCTGGATCGAGCCGACGTTGTTCGTCACGCCCGGGCTGACAACTTGGCACCCACCGGTAAAGGCTAAAGCAATTAATAGGAAAAATGACAGGACCAATGTACCGCGTCTGCTATCCGCTTTCATGAAAACTCTCCTCTTGGCTTGGGCATAGCCCCGTTCCAAACTAAGCCTACCGTTCCAAACCCTCTGGGCAATATCTCTCAAATTCGCCAATTTATCCGCGTATGTGAGCGGCAACGGGTTTTATCGGCTAACAATCTACATCGCGATCACGGTGCAGGAAGATGACCGTTACCCTACAATCACCGGTCGCTTTATATACATCGGATGGACTCGGGGCATGCCTGAACCAAACTCCAAACCCTTTGTGCTAATTATCCGTGACGGCTGGGGGGTCAATCCGCACCCCGAACATGACGCGTTCAACGCCGTCAAACTCGCTCAGACCCCGAATTGCGACAAATTATTGGACCAGTACCCCTGGACTCTGATCCATACCAGCGGCGAAGACGTCGGCCTACCCAAAAGGACCATGGGCAACAGCGAGGTCGGCCACCAGAACCTCGGCGCCGGCCGAATCGTGGATCAGGACTCCGTGCGAATCAGCAAGGCGATCCGTCAAGACAAACTGGTCGATAACCACGTCTTGGTCGACGCGATCAAACAAGCACAAGCCAACAACAAATACGTCCACCTGCTAGGCATTGCCTCGGACGCCGGGGTCCACGGCCTGCTCACGCACCTGTACGCCTGCCTGGAGTTATGCAAGCAACTGGACCACGACCGCGTCGCGCTGCACCTTTTCACCGACGGGCGAGATACCGGCCCGTTTACAGGCAAACAGTACGTCGCCGACATTGAGAGCCGATGCAACCAACTCGGCGTGGGCCGGATCGGAAGCGTCTGCGGGCGGTTCTACGCCATGGACCGCGACAACCGCTGGCAACGCGTCGAGCAGGCCTACTCTTGCCTGACCGGTATCCACGCACGCAAGCTGGAACTGCCCTGGGCCGCGTCGGCAGACGAAGCCATACAACGTTACTACGACCAGCCCATCAGCCAGACACAGAAGGGCGACGAATTTATCACCCCCACGATGATCGGGTCCTCGCTCGACGATTGCCTATCACGCCGAATCAGCGACGGTGACACCGTCATCTTCTACAACTACCGCGGCGATCGGCCGCGTGAGATTGTCAAGGCTTTTACACTCCCCGACGAGCAGTGGTCTTCGGTACCGCCCTCACCCGAAAACGGGCAGCAAGGCTTCAACCGCACCAAACAGATCACCCTGACGTTCGTCACCATGACCGCGTATGAACAAGGCCTGCCGGTGCAGGTCGCATTCCCAAAGCTGTCGAAGATGGCCGACATCGCCGGCCAGTACCTCAGCGACAAGGGTTTTAGACAATTCCGCTGTGCCGAAACGGAAAAATTCCCGCACGTGACGTTCTTCTTCAACGACTACCGCGAGCAACCGTTTCCCGGTGAATCACGACAGATGGCGCAATCGCCTAAAGTCTCCACATACGATCAACAACCCGAGATGAGCGCGTATGAAATATGTGAACTCGTGCTCAAACGTCTCGACGCGCCCTACAGCCCGGAAGCCGGATGCGAGGACTTCATCCTTGTGAATTTCGCCAACGGCGACATGGTCGGCCACACCGGAAATCTTGACGCTACGGTCAAAGCGATCGAGACGGTAGACCGGTGCGTAGGCAGGATTGTCGAGGCCACACTCGCACGCCACGGCGTGCTGATCGTCACCGCCGATCACGGCAACGCGGAGCAGATGTTCGACCCTCAGACCAAATCGCCTCACACCGCGCACACCTTATACGACGTCGAGTGCATCATTGTCGCACCCAACCGACCTAGCGCAACACTACGCAAAAATGGACGACTCGCCGACGTCATGCCCACGATGCTCGACCTGATGGGCCTGCGTAAACCCGATGCCATGACCGGGCAGTCACTGCTAGCCACCTGACCCGATGACACTACCGCCACATGCTTGGCGCGTCTTGAACCGGTGTCCATAAGATGACGCATTCTCCCCCGACGATCATGCTGATTCTCTGGTCCGCGTGGGTAATGCAGGCGGTGCTGTCTGCGTGGAAAGTACGTCAATTCCGTCGGCTGTACGATCGGCCCCGACGTGAAGCACTTCAAAGTCACTGCCCTTCAACTGCGGTGATCGTGCCGTTCAAGGGCGTCGACCAGGACCTCGTCAACGGCATCGCCGGGCTGTGCGAACAGGATTACCCCAGCTACGAATTGCTCGCCGTCGTGGAATCACCCGAGGACCCCGCTCATCGCGTGTTGACAGAGCAATTCAAACGTTACCCACACCGCCATACCCGGGTGCTCATCGCCGGGCCCGCAGGCCCCAACGAGGGACAGAAAGTACACAACCAGTTGTTTGCGATCGATCACCTGCTATCGCAAGACCCGGGTCAAGGTGCCCAGCCGGAGGTGTGGGCCTTCGCCGATAGCGACGCGGTACCCGGGCCCAATTGGCTCCGCGACTTGGTCGGACCGCTGCTTCAGGAAGACAAGACCGGCGTCACCACCGGCTACCGCTGGCTGATTCCCGTGCCGCCCGAAGCCCCCACGGAAACAGACGCCTTCGCAACCGGCCATTCCTATGACGGCGCCACGATCTGGTCGCACCTGGCTAGCATTATGAATAGCTCAGTCGCCTGCCTGATGGGTAAAGACCGTTTTAGCCACGCATGGGGCGGGTCGATGGCGCTGACAGCAAAAACCGCTAAACGGGGTGACCTTCGCGGTCGGTTGGCCGGGGCGCTGTGCGATGACTACCAATTCAGCAGGCTGGGCCGTGACCTGGGTCTGCGCATTTACTTCGCACCCCGGTGCCTGGTGGCGACGCCGGTCAATTTTGATTTAGCGGGTCTGATCAATTTTGCGCATCGTCAGTATTTGCTCACCCGCGTCTACGCACCGGGCTTGTTCATACTGGCCCTGGCTATGACGAGCCTCTACATCATCGGGTGGACCAGCGCGACCGCGTGGCTATTGGCGAGTGTGCTGACCGACCCCAGCAGTGGCGGTTGGCGGTGGCCCACGGCGGCGATCGCTTGTGTATTCACAGCCAACCAAGTCCGGTCATCTCTGCGTAGACAGGTCGTGAGCAAAGCGCTCGGCAACCAGGTGATCGACCAACTCCGCACTACATTGCGCATCGAGCGGTGGGCACCTTTTATTTGGATGACACTGCACTGGCTATTAATCGTGTGTTCGGCGTTCGGTCGAACCATGCGCTGGCGAGGCATCCGCTACAGACTCTGGGCACCCCAGCGCGTCGAGCGCATCGACTAGAGCAACTGGCGTAATTAATTTCCATGACCGGGTGGCACGGCTTGCTTGCAAGCCGTGAAATACAGATGTCGGTTATACCAATCAAGATTAATACTTGCGCGGTATCTGCGAACGTGAAGGCAAAACAGACAATCACTTATACGCAATGCGTATTACAATCCACAAAAAGGCCCGCTCCTTCACGATCAAAGCAAACCCGTTTGATCCGTCGCGTTATCTCCCAAATCGTTCTCACCCAAGAGCGTGAACATCTTCCTGCGGAGGATCTGACCAGCCAACACCTGATCGTCTGTGTGCAGCGCAATCGTGGGCATGCCGTGGGGGCGCACCATCAACGGGTAGGCGTAATGGATGTTCAGCTCAGCCGACAGCAGCGAGATGCACAACTTGCTGAGCGTGTGCTCATACCCCAACTCCACGACCAGGATATCCGCCTCGCTGAATGGAATTTCGTGGCGCCCCAACAGCCTCCTGGCTAAATCGGCACGCGACGTAACGATACGAACAACCGCGTGATCCACTGAATCAATCACACTCAGCGCGACCAGGCTCAACGCGTGGCCGTCGAAAATCTCGACCAGCTCCAGCAGCTTGCCGCAACGGTTATCCAGGAAAACGCTGAACTGTACGTTCCGAGGCAATTCATAGCCCTGGGCCACGTAATCGTCTATCTGGGACATGCCTTAAGTGTAACTTTTATTCCGGCGAAAGGGTAAGCGCAAACTGCCATTTTACTCGATACACGCCCAATCCCATCCGCTTAAACCGCCTGTCGGTACCAAGCTGCCGTAGCCGCCAGCCCCAAACGAAAGTCCACAATGGGCTCGTACCCCAGCACCGACCGTGCCTGTGTCAGATCGGCCAACGAGTGCTTGACGTCACCCGCGCGCTCGGCTTCGTACACCGGTTTCAGGTCCGGCTTACCGAGCACCTCAGCCATAATCTGGGCGAGTTCGTTTAGATCGACACGTCTTCCGCATGCGATATTGACCACCTGCCCCCGCACCGGCTCAGCGCAACGCGCTGCTAACAGGTTTGCGTGCACCGCGTTGTCCACGAACGTGAAGTCACGCGACTGAGTGCCGTCTCCGAAGATAATCGGGTTCTTACTCTCCAACAACGCCTTGGCAAACGCGGCGATCACCGCGGCGTAGGCGCTGTTGGCGTTCTGACGCGGACCGAAAATATTGAAATACCGCAACGCAGCGGTATCGAGACCGTAGCTGGCGCTATATGCGCGCATCAGGTGTTCGCAGGCGAGCTTGGTCGCCGCGTACGGGCTCTTGGGCATCGGGGGCATCGACTCGATCTTGGGTAGCGTCTCCGAGTCGCCGTAGGCGCTGGAGCTAGCAGCAAATGTCACGCGTTCGACACCCGCTTTGCGTGCCGCTTCGAGCACGTTCAATGTGCCGGTGGTGTTGACCTCATTAAACAGCCGGGGCTCCGCCACGCTGCGCGGCACCGATCCCAATGCCGCTTGGTGAAACACATACCTACAACCAGCCACGCAACGCGCCAAAGTTGGTTGATCGAGGATTGACCCCTCGACAAACTCCAAACGGTCACCCGCCTGGGCTGCGAACCCCTCAAGATTAACCCGATCGCCGCCGGACAGGTCGTCCAAAACGACCACCTTCGCATTGAGCCGTACCAGTGCCTCGGCAAGGTGCGAACCGATAAACCCCGCGCCGCCCGTCACCAGCACGCGCGCGTTGGAAAAAAAGCTATCGTGAAAATTCTGCCAATCGGTCATAGGTCTATCTGTCATCGGGCACCAGCCCGCTCAATGTTTAATCCGCATCACCCTGGATCGCCTAATACCGTGGCACCGCCGGATCGATGTCCATCGACCAGATGTCGATACCGCCGGCCATCGACCGCACATCGCAAAACCCACCTTGCCGAAGCATCATGGTCATCCGCAGCGACCGCATCCCATGGTGGCAGTACACGACGACCCGACCATTCGCGTGCTCGGCCAACTCACCGAAACGGCTCTGAATCTCCTGCAACGGCAGCAGCGTAGCACCCTCGATCCGAGCCGCACGGTACTCCTGGTCTGTACGACAATCGATCAGCAGAAAGTCTTCACCCGCATCGAGCATGGCTTTAACACGCCTGGGCATAATCTCCCAATCGTCCCGAAAAACATACCCCTGAGGCAACCCGGGCTCACTGAGTCCAGATCGGTCACAATCCCTAGTTTTATTGGAACCCTGATCCATCACCACCCGATCCTCCCGCCTACACCGCTACCACACACGCCAGCGCGTCGGCGTCGTGACCCGAAAATCTCATACACTACACACCCCATCACCTATCACGCCGCGTCGGCAGCACCCTCCTGATCCTCAGGCACGGCTTCTTTCACAATCTCAGCACCGTCATTCGACAACGGTACCGACGAATCCGCTTCCTCCAAGACCTCCACGCGGGTGTATGGATCGAGGTTGCACACGACGATCTCGCCGTCGTCTTTGCGCACCGTCAGACGATCCAGCCAGAGTTTGTGATCCTTAGCATGAGCGTACCACGACCCGGTCTTCCGCTGCTCGTAACGCTCCACGCTGCCGGCGACTCGCGTAGACCAGACCCCCTCACCATGCGGGATCTGCTGGATCACGATCACCCGCTGACCCGGCCGGTAGCGGTCCGTTGTTTTAGACACGGTTAGCCCTTTCACCAATCAGCAAAACAATATCTCAAATCGCCGTCACATAAAAGCGCAAACCCTCTACACCCCATCGGTCCACGTTGCCATCCGATCAAGCACGCGGTTTGACAGCCTAGAATCCGTGTGCCAGGATAATTTTCGCATACCCGTCTCGCCGATGAAATAAACACCAGGAGAGGTGTCCGAGCGGTTTAAGGAGCCGGTCTCGAAAACCGGTGTGCGGCTTTGCCGTACCGTGGGTTCGAATCCCACCCTCTCCGTTTACCAGCGCAAGCGAAGCTTGCCAATAGTCTAACGCGGGGTGGGATGAGAACACACCGCACCGCGATAGCGGGGCCTCGTGGGTTCGCTCCTCCGGCTCCGTGCCCCAGGCACGCAATCCCACCCTCTCCGTTTCGATATTTTAAGCTCCCACGCAAACAATATCGCTTTGCATGGATTGATCAAAATCTCCGCACAACATCACCTTTTGCCCTTCGTCCTACGGCTCACCTGAAATGACGACGTGGCTAACGTTTCCCAATTATCAATCTTTGTTTTACGCTTATCCCGAGACAGCGTAGCAATCGCGGCGTCTTCGTAATACGAATCATTGTTGAAATGTGTCGTAGACACCTCTTCAAAAATAGCGCCGTCTAGCGTGTGAAACTTGTGCCAAACGCCTGGGGAGACGGTGATGATGTCGCCTGGCTGCAACTTTGAACGGTGGCCGTCTAGCTCGATTTCAAGGTCGCCGTGCAGCAGTTGGAAGGACTCTTCCTTCTTCTGGTGATGGTGATAGGGGTGTTTTTGGCGGGGTAGCTGGATGATTAGTTTTTTGCAATAGGAACGATTAATGCAGTCGACGATAACACACCCAAACTCGCGGAACCGTTCCAGGCCGTAGTGGTGCGAAACCTCAATCTTGCTCTTTGGGCTAACGGATAGCTTCGCGTCGTTTAGCATGGCCCGGGTCTGTAGAACGATTCGCGATAGCAGTTCTTGTTTTGAAGTATCCGTTTGAGCGATGGTCGAATCGATGGGCTCACCGGGCGCGTAATCACGATTGGCTGTCAGCCCCCGGCCCCAGTGGCTGGCGTCTAGCTGATGGTCCTGCAATGGCATGGCGAATTGGACGTTGTCGGTAAAAATTACCTGGCCTTTTTGGATAGGTGTCTTAGCCCAAACGCCACGCATCAAAGATTTGAGCGATAGCCGTTCTTCGGAACACCCCGGTGCCCGGTAATCGCCGCCACAGGCCTGCACAGCCCGTTTGTAGGCATTAAGCCAGTGGTCGATTTGTTCGGGCGTGGACGAATAACTGTTTAATTGGTATTGCTCGGTGGGCAATCCGACGTGGCGCTCGAACATGCGCGCGCCCAGTGCATAAGCGATCTGCACAGGTTCGGTGGCAGCGGGGTCTTCGTGTGTGGACCAGCCGATGGGAACACCGGGGTATCGCGATCGGAGCAGACGGATTTGGTTTAGGCTTAATTTATCGTTGGGCGTGGGGTACATCGCGACACAATGCATAATGCCAAAGGGCACGTTCCTGTGCTGGAAGTAGCTGACCAGGCGATCGATTTGGCTCAGCGCCAGGCCCGCGGTGGAAACGATAACGGGGCGGTTGGCTCTGGCAACACGCTCGACCAGGGGGCGGTCGGATGCGGAACAACTGGCAATCTTGATGACCTGGATATCGAGGTCGAGCAGGTGATCGACAGATGTTTCGTCGAAGGGCGTACAGATAGTGGTCATGCCGGCGTCGCGGACGACTTGGGTCATCTTGGCGTAGTCATCCAGGCTCAGCCTCGTGCTGATAAAACGAGGGATGTGCTTGACGTCGTTTCGGTTTTTGTAATCAGGATGGATGAGGGTATCGAGGTGCCGGAACTGGAATTTCAGGCCGGCGCGGACGCGGTGCTTGTGCGCAGCTTTGGCGATATGATCGATAATGGCCAGGCCGTGCTTTAGATCGCCTTGATGGTTGTTGGCGAGATCGAAAACAAATAGACCTTCAAAATCAAACGCTTGCATTGCCACAGACAACCTTTAATCAATACGTAGAGACGAACCTCGCTACAGTGATTTTCCGATCTCATACACCCGCTCGGTGTGCTGATAGTATTGGCCCCGGTGTGTATTAACTTGGTCGGGTCGTTGACAGAGGTAGGCTACACGCGTCTTTGCCAACACCCTGCTTTGTCGGTAATGACAACTTGATTTTTGTATGTTCTCAAAGTCCACCATTTCGAGCCAAGACCGTATCGCGAGGCTGCTGGGCAGGTGCGTGACGTTATTCGACACGTGGTATTTTTTCTTGTTGTCTTGTGAGGGTGGGTGCAGTATCTGAACGCAATTTTGGTTTCGAAGCAACGGCTCACGTGTGGTAGCAGATTCGATGACGAACCAGCCCCGCGGTTTTAGCAAATCGAATAGGCGTTTAATCATCCTCAGCTGTTCGGGATTGTGGTACAGGACGCCTGTGCACCAGATGACATCGAATGACGATTCCTCAAACAAGCGGTCATACATCACGTTGGCTGTGTGGTATACGATTTGGGTGCGTGATTGGCCTAGCTTCTTGAGCCAACGCTGATTCGATTTTTCTTTGTCTTTTAGGTCGACGAGGTCCAGCCGCGCGGGCTTGAGCGTTAGCAGACGCTCTGTGTCCTGCCCGTCTTTTGGCCCGATCTCTAAAAACCTGCGGCCAGAGTCGCACTCGCCCATGAGTAGCCTAAGCTCTTCAAACAATGACTGCCGATAGTCTTGCCCGGTAACACCTGGGTGCAACCGATCCAGCGCAATCACGACGTTGGTTCTGAACGGCCGTTTGAGGATATTTGCTAAATGAGCCATGGTCCGGTGCGTCTCGGGTGTCGATTGATTGTCACTTTTTCACGACGAGGTGACGCTATGCTTTCTGTCCAATAAAGGTGTAGTGAAAATCACTGCCCTGACCTTCTCGATATCTGGCGTCGTAGTATCCAACGTGTACGTTCATGAACATACGAATTGGTGAAGCAGAACTCATATTATGGGCTTAAACATGCCTCTGCCACGTCTGTGATATTAGCGGGTGTGTAGGTGTGGCCGCGATGGACCTGGACCGTCTTGTTTACCTCGTTGGATTGATACGCAGCGGCTATGATGAGCATGGTGTCGAGGCCACGGTACAGGGAGACGGGTGAATCCTGCACAGCACCGCTTAGGATGTCGTGGACGTGTTGGACTTCACCTTTGAAGTCGTCGGGTCGGGACTTGGGAAAGAGTTTTTTGGTTGTAACCCCATCAACAGCGTGAATCACCGCGTCGTGGTTTGCGTCGTAGTTCACGTGCCACTCGAGTGACCCTTCAGACCCTTGGACCCGGAGGGTCTTGACAGGTGGCTGCGTGACGACGTCTTGTATGACGTATCCGATCAGGCCCGCGTCTGTTTTTAGGTGCAGTTGAGCGATGCGATCATATTGGGCGCCGTGGTCCTGGACGACGTCCATCATGGCGTGCACCTGCGAGACGTGCCCGGCACCTAATGCGTGCGCGAAATGCTGCCAAATGTTGATCCCGTGGGAATGCTCACCGCAAGCACCCCCGCCACGTGATGCATGGCCCAGGTAAGAGTCACTAGGCCCAGCCAACCAGGGGTGAGCTGCAAATATGCCGCCCCAGTGCTCGGTCCACCGAACGGCGATAGTCTGCGGCTGACCGAGGAGCCCGGTACTGAGGAGTTCCTGCGCGTAGAGCGTGTGCGGCGTGAGGACGTGGTTGTATCCCACACCGACGAATGCGCCAGCCGACTGCGCCTCTTCAAGGAGTTGATCGCAACCCTTGAGGGAAGGGTCGCAAGCGGGCTTTTCAATCATGACCACTCTGGGGCAATGAAGACGGATCGCCTCTCGTGCGAGTGCGATGTGCGAGTCGGGTGGCGTGCCGATAAACACCGCATCGTAACGGCCTTGGGAGGCTTGCTCGGGCGTGGCGAGTTCGATCGCGTCGTCCCATTGCCCGTAACGGGACGGATAGATCGAAGTGCGTGTGCGGTCCAGGGCCCCGGGATCGGTATCACAGATCAGAACACCCCATCCCCGGCATCGACACGCGTGGGCCAAATGATTGCCGATCGAGCCGGCACCGTAGATTTTGACTTTGTACATGGATGGGGTCCCGATCGAGAAAAGCTGAAACGGTCTTATCAAAGCCAGAGGCAATCATCAAATTCACGGACAACCGCATATATACGTAAATTACTTCAAATGACGATGATACGGACATTCCCCTGATCGCCGATGCGTATGACCTCTGGTCGGACCGATCAACTAAGCCTATTTTGTGTTGTATATGAAAATCGGCTTTCTTTCATCGATCAAGAGCCCGCTTCTGGGGTATTACCTTCGCGGGTTTTTCGACCGTGGCGTGCCAGTCGAAGCGGTGCTGCTGGATGAAAAGACATTTTCCGCTAAGGAGGAGGGACTCTTCCAGGAGCGTACACGTGGGCAGTGGTGTGTGGAGACGCTTTATGATCTCGAAAAATTGGCGGTTCCATTTTACTTTGTGAAGGACCACAACGGTGACGCATGTATCGATTTGATCAAACGGCTCGGGCTTGATTTGCTTGTCAATGCGACGACGCTACGGATCCTAAAGCACCCGGTGCTTGATGCTGCCCCGCGGGGTGTGTTGAATTGCCACCCTGGCATGCTGCCGGGGTATCGCGGGTGCACGTGTGTGGAGTGGGCGATCTATGAAGACCAGCCCGTCGGGAATACAGCACATTTTATGTCACCCGGGATCGACGAAGGGCCTATCGTGTACCAGGAGAGCATTCGGTTTTCCAAACAGGACGACTACCATGCGGTCCGCCTGAAGGTGTATCGCCAAAGCTTGGGTGTATTGGTCAAAGCGGTGCGTCGGATCGAGCGTGAAAACTTAACGTGTGCAAACACGCCCGCGCAAGCCCAGGGGCGGTACTACCGGGTGATCGACGACAAGAAACTACACACGGTGAAAGACAAGTTGAAAACGGGTTCGTACACCTATCAAGGTGACTAGCTCGGAAACGATCGCATATCATGACGCTAAGTATCCAACGAGTTAAGCGTATTGTCCGTCAAATCGACCCCCGGATTCGATACCGCATCGAGCGAGACCGCCGAATCCGATCGGCTTACGACGCCAAGCTCGATCAACTGGGACGAGCATCCAAGCAGCGATTCGAGGGGACGATCTTGGTCGACGGGAAGTGGGATAACCCCCACTACTGGTTTCGATATGCGCTGCTGCGTGCTGGGTTGGGCTTATCACACGGAAAGGAGGTGGGCCTACTCGGAGCCCACCGACGCCGCGAACAAACCCGGACGATGAAGCAACTGGGCTTTGCGGACGTCGTTGATCTGCAACGGTACAAACCGAACCGTAAAATCAAAAATCTAGCTGACCGACTCATTGAAACAATCGGATCGCCGGACGATATCCTTCGGCTCAACCTTCCATACGAGTTCCCCGCAGGCACGTTCTACGACTGTATTCTTAAGCAGCAGCGCCAAGCGTTTGTGCAGATCGATCACCCCGAGTTTCGGAATGCGTTGATTGAATACCTTGTGAGTCTTGAAGCCGCAGACGACCTACTAAAAAAACATCGCCCTAGACTCGTGGTCTCGAGCCACGCGATAGGCTCCCACGCATGCCTCGTCTGGCTAGCGCTGCGGCACGGCATCCCCACAATTATCCCGTTTGGTGACGTAGGCATCTCTCGGTTTTGGCGACCTCAAAGCAACGGAGAGTTCTTCGACTTTTTTGACCGGGTAACGTGGGAAGAATATCTATCACTCTCGAAGACGCGACAGTCAACGGCACAACAAACGGGCAGCGCCTATTTGATAAAGCGTTTTGGTGGAGACCTATCAAATCTGGGCGCGCATTATGCGTATAAAAAACGGGAGCGTCGATTTGACCGAGAGACAGCGTGTCGGCAATTCGGCTGGGACTTGGATCGGCCGATCATCACGGTCTACGCATCAAACTGGTTTGACTTCCCGCACTCAACGGGGATGAAGGGGTTTCGTGATTATTACGACTGGATGCTCGAAACGATCGGTGTTGCTCGAAAACGGATGGACATTAATTGGTTATTCAAAAGCCATCCCTTGAACGAGTGGTACGGGGGCCTCACCCTGGAAGACGCGGTGGGACCCCTGGACTCGCAACACATCCGCATGGCAGACACTAGCTGGAATGGCCTATCGATGCTCCAAGGCGTCGATGGGATCGTGACGTTTCAAGGCACAATCGGGGTAGAAGCCCCAGCGATGGGCACGCCTGTGCTGACTGCGCAGCGGGGTTGGTACGGGGACTGGCAATTCGTCACCGCTGCTGACGATCGGGATTCGTACCTAGAGAAGTTGCGTACAAATTGGTGGGAGCAATCGCCTACCCAACAGGAAGAACGGAAACGGCGTGCCCTGGCGTTTGCGTGCTTATACTGGGCACGTCCCGAATGGCAAGACGGTTTTTTGCTGCGGGACGATAGCGAGCAATGGTCGCTGTATGGACCAGTGATGGATCTGATAGATCGCTGCCCCGGGCAAATCGACCGTGAAATCGATCTAATCGGGCAGTGGTACGACTCGGAGCATGGACACTTCCATGCATACAAGATGCTCCGAACGTCAAAGTGGATTGTCTAGATTTTTACGGTGCCAAAGGGCGTTTCCCAGGCTTGGGTGGGGTGTGTACACTCGGACGTGAATTTTCTTGCAGGCGTATAAATGGGCTTATTTGACGACAAAACCGTGCTTGTCACCGGCGGGACCGGGTCATTCGGGAAGGCCTTTATCCAAACGCTGCTCTCGACGACGCGGGTAAAACGGCTAATCATCTTGAGCCGAGACGAGTACAAGCAATTCGAGATGGCGCAGATGTATCCCGATGAGGATCGCCTGCGGTTTTTTATTGGTAACGTCCGGGACAAGGAACGGCTGTACCGCGCATTTTCAGGCGTGGACTATATCGTTCATGCCGCCGCGTTGAAGCAGGTACCAGCAGCGGAGTACAACCCCTTTGAAGCGGTGAAGACGAATATCCACGGCGCTCAGAACGTGATCGACGCGGCGATCGACGCGGGCGTGAAAAAAGTGATTGCGCTATCGACGGATAAGGCCAGCAGCCCGATCAACCTATACGGCGCCACGAAGCTGGTAAGCGACAAACTATTTGTGGACGGAAACGCATACGCGGGTTCTAGCGAGACGACGTTCTCGGTGGTGCGCTACGGAAACGTGGTGGGCTCGCGTGGCAGTGTGATCCCGTTTTTCAAGCGGATCGCACACACAGGTGAGCTACCGATTACGGATAAAAACATGACGCGGTTCTGGCTCACACTAGACAAAAGCGTGGAGATGGTGATCCACGCGTTCGAATTGATGGCGGGCGGGGAGGTCTTTGTGCCGAAGATCCCGAGCATGAAGGTAATCGACCTTGCCAGGGCAATCTCGTCAACAGCAAAAATCAAGATCGTCGGCATTCGGCCGGGCGAAAAGGTCCACGAGGAACTAATCAGCATCAACGACGCCAGACGCACCATCGACATCGGCGAATACTATGTCATTCAGCCTGAAGTGGAATGGTGGAGCAGCAACGAGCGGATACAGGGCAATCCAGTCACGGAGGGATTCCGGTACGGCAGCGACAACAATACGCAGTGGCTAAGTGTCGATGATCTGCGCGAAATGATTGAGGATGTCTAAGCGACATTACCCCTACGGCCGACAGACGATCGATCAGAGCGATATCGATCACGTGGTCCGTGTGCTGCGTAGCGATTACCTGACGACAGGGCCCGCAATAGAAACATTTGAGGAAGACCTGTGCGCCTACACGGGTGCTGGGCACGCGGTTGCGGTGAGCTCCGGGACCGCTGCGCTGCACGCGGCATATCACGGGGCTGGCCTTGGGCCTGGCGACGAGGTCATCACGTCGCCGTTGACGTTCACGTCAACGGCAAACGCAGCGTTGTTCCTCGGAGCAACGGTCCGATTCGTTGACGTAGACGCCCAGACCGGCTTGATCGACCCAGCAGGTATCGAGTCAGCGATCACCAAACGGACACGGTTGATCGTGCCGGTCGATTATGCCGGCATCCCCGCTGACTACGACCGGATCAACGCGATCGCCAAGCAACACGGGTTGGCTGTGATCGCCGACGGCGCGCATTCCCTCGGTGCGTCGTATCACGGCCGGCATGTAGGCGTACTGGCGGATGCGACGGCTACGAGCTTCCATCCGGTTAAACCGATCACCACAGCCGAGGGCGGAGCGGTACTGACAAACGACAACAAAATCCATCAGCGTGCAGCGGCATTTCGCACACACGGCATCACGCGCGACGCGAAGCAATTCACCAAACAAAATACGGGGCCTTGGTTCTATGAAATGCACGAGCTGGGTTACAACTACCGGCTATCCGATCTACACGCAGCACTCGGAATCAGCCAAATACGCAAGATCGATCAGTTCATCGCTCGACGACGGGCTATTGCGGGGCTATACGATCAGATGCTTGGAGGTATAGACGGGTTGACCGTTCCCGCTCGTGTGGAAGGTGTCGAATCAGGTTGGCATCTCTACGTGATCCGGGTGGCCAACGCGACACGACGTGGCGCATTCTTTGAAAAACTCAAATCGCTACACGTGGGTGTACAGGTACACTACATCCCGGTTTATTATCACCCCTATTACCAGGGGCTGGGGTATCGCAAGGGATTGTGCCCCGTGGCGGAGGACTTTTATGACCGCTGCGTTTCGCTGCCTATCTACCCGTCGCTAACCGACGACGACGTGGCGTGCATCGCGGACCGTGTCCGCCAAGCGGCAGGCGCATCCTTGTGACGCTATTGACACAAGTCCCAAGCCATGGGCGTGCCTCTTTTGACTTCACGAGTCGCTTTCTTGCCCAGGATTTGGTGCAGGTGCTTGGGGGGCAGCCCGTAACCAGGGCGTATCGAGCGGAGATTCTCCTCGGTAAAGGTTTCTCCAGCGAGCACGTCCTGCACGACGAACAATGACCTGCGAAAGACCCTGCTTGGCTCTTCTTGCTGCGACGGGCTTAGCTCGGTTGTGCCGAGTGCTTTTTCGGTTTCACGGACGGCTTGGACCATGTCCTTGAATTCGCCCGGTTCAAGGGAAAATGGCGAATCGGGTCCAGGGTCGTCACGGGACAGGGTCAAATGCTTTTCAATGATGCTCCCGCCTAATGCGACGGACGCAATCGCCGCGGCCAGGCCCATGGTGTGATCCGATAAGCCCGCGACGGCGTCAAACCGCTCAGCGAGATACGGAATCGCGTGGAGGTTCATCGATCGCGGGTCAGCGGGGTAGGCACTGGTGCACTTGAGCAGCGCAAGGTGGGGACAGCCCGACTGGCGCAGCGCGTCGACAGCTTCTTGGACCTCTTGTTCGTCGGCCATCCCGGTAGAAAGAATGACGGGCTTCTTGGTCTGCCCGATCAACCGCAACAGAGACACATCGACGAGCTCAAAGGACGCCACCTTGTAAGCGGGCACGTTTAGCCCCTCTAAGAACGCCACTGCGGAAGCATCGAAAGGGGTCGAAAAGCAGTCGATGCCGATGTCTCGTGCGAGGTCCATCAGCTTTGGCTGCCACTGCCAAGGGGTATATGCCTCGCTGTATAACTGGTATAGATTCTTGCCCTCCCAGATGGTGCCCTTGCCTATTCGGAAGTGCTCATTGTCACAATCGATGGTCATGGTATCGGGCGTGTAGGTTTGTAGTTTGACAGCATCGGCGCCGGCGTCCTTGGCGGCGTGGACGAGCTGCACAGCTTGCTCGAAGTCCTGGTGATGGTTAGCAGATAGCTCGGCGATGATGTAAACGGGTTGACCTTGCCCGATTAAGCGTTGGTTAATTGAAAAAGGGGACATGATGGCGATTCCCTGCAAGGGGCGTTAGGTGCACAACGGGCTATAACCGAGGGGGGGGCTGCACGCTATGTTAAGGGTAACGGCCACGCGTCAGATGATTGCTACCGCACCTGACGCACAACGGTGAACGCCTCGGCCGCCTCTACACCCGCCTGTGACCCGCGCCACGCTGCCAGCGATCGCAGCGATTCGGGTGAACGGGGGTGCGGGGACGGTCGTGATTCGGATTCATAGGTTTGCATAGCCTGAATTTTTACGTCCAGTGTCTGGGTGATATCCACAAACCGCTGGGGCGCAAAAGCAGGTGCGAATTGTCCAAAAGACCATTCAGTGGATGACGCGACTTCGTAGCTGTAGACCGATTTGACGGTGCCCCCTGCTGTAGGACGTGTGGCGGTGAGCGTGGCACGGAAGGTCGCTACATGGTCGACATTCAGGTCTCCCCCGTGCTGGGTGTAGACCGTGTCAGGCCCGAGACGATCAATCAACGATTCGATTTCCTTGACGATATCGAGCAACGCAACGGTATCGAAACGGTTGTCGGGCAGTTGGTGCATGAAAAGGTCGGCTGCACCTAAAAGCTTTGCCGCCTGATGTGCGTGTTCGTGGAGTTTTTTGAGTTGAGGCTGATGAGATTGATCGGGCGCAGCTGCGCGAGACGTGATGCCTTCGCCGAGGATGGCGATGTAGACTGCGGTGCCCTGCTGCGCCAAACGGGCGATGGTACCCCCGCAGCCTAGGACTTCGTCATCGGGGTGTGAAGCGATCACGAGGACACTCATGGTTTCTGATCCTTGATGGGCTCGATGGTGACGTCAGCGTGGATTTTACTGCCATCGAGTGCTGCGTTTTGAAACGTGAAACGGTAGCCGTGGTGCTCGAAGTAGGCGTGGGGATAGGTCTCAGCGTCGAGCATACGGATAAAATCATAGAGCGATTCGGGCGATCCCGTATCGGCGATGCGGCTGTCGGCGGGGGTTCGCCGTGAAAAGTGCGTGGGCGGGCCCTCTTGCGGGGTCGGGGTCGGGTGTGTGTCGATGATCTTGCGGATCATCTGGGCGGCGGTCTCGGTGGCACGCTTGTAAATATCCTCTGCTCGACCCGCCAGCGACAGAGGCGATTTTGCATAAATAGGGCCTGCATCCATTTCTTCGACCATCCTGAGAGCTGAGAGCATGGTCTGCTTGTGCCCGCGAAGGATCAGGTTCTGAAGCGGGCTGCCCCCTCGACCAAAGGGCAGGTCGGTCATGTGGAAACAGACACACTCGTAGGCATCGACGAGGTGCTGCTCGACCCGCCAAGACCAGTGCAAAAAGAACAAGTAGCGCGGGTGGATCGAATCAACATAATCGTGGGTGAGCGTGACGGGATCATCGGCGTAGTGCCATCGGCCTGGGAAGGCCCTGATGGTGCTCTCGAAGATTTCCCTGCACCAGGGTTTGCAGCCAGCCACGATGTACGCGGGGTCAGTCATTTCGTCAGGGTCGCTGTACGGCGTGTTCAGGATCAATCGTGGTATTTTACTTGATGGGCAAGCGACATTTTTTCAGAGCCGGGCGGGGCGAAATACGTAACGTTTGGCTGGCACCCCGTTGACCTGGAGGTCCTGGTCGAATCGAAACCCTGATCGGCGAAAAGCATTCAAGGAAGCGGTGTTTGCGGGTTTGATCAGAGCATAGACGCCACAAGGGTGGGCGTCGGTAAGGAATTGGCACAGGGCTTTGCGGATCATGGCGCCGCCGACGCCTCGGCCTCGCAGGTCTTGGCGAATGTTGATCGTCACAAACGTCTGGCCTGATTGAACGTCGAACCTGACTTGGCCCAACGGGTCGTGATCCTGATCCTCACAGATGTAAAAGAAGCAGTCAGGATCGTTTAGGCGGCGCTGATACCAGGCCACGTGATCGTCCCAAACAATGGGGTCGGTGGAAAAGGCGTTTTGACGAACCGTGCGGTCATTCGACCATTGGTATACCCGTTTCACATCGTCAGACGCCGCGCGCCTGATACGCATCGACGCACAGAGCATCTCATCAAGCACGCGATTGGCTCCCAAGCCGTCGATCATCTCGCGGCCTTTACGACTCATGGCGGCGCATGCGGCGGGGTCGCGAATAAGTCGTGCGAGCTGTTGTGCGCAAACGTGGGTATCGAGCTCATAATGCCACCCCAGCGACACAGCTTGACCCCGGTCGTGCAGCCCCGCGGCGATGGGCTGTTGGTTGTCTGCTATCACGACGACAAGGTGCGGCACACCCATGTAGGCGAGCTCCCAGCAGGTGCCCCCCGCCGCTGATACCGCTACATGGGCCCAGTGCATCAGATCGGGCATCGACGAGGGATTGTGTATGAGCTGAACATCGTGCGGGCAGGACTCGACAGCGTGCTGAAAATCGTCGTCGTGAGACTGTGCCAAGCCGACCACAACCTTGATTTCAAGCGGTGCGCCTTGAAGTGACGCCGCCGCGTGGATGATCTTTGTGAGCACTTGATGATGGGTCGCACCGCCGAGCGTGACGAGCAGGTGAAATTCCTTTGACGCGGGCTGATTACTGGCCCCTTGGCACTGACGAAACTCGCGTCGGATCATGGCGTATTGAGAGCCCAATAGAAACACAGTCTCCCCAGGCGGATCGGGGTACATAGCAAGGTCAGCGTAGATGTTCTGATTAACCACGATATCCACGTGCTCGATGGGGGCGTGGGCGTAGTCGTCGATCCAGACGATCTTGTAGCCGTGCTGCTTCAGGGCTAATTGGTAATCCTCCTGGAAGGCGTACCCATCGACGACGACCCAGTGCGCGCCTAGGTTTTGAGCGATCCGCGAAAGGTGCTGGGCATCTTGGATTGACCCAGACGCGCCTTGGGCGTGGTGGATGGGTATACCGCTTTCCCGCAAGCGATGTTCGAGAGCCTCGAATCCGGACCCAGTAACGAAGACCGCTTGCCCACCACGGCCCTGCCACGCCTGCGCCAGGGCCAGGCAACGCATCGCGTGACCAGCTCCGATCTGTTGATTCGCGTCGGCACGGATGAGCAGCGGCTGAGTCAACGGTATTCCCTATAATCCACACACGGTTGCCGCAAGGTTAAACGGTATCTTATGGACGACAGCATCATCATGGGGTATCGATCAACGATGCGGGCACGGTTTCGTGTGAACAGCTTGCGGGGGATACAGGGTACATCGAGATGAACATCGCGATCATACTTGCCCGGGGCGGTAGCAAACGCATACCCAGGAAGAATATAAAGCTGTTCTCGGGTAGGCCCATCATCGAATACCCGATCATGACAGCGAAACGCAGCGGCCTATTCGATCGGGTCATCGTCTCAACGGATGACACCGAGATCGCTCAGGTAGCTGCTGCTGCCGGTGCGGAGGTCCCGTTCGAGCGTCCCGCGGCATTGGCGGATGATTATACGCCCACAGCAGACGTCGTTGCCCACGCAATCAAGACCCTCAACAAGGCCGGCCCGACGATCAAACATGCCTGCTGTATCTACGCGACGACCCCTTTCTTAAAAGAACAGTATCTTCGAGAAGGGTTCCAGACCCTCACAACCACCGATGCGGGCTGTGTCTTTTCCGTGACCACTTTTGACTTCCCGATATACCGTGCGTTGAAAATCGATAGCGAGGGACAAGTCGGCATGGTTTGGCCCGAGCACGAACTGACGCGATCGAATGACCTATCGGCTGCGTACCACGACGCGGGGCAGTTTTACTGGGTGAAGGCATCGACGTTTTTGCAAACACCTCGGCTATACAGCCCGGGGGCACGAGCGGTGATCATCCCGCGTTACCTCGCTCAGGACATCGACACACCCGAAGACTGGGAAACAGCCCAAAGGCTGTACGCCGCCAATCAATGCGTAGATTCGTAGCCCTACGTTTCTGCAGGCGTTAGGTGGAAACAAGTCTAGACAACGGAACTGGCGTTTGCGGCAAGTTCGCCCCCGGGTAACACTCGATGGGGTTGACGATTACGTGCTGACCAACCGCTTGTTTAAGGCGCTTTACCCCACCGATTTGGCCTTTACCTGCGCTGACATGTCATGTATCGACGCCAACACCCCGATCGACTCAAGATCAACGCCCATGTACAACAGCGTGGTTATGAATCAAGCAAACCCCATGCGGGCGATCGTCATTGGGCTGGGTCGCATCGGCCTGCTCTACGACGCCCAGCTTGACCCCGATAGCGATTGGGTCTTGACGCACACCCGTGCGTGCATGACACATCCAAGCATTTATTTAGTAGGTGGCGTGGACCCGGACGCCCAGCGGCGCGAAACGTTCAGCCGAGTGACGGGGCAAACGGCGTTCGCTTCGGTCGCACAAGCCGTCTCGTCGGTCAAGGAGGCAGACATCGTCATCATCGCAACCCCCACGGGACTTCGTGAGATGGTCATTGCGTCGTGTTGGCAGTTGAATCCGAAACTAGTGCTGATAGAAAAACCCCTCGCCACGACACTCGAAGAAGCCCAGCGAATTGTTCAGGCATGCGAAGAGAAAAACGTACAATTAGCGGTCAATTATCAGCGTCGGTTTGATCCAGCGTTCCAAGAGCTAAGGCAGTTTTTGCGGGAGGGGCAAATCGGCCAACTGTGTGGTGGATACTGCTATTACACTGGTGACGCCTTAAATCACGCTTCACACTTCGTTGACTTGATGATCTATCTAATAGGAAAACCGCTTAGCGTTGAATGTATCCCGGGGCACAGCAGCGAATACGGACATTCTTTCCTGTGTCGGTATGAACGTGCCAGCATCTATTTCATCCCCCTCGACACAGAATACGGCATGGCGGAAATGGATTTATTGTTTGAACACACGAGGGTTCGGCTGGAGAATTACAGCAGAAATATCCAGGTATACCGCCCCGAAGAAGACTCCATCTTTGCAGGCCACCAGCGACTAGGGCCTAACCAAGACGTATTGACGATACCGGATAGCACGCGGTATCAATACCAGGTAATCGACGGCCTGCTAAAAAATATGGCACGATCAGAACAGCCCGTATCTAATGGAGTAACCGCAATGGCGACATTGGCGTGTTGCCTGAAAGGGACCCATGCCACGCAGGGTGTTTATTGTCAGCCATGACGCGGGTGGTGCCGAGATTCTCTCCGCCTGGTGTAAAACGCATGCTGACCGGTACGACATGACAGTATGTGTAGACGGTCCCGCCAGGGTTATTTTTGAGCGTGACCACCCCGACGCTAAGCACGCAAGCCTTCAAGACATCTTGTTGCTCAACCGGGACGACCTCGTCTTAACAGGTACTAGCCTGCGATCAGACCACGAACGCCAGGCCATTCGACTGGCCCGTCAATGCCGTGTTCCTAGCGCCAGTTTCCTGGATCATTGGGTCAATTACCGTCGGCGTTTTGGCTCGGCTGACGATTGGCGCGACGGCCTGCCCGACGAGATTTGGATCGGCGATGCGTTCGGCGTCGAATACGCCCGGTCAGAAGGGTTCCCCGCGTAACGAATCAGAGAGGTGGCGAACCCCTACTTCGAAAAAGTACGCCACAGTGCCCGAAACCGTAACAGTGGCTTCGCAGTTGACGGCAAGGTATCAATATTATTTATCGGCGAGCCGTTTAATCACACGCTTCGAGCCAAATTCGGTGAGCAATGGACCGACTACGATGATGAGAATAAAAATCTAAATGGTTTTTTTTGCGCAACGGACCGATTTCGAGATCGTGTCCACCGCGTCACGCTGCGTCCACATCCGTCGGAAGACCCGTGCAAATACATCGACGCTGCCAGGCCGTTTCATGAACGACTGCCAATCATGCAATCCAATAAACCCTTGTTTGACGACATTGCTCAGCACGACGCGGTCGTGGGGATCGAGAGTATGGCGTTGGTCGTGGCTACGATCATGCGCAAACCCGCATTTAGCTGCGTCACGGGTCGGCCCTGGAAGATATCGCTGCCCCACCGCGAGATTGTGCACATCAGTGATTACGATACAGTATTTGAACGGGTGCTTAGCAATGACTAGAACTGGTTTCATAACTCCCCTCCCTTTCAGGGAGGGGCAGGGGGAGGGTAGAGTGTCCGTGATTAACGAGGCTTTCACCCCTCACCCAACCTCTCCCCTCAAGGGGAGAGGGGTTTTGAAACAGCTTCCAGGGGTATCCGATGCGTCTTGCGATAGCGGGTGGCCAACCCGTGCGAACGAAAAAATTTCCCGCGTACCGGTTTATCGGCGACGAAGAAAAGCAAGCCGTCGCCAGGGTACTCGACTCGGGCGTGCTGTCGCGATACCTGGGCTGCTGGCACGACGACTTTTACGGCGGGCCCGAAGTTCAAGCCCTTGAGCGGCAATGGGCAGACTATTTCGGCGTGAAGCACGCTGTGGCAGTGAACTCGTGCACGTCCGGGATTCAATGCGCTGTGGGCGCGATCGGCACGGAGCCTGGAGACGAGGTCGTCGTCAGCCCGTACAGCATGTGCATCTCAGCAACCGCGCCCCTGCTGTATGGAGCTGTCCCCGTCTTCGCCGATATTGAGGATGAGTATTTTTGTCTCGATCCTGATCGGGTTGAGGCCGCGATCACGTCACGGACCCGAGCAATCATTGCGGTAGACCTGTTTGGTCAGCCGTACGACGTCGAGGCGATCAACGCGATCGCAAAGCGACACGGGCTCTATGTGATCGAAGACGCCGCCCAAGCACCCGGCGCGACGTACCAAGGACAACACGCGGGCACGCTCGGTGATATCGGCGTCTTTTCGCTCAATTATCACAAACACATCCATTGCGGCGAGGGAGGCGTCGTAACGACGGACAGCGACGAGCTAGCGGAAAAGGTGCGCCTGATCCGCAACCACGCTGAAGCGGTCGTCCAAGGCAAGGGCCACAAAGACCTGACGAACATGCTGGGCTTCAACTTCCGCATGACCGAAATCGAAGCAGCTATCGCCAGTTGCCAGCTACGCAAGCTCAACAGCCTGATCGAGCGCCAACGAGCAAACTGCGACTACTTGGCCAACCGACTCGGGGAGATACCCGCCCTGACGCCGCAAAAAACACGCCCCGGTGCGGAACACTCATATTATGTACACGCATTTAAGTTTGACGAACGCGTCGCGGGTGTGCCGCGGGATGCGTTCATCGACGCCGTGGCTGCAGAGCTTCCGGTTACAGAACTGCGTGAAGGGGAAGGCGTAAAAATTTGCAACGGATACGTCAAGCCTCTGTATCTTTTGCCGTTGTTCCAGGAGCGGATCGCGATAGGCTCTAAAGGCTACCCCTTTACTGGACCCGACCACACCAGCGAGGTGTGCTACGACCGTGGCATCTGCCCCGTGGTAGAACGGGTAGAGAGTAAAGAGCTTTTTGGCCACGAGCTGATGCGCCCGCCTGTCACGCAGGAAGACATGGACGACGTGGCAAATGCATTCGAAAAAGTCTGGACATTGCGCGACCAGCTTTGACGCCCCGTAGCGGGTATGGGTGTGAGACAAGACCACACGCGAGATGCTGTGCCACAGCAGGAATAAAAGATCGTGGGTGTAGACGCCATGGGTGAACGAAGACTCTACGACGAACAAAACCGCCGGCTTGTCTATCTCGTTCAAAAAGCGACCCCCGACTATTGGGACCAGCTCTGGACCGACTCCCAACTCGTAAAACACCTCGAGGAGAGCACCGACCGCTGGCTATTAAAAATCACAAAAAAATTCCTGCCCAACACGTCGAGCCGAATCCTCGAAGGCGGCTGCGGCACCGGCGGGAAGGTCTACACGCTCCACCAAGCGGGATACACCGCGACGGGAATTGACTTTGCCCAGAAGACAATCGCTGCTGTGAAGCAAGCCGTGCCAGACTTGGACGTGCGCATCGGCGATGTAAGACACCTGGACTTTGCCGACGAATCTTTTGAAGGCTACTGGTCACTGGGTGTGATCGAACACTTTTGGGAGGGGTATGGCAAAATCCTTTCGGAGATATACCGCGTCTTGACGCCGGAAGGGTATTTGTTTTTGACAGTGCCGCAGCTATCGCCTTGGCGACGATACCAGGCAGCGCGAGGCCGATACGCGATGTTTGAGCCCGGAGCCGACAACGGTGAGCCAAACGGGTTTTATCAGTTCGCCATCCCGCCACGAACCATCATCAGGGACCTTCGGGAAGCAGGGTTTTCTGTGTTGCGTCACCACGGGGTCGACGGACTGCGTGGCATCAAGAACGATGTGTGTGGGCTGGCCCCTTTCGTTGCCCCAATCGTGGAGCCGCGCACGCTAACCGCTAAAGTCTTGCGCAGAGGTCTGAATGTCGCTTGCTCTCCCGTCTTCGGGCACATCCGCCTCTACATTGCCCGCAAATCGTAAACCTCTAGAGCACCTTGCATAAATAATCGCCATGTCAGTTCTGGAGTAGGGCAGGTCATTGACCTGCCTTCTTCTTGGGGAGATGGAGAATAATTACACAAGTTGCTCTAATACGCATTGCGTATAGTTCTAGCGCGTTGTAAAGGATGTAAGTGATTGTCTGTTTTGCCTTCGCGTTCGCAAATGCCGCGCAAGTATTAATCTTGATTGGTATAATACGGTTTCAGATTAATGGGTGCGTATTGAGGATCAACAAGAAGAAGCCCACACATTGCAATACGTGGGAACACCCCCTACTTAGCCACGGGTGATGACACCCGTGGCATCCTGGCA
Organism: Planctomycetota bacterium; assembly: GCA_024276075.1. Classification (GTDB taxonomy): domain Bacteria; phylum Planctomycetota; class Phycisphaerae; order Phycisphaerales; family Phycisphaeraceae; genus JAJRXX01. The sequence goes on from JAJRXX010000005.1 coordinate 56,899, forward strand.
GTAAAAATTCGCAACCCGCCGACCGCCCGGTACGCTGATCACTCAAAGATTCTGGCCTACCCCTCTTGTGAAAGCGGCTCGATGTTGAATCTGTTGACCAAGTCTCGAAGTGTTTCAGATTTCGATTCCAACTGTAATGTTAGAGAAGCCGCTACATCACTCAATTCGGTCGTCTGACGGGTAAGATCAGCTACGGAAATAATGTTACTGCTGACCATCTCTGCCGCTTTAGCCTGCTCGTCAGTCGTAGCGGAAATAGCTTGAACTAAAGCCTGCACACCCTCGGTACTGGAAACGATCTTTTTCAGGCTTTGGCCAGCCGCGGATGCACGGTCAAGGCCATTGGAAACCTGCTTCGTACCCTCAGCCATTCGGTCAACTGCTTGGGCGGTTTCTGTCTGAATGGCCTTGATTGACGTGGAAATCTCATCCGTAGCCTTGGTCGTACGATCTGCAAGTTTGCGGACCTCGTCAGCCACAACCGCAAAACCGCGCCCAGCCTCACCGGCACGGGCAGCCTCAATGGCGGCATTCAACGCAAGCAAATTCGTCTGATCCGCGATGTCATTTATCACACCTATGATCTGACCAATCTGTTCTCCGCGTTCACCCAATTCGGTTACCGCGGCGGAGGTTGTGGTTACAGCCTCACTGATATCCTCCATGCCCCGAATCGTTTGCTCCACCACTTCGCCACCTTCCTTAGCCATACTCCCAGATTGGCTGGATTGGGCAGCGGTCTCTTCAGACTTGCGAGCAATCTCGACGACTGAACAAGACAACTGTTCCATTGCCGAGGAGATCGAATCTACTTGCCCACTCTGCGAGTTCATATTGGTAGCGATTTCACCATTCGAGGTGGCGATATGCTTCGACGCATCGCTAACCTCATGTGCCGCTTTGTTTATCTCGGAAACGATCCCGCCTAACGCAGACCCCATTTCATTGATTGATGCGGTTAGCTGCCCAAGCTCGTTGCGAGTCGTAACTGGCAGCGGCGACCCCGATAAGTCGCCCCCGGCTATGGCCTGGGCCCGCTCGGCGACAGCCAAAATCGGTTTGGTAAACCGGCTGCTGACGTAAAGTGAAACCGCAATCAATATCACCGCAACGACACCCGTGATGGCGACTGCCGCATAGGTGGCTCTGGCGACAGGGGCAAAGACTTCGCTCCTATCGATTTCCACACACAGCACCCACGGGTATTCATCCTGATGCAGATACATACCCAGAACAGGAGTACCGAGGTGATCTACAAATTCACCGACGACGTGGTGCTCCTCGATAGCCTGAAAGATACCCGAGTGTTCCAACGGGGGCTCCTGTTCGTCCTTCCCATTGACAATCTTTTGTCCATCCATCGTGACCATGAAAATCTTGCCGGACTCTCCTAGCTCGACGTTGCTGGCCAGCAGTTCCATTTGATGGGCAATCACGACCTCGACGATGACAACACCGACGACAGTCTGACCGCCTGCGTCTTTGATCGGCTCCATATAAAGCTGATGGAAATGAGTCTTTTCGGAGAATCCAAAAAAGTCCGTGACCACCGATTGCCCCTGCAAGGCCGTCTTGATCCCAGGATGCTCGACCTCGTCGCCCAGGTGCGAGCCTTTTGAATCGCCATGCGGAGGGCTCAACACAACGCGCCCGTCAGTATCCGTGATGAAGACATGGTGCAGCTTACCCCATGACGCTTCCTGATAGTTTCGGATGACGTGAAGCGCGTGTTGGTAGTTCTCTGACTCAGACCATTCATCGTGGGTTTCGCTCTCCCCCGCTTTGTACTGCACCAAGCCATTGATGAGGTAATCATTATTCGCCAAAGCCTTGCAGCCTTCCGCAATCGTAGTCAAGCTTCGATGCAGCGTGTCTTGTTTAACATTCGCAATCGCATCAAATCGCTCGAAGATGTCGCTCCTGACCTGATGACGCGTATTGATTACAAAGTATGTAGAGAGTGCGATTAGAGGTATCACGCTCGACAAAATAAACATCGCAATATATTGAGACCTGATAGATTTCACGGCCGTACACCTTTATGTTTATTGGACCACCGTTGTCGACAGGACTCCACACCCCCTACATTTCATTTGCGACACGGAGTCTTAATATTTATCGGTGAGGCTCGAATAAGACTAAAGGGGTAATAACCAGCCCTTCCCCCCATGGCTGCCCCCTTTGTCCGCTGCGCCGGATGTCTTCGCTAGCTCAAACCTCTTCGGGATAATAAAAACATTCGGGGTGACCCATCGGTAGGGTTTAGGAGTCCGGTAATTGGCCACACGGATGGAGGACCGACCGCCCTGGACGAGACCCGGAGCTACGAAACATCCGAGTCAAAGCGGGCGACCGGGGTCGAACCGGCAACATTCAGCTTGGAAGGCTGACACTCTACCAATTGAGTTACGCCCGCAGCGGGAGTGGTCTAGAGCCAAATTGTCCCTGCTACGCCATCGGTGTCAACGCGGATTCGCACAACTACGTAAAAAGTAGACATATAGGAAAGGCTGCGGCGGTTTGGGTTGGCATCGGGCGAGGGTTGCCTAAAATATGGGCTCCATTGACTATTGAAGGTGTATTATGGCTGGTCACAGCAAATGGGCGAACATCAAGCACAAAAAGGCCCGCAACGACGCCAAGCGCGGCAAGATGTGGAGCAAGTGCGCCCGAGCGATCATCGTGGCAGCGAAAAACGGCGGCGGGGACCCAGCCACGAACCTGACGCTGCGCTACGCGGTTGACGACGCCAAAGCCCAGAACATGCCCAAAGACACGATCGCCAACGCGATCAAGAAAGGTTCCGGGGAACTCGCCGCCCAGCAATACGAGAGCGTCATCTACGAGGGTTACGGGCCCAACGGCGTGGCGATCTTGCTAGAGACCCTCACCGATAATCGCAACCGAACGGTACCCGAGATCAAACGTATTTTTGAGAAATACGGCGGCAACCTTGGCACGTCCGGATGCGTGTCTTATATCTTCCAGACACACGGCGAGGTCTTTGTCACCAAGTCCCAAGCCGACGAAGACAAACTCATGACGATCGTCCTTGAAGCGGGTGCTCAGGACGTCATCGACAGCGACGACTCGTGGCAAGTGCTGTGCGAGCCTGGCGGATTGCTGGCGGTGCGCAATGCCGTCGGGGAGGCAGACATCAGCATCGAGTCTTCCGGGTTAACCATGATCCCAAACACGACGGTAGCGTGCGCCGGTGACGATGCGAGGAAGGTGTTGGTCCTCATGGAGGCATTGGAGGATCACGACGACGTGCAGAAGGTCCACGCCAACTTTGAGATTCCAGACGAAGAAATTGCGGCGCTAAGCGAGTGATTGCGTTGGGGGAGAAAGAGGGGAGACAGGCGTCGCGTCTACTGATTCGTATGCTATGGTTCGCTTCACCGTTCACTTCTGCGGTCAGGTCCAGGGCGTTGGGTTTCGCTACACCACAGCCCAGATCGCCTGCCAACACAGCGTATCGGGATACGTGCGGAACCTGCCAGACGGCCGAGTCCTATTGGTAGCCGAAGGGGAACGCGATCAGACAAAGGCCTTTGTGAACGAAGTCGTCACAACGATGGATGCGTTTATTAATGACTGCTCAACCGACGAAAGTACTGCGACGGGTGAGTTCGGCACACCGGGCACCGATCGCTTTAGCATCCGCTATTGATAAGTCTAACGTTAGGCAGCCGGATTGGCTGAGGTGCTGCGGCCCTTGTCATGTGAGCGCGTATGGCGATCAAGTATTGATAAGAGCAACGATTTTTTAACCGGTTTCGTCACAAAAACATCGCAGCCCGCGTCGAGGCAATTCTGGCGATCCTCTTCCAATGCATGAGCTGTCAAAGCAATAATCGGGTGGGTGTACCCTGCTTTCCGCAGCAGCCGCGTCGCTTCGTAGCCGTCCATCACGGGCATCTGCATATCCATGAGGATGGCATCAAACGGATTGCCTTCGCGCATGGCCGCTTGCGCCTTATCCACAGCGTGGCGACCGTCACTAGCGAGTTCCACCTCAGCGCCAGCTCTTCGTAATACAAATGCTAAGAGACGTTGTATACCCGTGTCGTCTTCAGCGATGAGAATACGCCGTGTAAGCGACACGTCAGGCTGCGGCTGAATGTCCGGTTGGCTTATCTGGCCTACGGTCTGCTGAGCACCATCGACCATATCCACCCCATCGAGCGGACCGGTCTCGATCGTCACGAAAAACGAGCTGCCTACACCCTGCTTACTCGATAGGGTGATATCGCCCCCAAGCATCTCCGCAAGCCGTTTAGATATTCTCAGCCCTAGACCGCTGCTCCCCTGATGCCCCGTGTTGCCCGTGGCGGCGCCAAATGGCCGAAAAAGATGCTTCTGCTGCTTTTCGGATAGCCCAATCCCGGTATCCGTCACTTCAACACAGAGATGGGCGTGTTTATCCGACGATGCAGCCATGAGCTTTGTGACTATCTTGACGCCCCCCGTCTCGGTGTGTCGAACCGCGTTGTCAACCAAGTTGTACAACACCCGGCGCATCAGATCAGGGTCGGTGCGGATGACACTGGGGATCGGGCCTGTGAATTCGCTTTCCAGCTTGATACCTTTTTCTACTGCCGCGTTATGCAAATCATCCACTACACCCGCAACGACGCCGATCGCCGAACAAGGCTTTGCCTCGACCATGACCTTTGCAGATTCGAGTTTGGATATGTTCGTGACGTCATCAATGAGCAGCATCAGGTGTTCGCCGTTTTCATAGATCGTCTTCATGACATGATCTTGATCGAGTGCAGCATCACCGTCACCACTTCCGTGCAGCATCAACTCCGTGTAACCGAGGATAGTCATCATGCGTGCACGAACCTCGTGGCTGAGGCTCGCGATAAATTCATGCTTCGCCTGAACCGCGCTGCTTGCCTTCCCACGCGCCTGCTCAAACTCTCGCACAAATTGGGTAACTTGCCCGTACGCGCTGTACAGGAGAATCCCCGCCGCAACAACAACAGCCAGGATCACAAACGTGTTTGATTTGAAGTTGGCTTCAAAGTCCCCCCCGTCCACGTAGACAAGAACCGCGGTGAGCCCGATCACGCTCAACAGCAGTACAGCCATCCAGGCAGTGGGTTTCAGTAATTTTGTACGAAGATTCATGATGAAAAACGGGATGTAAAAAACAGCCCCCGTTGCCATACAGGCCTAGATATTCGTATCGGTAGGTTTCTTAAGACGCTTGATGCACACAGTTGTGCACCAGCGTAATGCTCTGTAATTACTACAAAATGCTTAACCTCAAGACGTAGCCCATAGCCGACCAGGCAGCCCCGTAAAACAGCAACACATAGGCATCAGCCGTGACGCGGCGTGCCTTGGTTGTGGGCTCGATGGGGTCTGCTAGAATTAGGCCGGAAAATCAATATTACCGGACTGTTTGCAACCACAAACAATGCTCTGGAGAGGTGGCCGAGCGGCTGAAGGCAACGGTTTGCTAAACCGTCGTAGGGGGTATTCCTCTTACCGCGGGTTCGAATCCCGCCCTCTCCGTTTTTCGATATGTGATCTTTTCACGTCAACACAGGCGCCCTGGTGAATCGATCAACAGCTTTACTTAATTGACAATGTGCTGCAAACGCATAGCGATCGTACCACTCGACGACAGATCAAGTGCAACAGGCTGATTCCTATCCCCTTTTCGACAGGCGAATCCGTCACGCTACATTTGAACGGCCTTGTAGAAAACAATCCAATATCAGTAGCGTGGAGGCCATCGAAAAAAAAACATGAAAACACGAGGCGACGCACACCTAATATCAATCAAGATTAATACTTGCGCGGCATCTGCGAACGCGAAGGCTAAACAGACAATCACTTACATCCTTTACAACGCGATAAAACTATACGCAATGCGTATAAGCTTGCGTTGTGGCAGCGGGCTACCGTGAAAAAACCGAATTGATAAAAATAGTTGGGAATTGACGGATAAAAGTCTTCACGCAGCCCGCGGCTGGCGGTACCATGACAAGCAGTGAATCTTTGCCGGTGTTGGCGGAGATTTATGGGAAACGTCAGTTTTTCAGTGTCCAGGCAACAACGGGTGAGTGTGTTATGGGTTGGGTATTAACTGCGGATGATCTTGTGATAGAAATCCCCGACGCGACTGGTGCAATTGGAACAGAAGTATTACACGGCGGCACGGTTCCCGGTATTCTCGTGGGGCTTGGCGCTGGCCCAACACCAACTCCGGCGCAGGACATGGCCGCTGCGGTTCCAAACAAACAGGAACTTCAAGTGTTAATTCGAAACGCCAGTAGACTCGGAGGCGTACTTTCCAGGCACCGGAATTTCAATAGCCATTTCAATTCGCATAAGAAACTTCTGGAAAATGCATTGAATACAAGCTATTCCCATGATCGTGCTGGCGAGGACGCATTCTTGCAAGACTTGGGAAAACTCATTGCCTACAAAAAACTTACTCCGGTTGGCATCGTAACACTCGGTAAAAACCAACGCATGGCATTCGCGTACCAAGGTTTTGTCAACACAACGCCATTGACCGCAGTAGTGTTTCCCTCGGGTGAATGGAACACGCTGTTGATGTCATACAAAGGCAAGGCATCTGGCTTTTTCTACCAAATGAAATTCGCCGGCAATTTCCCGTTTCCATTTATGTCACTCAATGCGAGTGGTGGTTTTAATCGTCAATTCTTGTAATGGGACGATTGAGGTTCGCGCCTGTAGAAACTGTGACAGACACGGATGCCCACTATCGAAAGGGAAACCCCATATCTCGTCAAAGCGAGCAGAAGCGATGCACACGGGCCTCCAACAACTTCTGCATTTTGATGATACAGGGCTGGCCACATCGATAGGTGTCGTACCAATCAAGATTAATACTTGCGCGGCATCTGCGAACGCGAAGGCAAAACAGACAATAACTTACATCCTTTACAACGCGATAGAACTATACGCAATGCGTATCACACCTAAAATAATCTCGTCGGTTCGATAGACGCGGGTTCTGACCAGAAGCTTACCGAGTCTGCCGAACGATGCTTGTCGACAGTTGATACGTTTAATTCAATAGCCGCGCGGATGGGCTGACATTGTCGTAATATGTGAATAAGGTCAACGTGGCTTTTTTCCGATGCCTTAATCGTGGTTTCGTTCTTTGTTTTAGGTATTTAGCGTGGACAGGCGTGCAAAGATGTGATCGCGTGTTTAAAGTCAATTTTATAGATTCGCGTTACCCGTGATAATAGTGACTGTTGCGCTCGTAGCTCAGTAGGATAGAGCAACGGTTTCCTAAACCGTAGGTCGGAGGTTCGAATCCTCCCGGGCGCATTCTCAGACGATTGGCGTTGGGGCAAGCTCATCGTCAAACATTCACAACAAGAAAAGAACACCCGCTGTGCAACGTTTATTGAAAGTGGCCATTGGAGCTTCCGGCGGTGTGCTGATCGCCTGGGCGTTCATGACGATACGATTCCGCGACGTCGAGGGGTTTCTCGATGGGCGTTTTTGCTTACCGCTGACTGCGGGTATCTCGGTGATCGTTTTGGCAGCGGCGATAGGCACAAGGTGGCTGCACGCGGCGCTCTGGTTGGTGGTGTGTGCTTTGGGGCAAGCAATCTCACTACAGATGATCGATGCGGGTAATCGCATCCACTACCAGCACTACATCCCTATCACCGAATTAATCGACAACGGGCAATGGCCTCTCCTGGCAATGCTAGGTGCTCAACTGCTGATCGTGTCAGCGGGTCTGTGGCGTGGCCGACACGAAATCCGCGCCTCGCTGGGGTGTGCGTTTAAACCGTGGCAGATCGTGGCCATCGCATGCGCTTTCTATGCTTTCAACGCAGCACCTTCCCGCGATGCCCCGTTCTACGCCTACGAACTGGTCTTCGCCGGGCTGATCCAAACGGTAAACCTGGGCGCCTTGCTGCTGCTGGCGATGGCGCTGCCGGACCGAGCCCTCGATCGGCTAAAGGGATGGTTCGATACATCCGACGAGTCGCACACGACAGAGGCGCCCGCCCAAGTGCCGCCCAGACGCGGCATCAGCATCTCGCTGCTGGTCGCCGCCGCTTGTGTCACTGCTGTCACCGCTTTCTTAAGCGTCGTGTCATACCAGTGCCACCCACACCTGCAAGATGAGGTCGGATACTTTTACCACGCAAAGTACTTCGCCGCTGGTCTTGTCGCATTGCCGCCACCACCAACGCCCAAAAGTTTCGAAATCTATCTCATGGCCCTCGACGGGGGACACTGGTACTCCATTTTTCCACCCGGTTGGCCCGCTGCGTTGGCGGTGGGGTTCTGGATCGGCGTGCCCTGGCTGATTAACCCTATCCTCGCAGGGGTAAACGTCGTGCTGGTCTATCTGCTGGCACGTGACCTGTACGACCGCGCTACAGCACGGCTGGTTACCTGCTTATTTTGTAGCTCGCCCTGGTTTGTGTTCATGGGCATGAGCTTTATGTCCCACACGCTTGCGCTGGCGTGTGTGCTGGCCGCTTGCCTCGCTGTCTCACGTGCCAGAAAAACGAAACGTGCACGGTGGGCTGCGATCGGCGGCGCTGTGATGGGCGTCATCTTCCTGATCAGACCACTCGACGGGGCTCTCGTCTCGGTGCTGGTGGGCTTATGGGCGATCGGCGTCGGTGCGCGCGCCCTGAAACTCAACGCTACCGCGGCGCTCGTTCTGGCCACCGCAGCGGTAGCCAGCCTCCACCTGATATACAACCACCAACTCACCGGCAACCCAGCGTCATTTCCACTCGAAACCTACTATGAGCAAAACTTCGGACCAGGCACAAACGCATTAGGATTCGGGCCCGAACGCGGGCTGGGATGGGGGCTCGACCCCTACCCGGGGCACAGCCCATTAGACGCCGCGATCAACGCCGTCCTCAATTTATCTTCGATCAGTACCGAGTTGCACGGCTGGGGCATCGGATCGCTGCTGTTCGTGGCGGTGATCGTCTTCTCACGGGCAATGCACCGAACGGATCGTCTCATGCTAGGCGTCATCGCAGCATTCATGGCCACGTATTCGTTGTATTGGTTTAGTGGCGGTCCCGACTTTGGCGCACGCTACTGGTATCTCGCAATCTTTCCGCTCGTGTGCCTGACCGCACGCGGGGTCCAGCACCTGGGCAACGTCTTAAACGCCCCTGCGACACCTTCCTCTCGAGCTGGCGGGCGCGTCGTGGCAGTTGTCATAGCCCTGATGGCGTTGACCTTGATCAATTATTTCCCTTGGCGCGCAATCGATAAATACCATCACTATCTAAACATGAGACCCGATATCCCGAAGCTGGCCGCCCAGCACCAGTTCGGCAGGAGCCTCGTGCTCATACGGGGAGCAGAGCACCCCGACTTCGCTTCCGCATTTGCATACAACCCCATCAACCTACGCGCCGACGCGCCCGTCTACGCCTTCGCAAATGACCCACACACGCAATCACAAGTCCTAACCGCATACCGCGACCGGCCCATCTGGGTCGTCGATGGCCCAACGCTCACCGGCAAAGGATTTGAGGTCGTCGCTGGCCCACTGTCAGCCGATGCGATGCTTGCCCAACCACCCCTGATCGATGACGCCATAACACCGCTTGATTCGCAAGACACGTCCAAATCCCTGATTCCCGCGCACAAAAAAACCGGCGGGGGTTAACCCACCGGCCTTGAAGGTGCCTTAATTATTTGACGGAAGGCCTTCGTGTCCCCCCGGATCAAATCAACGGATGCTCTGTCAGCTATCGCGCCGCGGTCCGAACCTCGGAGTTAGGACTGGGGTTGGCAGCATAGGCAGCCCGGACCACTTCAACCCGCTCAGCAGTACGCATAGCCTCGACAGCTACATCGCGGTCATCCGTCAGAACAGCGACGGCGATAGGATTCTGCGCCAACAGCTTAGCCGCCTGACCGGTGATGAATAACTGGCCGCTGTTGCTCTTGGCCTTGTCGGGCTTCGCTTGGGCTTGCTTGTGGCCGTTCATCTTCACGATCACCGAGTAAGCCTCGTCTCGATAATTCGCCGTAACCGTCTTGGTACGCACGATCGAGCCATTGTTGTCATAAGTCACCGATAGACCTTCTGAATACACCGGGTTCATCAACCCCTCAGAACGGTTGTAACCCAGGATCGCCTTGGCCGGCGTCGCCGCCTTTGAGTCAAACGTCAACTCAAACCCAATCGTCGTGTCCGTAAACAGACTCAGCGACCGGTCGGCGTTGCTGCACCCCGTAACGAACGCGCAACCCAGCGCGGCCGCCGTCATAAAAATGTTCTTCCTTCGCATTACGATTCCTCCCGTCAATAGGTGTGTGAAAAAGACAAATCTTCCGAAAGTGCGATCCGATCAGCCTCACCCCCCACCGCGATCTGCGCTAAGGGCGTGTCGATGCTATAACTGCGGTCGTCGAGACGAGCGGCCACCAACTGCTCATCGGTAAATCCCAGCGACACACGCGTACCCGTCACCAGCAGCCCGACCCCCGTGATCTGCCGATAAGCCACGTCGTCGGTGATCTGCTGGCTCTCCACCCGGAACAAGCCCAGGCCAAACCAATCCTCACCCACCGTAATCGGTGTGACGCAGCCGAACACAAACGTCGTCAACACCACCAACCCCAACAGGCTCCGACCCGTAGCGCCCGGCAAAACGCAGCGACGGATACGACGACCAAGTTGTGCAATCGCGTGGCGTAACATAATCATCTCTCACCGACCGAGGCGTAACCATGATCCGGGTCGGATCATCTCACTGTTTACTCGCGGTGGCGTTCTCTGCCGCATCACTATTCGTCAAAACAAAATCGTCGAACACGATGGTCTCGGTGTATTCGCCCTCGATGTTTCTAAAATCAAAACCGATGCTCCGCACACCCCCTATCACCGCTTCAAAGCTGTCGCTGCCATTGGTGCGCACCATGCTGGCCCGGTCCATCTGAAAAGCAAAATCCTGTTTCTGACCCGTCAGCGCATGCTCTGTGATCGAAACGAAAGTGGTCAGCCCATTACTCACCGCGAGCATGGCGTGCGTGTGGGTACCGGTCCGGTCCGACCTCATCTTCACGGTGGCGGAGTTGAACTCACTCAGATCGTTCGCTTCGTCGTAAATACGTCGCACCGCGCCAAAAGGTGCCGGCCAAACCACGCCGTACAACGCGCTGCGGGTTCCGGTCATGTTCCATCGATCGTGACCCGTAGCGGTAACGTTGTCATTCGTCGCACCGCCAAAACGGCGCCAAGGGGTCGACGTCGCGGTCAGCCCGACAATCTGGCCATCCGCGTAGGACTCGAAGTCATCGACCACCTGATCGCCCCACGCACTGGGACCGATGGCGATCACTCCAGCGGCGCACACAACGACGATCATTCGGGTTAATACGTGCATAGCTGATCGATCCGTATCAATACGTATGTGTTCGATATGTCTGGAAACACTTTCTCTACAAAGCGCTTATCGACCCGATTGAGCCGGCAATTCAGGGCATGTCCCCAAGGGCTCATACGCAATTTCCCCTATAGGAATCAGGAGCACTGCGGAAGTGAGGATTACTCTTGCCGCTCAGTGAGGGGCCGCCCGACTCAATTGGCAATGAAATTGAGAATAAATTGAAAGTGGCCATGACGATACAAGTCGCCTTGCTGAACTTAAGAGCCTATATATCAATTATTTACAAATCAATGTGCGTATATTTGAACACAGCCGCAACGTTATCGGACTATCTGTCTGTGCCGGAGACTGCCACACATCCTCACTCGGTCCAAGTGAAAAAACTACGCATAGGGACTATGCGTAGCGAGTAAATCTATCCTTAAAAGGTATATGCGAATTTTGGGCCCTAGACCCTAGCTCTGATTAGGCCAAGTCCTCTAATAGGTTATCCATCAGGGCGTCGACTTTTTCAGGTGTATCGTACGACCCCGAATCAATCTCAGAACGCACGCGATCGACCAAATCCTGACGGATTTCAGGTAACTGGGCGATCTTGCTTAATAGCTGCGCACGAGGCGATAGCTCGACTTGGTCCTGACCGCGAGGGGCGACGGCGGGCGACGCTTGGCTACTATTAGCCCGATCAGATCGACCCAGCAACGCGGGATTAGGCCGACCAATTGGTGAAATATTGCTCATCTGTTCCATACTCCTACCTCACCCACGGGCAACCGTGCCAACAGTCTGTTTGATCTTCCTTGATCCGTTCTCTTCTGGGCAAGCTGTTAGCTTTTGTTTACAGCCCCGATACAACCCGAAGCCGCTGTCCACAACACATATCGCCAAACCGTGCGAGTTTGCTTGAAAGGATTCTATAACGCGCGATGACGGATATCTAACTTTCTGCAAAATACAAACTTAGAAACCCCTCACAGATTATCCGCTTAACGGCTGACCTCATACAAGATAAACCCTTTAATTTGGCGGGTTGTGGCCGACTCTGCGACCGATGTATCGGCTTGGCTACGAGCCGGTGCCCGCCGCCACAATCGACCACGCGGTATCGGCGGCGTTGCGGTTGGCGAGCACGTCATGGACACGGAAAAGACCCACGCCAGCGGCAACACCCAGAGCGGTGGTCGCACACGTCGCCGCGATTAAATCACTCAGTTCCGGCCCATCGCCCTTACTCAACCCTCGACAAACGTGCGTAAGCACACTCTTGCGGCTGGCACCTAACAACACGGGGAATCCGGCAGCAACGAGCCGATCCAGGTGCAGCAGTAGCAGGAGGTTATGCTCAACCGTCTTGCCGAAGCCGATACCCGGGTCGATCACGATCTGCTGCTGTGCGACGCCGACACGGATGGCCGCCTTGGCACGCTCGACCAGGAACGACTCGACCTCGCTTACCACGTCGTTGCTGTACTGCGGGTCGTTTTGCATATCCCCAGGTGTGCCTTGCATGTGCATCAGCACAAGCGGAACACCTATCTGCGCGGCAAGCTCAAACATCTCAGGGTCGTCACGACCAGCGGAGACGTCGTTGATGATCGCCGCACCTGCGTCGATCGCAGCACGCGCCACAGACGCCTGTGTGGTGTCGATACTCACGATCACATCGGGCATGCGACGGCTCAACCCCTCGATGACGGGTGTCACGCGCCGAATCTGCTCATCAACAGATACACGCTGCGCGCCGGGGCGGGTCGACTCACCACCCACGTCGATGATGTCAGCCCCGTCTACGATCATCGACACCGCATGGTCGATCGCTGTGTCGGGGTCCTGGTATCTGCCGCCGTCTGAAAAGCTGTCGGGCGTGACGTTCAGGATGCCCATGATGACGGGCCGGTCGAACCGCCGCATTCGGCCATCGGGTAATTGAAGGCTAAGCACCATACAGGCTAGTGTAATGTGACAGGGTACGATCCTAAAAAAGCTGACGCCTGGAAACGATCCGCGTTACACCTGTACCTTAACCCACCCGCCATGCAAGAACCGCGCAGCAAAAATCACGCCTCGGAAAACCAACTCGCCACAGAGTGCCAACCAGACGCCAGGCAAGCCCCAACCCCAAGCAATGCCCAACAGGTACGCGCTGGGCAGGCGGATCAGGTAAACCGAAACCGTGGTCATCCACATGGCCGCTCGCGTATCACCCGTGCCTCGCAGGGCACCGGCTAGCACCATCTGCGTGGCGAAGAATATCTGGATCGGCCCGCAGATGCGGATCGGCGTCACGCTCTGCTCGACCAGCAACGGGGCATCGGTGATTAACCCGACAAACACCTCGGGCACGGTCAGGAACGCCACGCCCAACGTAGTCATGATGACGGCAGCGGCGGCCCAGCAGACCATCACAGCGTGGCGGGCACGGCGTGGATCGCCCAGGCCCAGGTACTGACCAGCGAGCGTAGCGGCGGCGGTGCTCAGGGCATAACCCGACAAAAAACTCAACGACTCAATCCGAATCGCGATCATGTGCGCGCCGATGACCCCCTGGGTAGCCAAGCGGCCGACGATCATCAGGACCATATAGTTTGCGACCCACATGCCCGCGACGGATTCGAGCATGTTCGGCGTGCCGACGCGGATGATGCGTCGCAGCGTATGTGTGTGTGGCCGCAGACGGTGGCGGTGTAGACGGATAGGGCCGCTGCTGCGCATTAACATCACCAAGATCGTCAACGCGCCGACGCACCATGCGATAACCGTACCCACAGCGATTCCCGCCACGCCGTGCCCGCCGATCGGATCGGGGCCGTAGACCAGCAGATAGCTCGTCGCAACATTAACGATATTGACCACGACCATGACGACGAATGGCGTGCGTGTATCACCCGCGCCGCGCAGGCAGGCGGCACCGACCATGAGAATAGCGCTGAACGGCGCAGCCACCGCGACGATGCGCAGGTATGTGACAGACAGCATCAAGCTCTGATCGGTTAACCCTGCAAGTGCGCCGATCGGGTGCGCACCCGCAAATACCAAGGCACCCACAACAACACCTGCGACCACAGCGAGTATCAGCGACTGCCCCAATGCCGCGTTTGCCAGACCACGGTGCCTGCCGCCGATCGCGCGTGCGATCAGTGCCGCAGATCCGATACCGACGGCCATATGGATCATGTGCATCAACCACGTAACGTAACTGGTGACCCCCAGCGCGTCGGTGGCGGAAACCTGCAGGGACTGAGGGTCGAGGTGGCCCGCCAGCGCCAAATCAACCGTGCCAACCATGTATGACATGAACTGTTCGAGCAAAGGCCACAACGCGAGCGCAAACACTTGACGCGGGATCGACAGACCAGCAAGTCGTCCCTGTAACTGTCGCGCCGACGGCAGCACAGAGTCACGATCCTGACGGCCCGTCGGCTCGCCCACCAGTGCAGCGGGTTGGTCGGTCTGTGTGTCGGCCATGGTGTGGTAACTTGCGGTAGAACGGAGCGGGGACGGATCACGGGATTAGGCTAATCATAGCGTGCCTCAACAACACAGACGACCACCCGCACACCGGCTCGATACGCTACGATTGAAGCGCACAACGAACATCGCCGCTTTTGAGAACAAGACATGGCCGAAACAAGCAAACGTTCGACTAGCGACAGCAGCAGCACCGTGCGCATCGGACTCGTTCAACACGCCTGCCAACCCGGCACCGAGGCGAACCTAGACAAGACCATCGAAATGATCCGCGACGCGGCTACGCAAGGCGCCCAGATCGTCGCCACACAAGAACTATTCGCAAGCCGATACTTCCCGCAGATCGAAGATGCCAAACACTTCGAATCAGCCGAGACGATCCCCGGACCGACCAGCGAGCGGCTGCGTGCATTGGCAGCAGAATTGGGTGTCGAGATCACAGCATCACTTTTCGAGAAACGCGCGCAAGGTATCTACCACAACACATCGATCATGATCAGCCCCGACGAGGGTGGCAGGATCATCGGCCTGTACCGCAAGATGCACATACCAGACGACCCTCGTTTTTACGAGAAATTTTACTTCACACCCGGCGACGCGCCCGGTCACGCAATACATCCCTCCCCCACATCCGCAGACCGCGCCGGCTGGCAGGTGCAGCAGACGCGATCCGCCAAGACCGGCATGCTCGTGTGCTGGGACCAGTGGTTCCCCGAAGCAGCACGCCTCACCGCGCTCAAAGGGGCTCAGATACTGTTCTACCCCACCGCCATCGGGTGGTGCCGCAGCGAGACGACACAAGAGCGTGCACGACAAAAGGATGCCTGGATAACAATCCAACGGTCGCACGCAATCGCCAACGGCGTGTTCGTCGCCGCGATCAACCGCGTGGGCACCGAAGACGACCTGGCGTTCTGGGGATCGAGCTTCGTGGCCGACCCCGGCGGCACGATCATCGCTCAAGCAACCGACGACAAAGAACAGGTCCTCATCGCCGACTGCGACCTGTCGCTGATCGATGAGCATCGCGAGGGTTGGCCGTTCCTACGCGACCGCCGCGTCGACGCCTACAGCCAAATCACACAGCGATACCTGAGCGACTGATGGGCACGAACGAAACCAACACGAGCGACCGAGTGGCTCAGCTAAATCAATCTGCACGTACACTCGGATACCGCATGCCCGCCGAATGGGAACCGCTCACGCGCGTCTGGGTGACACCGCCGCACAACAGCGACACTTGGCCCGGCTGCCTCGATCACGCGCAACAACAATTCGACAACCTGATCAAAATAATGTCCGCCCACGTCGAGGTGCGCACGACACAAAGCCAGGGAATCGCGACGAACGATTCGTGGATACGCGACTATGGCCCGATCTTCGTCGTCAACAAATCAGGCAAGCTGGCGTGCCACGACTTCGTCTTCAACTGCTGGGGTGACAAGTACGAGCCTTACCGCGACGACGACGCGGTGCCTCTGCACATCGCCGCGAAGCTGGGCATACCCGTGTGGGAACACACACTCGTGCTCGAAGGCGGGTCGATCGAGGTCAACGGCTCGGGCACCGGCATGACCACACGCCAGTGTCTGCTAAACTCGAACCGCAACCCGAGCATGACGCAAACACAGATCGAGCAAGCCCTACACGACACGCTGGGCACGCGACACACCGTTTGGCTACCCGGCGGGATCGAGGGCGACGACACGGACGGCCACATCGACGACGTGGCACGGTTCATCAACCCCGACACCATCGCTGCGGTGCGCACACCCCACGGACACCCCGACCACGACGTGCTCGAACAGAACTGGCGTACGTTAAAAGACGCACGCGACCAAGACGGGAGAAAGTTCAACCTCGTCGAGCTGCCCGCACCCGAGCCGATGTGGTACGACTACCCCGCCGATCAATTCGGTCCAGGCGGGCGCAAAGCACTACCCACAAGCCACGCGAATTTTCTGATCGCCAACGGCGCAGTGTTCGTCCCCACCTTCGGCCAGCACAGCGACGACACCGCCATGCGCGCACTCGAACGCGCGATGCCGAATTACAAGATCATCGGCGTGCGTTGCGAGCACCTGGTCGTCGGCTTGGGCGCGATCCACTGCCTGACCATGGGGCAACCAACGGTCTGTGATGAACGGTAAGAAGCCTATGTACGATCGAATACCTGCCCGTGCTGCATCGGTAGTAAAATAGCGATGCCAGGAATCACCCGCCTATGAGATACGACTGGACAGCATGGCTGAAACCACTCATCTCGATCTTTGTAATCGAGAACCCCATCGAGGGGTTCCTATCTTGACGCCCTTATGACCGACCAAGACCAGCAGCAAACCCTGGGACTGCCCGAGTTGATCGCTATGGGTGTGGGCGGGATGATCGGCGGTGGCATCTTCTCGGTCCTGGGTATGGCGGTCAGTATCACCGGGCACGCAGCCCCATTCGCGTTCGCCCTGGGCGGACTGGTCGCGATGTTGGCAGGCTATTCGTATATCAAGCTGGCTCTTGCGTACCACAGTGACGGTGCCAGTTTCACGTACCTGGAACGGGCATTCCCATCGCATCCGAACACCGCGGGGCTAGCGGGGTGGACGGTCGTCGTGGGCTATGTGGGCACACTCGCGCTCTACGCCTTTACCTTCGGAGCGTATGGGGCACATCTATTAGGTAGCTCAGACTCCCTGATACTAAGAAGAGTTCTGTCGACAGGTGTTTTGCTCTTTTTCATGGTCGTCAATCTTCGAGGTGCCAAGGCCAGCGGCGTGACGGAAGACCTGATCGTATACGGCAAGATCATTCTTCTGAGCCTGTTCGCAATTGCGGGGCTGTTCGCCGTCAAGAGCGATCATCTCATCCCGGCGTTCGACCGGGGAGCCCCTTCTGTCCTTATTGCGGGAGCCCTGATCTTTGTCGCATATGAAGGGTTCCAATTGATTACCAATGCCGTGGTGGAAACGAAGCATCCCGAAAAAAACATCCCCCGAGGCATTTACGGTTCGATCATCATCACATCGGGGATATATATCACCCTTTCGGTAGTAGCAGTCGGCAGTTTGACGGTGAGCGAACTGATCGCCGCCGAAGAATACGCGCTTGCCGTCGCAGCGCAGCCGGTGCTCGGCTACGCCGGACAGGTATTGGTCGGGGTCGCGGCACTGATGGCCACATCATCAGCGATTAACGCCACATCATTCGGCGCCTCCAGAATGATGGCCGAGATGGCCACCGAACAGACCATGCCGAAAGTGTTTTCGTTTCGTAATCGGACGCGCGTGCCGTGGGTGGCTGTGGTGGTACTCACCTTGGTATCAATTGTTTTTTCGCTGTTTGGCGGGCTTGAGACCATCGCGGCTTTTTCAAGCATGACGTTTCTCGTGGTATCCGTAGCCGTTTCGATCGCTAACTTTAGATTACGATCAAAGACCCACAGCAACCCGTGGATGGTGCTTTCGGGAACGGCATTGATGGCTCTAACAATCGTGCTTCTGCTGGCGTATCTGTGGCTTCATCAACGGCAAACATTTCTCTGGATCGCCGTGCTTTACACCGTCATCACCGTCACGGAATTCGTGTTCTGCAAACGAGCTTGCTCAATCGAAAAAGCAGATGCGTAAACAAACTCAACGTTAACGCTCGACATCACGATCCGACCCATTCCTTGATAATCGTGACTCATAACGATAATGCAGGGACAAATTTGATCCGTATCAGTCCATCTCCACGTTGACGTCCATACGTTGCATGAGCGCATCGAACTGGTCGAGGCTGTAGAACTCGATCGACAAGGTACCCGAGCCTTTCTTGCGACCCGACCGCAGCTTGGCTTTGGTGCCCAGTTGCCTGCCGATCTGCTGCTCCAGGTCGCGTAAATGTGTAGGCGTGGCGGACTTTGGCCTGCCGGGCAGCGCCGCGCCGGCCACACCCCCCTGCCCCGCCACGATCCGACGGACTTCCTGCTCGACCTGACGCACGGACCAGCCCTGTGCAACGATCCGCTGTGCCAGTAGCTGTTGCTGCTCGTGGTCGGTGACTGCCAACAGCGCCTTCGCCTGTCCCGCTGACAACAGCCCATCGCGGATCAGCCGCTGCGCATAATCACATAAATTAAGCAACCGAAACAAATTAGATACAGTCGATCGCTCGATACTCACCTGCTGAGCAATCTCGTCGTGGCTCAGGCCAAACTGATTTTGAAGGCTTTGGAACGCTTGGGCACGATCGATGGGGTTCAAATCCTCGCGTTGGAGGTTCTCGACTAGAGCCCACTGAGCGGATTGACGGTCGTCGAGTGGACGCACGATGGCGGGAAGCTGCTTGAGCCCAGCGATTTGCGCTGCCCGCAAACGTCGTTCACCAGCGACTAATTCGTAACCCCTCACGCCGAGTGATCTTCGTTCATTTTCATGCTCCGATCCCGTTGTGTCTCTATTACCTGATCTTATTGGCCGAACGATAATCGGCTGCATTAGGCCGTCGGCGCGGATCGAGTCGGCGAGACGTTGGAGGGCCTCCCCAGGAAATGATTGGCGGGGCTGGTGCGGGTTCGGACCAATCGCGTCGAGAGTGATATAGGTCAATCCGGCTGTTTTTGGGTCTGTGGCCGTAGGCTGACCTGAGCTCTGCGATGAGACCGTGTGGGGCTGCGTTGTGGTCGAATCGGTTGCCCCTGTGGATGGGGTGTCAGCGGACACGGGCGGGAAGGCCTGGACCGGATGGGCCATCAGTGCGCTGAGACCCTTACCCAGACGGGTGGGTTTGCGTGCAGTAGGGGGTGCGTCTTGGGCCTTCGCGGTCTTTTTACTGACCTGAGATTTTGCCTTTGACATGGCGGGAAACCTCCATATTGATTTGATAAAGGGTTAGAGAGGGTAGTGTATGGGGATTCGCCTCGCCTGCCAAACAACGACTAAACTTAGGCAATCCAAGCTGCTGCGGACGGAAATATTCGCCGAGAAAAGCCAAGGTTGACACGTTGATCGACACTGACACGCGACAGTGGGTCATATGATTCTGCCATCGCATGTTCCACGTGGAACGCAACCTCTCATTGAGGCCCACGAATTTTCAACACGACGTTTAGCCAAATCTTGATATCCATTGACATGGCCTACTAACAGACAAGCGCCGCAGCAAAATATCACTCATTGCGATCGCCCAATGACCGCCAATCAGATTGATTCGACTCCGCAACCTATAGAGCAACTGGCGTCAATATTTACCATCTTGATTGTATGGTAGGTGTAACCAACATCTGTATTTCACGGCTTGCAAGCAAGCCGTGCCACCCGGTCAATGAAGATTAATGACGTCAGTTGCTCTAAACGCCGCGATTTCTATAATTGAACTGAATTCACAACTCGCAACACTAATTTGAATTGGGTTCATTTGCGAGTGCGGGTGTTCGACAGCACCTGAAAATCGCAGTTTTTACCGTAACAACGAAGACGTGTGCAACCAGCGACCGCTGGTGGCAGACCCGGTGTGGCGGCGTTTTTATAGTCTCGCGTTGCACAGATTCGCCAGTGATATTGTTTGATAATCAATGCGGATTGCAACGGTCAAGACAAGGGTAGGGCTGTCCGATACCACCCTTGGTGAACCGATGCCGAATCCCTCTACACAGCCACACCCCGACCAACTCGCCAAGGTCGAACAACTACTCGAGCACTTCGAGCAGCTCGAAGCCCAACTCCAGCAGGTGCGCGACGGGCTAACCCATTCGCACCGCTTGGCGACTCTGGGGACCATCGCGTCGATCATCGCGCACGAATACAACAATATATTGACGCCGATCCTCAGCTACGGTCAGCTTGCCCTAGGGAACCCCGACGACCAAAAGATGATGCGCACCGCTGTGGAGAAGGCCGTGTCGGGCTCGGAGCGTGCAGCTAAGATCAGCTCGTCGCTTCTGGGCTTTGCACGTGAAGCGGATCAAGAACACGCTGCGGGCCTGCGGACAACAATCAACGACGCGCTGGCGTGTCTGGGTCGCGACCCGAAAAAAGATGGCGTCGACGTGACGATCGAGGTGCCCGACGTGCGTGTGACCATGTCGCCGTTAAAGCTCCAACAGGTGCTGCTGAACCTGATCCTAAACGCCAAAGACGCGATGCGGCGGACGGGCGGCTCACTTTGGATCACCGGCAGCGTGCAAGGCACATACGTACACGTAGACGTAGCGGACTCTGGCCCGGGCATCCCCGAGCAGATCGTCGACCGTCTGTTTGAGCCTTTTGTGACGCACCGGCAATACCGAGCCGACGAGGATCAGCCCGACCGCAAGGGCACGGGGCTGGGCCTGTGTATATGCAGGGACCTGATCCGCAACGCAGGCGGCCGCATCAGCGTCGATAGCGTGCCGGGCAAGGGCGCGACGTTCCACCTGACAATCCCGCTGGCTGAGGACCTGTTCGAGCCGCCTGTGAAGAAGAAGGGCTGAGGCGGTTTGCGGTTTGGTTCACGAGCGGGGCGTTGATTTCGTCAGTATCGAAAAGAAACGCCGGGGCGATGTGCGAGGGCTGTAGGCATGCCCTGTGCGCAGCGCGACCGGCGTTTTTTAGGTAACACGAAGTGTAAACCGTCCGTGGCGTTCTGTCGGCGTCGCTTGGCCCCAAATCGCTCTTGCCGGGAGAGGTCGGCCGATCGCGCAGAGTCGCTGGTGTCGGGTCGGGTCACACAACTTGCGTATAAGCAAGTCGTGCGGCCCGACCCACGCATTGTGATGCGTGGGCTTCGAATCATCCGTGTGGTCGAGAAGAGGACCGCTTGCTAACGCGCGCGGCTCGTCGCGGTGACGCACGGATTGATCTGGTCCCGACGGGGCTCGGTTCACGAGGGGTTCTTAGGCCCCAAGGCTTCCGGCCCGTGCCCAGAGCAACCAAGTCTGCTGACCCGCTTTTTTTTGTCCCGCTCGCAGCTCGTTGGTCCTCTCCGAAGGCTACCCGTACGAGGTTGTTGAGCGAAACATGGCGGAGCCGTCAAACGGACCCCGGAAGATCGCAAACGACCGCCGGGGCTTTCACTATGGGGCGAAGGGGCGCGTTTGTGCGCACGAGGCAGGGTGCCCCCGGTGATTCACCGGGGGCTAAATGGGGTATGACGGGTGTATTGGGGTGTTCGGCTGGGAGGTGCCCCAGCTGCTGATGCAGCGAATAAGAAGCCGATCGTTCAAGCACCGAAGCCGTGTGAATGATCCGCTTGACTGGCTATGGGGAGAGTAGGTTCGTTTGTTCAGCACAGCCAATATTTACGAGATGGCAGGTCGTCGACCTGCCCTACCACCTATACCGTTATTTATGGGCAGCCTGCATATCGCGTCAACAGCCCGCAGGTCCATGTCCTACAGTTACGCGGGGCGTGTGGCTTTGAGCCACTTAACTAGCGCGGTGCGTGGCATGGCGTTGACGACGTTGTCTTTTGTAGCGCCGGCGCGTTGAGCGGTGAGGATGCCATAGATGAGTTGATCGAAGTCGCCCGGGCCGTGTGCGTCGGTGTCGATCGCGAGCATGACCCCCGCGTCGATGGCGGCACGGGCGTTGACATCGTTCAAGTCGAGCCGCCAATTGTTTGCGTTGATCTCTAGGGCAATACCACGCTCGGCTGCTGCTGCGATAACCTGCTTCATGTCGGGGCTCATGCCTTGGCGTCGATTGATAAGCCTCCCGGTAGGGTGGCCGACGATGGTGACGTAGGGGTTGTGGATGGCTTTGACGAGCCGTTTGGTGGCTTTGGCGGGTTCCTGCGACAAGCCTGAGTGCGGCGATGCGACGACGAGGTCGAGCTCTTTGAGCAAGGCGTTGGGGTAGTCGAGCGAGCCGTCGGCGAGGATGTCGACCTCGGACCCCGCTAGGACGGTGATGGTCTGTTTCAGCTCGTCGGCGACGCTGCGGATGGCTTGGACGTGCTGTTCTAAGCGATTATTTGACAATCCGTTAGCGATGGCTTGGCTGCGTGAGTGGTCGGTGACGGCGATGGTGTGAAATCCGCGCTCGGCAGCGGTCAGAGCGAGGTCGCGTATGGACCATCGCCCGTCGCTGGCGTCGGTGTGCGCGTGCAGCTCGGCTTTGATGTCGGGTAACTCGATGAGCGTGGGCAGTTGGTCTTTTTGGGCTAGCGTGATCTCGCCTCGGTCCTCGCGCAGTGTGGGTGGGATGTAGGTGAGGCCTAGTTTTTTGTAGACGTCCTGCTCGGTGCGGCTGGCGATGGGGCGGTCGTTTTTCTGGAGGCTGTATTCGTTTAAGCGTGCGCCCTGGTCGATGGCGAGCTGTCGCAGTGCGACGTTGTGCTCTTTTGAGCCTGTGAAGTACAGCAGCGCTGCACCGAAACTGTCGGGGGTCACGACGCGCAGGTCGACTTGGATAGCGTGTTTGTCGCCGGCGATGCGCACGGAGGTCTTGGTGGGGCCCTTGACGAGGACGTCGGTGACGGGTTCGAGCTTGACGAATGCGTCGCTGACGGCTTGGGCGGCTTTGTCGGGGTGCTTGGGGTTTGGCTGCATGGCGACGATCAGGTCGATGTCGCCTATGGTTTCCTTGCCACGGCGTAGACTGCCCGCATATGCGGCGTGCTTGACGCCTTGGATTTGGCGAAGTTGATCGACGAGCCACAGTGCCAGCGGTAATGCTTGACCGAGACGAACGCGTTGGCCTGAGGTCTGAGCAAATTTGATGCTCTTGCGTAGGTTTTCGAGTTTCTTGGTACCCAGGCCGGGCAGTTGGGCTAGTTCGTCGGTGCGGAGCTTGGCTTTGAGGTCGTCGAGGCTCTCGATGCCCGCCTGCTTCCAGAGCAGAGCGATGGTCTTAGGCCCCAGGCCTGAGATGTCCAGCAATGCGGGTAGGCCCTTGGGCAGCTTGGCGAGTAGGTCGGCGTGTTCCTTGATCTTGCCGGTGTCGAGGAACTGTGCGATGCGCTGCGCGGTGCCCTTGCCGATGCCCTCGATTTTGGCGATCTCTTTGACGTCGGGGCCGATGCTGGCCAGGTCGTCGGGCAGATCGTCGATGACGCGAGCGGCTCGCTGGAATGCGTTGATGCGGAAACGGTCGCCGCTGAGGATCTCGAGCACAGCGGCCATCTGTTCGAACAGCGCAGCGAGTTGTTTGTTTGCGTTAGGCATAGCGCAGCGTGGATGATTCTAGCGGGGCAATGCCAGCTAATGGAGTTCGACGACCCGCGTGGTTGATTTTGTAGTGTTACGCCCTGAAATCAATGGGCTGCGGGCATGGTCGAAGTTTGCGTGGCCTTGCTGTAGACTCTTTGGTCTTGGCTGGGGAAGGGAAAAATGTGTACGGGAAGGGCGGCGATGGACTATGTACAGATCACAAAACCGCAGCGGCGGGCGATGCTCGACGCAATCGGTGTGGACGAGGTCGAAGACCTATACGCGAACCTAGCGGATGAATACCGGCTCAAGGAATCGGTGACACTCGAGGGGCTAGACAACGGTCTAAGCGAGCTTGAGCTGATCGATCGGCTCGACGAGATGGCGCGAGAAAACCGTCCCACAGGCGCGTCGGGTTGGAGCTGTTTTTTGGGTGGGGGTGCGTACGATCACTTTATCCCCACGGTAGTGGACCATCTAGCGGGGCATGGCGCGTTCCTGACAGCGTACACACCTTACCAAGCGGAGGCGTCGCAGGGATCGTTGCAGGCGTTTTTCGAGTTCCAGACACAGGTATGTCGGCTGACGGGTCTGGGTGTGGCCAACGCATCGTTATACGAGGGCGCGACCGCGGTGGCGGAAGCGGTGGTCATGGCGCTGAACACCACGGGCAAACGCCGTGTGCTTGTGGCGTCGACGGTGCACCCGCACTACCGCCAAGTGGTGCACACGCATCTGTCAGACCTGCCGGTGGAGTTAATCGAACTGCCTGCGTGCGCACAGACAGGGACGATCGAAATAGGCGCACTGGCAACCGCGCTGGGGCCGGGTGATACCGCGTGCGTGGTGGTCCAGTCGCCGAACGTGCACGGGTTGATCGAAGATTGGTCGGAACTATTCGCCGCGGCGCACGGCGAAGACAAGACGCTGGCGGTGGCGGTGTTTAACCCAATCGCGTGCGGGCTTCTGAAGCGGCCGGGCGATTGCGGGGCTGACATCGCCGCGGGCGAGGGCCAACCGCTGGGCACACCGATGCAGTACGGCGGACCGTATTTGGGGTTATTCGCTGCACGGCAATCGCTGATGAGAAAAATGCCGGGCCGACTGGTCGGCCAAACGACGGACAACCAGGGCCAGCGTGGCTATTGCCTGACACTACAAACACGCGAGCAACACATCCGCGGAGCCAAAGCGACGAGTAATATTTGCACAAACCAGGGCTTGCTGGCGCTACGAGCAACTATTTATATGAGCACGATGGGCCAATCGGGTCTGCGTGAAGCAGCCAGCCAGTGCTACCACAAGGCGCACCACGCTGCACAACAGATCACTGGGATCGAAGGATACTCGCTGGCATATGCGGGATCGTTCTTTAACGAGTTCGTGGTCAACTGCCCGGTACCAGCGGCACGGATCATCGAGCTTGGACGAGAGCGAAGCATCGGGCCGGGGCTAGACTGCGCGAGCCTGGGAACGGGCACGGATAACCAATTACTCGTTGCGGTAACGGAGAAGCGCACAGCAGCGCAGATCGGCGCGCTGGCGGAGCTATTAAAGGACGCATCGTGACGCGAAGCGCAACCATGGAATCGACGTCAACCCCACAACGTGAAAAGACAACGACGCACGGGGCGGGTTCCGACCGCAGCGGCGACGGCGTGACGCTGATCTTTGAGCGTTCGACACCAGGGGTCTGCGCGGTAGATCTACCCGCATTGGACGTGCCCGAAGCACCGGCGGGACAAGGATTATTCGCCGACGAGGCCCCGGACCTGGGGCATATCGGTCAGCTTGATCTGGTGCGTCACTACACGCACCTGGCGAATCGGAATTTTTCGGTTGATGCTAATTTTTATCCGCTCGGCTCGTGCACGATGAAATACAACCCTCGCGTGAACGAGACCGCCGCGGCCATGCCCGGCTTCACGGGTCTGCACCCGCTCCAGGCCGACGCCGACACGCAGGGCGCGCTGCGCATGCTGTACGAGGTACGCACTTGGCTCGCAGCGATCGCCGGGCTCGACGAGGTGTGCCTGCAACCTTGCGCGGGGGCCCACGGAGAATACACAGCCCTGAAGGTGATCCGGGCGTACTTTAAGGACCCGCAAGGCGGCAACGCGCCCCAGCGGAACAAGGTGCTGGCGCCGGACACAGCCCACGGGACAAACCCCGCTAGCTGCGCGATGTGCGGTGCGGGTGTGGTGCAGGTGCCGTCGAAGGACGGGCTGGTCGACCTTGATGCACTACGGTCACTGGTGGACAACCAGACGGCGGCGATGATGATCACAAATCCGAACACTGCGGGGCTGTTCGACGGGACGATTGCCCAGATCGCGAAGATATTGCACGATGTGGGTGCGCTCTTGTACCTGGACGGCGCGAACATGAACGCGATCGTGGGTGTGAGCCGCCCGGGCGACTTCGGCGTGGACGTGATGCACTTTAATACGCACAAGACGTTTTCGACGCCACACGGTTGCGGGGGGCCAGGCGCTGGCCCGATCGCGGTGCGTGATTTCCTGAGCCCGTACTTGCCTGTGCCACAGGTGGTCAAGCTCGAAAACGGGTCGGGCGGTGTGCGGTATGCGCGCGACTGGGATCGACCCAAATCGATCGGCAGGGTGCGGAGCTTTACAGGTCAGTTCGGGGTGTTGTTACGGTGCTGGGCGTATATCGCTGCGTGCGGGCCCGAGGGCTTGCGTCGCGTGGCGCAGACGGCTGTGCTAAACGCGAATTACCTAGCAGCGCAGCTACGCGATCGGTTCGAGACGCCTTATTTCGATCCTGGTGCGGGGCGGTATTGTGCGCACGAATTTATTACGGTACCCAAAGATTTGCTCGCCAAGGGCGTGACGCTAATCGACCTGGCAAAGCGGCTGATCGACTACGGCATCCACCCGCCAACGATGCACTGGCCCGTGCACGACTGTCTGATGATCGAACCGACCGAAACGGAGAGCTTGGCGACGCTCGATCGGTTTGTCGATGTCATGAATAAAATCGCCCAAGAGGTTGAAGCCGACCCGCAACTGCTCAAGGGTGCCCCCTATCACGCGCCATTGCGGCGGCTTGATGAGGTCGCGGCGGCGCGCAACCCGACGCTGTGCCACGCGGATTAGCCGGTACGACTGCGCTACCCAAAATCGTCGAATGACATGCCATGGACGAATCATTCTGGAAAACCTATTCGACGCACACCGATGCGGGCGGTCAGCGTGAGCCGCGTCGAAACACGGACCTCGAAGACCGCTTGGACAAACTGTCGCTGATCTGCTGGGCCATGTGGACGCTGATCCAGGAGACGACCGACCTGAGCGAGGACGACCTGTTGGCGCGTGTGCGTGACCTGGACCTGATAGACGGATCGAGCGACGGGAAGGTGACGCGTCAGATCGCCAAGTGTCCAAAATGCGGCCGCGTGATGTCACCCAAGCACAGCCGATGCCTGTATTGCGGTGCACAGAAGCTGATTTTGAGCGCGTTTGACCATTTGGCCTGATACCTAGAGCATTTTTCAGTTTCGTGTACGGCAGTACGGCTTGACGATCGATACGCTCTTTCATGCGGGACCGCTCCCTGACGGTCGCGGCTCGTGGTGGGGCCGTACACCAAATCAAAAAACGCTTTAGACTCGGGCTAAGTATGGACCCTAGGTAAAATCATTGCCTGAACCCTGCTGATAGCCGATAACTGAAATCTAGAGCCACCCCGGCGGTAGGCCGACATATTATGGATAGACAGGTACTCATTTTGGTGCCTATCGCTGATTGGGGGTTCGCAGCCTCTAGGCTGAATTTTGTGGTGCTAGGACATCTGTAATTAATTTGGGGCAATTCCTTAACACTTGGCTGTACAGCGGCTATGATTTATGTGGAGCGGCAAGACCCGCCAGGCAGCCTGCCTCACCTACCCCCCTTTGAGGCATTTAGAGCGATGGAACAGGCAAACTGGCTGATGGAAATAGGTACCAAATGAACCGGTAGCCGGGTTGAGGCGTCTAGTTAAATATGGCGTGGCGGCGTGGGTGTTTGACGGGCCAAAAACGCGTTGAGAGGACGATCATGTTTGGATTGTATTTTGCCGATCGCCGAGGCAGGCGTCTGCCGGAGACCGATCAGGCGGCACAAGGACCCGTCGATGACGACGGTCTCGACGAGCAAGAAGAGGACAGCCTCGGTGATGAGGTCAACGCGGTGCTGCTGTCGCTGCTGCCTTGGGGTATTTCGTTCCTGTTCCACGTGGGCGTGGTACTACTGGCAATCTTCGTGGTCTGGTCGACGATCGAGCAGCTTAACCAGGAAGAGGAGATCATCATCCCGATCGCCAGGCTCAGCAAGACACCCGGCGCGCCGCTGAAGATGAAGGTAACGAAAAAGAAGATCAAGACCACACAGCGTGTGCGGACAAAGAGCGTCCGCAAGACCACGACGAACATCAGCAATAGAGTAGACGCCGAGATCCCGCTGATCGGAGCGACGGGTGGCGCACCGGGCAAGGCCAGCCCGTTCGGTGCAACTGTGCGCCAAGAGAGCGGTGAACGTGCCACGATGTACGGCAGCGGGGGCAACGCGAAGCGACTGGCATACATCATCGATGCGTCAGGCTCGCTGCTGGACTCCATGCCCTTCGTCATCAACGAGATCAAGCGGTCGATCAGTGAATTGTCGGACAAACAGACGTTTACCATTATCTTCTTCCAGGGCGATGACCTGGTCGAGGTCCCCCCGGCTGGGCTGAAAAAGGCAACGTCTGAATTGAAGCAGCAGGTGATCAAATGGGTAGACATGGACAGCGGAAATATCGTGCCCAAAGGCAGCTCAAACCCGGTCAAGGCGATCAAGCTGGCACTGCGGTACAAGCCACAACTGGTATTTTTGCTGTCGGACAACATCACGGGCCGTGCGCAATACGAGATGAACCAGACCCGGCTGCTCACAGAAATCAAAAAGGCCAACAACGGCCACACAAAGATCAATACGATCCAGTTTTTGTACCCCGACCCGCTGACTAAAATCGGTCTCAAGCCGACCATGGAACTGATTAGCGAAAGCACAGGCGGGGTGTACAAATTCGTCGATGGTCGTGAGCTGGGGATCCAATGGTAGCTGTCACGATCCAGGACAATTCGGCGTTAGCCACCCGTCTGGGCGTCGAGGCCCACACAAGGCAATACGAGCGCAGAGCGCTGCGTGGGTTCGTCCTAACAGCGGCCGTCGTATTGGCGACGTTGTGCGGCACGGCGCATGCGGATGAGATCAAGCTCGGTGGGTTCTGGATCAAAGACGTAAACATCCACAGCGTCCAGGACGGGCAGGTCCTGTACTTCAACCGTGTGGGCACGGAATTTACACGCCCGCTTGAAGGGGTGCAGGGGCTACATCTGTCTGCCTACCCTCAATTGGCCCAGGCCCAACAGGCGATTGCGGACGGCGACGACCGCACCGCGGCGGCGTTATTACAGGAAGTGTGGGGTAAGGCACGCACCGACTGGCTGCGGCAGTGGGTAAGCCACCTGTTAATCGGCGTGTACGACCGGATGGGCTTGCCATACGAAGCAGTCGACACCTACCTCATGCTGGTGAGAGAAAACGCCCCGGGGTTTTACCTGGACCACCCGCCGATAGATTCGCTGGCAGCGGCAAACGACGAGGTGAAGCAACAACTGCGCGAGCGTATCGAATCGATATTGGATGACGTAACCGACGCCGCAGCGGCTAGAGGCATTCAAGAATTACTATCACTGCTCAAAGTCGAATCCGCCAGCGCCCAAGACGAACCCGCAATCCAACTAGCAGGTGACGGCGACAACAGCCCAAGCCCCGCAGCATCAGCCCAAGACAGCGAAAAAACAACACAAGACCCGGATCCGCAGCGCACATCAGGCCCCATGCTGGCCCAGGCGACCCAAGTCGACGACACCGTGACACAGATGCTCATGTACAGCCGATATGCCCAGGCGGTGGCCCGAACGGATAAAATCCTGGAAAATAGTGGCCAACAAATGCCGATGAGACTATATCAACGGGGTATGGCCCTGAAGGGCTTGGCTGAAGAAAGCGGCGACCTGGAGCGTTATCTGGACGCGGGGTTGAGCTTTATGAGTGTGGTGGCTTATTTCCCGGGCAGCGGCTTCGCCGGGCCCAGCCTGGTTGAAGCGGGGATGGTTCATAGTAAGATCGGTCGTTCGGACATTGCCAAGCAGCTCTTCAAAAAAGCGGAATTGGCTGTGGACGCGGAAGACGAACCCCGGTATGCAGCGAGGATTGAGCAGTTGCTAGCCGAAACGGCGGATTAGACTGATGCCAAAATCGGGACCAGGCCGATGAAAAGATCAATGCGAAACGTGTCTATACGTCACACACTGGCTGCGAGCCTGGCTGTGGGCCTGTCCCTGGTGATGGCGACCCCGACGCTGGGACAGGAGGAACCGACTCTGGCGAGCAGTTGGTTCCGGATGTTCCTATGGAGTGACGACGTTATCGGTCTGATGATCATCTGGCTGCTGCTGATGATGTCGGCGTTGAGCGTGGGTTACACGATTAAGCTGATCATCGACTGTCGGCGGGCGACCCTGGTGCCCGAAGAGACGCAGCAAAACCTAGCGGCAATGCTCGCTGAGAAGCGGTACCGCGAGGCAATTGAATACGCAGGCAGCGACCCGAGCTACCTGGGCAAGGTCGTCAGTTCGGGCCTAAGCGAGGCGAGCAACGGGTACAGCGCCATGGAGCGTGCGATCGAGGAGGCCGGCGACGCCGAGGCGACAAAGCTGCTGCGCCCGATCGAGTACCTGAACGTGCTTGGCAATATCGCTCCGATGATGGGTCTGTTCGGCACGGTGTACGGCATGATCGTGGCGTTTCAGCAGCTAGTCGAGAGCGGCGGCAAGCCCGACCCGGCACAGTTGGCAGCGGGTATCTCAACCGCGTTGGTCACCACGTTCTGGGGTCTGATCGTCGCGATGCCCGCACTGACAGCGTATGCGCTAATACGCAATAAGGTCGACGCGTTGACAGCCGATGGCCTGATCATCGCTGAGGAAATAATCAAGCCGTTCAAACCCAGCACCAAGAAATCCAGCAGTGGCAGTGTGTCGTCGTCTCGTCCGGCGATGGCGGCCAAGGCAAGCGTCCGCGCTTGAGCCGCGGCATGGCGGGGGTGTGCTCTTTTAATGGATGCGAACCGGTCAAACGGTAACTCGCTCGAAGCTGGCTCGTGGAAGAGAACTTATACCAATCACCCTAAGCATTGCCCTACTGTTCTTGTACGCGAAAATCAGATGTCACAACTACTTATGGATATACGACGCGGTCAAAACATACGCTGATGCGTATGAATACCGATCGGACACTTCCGATCGGCCCCGGGGTGACTCATGGGATCAAGGGTTTTCAAACGTGGGGCTACCAGCCCACAGATGAATATGACGCCGATGATCGACGTCACGTTCCAGTTGATTATCTTCTTCATGCTCGTCAATAACATCATCTCCGAAGAAGCGGTGATGATGATTGTGCCTGAGTTGGAGGAGCCAAAAACCCGCGAGATGGGGGAGGAGAACCGCGTCACCGTCAACGTAGCCCCGCAGTCGTACGATCCCGATAGAGGCATAGGTGATCTAAACATCCCCGGCGAGGCGGCGATGGTCAAGGTCGGGCTCGAGGAGTTCAGGCTCGACGACATGGAAGCGGTCACCGAAGCGCTGCGTGATGCCAGATCGAGGAACAAGGATATTGAAGTCATGCTTCGAGCCGACAGCGGTCTGTTCTTTGACGAGGTTCAGCCGGTGATGCAAGCGATCACCAGCGCGGGGATTGTCAAGGTAAACATGGTGGCGTATCTCCCCGAGGATCAGAGGTAACAGCCCCATGCCAGCGCCCCTACCCGACGACGAAACAGTCCACCACCAATCGCAGCGCCAGAAACGGCGCGGACGAGTGATCGGCGGTGGCAATCCGATGGAGCTTAACCTCACGTCTATGATTGATGTGGTATTTCAGTTGCTGATTTACTTTATCGTGACGTCTAGCTTCGCGATTGGCGAGGGCGTGATCACCGTGAAACTACCGACGGGGCCCGGCACCCCTCAGCAGAGCCAAAAACCACCGGAACAGCCGCTTAAAATCGTGGTTAACTCGGCAGGCGCGATCGGCACCGGTTACCGCGTGTACATCGAGGGTCTGGCCGGCCGACCCGCAAATTTCAAAGAACTCGCCGAGACATTGATCCAGTTGCAATACGATCCGTCGCGTGGGCTAAACGGGGCTTACAAACCGGATAACCCCGTGATCATTCGGCCGGAGACGTCGGTACGCTGGCAGCACGTGGTCAACGCATTCAACGCAGCGGTCAAGGCACGCTATTCAAACGTCAGCTTCGCTCAGGCTAAGTCGGCGGAAGAATAAGACCAATCAAGATTAATACTTGCACGACATCTGCGAACGCGAAAACTCAACAAACAATCACATACATCTCCTACGATGCGTTATAAATATACGCAATACGTATTACCTAACCCCGACGGACTGAGCGCGCAGAGCATTCGAACCTTATCGTTTGACGAATGATGAACAAAAATATCACCCCCAGCTTGGTGCTGATCGGAATCGCAGCCGGTACCTGTATGTGGTTCGGACACGTTGTGCATGCACAGGCACCTGGCCTAGACAAAGGCGCTCTGATCGACACGCTGGGGCGCGAAGGGATGGGCGAGCTACT
The DNA here is from genome assembly GCA_024276075.1 of Planctomycetota bacterium. GTDB lineage: Bacteria > Planctomycetota > Phycisphaerae > Phycisphaerales > Phycisphaeraceae > JAJRXX01. The sequence continues at coordinate 89,578 of JAJRXX010000005.1, forward strand.
GGCACACATGGCCCGCACCGAGGGGGGCCAGGACCCGGTCGCCGCAAAGCTCATTGAGATCGCCCAGTACCGGGTCAAGTATCACGACGCGAATCTTGGCCGTGAAAAACAGCTTGCTGCACTCGATCAGATGATCCAAGCGATGCGCTCGCTGATCGAGGACCATCACGACCACGAGCAGCGCCCTATCTGGCAGACAGACCTTGCGAGCCTGCTGCTGTATGAATACTTGCAAGTGGTACACCAGCGTGCTGCGGAGTTTTATGAGTTCGGCGTGCCGACCGTCGAGCAGCGCGAAACCTTTGAATCGACTGTGGCGGACGCCTACGCACACTTGGCGGACGCCGACCTGAGGTTCTACCACCTAAACAACAACCTGCCACGCGAGCCCGACCACGAGCAAAAACGTGTTCAGACTGGTCTGTGGGGCCGCATGATCGACGAATACTACAAGACCAAGACCCAGTTCCTGCTGGGCAAAGCAGCGTACTACACGTCGCTGCTGAGCAATGAGCACCCTTATTTTAAGGACCTCAATAACCCTAACATTCCCAGGCAGAAGACCGACGCGGACGAAGAGCATCAGCGGTTGCTGCAACTCACGATCGAACGTCTGCAGCCGTTACTAGACGCTGGCAGAGACCGCTATCGACTGCGTACCGAATCGCGGACCCTGATCGGTAGGGCAATGACTCGTCTACCGCTGCACGAAATCGACCCGGCAATCGATCTTTTTGACGCGGCGACGAAAGATCAAAGCGACGGTGCCGTATACGTGGTCAGCCAACTGAGCAAAGCGGTGGCTCTAGAGAAAAAGAGTTTGTCGAACGACGCGGACCAATTGCTGACAAACCTGGCGGACGACCCGATTACAAAATCTAATCTGCTGCTGCGGTTGCTGGTGACGGACCAGACGCATCGGCTGGCGCTGACTCGTGCACAGGCCGGACCCGAAGCAGCACGGCCGACGGGTATCTCGCAGGCTTATAAAGTATACGAAACGCTGCTATCCGATCCGTCGCTGGGCGAGGGTGCTGAGGGCTTGAAGAATTACGTCTACGCTCGCTGGGAGACCTTGATCGATCCCGAAGCGGATCAATCTGATCTACCCGATGCGGTGCTCGCCGCAGCCGGGGAGATGGCGCGACTCGGTGGGCAAGCGCTGGTGTACGAGTCGGAGCAACTCTCGCAAGCCGACCAAGATGACCGTGCTGCGGAATTGATCGCTCAAGCGAAGCCGAAACTTCAACGCGCGGTCTCGATCAATACCTCCCTGCTAGGTCGTGAGAACCTATCGCCGCGGATGCGGGCCAATGCGATGTTCAACGTAGCTATGTCAAACTATCTGCTTGCAGAGGGCGACGCAGAATTATTGATCGGCGCTGCAAACCTGTGGACCGATCTGGCACAGGACATGCCCGACCAGCCGATAGCGGACGAAGCCGTAACGTTGGCGATCACCGTGCTGCGTCAGTTGTACTCTCTCGATCAGAAGCCTCCGAACACAGCTGAAGCATACGAACGGACAGCCGAACTGCTTTTTAACCAGTTCTCAACGAGCGATGCGGCTGACAACGAACGTGTGTACTACGCGTTTTATCACTTGGCGCCGCAAGGTCGTTACGCGGAAGCGGCGAAAGTGCTCGAAAAATTGCCCAAGGGCCACCCGCAGTATTTCGAAGCTCAACGCGAGCGAATGATCAGCCTAAAAAAAGTATTCGACGACGCCCAGGACAATCAGGAAAAGGAAGCCACCGCACACCAGGTGATCAAGTCCGCAAGATTGGTGATCGACGAAGCGCGTTCGCTGCCATTCGGCGCGGACGCCCAGCAGGTCCAGACGGCGCGTGAGGCGCACGGCTGGGCGCGGCTGATATTGGCTGACCTGGCGATATCACGTGGGAACACGGACGAAGCACTAAGGCAGCTCGACGGATTCGACGAACAGTTCAAGCAAGAGCCCGACCTGGTGCGTGAGGCCCTGGCGAAGGGCATCGTAGCACTGGCGCAAACGGGCAAGTACGAGCAACTCGTCTTCAACGCAAAGAAGATGATGGAGATGTTCCCCAACGACGCGGCAGCGGTGATCGATGGCGTGCTCACGGACCTGACGGGGCGTATCGAGCGACTCAGACGTGAGTCGCAGACCGTCAAAATCGAGCGTAAAAAGATCGAGATGACACAGCAGGCGACCGCCTTCGGTGAGGCGGCACGCATGCTCGCGGAACTGCTGCTGGACTGGGCTGTGCGTCAAAAAATGAGCGACGAAGACTTGCTGCCCTTCAAGTTGCTGCTAGCCAAGGCCATGCGCATGGCGGGCAAAGCCCAGGGCGCACTGGATATCCTCGAACCCCTGTTGGCACAGAGCACCGACGACATTGATCTGATCCACAACACCGCTGAGACCCTATTCGCGGTGGGCGATCAACCCTCATTGATCGAAGCGGCGAGTATGTACGATCGGCTAATCAGCGGACTGTCCCCGCCTTACCCCCCGATGTGGTGGAACGCCTGGATGCGAAGGCTTCAGGTCATGGACCGGCTAAACCAGTCGGCATCGGACATCCCGCTACGGGTGCGTGCACTAGGTTTCACGGACCCAAATTTAGGAGGCGAGCCGTACCGGTCGGAGTTCAAACGCCTCGAACTCAAACACAGCCAGTAAAAACCGATGCAACGGTTGACCCGTTGCTGCGCTTCTGCAACGATTGTTTATCGTAGTTTCGGTTGCGTCCAGGTGTTCAGACACCGCTGATGCCACCGCGACACCAATAGCGTAAAATACGATACCGGCTCAGGCACGATCAGCATGACATATCGGGAGTGTGGATCATGGACTACAGGGTAATTCCGGGCACCGACCTAAAGGTCAGCGTGCTGGGGTTTGGCAACTTTATATTCGGCACCAATTGGTGGGGCGAGTTCAGCGACGAAGACGGCATTCGTCTGCAAAACCGCGCGATTGACCTGGGCGTCAACTTCTTCGATACCGCGGCGGCGTACGGCAACGGCCGTGCCGAGCGGCTACTCGCCGAGACGATCAAATACGCAGGGCGCGACCGCGTCGTGGTCTCGACCAAATTTGGATACAACTTCTACACCGACCCGGGCGAAGAGGGCGGACACCGGGAGCGGCGACAGGACTTCAGCGCAAAATTTGTACGGTACGACCTGGAGCAATCGCTTAGCAGACTGGGTATCGACTGCGTTGATCTGTACCAAGCACACAACCTGAAGCTGCCTCAGTTTTCCGATGAGTTGCTCGGTGTGCTCGATCAATTGCAGAAGGAAGGCAAGATCAAGTACTGGGGCGTAGCGACGGGCCCGGCAATCGGGTGGCGCGAGGAAGGGTACCGCTCATTCATCGACCACGACGCAGCGGTAGTCCAGACTGTATTTAACATGTACGAGCAGGACCCGGGCAGGGAGTTCTGCCAGATCGCTCAGCAGCGTGGCCGTGGCGGCGTGATCGCACGCGTGCCAACCAATTCGGGCATCCTCGACGAAGAGTTCAAATCGCCCGACCACACATTCCCAGAGTGGGATCACCGCAAGTTCCGCGACCGCAATTGGCTGGTCTACGGGCTCAAAAAGAACGACCTGATCCGCCCGCTCGCCAAGCGGCACGGGTGCTCGATCCGACAGTTAGCGACGAAGTGGCTCGCGAGTTGGCCTACGCTGTGCTCGATCGAGCCAAACATACTCAACGAAGCAGACTTGACGGAATTTGCGCAAGCGTGCGACGGGCAATACCTATCGAAGCAAACCCTCGACGAGATTGATGCGCTCTACAACACCGACTTCAACCTGGGCGAAGAGGCCCACCCCTGCGACTGGAAGTCGAGCGTCAGCGAGACGGGCACGGTCCGCAGCGAATACCGCCAGCCGGTCGTGGCGTGAGCGACACATGGGTTTGGGTCCGTTCCCTGACAGCCACGGCTCATATTAATTCTGTATTATACGCATCCCGATTAATTCGCGGTCGATTTGGTAGGATGGGTCGGTAGCCTGACTAAGGATAGTTGGGCGGATTGAACTTTTGGCAAGGAGGCTAGAGCACCTTGCATAAATAATCGCCATGTCAGTTCTGGAGTAGG
>JAJRXX010000023.1 GCA_024276075.1 Planctomycetota bacterium
CGGCACGTGTGGCCGACCGCCTTGGCCCTGATCTTCGACAAATACGTTCGCCACCGAGTCAGCCAGCTGTTGCCACGGGATGTGTTGGTCGCACTTCTCGAAAAACTCAACCGTCCGGGGACAGCCCAGGTCCAGCGTAGCCGCGTCGGCAAAAGTCGGGGGATTCGTAGAGCGTTCCATGAAGGCGTCTTTGCGGTAAAAGGTTCGAGCCCCAGCGTAGACAGTCTACAAATCATACCTCTCTCTCTGAAAAAAAGTTTTTCAGAGGGCTCAGGTGTCTGTTACATCTGCGATCCAATCCAGATGGAGAATATTGACGCCAGTTGCTCTAGACCTCTGTGCATCGATCAGATGGCAGGTGTTATAGTAACTCTCAGCCATGTACATCTACGCTGGTATCGACGAGGCGGGATATGGGCCGATGTTCGGGCCCCTACTGGTCAGCCGAATGGTCATGGGCATCCCGGGCCTCGAGCCGGGCGATGATAATACCCAGCCCCCGCGCATGTGGCAGCGACTATCCGCAGCCGTTTGCAAATCACTCTCATCGCGCAAACGCGGCCGCATACCCGTCAACGACTCCAAGAAGCTCTATACCCCTGCCAGCGGGCTGCGCCATCTCGAATTATCCGTGTTGACCTTCGCCGGAGCCGCGGGCCATCGACCCGCCACCGTGGACCAGTGGCTCGACTGCCTCGGCGAGGATTGCCACCACGACCTCAACGCACTGCCCTGGTATGAACCGACTGACGACCACCCCTGGGCGTCGCTGCCGTGCACGGTGACCGCAGGCGAAGTCGCCATCGCTCGGAGCATGCTCACAAAAACCGCTGACCGGATCGGCGTGCAGATGCTCGACCTGAGTGGGTCCGTCGTGTTTGAGGATCGGTTTAACGAAATGGTTTCCGCTACCCGCTCAAAATCCGCAGCCAGTTTTACATTCGTCGCGGGCCACCTTCGGTCGATCTGGGATCGCTTCGGTCACCACCACCCCACCGTGGCTGTCGACCGCCAATCGGGTCGCACCCGCTACCGTGAATTGCTCGCCATGACGTTCCCCAATACCCAACTGCGCGTCTTCGACGAATCCCCCACCGCCAGCCGTTACCATATCCAAGCCCTCAGCAACGATCACGAACCCGCCCGTAGCATGTACGTGCGATTTGAGGTCGAAGCCGACAGCCGACACATGCCCGTCGCCTTGGCCAGCATGATCAGCAAGTACACGCGCGAGTTGATGATGATCCGTTTCAAGACGTGGTTCGCTCAGCACGCTCCGCAGATCAAGCCCACCGCAGGCTATGGCAGCGATGCCAAACGCTTCTGGCAACAGCTACAGCCCATCCTCCCCGAACTCTCGATCGCACCCGAAAAAATCAAGCGACGCTGCTAACTCACAACTGCACGAAGCCATAATTACCTGCTTGAAAACGAGTTACGATTCATTTGAGCCAAATAACCCTTCGTGACCTAGCTACCTGTTTATTAAGATAATTTGAACTGGTTCTTACGTATATCTCGATATACTCGATGGTTTGCCGCGTCTAATCCTGACAGCAGCAAGCTAAATACATAGGTCGAATTGTGGGCTTCACTGATACGAAAACGTTTGCAAAATTTAACAGCCGCTTCGTCAACCATTCACCCAAACACCTCGCCTCCCACTTGCGCAATTTAATGACGACATAGCCTAAACATAGGGGACGATAAACCCCATGACACTTAACAAAACTGAGACTGATGATAAAACCGCTGATGCCGGCCCCGAACGCATCGCGAAAATCACCGCTGAGATTTCACAAGAACTCCGCCGCGCGATCTCGGAAATCTCTCACGTCAACACCCAGACACGGCTCTTGTCACTCAATGCTCAGATCGAAGCCGCTCGTGCGGGTGGCGCTACCGGCGCCGCTTTTGCTGTGGTTGCACAGGAAATAGAAAAGCTCTCCAAGAAGACCGGCGACGTCGCGCAGAACATTGAAACCGAAACACAAGGCTCTATCTCAGAACTCAATCGTGTCAATAAACTACTCGCCACAAACGTACGCGGCGTACGCCTTTCGGACCTGGCGCTAACGAACATCGACCTGATCGACAGGAACCTCTACGAACGCACCTGCGACGTGCGATGGTGGGCTACCGACCCCAGCCTCGTAGACGCCCTGACAGAAAAAAACGATCAAAAGACCAAATACGCTTGCCAACGGCTGGGCGTCATCCTCAACGCGTACACGGTCTATTACGACCTTGTCCTAGCAGACCTCGACGGAACAGTCATCGCCAACGGACGACCCGATCAATACCGCTCACAAGGCGACAGCGTGGCCGATCTGCCCTGGTTTACAACGGCATGCGCCACCTCCAACGGCGATGAGTACGGATTCCAAACCTGTCACGAATCGCCGCTCGTCGACAACCAACGCGTACTGGTCTACTCCTGCGCCATTCGTGAAAACGGCCAATCTTTCGGCAGACCCATCGGAGCGCTGGGCATCCATTTCAATTGGGATGATCTGGCACAGGTGATCGTCAAGCACACGCCACTCACCGATCAAGAATGGCAGCGCACCCGTGTATGTATTATCGACGATGATGGCTTGGTACTCGCCGACTCAAATGAACATCAACTCAAAGAAAATTTACAAATCGATAACAAGCTGATCCGCGCGGATAAAAAAGGCTTCACGACCAGCAAATATCAAGGCAAAAATGCCATGGTCGCGTACGCACACTCGCCAGGATACGAAACCTACGCCACCGGCTGGCACTCCGTGATCATTCAGCAGATCAAAGACGACGCCATCAGCTAAACAGACCACTCCTCGCGCCCATCACGCCCCGCAGCTTTTAATCTTTCTCAACACGGCGAATACCCGCCCGCCGCCCATATCCCGGACACCGAATTACTTGACGCACCCACAACAGCGGGCTTATGCTGCGGTAGTCGTGTTCGGCAGACCATTTGTTACCCGCCCCCTTCGTCTAGAGGCCTAGGACATCGGATTCTCAGTCCGAGAACAGGGGTTCGACTCCCCTAGGGGGTATCTTCTTGATATCGCAGTGCTTAGAATCAACATGAACCAACTCGAAATCACCTGAATCTTCAGTGGGTTGCGAGGTTGGTTCCATCTCTTGGTTCGTGCCGTTTCGAGTGCCTTCTGCAATTTGCTGCGCCGCATTTTGCGCCACCTCGGCACCCACGATTGGCTCGCCACGGACAGCACGCTCAAAATGCTCATCCGTGAGTTGTAGGTAGTGTTCAATGGCCACGGGTTGGCTGTTGCCGATCCACTTACAAACAACGTGGATTGGGAATTGCTCAGCTAACTCCGTCTCGCGGGTAGACCGCAGGTTTTGGAACAGCTTCGGCCACGGCTGAAGCCCCGCTCGGTGGATGATCCGTTGAAGCTGTGTCCGCAGATTGGAGTTCCGTTGCCGGTAACGGTTGATGACATACTGGCTCCCCGGCTCGGCCTGCTCAAAGGCCTCCAGCAGCAGCGGCTTGAGTTCGGGGAACAGCGGAATCATTCGGCTGGCCTTACCCTCGACATGCTCGGTCTTGGGGCTTGGTACACGAATGCGGTTGTGTTCCCAATTCACGTCCGCCCACGTCAGAGCCAAAACTTCCGATGGACACCTTAGCCCACCAAACCGCGCCAGCGAGAACTACGGTGGCCCATAAGTGGCGGATTCCGAATGAAGCTGGGAAGGTACCTAGCGAAGGAGTCCCACGATGTCCCAACCGATTACGACGATCCCGATTGATCCGCAATCGCACAAACTGCCCAGCAGGCGGTTCACCGAGCTATTCAAGCGTGACGCGGTCCGCTTGGTGACCCACGAGGGCTACACGTTCAAAGCCGCGGCGGTAGCGGTAGGCGTATCGGACAGGAGCTTGCGTAACTGGCATCAACAATTCACACCGGCTGGGGCACCCTGTGGTCCCGATGCCAATGTCGATCAGCTCCAAGACGAGGTTCGTCGTCTGCGGCGGCAGCTCAAGGGTGCCGAGTTGGAACGAGAGATTTTAAAAAAAGCGACGGCCTACTTCGCCAAGAAGTCGTCATGAGGTATCAATGGATCCAACGCCACCGTGACACGTTCCCCGTGGCGGCGATGTGCCGGGTGCTGGCGGTGTCCGACTCGGGCTACTACGGCTGGCTACGACGTAAGCCCAGCCCACGGGCAAAACGCACCCAGGCGATCCGTCAACAGGTCCGCGAAGTCTTCGAGCAAAGCCAAGGCATCTATGGCAGCCGCAAGATCGTCGAGATGCTAGAGAAGCGGGATCAACTCGAGTCTGCCTGCCGCAACACGGTCGCTAAAGCGATGAAACATCTGGGCCTGCGGAGCTGCGTGGCCAAGGCGTTCAAGCCCACCACCACCCAAGCGGACCCGACCAAAACCCCCGCGTCCAACGTGCTGGATCAAGACTTCCAAGCCCACCGCCCTGATCAGAAATGGGTCACCGACATCACCTATCTGCCTACGGCTCAGGGCCCCGGGAAGTGGATTTATCTGGCGGTGGTGCTGGACCTGTTTAGCCGCAAGATCGTTGGCTGGGCAATCGACACGTCACTCGCCACCGGCTTGGTCACCCAGGCCTTGCGTCAAGCGGTCGAATCACGTCGGCCCGGTCCGGGGTTGATCCATCACTCGGATCGCGGTTGCCAATACACTAGCGATCGGTACCGGTCGATCCTGCGTGGGCTGGGGGTGACCGTGAGCATGAGCCGTAAGGGATGTTGTTATGACAACGCGGTCTGCGGCGGTTCTTCTGGTCGGTGGTCATGATTGACACTCCTTGGTGTTGTGAGGCGTGGGCTGATGGCACTTCGCTTCGGCTGCGCCTGCGCTGCGTGCCATCAGCATCCCATACCTCTAGATCGAGGAATGTCAGATCAAATCTTGACTATTACATCTCTGAGCCTAAGTGCGGTTCAATCGTTTCCAAGCCGTTCTCTTTGTAAGCCTTGCTACCTAGTTTAATGCATCGATCGTACGTGCTTGTAGGTTAAGCCGTCCCTTCTTCTTCTCCCAATTGTTGACGGACGACACACTCATACCGAGCAGCCGGGCGAATTGGATTTGCGCCATGTCAAACTTCGCTCGCAACGCTCTCACAGACTTGCCCGTAGGGGATCGAACGTTCCAAGCTGCGTGCGAACCCTTTTTCGCATCTGTTTTTCTTGAGGCAGCATTTTTCTTGCGGCTGATCACCTCTCTGTTCGACTTTGACTTCTTTTTCGCTGACTGTTCGCCCACGGCCTTGCCTGTTGTCTTTCTCTTTCCGGAGTGAGGAGGGGTTCGCTTGATTGCCGTTATACTGCTCAAACCGTGCCGGGTGCCCGTCGCTTCGTCTTCGGCTATCTCGATCCCGAATACGTCCTTGAGGTCGCCTTGGACAATGCGCCCGCGACGGCCTGGTTCCCCGGTGGTTGTGGCCATGACCGCATCGGCATCAGCGCTGATGAGTTTTTCATGGTCTACGCCGCGCAGACGGAAGAGCATCTGTGGCTTCTCGTCAAGCCGCGCGCCCACCCCGTAAAGCACTGCTGCCACGTGTTTGCACATGACGGCCCAGTCGGGGCAGTCGCAGGTGAAACGGATCTCGCTGGATAGCGGGAATAGCCCCTTCTGACGGTCAGTAACGGCCATCATAATGTTCTTGGACAGTTTGCCTTGAAGCAATTCCAACAAGGAACCAATTTGCCCGGCACAGCGACTCTTGATATCGCGCCATGTCTGACTCGAGAGCTTCTTGATCGAGACGTTTACGTTGTAGAGATCGGAACCGCTGACCATCGCCTTGACCGTGCCCTGGGTCATTTCAAGATGACACACCGAGCCGTTGCGGACGTAGATGCGCCCGCGCGGCAAGCGGTTGGCGTAGTCGCCCAACGATTCGAGGTGATCACACCACGCCTTGCCCCAGAACGTTCGCGAAATCTTCCGCCCCTCGATTTCCACAGGCTGAATATCGAGACCCTTTTTCCGCAGTTTCGCCATTTTCTTCAAGGCCTGTGCACGGCGGACGGCTACAGGAACATAGGGTTTCCATCCCCAATACATTTTGATACTCCTACATACATGCTCGGTCAATATCTAAGGCGACAAGCTCGATCAACTGCTTGTCATTCATTTCGGTCAGCATGCTTTCGGCTCCGCCCTCTAGGATATCATGGGCAAGCTCCGTCTTCTCTTGGATCAGCGCGTCGATCTTCTCCTCGACCGTGCCTCGGCAGATGAACTTGTGGACCACCACGTTCCGGTGCTGACCGATGCGGAACGCGCGGTCTGTCGCCTGATTCTCCACCGCGGGGTTCCACCAGCGGTCGAAATGGACGACGTGTGACGCGGCCGTGAGGTTCAGACCCGTCCCGCCCGCCTTGAGAGAAAGCACAAAAAACGGCGGGCCGTCTTCCCGCTGGAACGCGTCGACCAATGCCTGGCGTTTCTTTACGGCCGTGCCGCCATGCAAAACAAGCCCTCCCCGGTCGAAGAGGTCTCCGAGGAAGGCGGCGACCGGGTCGGTCATCTCGCGGAACTGCGTAAACACAAGCACCTTTTCCTGACGCGAGCTGATCTCTTGGCAGATGGCCCGGAGGCGGTCAAATTTGCCGCTGGCGCCCGGCTCGTATCCCCCGTCGCCTAGCCACTGGCTGGGGTGGTTGCAAATCTGCTTGAATCGCATCAGGTACGCCAAGACCAGACCGCGCCGCTTTATACCGTCAAGGCCCCCCAACGCGCGCTGTAATTCGTCGACCGACTTGGCATACAACGCCGCCTGCTGCTTCGAAAGCCCGCAAAATGCCTTCATCTCGGTCTTGTCGGGCAAGTCCGAAATAATTGTCTTATCGGTTTTGAGACGACGCAGGATGTAAGGACGAACAAGGTTGCGCAGCGGCGCATAGCGGTCCTGCTCACGATGATCCAACCCCTTGACGAACCGCTTGAATTTGACGGCCGACCCCAGCAGGCCGGGGCAGAGGAAATCGAATAGCGACCACAAGTCGGATAACCGGTTTTCCACCGGCGTACCCGTCAACGCAATTCTCGCTTCGCTTTTGAGTTTTTTGACCGCCCGGGTCTGGCGTGCCGACGGATTCTTAATCGCCTGGGCCTCGTCGAGGATCACCAGCCGCCAATCCACGTCCAGCAGCCAATCCTGGCGCACAAGCATCGCATACGTGGTCAGGATGATGTCGGTATTAGCGAAGGCCTTGGCAGGTTCTTTCGCCATCGCGGCCAGTTCGGCCTTGGCCGATTCGGACGGATGCACAAAGCAGGGCGCCAGCGTGGGCGCGAACCGTTTCATCTCCGCCTTCCAGTTCGCAAGCAGCGAGGCCGGCAGCACCAGCAACGACGGCCTGACAGGCTTTTTCCGGGCCTGCTTGACCGACAACAACAGCGACAGAACCTGGATGGTCTTGCCCAGCCCCATATCGTCGGCAAGGCAGGCGCCCAGGCCAAGGTTCGAGAGTAACCACAGCCAGTCGTGCCCCGTCTGCTGGTAATGTCGGAGGGTTCCGCGAAATGCCTTGTCCCGGCTGACCGTGACCAATTGCTCCGGGTCGCGCAGGCCAGAAAGAACTTCCGAAAGCCAACCCCCAGCGTTTACGAATGACCACTGGCAATCTTCGTCCTTTGATCCGTCGTCGGCGTCGAGGTCCGACGGCGCGCCCGCCAGCAGCCGCATCCCCTCGATAAAGGAAATCCCCTCTTCGCGGGTCTCCTTCTCCACGAGTTTCCAATGCGCCAAGGCCTCGCAGAGCCGATCTTTGTCGACTTCGATCCATTGCCCCTTCAGGTGGACAAGCCCCTCGTCGGTCTCCATCAGCCGTTGCCATTCCTCCTGGGTCAACTCCCGGTCGCCCAAAGCGATCCCGACCTTGAAGTCCAGCATCGCATCAACTCCGAAGCGGCTCTGTTTCTTTTCGCCCAGTGTCACGGCCACACGAGGCCGGGCACGCTTACGCCACCAATCCGGAAGCCGTACCAAAAGTCCGCTCTCTTCGAGCAGCGGGACTTCCTTGAGAAAGCGGTAGGCCTCGCCGGGCGTCCACGCCAACGGGTGGAACACATCGCCAGACTCGACCAGTTCCTTGACCCATTCGCTCATCTGCGACGCCAAGTGTACGGGTGACAGCAACTTGATCAGTGCCTTCTTATTCTGTTCCCCGGCATATTCCTGCAAGGCTTGATTGAGAGGTTGGTATTGCACGCGTCCGCCTTTGGAAAGGCGCGGCGCGTAGGTGGCTAAAAACGCGAACGGGAATTCAGGGTCGCGTTTGTTCTCCGCAAGATGAAAACAGACGCGCCCAACCTGGTGCCAAAGTGGCGCCTGCTTTTTCAACCACCTACCCAGACCGTTGGCGGATGAGGCGACTTCCTGCCATACCCAGGCATCCAGATCGATCCACAGGCCCCGAAGAACACCCGTACTCAAATACTCCGCGCCACGCATAGGCGGTGCGGAGAGCAGCATGGAGGTCATTTTTGACTCTTCGGGGGGAGCGATAGGAGTCGGTTGTTCCCAGGCAGACTCGGGGGTACGACAAAGCTCGGTCAGGTAACAGCAGGAAAAATCCCGCCAATAGGAAATGGGCGAAGAAGTTGGAGCGTCTGGCCTCGACGCCCCAAGAGCAAAAAGACCGGCCCCTTGACACGATGAAAAGGCGTCAAACACCCTCTTGATCCAACCGCCGGGGTTACTCTCGCCTTCGGTGCAATCCTCTTGAACGGCCAAATGACCGGCAGGTGTCAAGATGAGTTGGAAGCTCATGGGTGCTTTTTAGATTGATGATTGAGATGCGTCTACACGATCACCATTTCACCTCGTGAATCTGATCCCACGGCAGGACCGTCACGTTGCTTCGCTTCTGGCCGGTATCGCCGCCAATGACAACGAACCGTTCGACTTCAGTTAATTAATCCATGATCTGGCCGACTTTGTTGACGGATTTAAGTGTATCACTGGTGATTGTCGCGCCGGCCTTGGCTTCAACCAGGATCATGCGATCCGGTTCTTCAATCACAGCGTCCACTTCCTGTTGGTGTGCATCGCGGTAATGGTAGAGGCCGGTTGTTTCACCGCGATTCATACGGTGTTTGATGATCTCACTGACCACCCAAGTCTCAAAAATCGCACCGCGGAGAGGATGAGTCTTTAGCTGTTCGCCGGATCGGATACCCAATAACCAGCAAGCCAACCCAGTATCGTAGAAGTGCAGCTTGGGTGCCTTGACCAGACGTTTACGGAGGTTGCCGTGCCACGCGGGTAGGCGAAAAACAATAAAGGTTGATTCGAGGATCGACAACCACGCCTTGACTGTGGGCTGTGAGACGCCAGCATCGGAGGCCAGGGCGGAGAGGTTCAGAAGCTGCGCGGTACGACCGGCGCATAGCTGAACAAATCGCTGAAACGTCGCCAAGTCACCGATGTTCGACAAACCGCGAACGTCACGCTCAAGGTACGTCGCAACGTAAGCCCCCAGCCACTGTGACGGCTCAATCCGCTGATCGAAGATCCGAGGGTAGCCACCTGAAAAGATTGTTTCGTTAAGCTTTGTGGGGTGGCGTTTGAATCGGATCACTTCGTTTCGTGTGAGCGGTAAGAGGTGCAACACCGCCGAACGGCCTGCCAATGATTGGCTGATCGATGCCACCAGCGCTAAGTTTTGCGAACCGGTTAGGATCCATCGGCCGGGCTGGGGTTGAGCGTCCACCCTGGCTTGCAGATAAGAAGTAAGCTGGGGACACCGCTGGATCTCGTCGATGATTGCCTGATCAGTGAATTGATCCAAAAACCCCCGAGGGTCTTGGCCTGCAAAGGCTCGAATATCCGGCTCCTCGAGATTGGCGTAGGGGTAGTCAGGGAACATCGCCCGGCACAGCGTGGATTTGCCGCTTTGGCGGGGCCCGGTGATGGTCACCACTGGAAATGACGCTGCAGCAGCACAAAGACCCGGTGCCAAATCTCTCTCAATCATCGAGCCAATCATACCCCGAAAATCGGACAATTCAAGGTTGAAGTTTCAAATAGCACCATTCGTTGTAGGGGGGTGGTAGCCAAGATGGCGATCATTTGCGACAATGAGTAATCAAGGAAGCTTGAGTGTGAAATCTCCGATGACGTGTCAGGGTTCAATAATGATGACACCATTCAAGTATTTTTCCATAAAATACTTGCGCGGAAATCAAGGGTGCTTGTCCATGACACATCGGCCACCGGTAACAATCCCCTGTACCACCTGGTAGAAGCCAAAACCGGTGGTCGGGCTACCCCGACCGCTGGGGATATCAAGCTCAGCCTATCGCGTAGGCGGTATCTTCTTGATATCGCAAGGCTTAGATCCAGCGCAAACCAACTCGAAACCACCTGAATCTTCAGAGGGTTGCGCGGTTGGTTCCATCTCTTGGTTCGTGCCGTTTCGAGTGCCTTCTGCAATTTGCTGCGCCGCATTTTGCGCCGCCTCGGCGCCCACGATTAGCTCGCCACCGCAGTTTGGTGTGTATGTTGGTTTCATTGCCCGGCACGATGCCGGGCCTACGGCGGCAAGCAAGCTGTGCTACCCGACGGGTATGGACACCGGGGCTGAGTAGGGGATGTGCGGTTTATTCGCCGGGGATGTAGCTGATGACGCCTGTCCAGGGGCTCGACGCGGTGGCGTAGCGTTTTTTGGGTATGCGTCCTGCCAGGTACGCTAGTCGTCCTGCTTCGATGCCGTGGCGCATGGCGTGTGCCATTTGCACGGGGTCGGTGGCGTGTGCGATGCCGGTGTTGAGCAGCACGCCGTCGGCACCCAGTTCCATGGCGATGGTCACGTCGCTGGCGGTGCCGACGCCCGCGTCGACAATCACCGGGTAATCGGGGCTGCCACCGCAGGCGGGGTCCTTGAGCAATTCGAGTATCAAGCTGATGTTGTTGGGATTGAGCACGCCCTGGCCCGAGCCGATGGGTGAGCCGGCGGGCATGACGCTGGCGGCGCCGGCGTCGCGCAACCGTTGGGCGGCGATGGGGTCGTCGGAGCTGTAGCACAGTACCTTGAACCCGTCGTGGACCAGTTGTTTGCAGGCCTCGAGTGTGCCCACGGGGTCGGGTAGCAGCGTCTTTTTGTCGCCTAGGACCTCGAGCTTGACCCAATTTTTACCAGCATTGTTTAATTGGTCGAGCAGTTCCCTGCCCAGGCGCGCCACACGCACCGCGTCGTCGGCGGTAAAACATCCAGCGGTGTTCGGCAGGATCGTGTAACGGTTTGTATCGATGAACTCCAGAAGCGATCGGCCCTGATGATCGATTAAGCGCTCGCGGCGGACCGCGACGGTAACGACCTGGGGCCCGCTGGCGTCGAGTGCCTGACGCATGGTTTCGTAGTCGGGGTACTTGCCCGTGCCGACGATCAGCCGGGATTGTAGCGTGCGCCCGCCGACGACCAAAGGCGAGTCGAGGGGTGAGGGGTGGTGCGTGGTGTGTGTGGCGGTTTTATTTTCTTCTATTTGTGGCATGGGTCGGGGTGCTCCGATCAAACGATGCTGGTGACTCTAACCCCCGCCAACGAGTGTGACGATTTCCACAGTGTCACCGTCTCGGAGCGTGGCTGTCGCGTGCTGTTTGCGTGGGATCAATTGCTTATTGACCTCGACTGCCACAGCCCGGCCGCCCAAGCCTAGCTGCGTGACCAAGTCGCTAACCGATTGCGGGTCGTTGAGTCGCTTCTTTTCGCCGTTGACGAACAGGTCCATGGTACGAGGATTCTATCACCATCAGCACCGCTGGGCGAGGCAAGCCCGTGATACGGTCGTGGGTGAGTTTGAATACGGTTGGCAGGGTTTGCGGTAGTGCCGGATGCCACGGGTGTCATCACCCGTGGCTAAGTGAGGGACCCACGCATTGCAATGCGTGGGCTTCGGTCGAAGACAGGCCTGCTGCCTCACCGTTGCGGTTCGTGGCGATGACACTCGATTTCAAATTAGGATACGACCCGTAAGTTGCGTTACCGTGCTCGAAGCTCAGCGGAAACCCGGAAGATGGTACGCCCATTGACGCGCAATATGGTGGCACGGACGCGCTGACCGGCGCGGACGTGTTCGAGCAATTCGCCTACGTCTTCAAGGCTGGCAGCTTGGTGGCGACCTATGTGGATCAAGATGTCGCCTTTCTGGAATTGAACGCGATCTGCGGGGCTGTTGGGTTCCACGTAGGTAACCAGTAGGCCGGTTAGGCCGCGTATGCCTAATGCCTGAACCATCTGTCGGTTTAACGGCAGGGCCTTGATGCCGAAGCGTAGTGCCAACAGATCGGCGCCGTCGGGTCTGGAACGCTGAGCGAGTGTGAGCGTCGTCGATCGCTCGCGTCCGAGGCGGTGAAACCTCAACCGGATCGAGTCGCCGGGGTGCTTGCCGATCAGCAAGATGTGGAGGTCGAGACCCGACTTGATCGGTTGATCGTCGACGTGGGTAATGACGTCATTGATGCGGATGGAGGCGTGTTCTGCGGGCGAGTCGGGGACGACATTTTCGACACGAGATGGGGTGTCCCACCTCACGCGCAGGCCGGTGTAGATGTTGTATCGGCGTTCGACGTCCATCAGATCGGGCAGGACACGACGCAGCTTATCAACGGGGATGGCGAAGCCGATGTTCTGCGCGTCTCCGCGGATGGCGGTGTTGATGCCGATCAGCTCACCGAGCACGTTGAGCAGAGGCCCGCCCGAGTTGCCGGGATTAATGCTTGCGTCGGTCTGGATTAGTCCGTGGAAGCTGAGGTTTTCATTGAGCTCGAGTGTGCGGTCCAGTGCGCTGATGACCCCTGCTGTTACGGTATTCTGATAACCCAAGGGATTCCCGATTGCGATGACGGTTTCTCCAACCATCAGATCGCCGCTGTGTCCTAGTTTGATCGGGAGCAAGGGTTCGGGGGTGTCGATCTTGAGTACAGCCAAGTCGTTTTCGTGGTCTACAGCCACGATCTGGGCGTCGAACTCGCGCTTGTCTGCGAAGATGATTTTCTGCTCAACGGTTCGAGCAATGACGTGGGCGTTGGTCACGATGTATCCAGCGGGGTGCAGGATAAACCCGCTGCCGACGCTGGTCTGCTTAAATTGGCGAGGCTTGCGAGGCAGGTCGAATACGTCCTCGAAGAATTGATCCAAGCCGAATGGCGAGCGGATCTCGACGATCTGCGTCGAGGAGATATTGACGACGGTATCCTTGGCCGCTGCGAATACCTCGACGACGGGTGTACGGCGTGCGAGGACGTGGTCGGATTCGACCGCCGATGTGATTGAGGCGCCCGCGAGAATGCTCGCCAGGAATACAATCGGCGAGAGTAACTGTTGGCGGATGTGGCGATGCTGCGTCATTGCTTATTACAGGATCATTGTTGTCGCTGTTCGTGGCCGAGTGATAGGCTGTGTGCTCAAAGCGTGCATGTTATATGAATATATTGCCGCCGATAATTCAATTTTATCTGCTGTACGTGGTGATTTTAGTCATCGTATTTATCGGTTGCGAGCAGCGGGACCATGAGCCTATTGCGGCACAGCAACTAGCTGGGTAAGACCGCGAGGTGTCCGAGTCCGAGCTTCCGCGGATCGATATCTAGCGGGCCTGCGTGAGTTGATCGCTCAGAGCAGTTGTGAGGGTCGGGTACTGACAATCGAATTATGGGCCACGTGGTGCGGTCCCTGTGTCGCTCGTTTTGACGTGTTGCACACGGGATTGACCGATTTGGGCCCACGGGTACGGTTGGTTACAGTGATGCTGGACGTGCCGGGCGAGTACGAGGAGAAAGCGGTGGTGTTTTTGAGGCTCCACGACGCTTTGGCGGACGCATATCTGCTTGTATCTAGAGCAACTGGCGTCATTAATCTTCATTGACCGGGTGGCACGGCTTGCTTGCAAGCCGTGAAATACAGATGTTTGTTACACCTACGATCCAATCAAGATGGATAATATTGACGCCAGTTGCTCTAATGACGATGCGAGAATGGCTGTCGTCGAGGGGCTCGGTCAACGGTGGCGGGATTTAGTGGTTCCGGCTATTTTGATCTACGACAGGAACGGCGAATTGATAGAAGAGCTTATCGGTGACTTACAGACATCCAGCGAGATCACCGCTGGGGTGGTACAAATGCTTGCCCGGTGAGCGATCGGGATGAGCCAAAATAGATGGCTGCAGTGTTATAACGATGCGCGAGTCCGTCACCAGCAAAACGTACGACATATGGTCGTGGTTCTACGACCATACATTTGGTGCGCTGGTGCGTAACCGCCAGCGGCGAGCGGTGCATCAGTTGCGGATGCGCCCGGGCGACTGTTTGCTGGACATCGGCGTGGGCACGGGGATGCTGCTGCCGTTGTATCCAAAAAATGTGACCGTGATCGGGATGGACCTGAGCTGGGGTATGCTCGCTAAGGCCAAACGCAAGTGTGGTGAGCTGGGGCTAGAACACTGTGGCTTGGTGCGTGCGGATGCGATGCTTCCTCCATTTGCTCCGGGGAGCTTTGATCAGATCATGATTACCCACACGATCAGCGTGGTCAGCGATCCCACCAAGCTCATTCAATGGGCTTCACGCTTGCTCAAACCGAGTGGCAGGATCATCATGTTGAACCATTTTCTTTCGGCACATCCGGTGGTCGCTTGGTTCGAAAAAATATCGAATCCGGTATTTATGAAGATCGGCTGGCGCAGTGACCTGTCACTCGAAGAAGTTCTACGCAGCACTGATCTGGAGCTCGAGTACCGCTTCAAGATGCAGATGATTGACCTGTGGCAGATCATTGTGCTGACCCATACGGGTTCCATGAATACCGCATCGCCCAAAGCCGCTACGCCACAGCCCGTCTCGGCGGAGCAATGGGCGGTGAAAGCGGGGTAGGCCTTCGGGTTGTGGCAAAGAGCAAGCGTTCTGGTTTTCAATATCGGTTGCGTGGCAAAGAAAGCCGGTCGACGCCCGACCCGCAATCGCGGTGATTGCCGACCCGTTGTGGCACTCTATAATCGCCGCTCCATCGTAAATAATAGAAGTTGGGTGCGCTGGGCATGGGTTTATTTTTTTGCTTGGATTCTCGTAGTCGGCGGTATGGCGGGTCGCGAAGCCGTGCGTGTGTGGCTGTGTCTGTCGGTCTGCTGATGGTCTGTCTCGGCTCGACCCTCTCGAAAGAGCAGGGGGCTTATGCAGACGTCGGCGAGCAGCCTTCGGAGGGGGGGGCTGAGGCCTCGATCGTCAGGTCGGCGTTGCCTTTGGCGGACCCGGTGGTCGAAGCCGATGTTCAGATCAAAGCCGATCGGGTGTCGGCGTGGAGCGACGGCAAGTCACGGATGCTCTTGCTGGAACGGAGCGTAACCGTGCAGATCGGCGCGTACGGATTCCGTGCTGACCGTGCGGTGGTGCGTATTGATACCGAAGACAGCCCGGGACGACGTGTGTATCACCTGGCGGTATACCTCGACGGCGCCAGCGCGTTATCCGGAGGGGGCCCGGTCCAGGCCAGTGCGCCGCGGTTGCTTGTTACAGCATCCACAACCGGCCGAGTTCGGCTTGTGACAAACCTGTTACACCCGCGCAGCTCTTCTGTCGACGACCCTTTGGTCGCCGAGGCGGTCGAGCGGTTTCGCCGGTATTTGGCTGCGTTACGCCAGAACCTTTTAGATGTCCCAGTCGGTGCGCCGGTGTTTGATCAGCAAGTGTTAGCGTTGCAAGAGAAGCGGCGAGCGGAGATCGCCGATGACCTGCTGCGCCGGATAGACACCTCTCGCCCCGACGCGTCGGGTAGCGGTGTGCAGGCCGCGGTGGACGATCTGCCCACCGAACGGATCATGCGGGCAGGCGGCACGGTGGTGTTCCACGCGGACAAGATCATCTTTCAGCAAGGGGATCGTCAGGATGAGAGCACGCTGGTGCTGCTGGGTGGTGTGCGTGTGATGTACCAGCACAGCAGCCAGGGAAGCATGTCGCTGAGCGCCGAAAACGCGGTGATATTTTTAGCTCAGGGGGCTTCGGGAGGGTTGCCGGGTCGCCAAGCCGATGCCGCCGACGTGCGTGGCGTGTACCTCGAAGACAATGTGATCGTATCGGATAGCCAGTACACGGTGCGTGCGCCGCGTGTCTACTACGATCTGACGCGTAACAAAGCCGTCGTGTTAAACGCGGTGTTCTACGCGTGGGACGTGCGTCATCAGTTGCCGATTTACGTGCGTGCGGAAAAGTTGCGGCAGCAGTCACTGTCGAGTTGGTCGGCCCACGGCGCGGTGTTGACCACTAGTGAGTTTGCCGAGCCGCATTTTTCCATTGCTGCGGATGAGCTTACGTTCAGGCGTCAGGCGAATCCCGACGGTTCACCCGGCTACCGATTTGTGGGCAAAGACATGACTGCTCAGTGGGGGCGCCTGTCCGTCTTTTATTGGCCACACCTTTCCGGGGATGTCAAGACGCTACGTGAGGCGCCATTGCCCCGGGTCAGCGCTAGCTACAGCAGCAAAATTGGTCCGGTGGTGCAGACGACGTGGGACCTGTTCGCGGTGGCGGGCCAACCGTCACCCGATGGCGTGAAACTAAGGGGTAGGCTCGATTACCTGGGCGATCACGGGCCAGCGGCGGGGGTGAACCTGGAATACGACCTGCCGCGGATGTTTGGGTATCTCAATGGGTACACGGTGATCCGCGACACAGCCGAGGACACGATCGCTAATCGGCGAGACATCGAGCAAGACGGCGACGTACGTGGTTTTATCAAATGGCGGCACCGGCAGTACCTGCGTGATCATTGGGAGCTTTCACTGGAAACTTCGCACGTCTCGGATGAGACGTTCCTCGAGGAGTATTTTCAGAACGAGGCGGAGTTGAGCAAGCCCTACGAGACCTCGGTCTATCTCAAAAGACAAGCGGAAGACAACATTGCGTTTACTTTCCTGGCGCAGGCCGACACGATGCAATTCACGCCACAGGTCACAACGCTCCAAGCGCCTGGTTACACGGTGGAGAAACAACCCGAGTTGAGCTATCACCGTGTGGGTACAAGTATCTGGGGCGATCGGCTGACGTACACATCGCAAACGCAGTTGAGCCGTATGCGGATCCGTGCGGGTGAAGACACGCCGTTCGACCGAGGCTTTTCTGCTGCGGATAGCCTGGCGTTGTTCGGCATCCCGTTGGGAACGAGATTTGAGGACGGGCTGGGTGCCGCGGGCGTGCCCAGCGGGTATCGGCTGCGATTGGACACCCGCCACGAGGTGCAGTCACCGCTGAAGATGGGCGCTCTGAACCTGGTGCCCTACGCGGCTGGGCGGGTGACGCTGTACGACGATGATTTCGTTGAGTTTGCTGGCGAAGACGACAACGCGCGTTTCTGGACCACACTGGGCTTCCGTGCGCACACACAATTCAGCAAGGTATACGAAGGTGTGGAGGATCGGGTGCTGGACCTTCACCGGTTGCGGCATGTGATCGAGCCCAGGCTTGACGTGTTCTGGTCCGGCTCCACGGTGAACCCTGAAGACATCCCGGTGTACGACACGGATGTGGAGGCTTTGCACGAAGGGTTTGGCGTGCGGTTTGGAGGTCGGAATGTGCTGCAAACTCAGCGTGGCGGGCCAGGACGCTGGCGCAGCGTGGACTGGCTGGTACTGAATACGGACATTGTGCTGCGTAGCGACGATACGGACGTGAATACCGAGATCGCCCGTTTTTTCAGCTATCGGCCCGAGTTCGGCCTCGGGGGCGACCATTTTTATTCACACTTGGCGTGGATGGTCAGCGACACGCTAGCGGCTGTCGGCGAACTGACGTACAGCTTCGAGAGTGAGCGAGTGCCGCAATGGCGTTTTGGTGCCAGCCTCCAGCATTCGCCGCGGATGCGTATTTTCGTCGATTATTCCGAGGTGGATTTGTTGTCGAGTCGCCTTTTGGTCTACGGGTTCGACTACGATCTGACACGTAAATACAACATCAGTATGCAGCACACACTGGACCTGGGCGGCGACGATCAGTCTCGAAGTATTCAGTTGTCATTGGAGCGGAAATTACCGCAGTGGCGGCTGATCATCGTGGCGAGGATTGACGAACTCGACAACGAGCAGACGTTCGGTTTGGCGTTGGTCCCCGAGGGCGTGGGATCGTCGCGGGTGCTTCAACCCGCTGGCAGTCGGCGTGATCGGTGATCGTGGCAGGATCGCAGGGCCGAGGCTGCCACGAGAGGGTATACTGCGAGATTCATAGGTTACACCGGAGAGCCCGGCTGGGCGTTGCGCGATGCTAAGATTTTTCCGAGAGTACAACAAATACATTCTGGTAGTCGGCGTGGGTTTTCTGATGGTCGCGTTCCTGATTCAGCCGACCCTGAGCATGTTTGTCCCCGATCCAACCGGCGAGGTGATCGGGACGATCGGCGATGATCAGATCACGTTAGGCGAACAGCGAAGAGCCGGCACTGACCTATGGGTCTTGAACGAATTGGCGCCGATCCTTGCCGACTTGGGCGGTAGCAAGCCCGGCGCGGCTCCGGATTCGTTTGGGTGGCTACTGATGCTGCACGATGCGAGGTCGATGGGGCTCTGGGCCAGCGGCACACAGGTGGACGAGATGCTCGGGACGATCGGGCTCGACGAAGACCGTCTCGCGGGGTTGGCTAGGCGGCTGGGTGTATCGGCTAACGTGGTCGAGCAGGCGTTGCGGAATTGGATCACGATCCAGGCGTATAAGGAACTGGTGCTGGGGGTGGTGCATGACCCGGGCCGACAACGATTGCAGCATTACCTCGAAGCGGGGCAGTATCTTCAGTTTGGGCGTTACCAGGACGCGGTATTGGCGATTGGGTCCGCGTATCAGGGGCGTGCGCGGCTCAGCGGCCCGCTGGTGGAGCGGTTTTTGCAAGACCACCAAACAACCGTGAAAGCAGCGGTGCTGGCCATCCCCAGTGATCGGTATCTGCCACAAGTCTCCGAGCCCGATGAGCAGGCGCTGGTAGACCAGTTCGAGCGGTACAAAGACGTGCTAGCGGGACAGAGCGGGCCATACGGCTTCGGGTACCGGATACCCGACCGGGTGAAGCTGGAATACCTGTCGGTGCCTTTTGATCGAGTGCGTCAACAGGTTCGTGTCGAAGAAGCCGACCTGTTGAGCTACTACGATGCTCACCGCGACGAGTTCCAGATCGATCAGTCGTCCGGCGACGGAGCGACGGGTGATGCCGAAAAGAGTGTTTTGCCCTATGAGAAGGTACGCAACAAAATCCGTGGCCGTCTTATTGCGGAGCGCGCGTCGGAACTCGGCGACCGTGTAATCAAATTTGCACAGGCGATGCTCCTCGAAGACGCTCGCAGCTTGGAGCAGCGTAACGGCTACCGTGAGGTCCCCGCTGGGTGGACGCCGATGGCGTTGGAGCAGGTGGCTGTGAAAGTGCAGCAGCAGTTTGGTATTTTGCCGGATGTGCATCGGCACGACGACGGGTGGCTGACCCGTGTGTTATTGCAAGGGCTAGCCGGGATCGGTAGCAGCTATGTAGCCTCTCATCAGCCGAGGGTAGGGTTTGTTCCTTATGCATTCAGTGCCAAGCGGTTTGCGGGGCCCGCAGTGGATGCGTCTATGGGGTCGCTGAAGCTGCAGGCGCAATTACCCAGTACACCCTTGGTGGCGCCGGATGGTGGGCGGTACCTCTTTCGCCTGCTCGATGCACAGCCCAGCCGTGTCCCTGCATCGGTTGATGCGGTGCGTGAATTGGTCCGTCGCGATGTCAAGCAGCTCGCGGCTTACAATTTGCTTAAAAGCGAGCGGGTCGTTTGGCTTTCGCGGGCTAGGGAGAAGGGGTTAGTAGACCTAGCGGCCCAGCTAGGCTTGGAGGTAGTGAAATCCAAGCCGTTCTCCAAGCGTCGGGTGGGTGTGGATGGCCGTCAGGATGTAGCGGACGTCGCGGGCGTGGGTCGCAGCGAAGCGTTTGTGGATAGCGTGTTCGAGCTTGCATACGAGGTGGTCGTGGTTGCCCAAGCCGGACGGCAGGGAGCGATTGATTACACCGCTGCGATCGATCAGGTACCGCCTGCGGTCCGCACCGCTGCGATTGGGGTCGATGAGCAGATGAGCGTGGTGCTGGTGCGTTTGGATGACATCGAGCCGATGACACGGGGGGACTTTGAGCGCGTGGCGGGTCAGCGGCAGGTCGGGGCATGGATCAAACACGCCCTGTTCACACAGCAAGACGAAGACCCCCTGTCACTCGATGCCTTGATTGAGAGGGTACACTACGTGTCTGCCCGAGCGGGGGATGAATCGGATGATGAGGTCTCGCCCGAGCCTTAGAGACGGGGCGTGTCAGGCGTCGAAGCCTCGCTGCGGTTGGAGAGGGGCTTACCCCACAGTTGAACCGGGCGGCACCGGCTTGGCTACGCCGAGTACGACCACATCTGTAACTTGGTCCCCCTCGTGCGTGGAGCACGCCAGGAGCATGCCGTTGGAAGGCTCGCCGCGGATGGTGCGTGGCTCGAGATTCGCCACGACGACGATCCGCTTGCCCACCAGCGTCGAGGGCGGGTCGTAATACTGCTTGATACCAGCGCAGATTTGTCGCTGCTCATCGCCTAGATCGATCTGGAGCTTGAGCAAGCGGTCGGCGTTGGGATGTAGCTCGGCCTCGAGCACGGTGGCGACGCGCAGGTCCAGCTTGGTGAAATCATCGAACGTAATAGTCGGTTTGAGCGGCACGCGTGGGCTCCGGTACTAGTGTCCAGCAGAAGATAACGGATAATACGCATTGCGTATATTCTTAGCGCGTCGACCATGCATTCACTTATTGTGGGTTATCTTTCCGCATTCGTAAATACGCACGAATGTTAAGTAAAATTGGTATAAATTGGCGTGCTGCACGGCGTCGAGTGATACGCATTACGTATAGTAGTAGCGCGTTGTAAGGGATGTAAGTGATTGTCTGTTTTGTCTTCGCGTTCTCAGATGCCGCGCAAGTATTAATCTTGATTGGTATGAGGCCCAGCTTCCGGTTGTGTGGCTGGGTGTGATGTGCTTGGGTGGTGTAGTGGTGATAGGTGGTACTGCCTTTGAGGGTCGATCAGTTGCGTAGGCTTTCTCATTTATCGGGACGATTTGATCGACCACGTGGCTGGCGGCGGTGGTCGATGTTGACGCTGCTGATGCTACTGGTTGGGGCGTTTGGTGCGTATCTGTATCTGGTGAGCCCTAGCCGTGTGGCGAAACTGGCGGGAGACCTGCTCGCGGGGATGTCGGGTACAGACGTACGGATCAACTCGGCGCGGTTTGGGCTCGATGGGACGATTACCCTGCACGGGTTGGAGATGCGGATCAAAGGCGTCGAAGGCAATGAGGGACGGCTATTCGATGCGGAACAGGTGCTGATCAAGCACGACCTGTTGAGCCTGATCGAGGGTACATTTCAGGCGCAACTGATTACGTTTATTAAACCCACGCTGCACCTGACGGAGAACCCCGAAGCCGGTCGATTTAATTTTCAGTACCTTCAGCAGCAGCGACGCGACCAATCGCCTGATATGGTGCTTGGTACGCCGCCGGAGATTTTCATTCGCAACGGACGGGTTCGTTTCGGTGAGCTAGAGGGTGGCCGATACCGTGTCTTGGGTACGGTCCATGTGGAAGGAAACTTCACAGCATCTCCTGACGAGTCGAGCGTGTATTTTTTCGCGCTGCGTCAGGGTGAAATGGGACGCTGGTCTGGGGAGGGTGGCCCCGAATTGACCGGGCGGTTGGACCTGGAGGGGTTCGTTGTTTGGGCGAAGCTTGAGCGGTTTGTCTTCGAGGGCCCGCAGCGGAGCATGTTGCCTCGCAACCTACGCCGGTGGTGGGACCTGCTCGAACCTGTGGGCTCGGTTCCTTCGGTGCGATTTGGTTACGACCCCGATCCTGAATCGGGTTTTCACGCGGACCTCGAACTGAACGGCGTGTCGATTACGCTTCCGTACGGCGAGCTTGATTCACGCATGACGGATGTGTCGGGGTGGTTCTCGATTGTCAACGAATCGATCACGATCACAGACCTGACCGGCCAGATCGAGGGTATCCGCTACACGATCGACGGCCGCGTCGACGGCTTTACCCGCGATGTGCCGTTTCAGTTATCGGTACGGACCGAGCCGTTTTCGATTCCTGAGAAGCCGCGGTACATGTTCGCGCTACCGACCGGGGTCCAGCAGCAGTTTAAGCTCTTTAATCCCAGCGGCATGTTTAAAGCGTTGGTGGTTCTGGAGCGGAGAAAACCGGGCGACAGAGTTAGCTATGACGGCACGGTTGAGATATCCGACGCCAAAATTTTGTACGAAAAATTTCGATACCCATTGGAAAATGTGAGAGGCGAGCTGCGTTTTAATGACGAGCGTATCGAGATCGTAGGCCTGCGTGGGCGTGGGCCTACCGGTGCGAACGTCGCGGTCAACGGCTCGATCGCGCCGCCTAAAGCCAACGCCGCTGTCCACGTGATCCTCACAGCGGTGGACTCGCCGATCGACGATGCGCTCTACGAGGCGATGCCTGAAAAGCACCAGAAGGTGCTCGATATGTTCATGAATCGCAAGGCTCATGAAACCCTGCTCGAACGGGGCCTAATCCAGACCAGCCAGCAGCAGGCACAGCGGTTAGAGCAGCTAAACGAGTTGCGTAGCCTTCAACGCTCATTGGAAGCGGCCAAACCCGTTGACCGTGAAGCGTTGGCGGATTTGGGTGCGAAGATGGATCGTTTACGTCGCGTGATCGAGACGCCGGTGTTCGAGTTGGGTGGTATCGCCACGGTCGTGGCGCAGTCTTCGCGGTCGCCGGGTGAGAATCAGCGGTTCCGCACCACGGTGGGCCTGAAGGTGGCTGGGGTCAATGCGCTGCTGGCGTTTTGGCCTTACCCGGTCCGAGGCACCGCGGGTCAGCTTTTAATCAAGCCGGACGAGGTGGTCGTAGACGGCATTGAATTGGAAGGGCTCACCGGTGCGACCGGCAAAATCACGGGCCGCATCGGACGGTCGAAGGGCAGAAAAAACAAGGCGGAACCCGATCTCGTCGTGACGATACCCCGCATGCCGATGGACGGCTTCTTGCTCGCGTCGATTCCCGAACCACAAGGTCAGTGGCTGCGGGACCTGTACCTCAAGGGTGTGCTCGCCGCACAAGGGACTATTTTTCGCAGTGAAGAAGAGGATGAAGTCGACTTTCGTATCAAGATGGAAACCAGCCGCAGCAGTCTTCGACCTTATGAGGGACTGTTTGAGATCGAGCAACTCGAAGGCAGCGTTACCCTGGGGCGCTTTGGCTTGTGGGTGAAATCGTTGGAAGGGCGTCGGGGCCCGACGCGGCTGACGTTGTCGGGGTCTGCAATCTGGGGTGGGCCAAAACCCCGGATGGACATGGCATTAAACATCAAGGACCTGAATATAGACCAGGCGGCATTAGACCTGTTGCCTCCCGACAGCAGCGCGGGTTTGCGTGTTCGCCGTTTGTACGACGAGCACAAACCGACGGGCGTATTGGACGCCCACGTGCAATACAAGATTGAAGATGAACAAGCAGCGGACTATCGGCTCGACGTACGATTTGGCGAGTTGGGCTTCAACCTGCACGGCCAACAGATAGACATCGACGAGATTAGCGGCGAGTTTGCCGTTACGCCCAGGGCGGTTGAGTTCGCCGACTGGGGCGGGTCGTTCGGGACGGGACAGTTTGTGGCGTCGGGTGCGGTGGGCTTTGGTCCGCGGTTCTCATGTGACCTGACGTTTGACGTTCAATCAAGCAGCATCGGTCCTGTGACGCGAGCTTGGCTGCCGCGTGCGGCGGTGTCGGTCGTTGACGGCTTGGCACTCGAGGGTGCCTATACGGTCAAGGGCGCCCATTTGAAATATCAATCGGATGACGGTGAGCACACAGCTTATGAGTTCCAGGGGACAGCCCGTCTAACCGACGCTTCGGCTGTCGTGGGGATACCCATTACCGACATGACCGGCGACTTGGAGATACACGCCACCGGCGAGGCGGGCGCACAGTGGCCTCGCTTGGACATGAATTTTTATGCAGAACGATTGTTGGCTGCGAAGCGATTAACCAGCCCGCTGTCGTTGCGCATTGTGACGACCGAGCGACCCGATCGGTTGGCGATCAAAGACCTATGGGGAGGCTGCTATGGCGGAAAACTGCTCGGGTCGGGCGAGATACAGCTAGGCGAGCAGGGGTTTTACCGGATGAGCCTGGTCTTGCAGGACGTGGCGCTCAACCCGTTTCTATATCCCGAAAAGGCTGTGGAATCATCGGATGTGGATGATGACGATCAGGCGGGCCCCATGGGGATATTGGCTGCGAGCTTGGCGATCGAGGGGGGGTTGGATCATTCCAACTCACGCCGTGGACGTGGCGAGTTGGAGATCCGAAACGCCAATTTGTATGAGGTGCCGTTGGCGTTGGCGCTGATCCAGTTGCTGAATCTGAGTCTCCCGTCGGCGCGTGCGTTTGACCGTGCTTATGCCAGCTACGTGCTCGATGACGACTTGGTGTGGTTCGATACGGTCCGGTTCGAAGCACCCACGATCCAGGTCGTTGGTGGGGGATTGATGCAATATAGCACCCTGGAATTGGACCTCGATCTCTACACGCGGAACCCGGAAAGCCCCGAGCTTGGTGCCCTGTCTGATCTGTTTACCGTGTTCAAAGACGAGTTGCTGAGCATTCACGTAGGCGGGACGCTTGACGAGCCCGATCCGCAGGCATCGAGTTTTCAGGGGATCAAGCGTTCGTGGAGAGAAATCTTCGGCAACAACAAAAAAGTCCATCATCAGCCGCTGCCGGGCGTGCGTGAAACACCCACCACACCGGGCCAATAGACCCCGTCAATCGCGTCGAGGATAGCCTGATGGATACGCCCTTCGTGAGCTGCCACGGTGTCGGGAGAGCAAACGGGTACGGTGGCGAGGATCGGTGTTTGGTTCATCTTGTGCAACCAATGGAGGTTGCTGGCCATAGAAGCGTCAGTTGAGTCGGGGTCGTGTGCATTGACGATCAATCCCGCTACGCCACAGCCCCGGTTACGCAGCAGCGCTACGGTCATGGCGGTGTGATTGAGTGTGCCCAGGCCTGCCCGGGTCACGATGATCACTGGGTACCCGATGGCCTCGATCAGATCAAGCGTGGTGTATTGATCCGTCAGCGGGACCAGCAGCCCACCGATGCCTTCGACGACCAGGGCGTCGCTCGAATGATCGATTGTACGCATCGCGTCGGTGAGCAGGCCCAGGTCGGCTGGTTCGTGAGCGGTGCGGGCTGCGGGCGCGGGGGCAAGCGGGGCTTGGTATCGGATGGGGTTGATTAATTCCAGCGGGTGTCGATGGTCGGTAAAGTGCGCCAGAGCCTGGGCGTCTTCGCTGACGAGCCCGTTGCTCTCGACATGGCAACCTGTGGCGAATGGCTTGCAAACGCCCACTCGGTCTACGTGTCGCCGCAGGGCCCGCGCGACGGCGCAGGCGATGACGGTCTTGCCCACGCCGGTGTCCGTGGCGGTGATGAACACGCCCGGCTTGGTCAGAAATGGTGGTCTCGGTAGCACCTCCGCAATCATATCGGGCCTCTACGATCAACGGCGTCTGATTGCACCGAGTCCGGTATGATCAGTGGCATGGCAAAGCTCAGTGGTTCTGGGTCGGGTGTTACGCAGCGGGCGGATGGCTCGAGCGGCGGCCCGGTCGGCCTGATTGCCGGCCAGGGGCGGCTACCGGTGCTGGTAGCGCAGGGGATCCGTGCTGCGGGTAGGCAGGTGGTGTGCGTCGGGTTGGCGGGGCAGTATGCGCCTCAACTGCCGGATTTGTGCGACCGGTTTACGCATGCTGGCATCGCTAGATTGGGCAAGTGGATCCGGGTATTGAGCCGAGGTGGTGTGCGTGAAGCGGTGATGATCGGGCGTGTCCGTAAAGCGAAGATGTACGATCCCTTGCGGCTGATCCGTCAGCTCCCCGATCTGAGGGCGATCCGGTTGTGGTATCGTGTTTTGCGTCACGATCGGCGTAACTCGGCGGTGCTGGCGGCGGTGGCGGATGAACTGGCAAAGGGAGGTATCACCCTGATCGATTCGACCCAATACATCCGTGAATACATGGCCCAGGAGGGGGTTATGACGTCCAGACAGCCCACGCCCCAGCAATTGGCCGACGCTGGGTTCGGTTGGCCGTTGGTGGAGCGGCTGTGCGAACTGGACATCGGCCAGGCGATCGCGGTGAAGGAGCGTGAAGTTGTGGCTGTCGAAGCCATTGAGGGCACCGATGCGATGATTCATCGAGCGGGCGAGCTTTGCCGGGTCGGGGGTTGGACACTTATCAAAACGGCTAACCCTAGTCAGGACATGCGGTTTGATGTACCTACGATCGGCCCGGACACGATTGATGCTCTGCATGAATGCGGTGCGGGTTGCTTGGTGGTGGGGGCGGGCAGGGTGATCCTGGCGGACAAGCAGGAGTTGTTAGAACGGGCTGATCGGTACGGCATCAGCGTGGTGGGTTGGCCTTGGTCGGAAGATTTGAGCTAGAGCAGAGGGCTATTAGAGCAACTTGCGTAATTATTCTCCATCTCCCCAAGAAGAAGGCAGGTCAATGACCTGCCCTACTCCAGAACTGACATGGCGATTATTTATGCAAGGTGCTCTAATCTCCGTTAGTCGGGTGGCACGGCTTGCTTGCAAGCCGTGAGACACAGATATGTGGCGCACCAGCGACCTACCGGGATGGCAAATATTTTTGCCACCTGCTCTGAAATGGAATTTACTTTTTTGGGTTAGAGCAACTGGCGTGAATAATTGATATATCGGTCTGCTGTAGGGCAGGACATTGTCCTGCCGTCTTCCCTGCGACGTGGAAAATAATTACGCAAGTGGCTCTAGCCCTTGGTCGTCGTTTTGGGGTCAATCGTAGCTGCCTGCTGGAGCGCGTGGACAGCAATGCTTAGCAGCGTCTGCTCGTCGGCTTCATGCAGAAGCTTTTCTAATGCTGGGTCGAGCGGTTGGTTGGACCATCGCTGGAAGGCAGGCACGCAGGTCAAGAGCGTGGCCAGAGTTGCGTCGCCTGCGTGGCCGCTTTGCATCGTCGGTGATCTCCCGGCCCGCCCCGTTGTGCAACTCGCTCTCCTCTGGTGATTAGTCAATCGGTTGATCGTGTGCACTGCTTAACGAACAGGCAAAGTGATAACCCTCAGTGGGCCCCGTGAATGCTTGTAAAGGCATACCTTACGAATGCAGTTCAAACGGTCTTTTCGTAGATGTTTCAATGAGTTGGCGGATTAATCGAGCAGAGCTGCGCGTGTTGCTTATGAAATTTGATCAAAAGCTGCAGCCATAGCCCACAGCGACCCGATATGAAATTTTGCTTGCCCTGCCCCGGATTTAAAAGTAAGTTATAACTTGCTAGTTCAATAATCCTGCCAGCGAATCCCACCCACATACCGGCTGATGCCGGTCCTCATAGGGGAAGAGATGAAAGCTTCGGAAGTCGGATCGCTTAGATCGTGACGCCACAGAGACAGTAGATGTTGGTTGGTGTCGAAACGATCGTCCAACGCAAACGACACAGTACGGATCACGGAAAGTATCACCTTGAAGGGAGAGCAACGGCCATGGGTAAGTTCGCGCAATTAATCAGCAGTATTCGATCAAGATCGGACCAGCGGATCGGGTCGACCCAGAACCATGGGTTTAGCCGTCGTGATACCAATCTCGCGTGTGATCTCTGGCCCGGTCTTGAGCCGCTTGAGCCGAGGGTCTTGCTGCACGGCGTAGACCCGGTAACGGGTTTGGCGCATGACCATGGCGTGGTGGAAGCGGTGGATGTGTCCATGTTGGATCAACCGTTTTCCACGTCGGCGCACCCGGATGACCCTCAGAAGCAGATCGATCACGACACGCTTCTAGACTTGGTGAAATATGAGAACGTGACCCACACAGCCATCTCGAACGGGGGCAGGTGGTCGCAGGTCAACACGTGGGCGGACATCGACGGCGACAATATCGGCGATATCCCCGATGCGGGTGCGGACGTGCTGATCCCTGAAAGCCTGACAGTTGTGTTTGATCTTGTCAGCACGACGCCGTTGCACACGATCAGGGTGGACGGTGTTCTAGACTTTGCGACCCAACAAGACACCCAATTGCGGGTCGATACGCTGGTCGTGTCGCCCGTGGGGACGCTGGAGGTCGGCACCAAAGACGACCCGATCGCTGACAGCGTCAACGCGGTAATTGTGATCGCTGACAGCGGACCCATTGATACCGGCTGGGACCCCACGCTGTTGAGCAGGGGTTTGATTTCACACGGCTCGGTGAGTATGTATGGCTCTGCAACCACAGCATTTGTGTCATTAACTAAGAACCCATCGAGGGGTGACAACACACTGGAACTGTCCGAGGTGCCCACCAATTGGAAGCCTGGTGATCGGCTGGTGCTCACGGGGTCTTACCAGAACCAAGACGAAGAGCTTCAGATCGCTTCGATCTCGGGCAACGTCGTCACCACGGTCGAATCGTTGGCGTACAACCACCCCGCACCCGATGGGCAATCCGTCTTCGTGGCGAACCTATCGCGCAATATCGTGGTCATGTCGGAGAACCCACAGGACATCGATCGGCGTGGGCACGTCATGTTTATGCACTCGGCAGATGTGGACGTGAACGATGTCGGGTTTTACGGCCTGGGTCGGACCGACAAACGATCACACGTCGATGACCCGGAACTGGACGCGAACGGCCAATTGATCGATGGCACGGGCCTGAACCCGAGGGCGCGTTACGCGGTTCACTTTCATCGCAGCGGATCGGACATCAACCAATCACCCGCGACCGTGCGGGGCAGTGTGGTCGTTGACAGCCCCGGCTGGGGATTTGTCAATCACGACAGCTACGTGGTGATGGAAGACAACGTGGCGTTTGATGTCGTGGGAGCGGCGTTCGTTACGGAGAACGGCAACGAAATCGGCGCGTTTCGCAGGAACATCGCCATCAAATCTACCGGATCGGGTGACAGCCTAGAGAGCCGAGAGGAGTTACACGATTTCGGCCACAACGGGCACGGCTTCTGGTTCCAGGGCGGGGGTGTTGAAGTCGAAGACAACGTCGCCTCTGGCCAAAACGACGCGGCGTTTATTTACTTCACCCGAAGCAAGGTCGCTAAGTTCCTCACGGCCAATCTGTCTGACCCGTCCATTGCGGGCGGTGCTGCGGAGTTGGCTGTGGGTGATGTCCCGATCAAGAAGTTCAAGGGCAACACCGCTTTCGCTTCCAAGACGGGCTTTGAGTCCTGGTTCCATCTTCTCGGAGCCAAGCACGATCAGCGGAGTGTTGTCGAGGATTTTACGGTGTGGAATACACGCAAGCAGGGGATGAGGATTCCTTACACCAATCAGATGACACTGCGTAACGTACAGGCGATTGGCAATGTGAATCGGCCTAGAGCTGTCGCCATCGCCCGAAATAACGTGACCAAAAACATCAACTACGAAAACCTACGCATCGAAGGCTGGATAATCGGTATTGACGTGGCGAGGAACGGCCGCAATGTGATCGAGGGCGGATTTTTTAACAATGTGTATAGCATTCTTATCAAAACCACCAACGACCGTTCTCGCGTGATCGATATCAAAGGCGACATTAAGTTTGGCACGCTTAGCGGTGGTGCACTGCGGGGCCGAACCCAACGTGACATTGCAATAAAAGCTTCGTTTAGCCTCAAAGACAAAGATATTGCCAAGTTGTTCTCGCCGGATGCCGTTCGGTTGGGTACCGTGAGGTACAACGGCAAGCAGCTCTATTACAACGAGCAGGCGTATGACTTTGTGCCGTTCAAGGCGGGCGAGGCGGCGGACTATATCCCTGCTGAACTGATCGGTAAGACGAATCAGCAGTTGTGGGATCAGTACGGCTTAGCCATCGGCGGGACGGTGGCGCCCACGGACGCGGTTACCGATCCGCGGATCAAGGGCCTGATCGGTGACCCGACGACGTACCTCCCCAACTTGAAGCTGCGTAGCAGGAAATACACAAAACAATTAAATCAGTACCAGTTGGCCTACAGAGACGCCAATGGCAAGATCGTTCGTGACGCTCACCGTGTCGATCTACACGAAGGTTGGAACCTGATTACCCGCGAGATCGATGGGCAGACCAGGACGTTCTTCATTTACGGCGACGTGACGGGGCCGACGTTTAAGGTCAGCCCGAAGAAGCCGTTGGTGATCAATCCTGCTGCTCTGCACAAGGGATTTAAGGTTAAGGGCACCGTCTTTGACGACAGTTTCGGTAAGAAGCGGTTTAGGAAAAACTTTAGCGGCAAAGACCTACAGGGCTTGGTAGTTCAGACCCGATCCGACGGGAGTCGGTTCCTGTTGCTGGAGTTCAGCGTCCGTGACCGGGCGGGTAACACCACAAAGGTCACGCTGGAACTTACGCTCGATATCGACGCATCACTGAACCCGTTAGGCCCGCAGAAGAAGCTCAAGAAAAGGGTCTTGTCACGGTCGCTGTTGTCGTTGATTTCAAATTATTACAAACGGGCTTGACGACATCTGACCGGTGGTTGAAACGGGTCTGAGTAGTCCGCTGATGGCTGAGAGGGGACAGCCATCTGATTTGTGTAACGTGTTTAGGCTTACTGGGTTTTGCTGTTGTACGACCACAGCAGCCCCGCGGCCACGCACAACAGGCCGGCAGCGGTGAGCACGAGTTGGTTCAAGCCGGTGGTCAAGCGAACCAGTCTCGTCTGCGGTATTTCATACGATGAGCCGACGCGAGGCAGTGGCGTGTGCAGCCAACTCTCGAGTGTGTCTGTTGAGAAATCTGCGACGCGAGTCGTGGCGACTTCTACGCTCATCGGTCTAGGCGCCGACCATGTCGAGGCCGATTCGGGTCCGACCGTGGCGAAGCTGATAGTCCCAGCATCGTTGTAGGGGACCTTGATGACTTCAACGCCGGCGGGCTTGAGCCCGAGGTGGTGATACGCCAATCGCTCTAAAAGCAAAGTATCGTTAGCCCGCAACGAAACGTAAAAGCTGTCATAGGCACGCTGTTGTTGTGCAAGGCGGTTGGCCTGGATTTGCATAATGTTGTGTTGGCGCTGCAATTGCCGGTACTGCAGCCAGGGCTGCACCAAGACCGCCATCGCTAGCAACGCCCCTCCCGCAGCCAGGAATACCCAGCCCGATACCGAGGACGTCGGCTTGGTGGTGGGTTTTAAAATTCGTGGGTACGCAGCCATGCATCAAGAATATCGCCAGGGTCCGGCTGTGCGCATGAATTCCTTGGGCTTGGTATTTCCAGGTTTGCCCCTAAAATCTCAGAATCACGCGTCGCATCGCCTCGACGAGCCAGCGGTGCCTGTTTGCACCGCGATGACGCTGGAAAAGATCAACGGGTAAAGCCAGTGGAAGGACCAAATTGTAAAACCCATTCGGGCCGAACGGTGTACCTGGAGACGTTTGGTTGTCAGATGAACGTGCTCGACTCGCAGCTCGTCACCGGGCAACTGCGTGCGATGGGTTACCGGTTCGTCGACGATTGGCGGGGGGCGAGCGTGGTGCTCTACAACACCTGCTCGGTACGGGAGCAGGCAGAGAACAAAGTTTATAGCCGTCTCGGTGAGCTTGGAATTTACAAGCGAGACCACCAGGACGTGGTGCTGGGCGTGCTGGGTTGCATGGCTGAGCGCGACGGGGTGGACATGCTCCGCCGGTTCCCGCAGCTCGACATCCTGTGCGGGCCCGGTGAGTTGGATAAGGTGCCGTTGCTGATCGACAACGCGGTCAAGACCAAGCTCGGCGCTCGGATGGACGCAGCGGAGTCGGCTGGTGGTGGTGGTGGGTTGACCGCGGGCGGGCGGGCAGCGTTGCAGGGCAACAAGCACCGCCGATCGTCGACGCTCGCGGCAGCAGAAGACCAGCTTGAGCTTTTGGACTTGTCGCGTAGCTTCTCACCCGACGACTACAGCGGCTCGGCGTACGTGCGGATCACCCGCGGGTGCAATAAGTTCTGTACGTATTGCGTCGTGCCCAACACGCGCGGTGCTGAGGTACACCGAGCACCGGACCATATCATCGATGAGTGTAAGCGTCTGGTCGACGCGGGGGTCGTTGAGATTACCCTGCTTGGCCAAACGGTTAATCACTACCACTACGACCACGGCGCGTCGGTGACGATAGCCGGCGTCCAGCAGCCTCAGGTCGGACAAGCGGTCAGTGGTCCGGGGCGGGGCGCGGGTACAAGATTGACCACGTTCGCTGATCTGTTGGACCGGATACACGATGAGGTGTCGGGCTTGTCACGGCTGCGATTTGTAACCAGCTTCCCACGCGACTTCGGCGACGACATCCTCCAGGTGATGGCCGACCACCCACGCATCTGTCGATACCTGCACGTGCCAGCACAGTCGGGCAGCAACCGGATGCTCGAATTGATGAACCGGGGCTACACCGTCGAGCAGTACATTGATCTACTCGACCGTGCCAGGGCGTATCTGCCGGGCGTCGAGATTGCCGGCGACCTGATCTGCGGGTTTCCCACCGAGACGCACGAAGACCATCAAGCCACGTGCGACTTGCTGCGTCGGGCGCAATACAAGAATTGTTTTGTATTTAAATACTCACCACGGCCGGGCACAGCCGCGATTACACGCTTTCAGGACGACGTGCCGGACGTTGAGAAAAAGCGGCGCAACAACGAACTGCTAGCCATTCAGAGCGGTATCAGCGAGCAGGTGCACAGTCGATACGTAGGCCGAACGGTGCGTGTTTTCGTCGAATCGGTCAGCCACAAAGCCGCCAAGGAAGCGGACGCCAGTAGCGGCGCGACCGTGACGCTGGGGTGGGAGAAGCCGGTGACACAGCTATCGGGTCGCACCGACGGCGACCTGATCGTGGTGTTTGACGGCGAGCCGTCCTTGATCGGCTCGATCGTCCAGGTGCGGGTCGAGCGTTCTGCTCCGCTGACGCTCTTTGGCCGGTTGGTCGAGCAAGCGGTCATTGCCTGAGCTAGACGTGTTATGCAAACGATCATCGACGGGCACCTCGATCTGGCGTGGAACGCGCTGGCCTACGACCGCGACCAGACGCAGTCGTTGGCACTGTTGCGCCAGCGCGAGGCGGACTTAAATGAGTCCGACAGGGGCCACGCGACGGTGTGTCTGTCGGAGATGCGACGTGGGGGCGTAGGGGTGTGCATAGCGTCGTTGCTGGCACGTGCGCGTCCGGATGCGGGGCGGGGGAAGTGCCCTCTACGCACAGATATCGACCACGCCAGCCAGGCCATCGCCCACGCTGTGGCGCAAGGACAGTTGGCGTATTACCGGTTACTCGATCAGCAAGACCAAGTGCGCATGATCCGTGACGCGGCTGCACTAGACTCGCTGTGGTCGCGATGGGTAGGGGGCGACTGTGAAGGCGAGCCGCCGATTGGGGTCGTGCTGTGTATGGAGGGGGCCGACCCGATCGTGGACCCGGGCCAGGTGCGGCAGTGGTGGGACCAGGGCCTGCGTGCGGTGAGCCTAGCGCACTATGGGCCCGCGGTGTACGGCCACGGCACGCCCAGCATCGCCAGTGCAGCGTCCACGCCAAATGAAAACGGCGTCACGCAGCGTGGCCGGGACTTGCTGCGAGAGCTCGAAGCGGTGGGCATGATGCTCGACCTCACACACACGACCGATGCGTGCTTTTTCGAGGCGATCGATTTGTACAGCGGGGCTGTGTTTTCTAGTCATACCAATTGCCGGGCGCTGGTGCCTGGGCCGCGTCAATTCAGTGATGAGCAGGTCCGTGCCTTGGTTGCCCGTGACGGCGTGGTCGGCGTCGCGCTCGAAAACTCAATGCTCCAAGACTGGCGCGAGAAGCCTGTCACAAGAGACGTCGTGACGCTTGAGCATGTGGCGGATCACATCGACCA
>JAJRXX010000024.1 GCA_024276075.1 Planctomycetota bacterium
CATGATGGCCATAACCAGCACGACCTCGACTAAGCTCATGCCGAATGGACCGCTTAAAATAGGCTTGGGACACTTTGATTTAAGCAACACAGCCCCGCTCCGATCAGCCGCGATACGGTGCCAGCCAATCACACACGACTATTTCTACCTTTTAAAAAATAAGCCGATCGCCCTTTTACAACAGGCGATCGGCATCACAATCAAATATCGCTAATTACAGCCCGGCAAAGATGCCTTAGCTACTGCCTCTACACCCGCCGACACGATCAATACGTGTTATACTTCGTGCCGTCGTCGTCGACGTCGGTGTCCGGCAGATTCGCACGGATGACCTGAGTCGTCGTGCTGTACCACCAACCTGTGCCTGACACACCGTCGGGAGCGGCGGCAACAACCTCTACAGCCGCAGAACCCTTGTTTGCCCCAACTGGCAACGGGGGCATTTCTTTTAGGTACGGTCCATACACGACGCCGGTCCCTGAGTTCTTCGTTGCGCTGGTGGTGCCACCCGTGATATCAGAATATTGTACGAGCTGCACCGCGATCGTCGTGCCCGGGTATTTCCCGTCGTGCTCAGCAGCATATAGTTCGATGGCGTTGCGTAGCGCCGCCAGGTCACCTTTCAGAGCACTGCCACCCGCGGTGCGAGCACCCCGGCTGAGCCTCGGAATGGCGATAGCAGCAATGATCCCCATAATCACAATTACAATCACCAGTTCAACCAAACTAAATGCTTGGTGGTGATTCGGCTTTGGTCTGCTATTCATCTTGAAGTTGCCCCTTACGTAATTTACCTACCTACGCGATCCGCCCTCACTTAACACAAGGTCAAACATTAACACCCGTTACTGAATTTCATCGACACAAACTGATTAGCCCTTAATAAACCTGTCTTAGAGCGTTATTTGTAACAGTTTTTTGGACCTGACATACTGCGGTATGAGTGAGAACGGGGCAAGTAACCGAGTATAGATGTACATGTCGCCATTTGATTATTGGACATAACTAGGGGGCCAGCGAGATTGTGCGCGGCGTTGGATGGCAATTCAAAAGCGGAATGGAATTTTTAATTACAGATTTTTGCGTGTCACTTTAAATGAAGGGTCTACGCACCTTCGCCAGTGGATCGGTATGGGTTCGGAGAATCGATGCCCGGCAACCGCTTCGTTTGGCGTCAGGATTCCAAGTGACGTGTATGACCGATGCCGGTTGTACCACACGCGGTACATATTTAATTGCTGTTGAATCGATCGGGTCGACAATGCCAATAGAGACAACGGTTGCCGAGCTTCAATATTTGCGGTGGCCCACGAACCGATGAGTCACCTGTTTAGCCGACCAGCGCCGAAGACGCATGGCATGGAGGATCTCGGCTCGTTGTTCGGGGGAGGAGTGAGGTCGGTGGTGGGGGACAAACGAGTCCGTTGACCGCGAAAGATGGCCAATTCTCGCTCCAGCATGCGGGCTTCCCAACGGGGGTGGTCGCGACGGGCCATCATGCGGAAAACCGGGGATGGACAGGAGGCTGCGCGGGTTCGAGCATGTATGCACGGCTAATACGCATTGCGTATAGTTCTAGCGCGTTGTAAAAGATGTAAGTGATTGTCTGTTTTGCCTTCGCGTTCGCAGATGCCGCGCAAGTATTAATCTTGATTGGTATAAAACGGTGGCCACGTCATCAATAATCTGCCATAGATGGGCTCGAAGGAGGTTTGGGCATGGTTTCTCCGGTGGCGTGTTTCCGCTACCCCTCTTGCGTTACGGGATCGGAGGTTATGACCGTAGGGACTCCATCGGGGGTGGGAGTTTGGACGATAATGTAGGTGTTAAAACCGTCGCGGACGAGAAAGCGTAGACGTTTTTCTCGACTACCAGGGTGGCCGCGTCGTCCAGCGCGGAACACAAACTCGTGCTCACCAGCAGACAATTCGATACGGACGACCTGAAAGCTTGCCGGCAGAAAGCTCCAGCAGCGTAGATCAGCCTGTTCCGCGCCCGTCCATATCGAGCCCGCCGCTGAGAGGATGATGTCCAGCGCGTTCCGTGTGTCTTTCGTTTTGTCACGGAGTTTGCGGCTTGCAATCTCCTTAGCGCTCTCGGTCGAGACGATTTTTAGTGCACGGCGAAGCACGGCACGCGCGATAATATAACTCTTCATCGCTGCGAACTCTTTCCTGGCGGTTGTCTCCACGTCGGTGATGGTCGCGGTATGCCCAATTGCAAGGCCGTTTAGCGATATGTGTACCTCCGTCGGGTTATCTCGCCAATAGGCCATCGCGGGGATATTGACCTTCGTGATATTCGGAAACGGAATCCGCTCTCGGCGCAGCGCCCAAATCACCTGCGCGATTGCCAATGCCCTGCCGCTAACGGGTTCCTCAGCCTCGACCCTGTACGGGCCCTTACCAACGAATGCCAATACGTGTACGACTCCATTGCCTTTCTTTGAGTGTTTGCCGTTTGTGGCCCGTTCTAGGTCGTCGTCCGCATATGGAAAGCTCGGCTCTAAAAGCTTGACCTTATCGAACGACGCACGTGCAACGCCTAGCTTAAGGGGGTCTTCTTCGTTGAGAATGGCACGGAGGTATGCGCCGAAGGCAACCAGTTTGTAGGCCTTCTTGGGCTCATACCCGTCATCATCGCGAAACGACTCAATAATCTGTCGCTGTTTTTCGAGTACCTGAAGCGCGTAGGCATCCGCGTCACCGCCGCTTTGCACAAGGTTAACAACAGCCAACACGGCGCGCACTAAAACTTTTTCGAAATCGGTACCCGCATAGCCTAACTGCCGATCGTCGAGCAGCAACGCATTGATCTCACCATTCCAATCCTGTTTTTCTAGGTAATCGAGCCGGTTTCGAGCTTGGCGAAGCGTCTGTTCGGCCTCATAAGGCTGACCAAGCGCCAACTCGACAATTCCGCGTTCGAGTTGAAATACGTGACGGTTGCCAGGGTCGTCTATTTCGAGTTGCACGAGACGTTCCCGGGCCTGTTCTAGCCGACCCTGATGGTACAGCCGTTGGACTTTTTGCATCGGATCGGATGCACAGCCGACAAGTAACGCAAGCACAAGCGCCCAGCGTGCGCAAACGTCGTGCTTTATAGGATGGAGGGTGTCAGCGACTAGTCGGTGATGACCGATCATCGTGAAAAAGTCTTGCGCAACCGCTCAGAAACCTTGTCGTTCCAGCCGGTCTGTACATCTACGAGTTCCAGAGTCAACATGTAGTTACGCTGTGTCTGGTCTCGGCTTGCACGAGTGGTGCCGCGCGTTAGTTTCGGGAATAAAAGGCACTCGACCGGTGTACCCCTCGTTTCAAGGACGCCCATAAACGCGCGTCGATGCTTGGGAAGAAAAAGTTGTTCAGTACGCAGCCGTGTTTCTCGCAATGCCTCATTCACGAACCGCGTGCTGATCGTCTGATATCGGCCAGAGCGATTGATACTTGTGTCGATCAACTCGAAGATATGGTCGTTCCAGTCGCCGAGTTCCTCTCCGCTAGCGTTTTCGATTGCTAATGTCGCGATTTTGAGTTTGCCTGTGCCTTGGTTCGATGCGCTGTGCAACTGTAATAGCTTCTGTACGGCGCCCTCTATCAAGCGGTCATATGTAGCAGCCCCCGCTCCGCGGTTGTCTATCAAATCATTTTCATCAGCTGTCATGATACGCCCTTGAGGATGGGACGAACACGCCCCCAGGATCAGCACCAGGGAAGACAAAAAAAGAAAGATGCGTGCGGTTCTGCTCATCGAAAAAACTCCAAAATAATATGATATCAATGTACAGGATTCACGTTTAGCTATCTATGGGGTGTTCGGTCTGTAAAGAGTGTTGGTGGGTTCATCAGCAACACGAACAATGGCTGGGGCGACCTTTTATCGAATTAGGCCTCCTGGCCGTGGCAACCGATGGATGTAATGATTTTACCTATTGACGTTAACGATTTGTCCACCAATACCCCAGCCGTGACACTTATTGCCGCCTCGTAGGTTTTCCCACGAAACGCCGGGGAGTTATCATTATTAAATAACTCTATTGTCATACCGGGGGTTCCTATGAAATTTACGCGAGCAATTTCATTATTTCTGATCGTAAATCTAACTTTTTCTCCATACTTCAGCTACTCGTTGTCCAGAGTCCAAGCAAAGGAGCTAACATCCAAGGATATCGCAGGCATAGCGGAACACTTGGAGAAGCGCTTCTTCCCGCTCGTTGAGGACCTCCTTGGGGTCTACCCGCGCGAGACTTTCGATGTTTCGTATCGTGCCGCGCTTCTTCCCAAAAGTGTTAAGACGATTTTCGAATGGGTTCGCGATAGGACCTTTCTTGTGCCCTATCAGGGGCAACTCCGCGGCGCGCGAGGCGTCCTTATGGACCGGCGCGGCAACAGCCTCGACCGCGCGCTGTTGCTCCAAGAATTACTGCGTGAGAAAGGCTTCGAGGCTCGTTTGGTGCGCGGGGATTTGGGCCCGGATATTTCTGCCCGGTTACTCGACGAAGCCCCACTCTACCCAGAAGATGGCCTCGATGAAGCGTCGCCCGAGTTCGACGAGCTAGAGTGGTTGAAACTTTCAAATCGCTACGGTCTGACAGATGTCCCAGATGAAAGTTACCCCAAGCATCAGGCTGTTATGTCCGTCATGGAAGACCTGATTGAGCGAGTTATTGAGACCTCCAATGCACTTGGAGAACTCGGCCTTCGCCCCGCCGCCTCGTCGGATAGGGCGCGTGCACTCACAGACCTCAGCGATCACTGGTGGGTCCAATATCAAGAAGGCGGGGATTGGATTGACCTCGACCCCTCGCTGCCGAATGCTCGTCCCGGTGAGCGTCTGACCGAGCCCCGCATGGATGAGGTTTCACAGGCGCTGTTGCATAGGGTGCGCATCAAAGTGATCGTCGAGCGTTGGGAGAAGGACATGGGCCTCGTGGAAGAGGTGGCACTTGATCAGAGCGTGTCGCCGATGAATTATATGGGTAAAGCTTTCACGCTCGTTCATGAGGGTGCAAATTTACAATCATTCGTAAAAGCCGATTCGTCAAAAAAATTCGAAGAGAATTTGCTTTCTCAAGACACGTGGCTACCCGTCCTGCGGGTAGTCGATAAGAGCGCTGTCGGCCAGGAAATCGACGCGTTCGGACAGCTATCCACCCCCAGTACGGACCCGGAAGTGCGCAGAGCGAAAAAAACTCGTGAGACCCTAGAGACGGGTTGGAATGTTTTGAATCGCGTGATGGAGGGGACGAATGGACAGGCTCAGAAGGAGTCCAATCATGACAACCCAGCTTGGACCGCCCAGTGGCTTGAGTTCGAGGTCACGTCGCCGGGACGGGAGCCTCGCCGCACCCGTCGAACCGTCTTTGATTTGATCGGTGAAGCGCAGCGTACCCGACCTCTGACGGCTCGGCCCGCACTGACCGACGAGCAAAAAATCGGGCGAGCACTAGCGCTTCTCAGTCAGGTCCGCTTCGTATTGCTTTGTTCGGACATCAACCCCGACTTTGGAACTGTCGAGGCGCTCACGAGCACCCTTGCTCAGCGCGAGCGCGTCATGCGCGTCATCAAGAGCGAAAGTACAGATCCGACAGAACTCTTGAAATTACTCTCTGGCGACGAACCCTTCCCCAGTTCACTTATGGGCCTTATATCCCTGCGCCGCTTGATAGGCCCGCAGAGCCTGAGCTATATAGACAGCCCGGGTATTTTGGCCCAGGTCAAGATACTCGATCGCCATGAGGGACAAATATATGCACGCAGTGGTATCGATTTCGTCGTCGGTAGCATAGGTATTCATCCTAGAGCGGGAACAAAGAGCGCGACGATGCGCTTTCAGCAGGGCATCATGGATACCTGGGCCGAGACTAAATTTCTCGATCAATCGGCATTCTTCGACGAAGAATTGACAGAGGTCGAAAATACGGCTGTGTTCTTCGCGCAGCGCGATGCGCTAGGGAGTCAGTGGCGCACAATCAAGAGCAAGGACGACCAGGCTTGGCAAGAGATTGCATTGGACGACGACGAACGAGTTCGGCTCGAGGCGGTCCTCGAAAGTGGTTTTTGGATTGTGCTTCCCAAAGAAAAAATCCAATTCGACGGGCGACGGGTTCTGAGTTGGTGGCAGTTCGACCCGACAAGTGGCGACATTCTGGGGATGGGGGGGCGTGGTCATGGCCAAGCTATGTGGGAGTATCGCAAAGTAATCGGGGTGGGGACAGCCCTCATCGTGGGCCTATTCACCTTCCTCGGTTGTGCTGGCGGGCCCGAGTGGGCGGGGGGGCAAGGTTACGATGAGGTCTCCAGAACCAAGATAGCTCTATGCATCACTTGCGGTGTGGCCGCAGCGATTTTTACATATATCTCGGTCCTGGGTGCTATACAAGGCATTAAAGCTGCTTCAATTGGCCCTCGCATGATGGGGATGCGTGGTGCTTTCATATCTCCCGAGGCTCTTAGGCAAGCTCTCAAGTTAGTTTTTGCTGGTGCAGGAGTAGGTGTAATTTGTAACGTGATTGCCTTCAGAATGAGGTGATATTTCAAGACACATGATCAGGAATTCGCTGTGCCAAGGTCGCAAATACCCCTGCTCTTACTGTTGCTTACGCTTTCGAATGTCCATGCGAGCGAGCCCGTTACCCTTGTCGTTACCGCCGACGGCGAAGGGCATGTCCACGCCTGCGACCGCTGCCCCGGCCGCAAGGGATTGGGCGGCTT
Source organism: Planctomycetota bacterium (assembly GCA_024276075.1). Taxonomy (GTDB): domain Bacteria; phylum Planctomycetota; class Phycisphaerae; order Phycisphaerales; family Phycisphaeraceae; genus JAJRXX01. Next base: position 6,714 of record JAJRXX010000024.1, read on the forward strand.
GGCCCGACGCGCAACGATCGTCAAGGCGCTGCGTCACAAGACGCCGGACATCATCTTGCTCGACGCGGGCAATTCCCTGTTCGGTGCCGAAAGCACTTCTAGTGGCGGAAAGGTCATCGTCCGTGCCTACGAGCAGCTCCGGTACGTCGCGCTGAACGTTTCCTACCGGGATTTCCGCTACGGCAAGGATGCGACTCTGGCCCTGGCCGCCTCATCGGAGGTTCCCTTTTTATCCGCGAACCTGCTTGATGCCCAGAGCGGCAAGCCGTTATTTAAGCCCTACGAAATCTGCCGGGTTGGGACGCGCAAAGTCGCCGTTATTGGTTTGACAAAGCGCCCCGTCGGGATCGATACGCTGCCCCATCTACGCCTCGAACTTGCTGGTATCCAGGTCGCCGATCCGGTTGAGACCCTTGCGGAGTTGCTGCCGAAAGTGAAGAAGCACAGCGACGAAATTGTGCTGCTTTACTACGGGACAATCGAGGAACTGAAGAAGATCGACCGGCGTTTTTCCGAGGATTTGATTGCCATCGCGATGGGCGGCCGCCGCACAGCCGAGATACCTCGCAACCCTGATGTTCCTATTGTCGCTTCGATGAACCACGGCCGTGCGCTGGGTATCCTCGATCTTGTCGCTGACGCCTCTGTAAGCATCCGGGTACAGCTTATCGATCCTGATACCGCTCAAGATACTGCGATGGAGAAGGCCCTGTCGGGTTTCCCGATCTTTGCGGACAGGAAGAATACAGAAAGCAAGGACGAATGAAGGCTCTTACGAATTTGAGGTTTTTGTACCGTTATTCCTTTGCGACCATGCCCGGCCTCGGGAAGTTGTTGTGTGGCGGGATTATCGTCTTGTCTCATACACTGACGGCCCACGGCCTCTTCGTCGAACCCGATCGTGAAAATATCGTCTCGATGCGGCTCGAAGGTACTTGGTATCTTGCCCGTGAGTCAGTCGCCCCACCGACCGACAAGCCAATCGGTACTATTCACAATGAACTCGTCTTAGAGTTCCGCAGCGAACGCCAGATTGCCGCGAATCTCCCCCAAGCCTTCACAGCATTTCTTGCCAAGAAACGGATATTCATGGCGGGCACAATGAACCGAAACGGAACGACCCACCCGTTTGTGCTCATCGAGCACCACGGCAACCCACACGTCCTTTATTTTCGTGAGCACGACGGCGACCCGGTGGGCGATGCGGAGTCGTTCAACCTGCTCATAGCCGTTGCCGCAGACCGGGCGGACGATGTCCTGTTCGTCGGTGGCCGCACTCACAACCAACCGATGCGCAAGCTCACACGCAGTCGGCGTGCAATTGCCGACGAGACCCCGGAGATGGCGCTGCGTCGCTCGATTGCGGAGATGCTACGCCTGCTGACTGAAAAGGAATACCGCAAACTGATTATTGATTATGCCCAACCAACTCAGATCGCGGAGCTAGACGAATCGGGATTAATAAAACTGGTAGAACAATACGCCCGGGGAACAGCGGCTCATTTGTTCGCCGCCCTGGAAAAAACACACGCCATGAAGCCGACCTTTAATGAAGACCAAACAGAGGCACGGTTTCCCCTCACGGGCGTACCCGGTGGCGCACTGGTATTCAAGCAAATCAACCGCCACTGGTACCTTATCAACTGATCGTCAATATCAAGGATGTTGTCGCCGGATTGGATGTGCCGTGAGGTCGGACCGGTGATGCCTCACCGCCAGTGGGTCGCGACCACGCGGCTTAACCCGCCTAGGGTAATCTCTCTCTACATGTAGCGACGTGCGATTTGTCTAGAGGCCGATCACCTTAAAGACACAGCTTGCTTCGGCATCTGTATCAAAAGAAAAACCGTTTTATACGCATTGCGTATATTTCTAGCGCGTCGGAAGTAGCATAAGTGATTGTCTATCCTGCACCCGCATCCGTGGATGCTGCGTAAGTATTAATCTGAATTGGCATTAGTAATTGCCTCTCCGGATAAAGTCGAACAGTTCTTTGGCACCCTTGCCGGGGTGTACGATGCTCAGGTATGGCTCCTCGAGCTGAATCCTCTCGCCAGGCTCGGAGACCTCCATGAGCGCGTGCTCCTTGCCATCCCAAATCGCCACCGCTCCCGCGTTTTTTTCGCTGGTGAAGATGCGGGATCGCTCAATGACGTTGCCGCGAGTGGAGCGGACCTCTCTGTGCACGTTTAATTTGGCTCTGTCCATCTTGAACTCGTAGAGGACGGTTATTTTCTTGGTGTTTTTTTCGGCGAGTTCGAACCACCCTTCGCGTGCTTTGTCGCTGTGAGAAAACCTATAAGTCCTGTTTTCCTGCCACGCAAACTTCGGCAACAAATCACGCTGGGACAGGTACTGCAAATAGTGTCTGCGGGCCGTCTGCAGTACCAATTCGGGGAATCGAGCATTGCCCTCTCGCTGCAACGCAGGGAAATCGATTAAATCCAGGTCGGGCTTGTCGATCACGGTGTGATAAAAATGGTCGGCATACCATAGCGCGCTAGACAAATGTTCGTACCCAGGCTCAGATTCCAGGCCGCTGCAAAGCTCCGCGTTTCGGTTGATTTGCGATGACGGTTGTGCCTTCGATTTGTCCGAATAAATCTCAATGCTCTCGAGCAAGGAACCAGCGGCGACCTTTGCCAGCTTGCGTTTGAGTGCTTCGGTATTCTTCTCGCTGCGGTCGGCCAATTCTGCTGGCGGGTCTATGCGCACGTCATATCTCGCTACCCAACGTGGCTTGTAGGCCTCCACAGCCTCGATCAGTTGCCGGTAGGAGCGCAGTGTGTCGTCAAATAATTTCTCGGCAAGTTCGATGTCCCGGCGCTGTCCAGAGTCGTAGGCTGCGGACAGTTGGCCGCGGACTCGGTCCCACGCGGCGCGGACTTGACCGAGCCGGGATTCGATGTCCTGCCGAGAGGGTGTTTGTGCGTCGTGCGAAGTCTTTTCGATCGTAATCTTGAAGATCAAATTCGAGTCAATCATGTGTCGGACGTCCGCACGGCAGATCGCGTTCCAAACGATGATTCCGGTTTTAATCTCAATAAGCTTCGCATTGAGCTGCGCGAATATGCCGGGGAGTTTGATGGCCGACGGGAGATCGGCCTCAGGGACCTGTTGAGCCAGTGACTGATATGAGTTGCTTGCACGCGCGTTAACCGCAATGCTGTCGCCGACACCCACATCGAAAGTGTTGATCTGGAGCATATAGTCAGCCCCGAGATCAGTTCCTCTAGCCATCTGAAACAGTTCCGCCGCGTCTCTGAGATACTTCGGTGCATCCTTGTCGCTGGCAGCGGTTGCTTGTCGCAGCTTGGCTTCAAAGGCTGTCCGGTCGACCACACGCAACCCCATACGCGTCAGAGTCATTTCGATAGCCTGCTCGACACGATCAAAGTATCCGGTGGTATGAAAGACCTTGCCTCGATCGGCAGCCGAGGGCGTTGCGGGAACACCTATTACAAACCTGCTGCTGGCCGGTATGGCCTTTGTCATAACCCCTTCTGCTGCGGGAGGCGCCCCGTTATTAACTTTCACAACGGCCGTATGCCGCTTCGTACGCGGTGCCTGGTGGTTGTTCCAGCGGACCCGGGGCAGATCGATCTCAAGCCGCTTGCGATTCACGGTCCGCGTCCGCCGAGTATCCGAGCCGGTTTTTCGGGGTAGTCGCGACGCGCTGTCATCACCAAGCCAATGACTGCCAAGCTCGTGGTACCGAAAGAGTTCGCGAGCGCCTAAGCCCGATAAAACCTGGCGGTACTCTGCTATTACCTGCCGGTCGGCTGTACGCTGGCATGCCCAGTCAATCTTAAGCACGTCGTCACGTTTCAGACGATCAAAGACTTGGTGCTCGACCTTACCAAAGATGACATAGTCAGCCTCGATCAGATCAGCTATCGGGTAGACATCCTCAAGCCCATTCAGAGAGGCGGGACTCGTGCCCCCAGCGAGAATATCGTTTTTCAACTCAGAACCCGAGAGAGCTGATTTTATACCTAAAGCCCGCAAGCCCAACGCGGTCTGCTCCATAAGCAATTCACCGAGCCCGGTCACGTGCATAGCATCGGTGTCCGGGGTCGGTGTTAGTGCTGGAAACACCGCCACGACGCCGGGTTTTCTACCGATCGCCACCGCAGTCTTCGCTACGAAGTCGCCCAGCCCGTCAAGTCCGAGGGATTGCCCCTGCGGCACGTCATACGGGTTGACTACCTGGTTTTCCGGCGTGTTAACCCCTGGGATGGATCGGTGAGGTGCTTGATTAACAGCGCATGCGCTTAGTAGTAAGACAAACGGTATGCCGACGCTGACGAATATCTTGTTCATAAATCAGATGTCCTTCTGCGGTTTCCATAATTGACAACCGAGCTAAGCGTCGCAAGAACGAAGTGGAACGCCCACCGCTTCGGATTTTCTATTTTCCGATCTCCATGTTGGTCGAAAACGTTATGAGGTTACTCGGCCGTCGCCCATTTATCCAAAAAGTTTTATAATAATAGCGGAGCAACAAGTGTATACGCAGTGCCGAATGACTGTTTTACGGTAGTTCTCAAATCCGTATCTTCTCGATGGAAACATCTGGCCGACCAACCCCGAAGCCGCATGATCTGGATAATCTCGGCCCGTTGTCCTGGGGTGTACTGCGGTCGTCGGTGGGGGGCCAAAAAGGGTACGCTGACCGCGGAAGACGGTCAATTTTTGTTTCAGTATCCGGGCTTCCCCAACGGGTGTGGTCTCGTCGGGCCATCATCCGAAGAACAAGGGATGGGCAAGAGGCTGTGCGCGTCCGAACAAGCATGTACGCACGGCTAAATACGATGGCCACAGCGTCGATAATCTGCCATAATGGGCTCGAAGGAGGTTTGGGCATGGTTTCTCCGACTAGAGCAACTGGCGTCAATATTTTCCATCTTGATTGGATAGTAGGTGTAACAAACATCTGTATTTCACGGCTTGCAAGCAAGCCGTGCCACCCGGTCAATGAAGATTAATGACGCCAGTTGCTCTAGTGTGTCAGGGTACTACAGGCATGACAGCACTCAAGTATTTTACGATAAAGTATTTGAGTGGAAATCGTAGGTGCCTGTCACTGACACATCGGCCACCGGTAACAATCCCCAGGCCCACCTGGTAGCGGCCAAAAACAGGCCGCTCACCGGGCTATCTCCAGGTCGCCATATCGTGCCCCCGCTATTCAGGCGAAAACTCTACTCAGCACCGGTAACAATTAAGGGGTATGGACAATAATGTGATGCCCCTGCTATTGTGGGATGGAGATAACTTCGTATTTTTTAATAGATTGCGAAAATTTTCTCTGTCCTGATCCCTTAAAAGAACCAGTACCGGATCGGTCTGAAGGGGGCGGGTTACACTTCTAGCCGGAGACTGATCCGCGGTATACGCCGACGGGTTAGCAGAACACTTGTAATCAGAAGCACGCCGAACGTCCCGGGCTCGGGAACGGGCGTGAATCGTAAAAAGATATCACCCGTGTCAGCGCCGCCGCCCACAAATGTATCAAACGATCCGGAAGAGAACGCGGCATTGCTGAGCAAGCTGAAACCCGCGTTGCCCGGATTGCTCGCGAGTCCCGTCACATCGATGACCTTCCACGTGCGGGGTGCGGTCCAGAAAGGGTCGCTCGATTGCGGCAGAAGACTTGGATCGTCGAAGCCGATTACCAGCGTCGCCAAGGGGTCAATCCGCAGTTGCCCACCGCTGACAACGATCAAGTCGAATTCGGTTCCGCCTGCTCCCGTGGCGGCGTCGGCCAAGGCGCCCAGGCCCCACTCGTAAAGGGAAGAACTCCCGAACGCAACGCCGTTCAGGAACATCATCGAGCCGGAATGATTGATAATCGCATTCACATTGCCGGATACCAAGGCGGTGTTGGAGGTAACAGACAACCCGGTTTGAGTGGTATTCGTATTCACATCGCCGGGCGCCAAGGCCGTGTCGGCAGTGACGGACAGGTTGCGTGTGAATTGGGCTGTTCCACCGATGCGGGTGTTGGCTAGCGTCACGATATCGGTATTGACCACGCCCTGGAACTGTACCGCACCCTCTGCTAATCCGAAGATGCCTTCGTATCCGCTGGCGTCTTGAATCTTGAGGAGGCCGAAACCGAACTTGGCCAAACCGGCGCTTGGCAAACCCGAAAGGCTACCGAGCGTCACCGCGAAGCTGTTCGTGTCGATCGTGCTGCCCGCAGTCCCGTCCACCACCAACGGCACACCGGCCGAGGCGAAGTCCAGGTCCCCTCCCGCAAGCAGCGTTCCGTTATCGAGACGTACCGCACCGGTGCCCGCAGCCAAGGGGTTGTCCAACTCCAGCGTCGCCTGGTTTACGATCGTCTCGCCCGCTCGGCTGCCGATGCCACGAAGGGTCAACCGGCCGTTGCCCATGACGGCTAAGGGGATCGTACTCGTCGATGTCAAGGCCGCAATGTCCCTGGCCGTCACCGCGAAGGCGTTCGTGTCGATCGTGTTGCCCACAACCCCGTCCAACACCACCTGCACACCGGCCGAGTCGAAGTCCAGGTCCGCTCCCGCACGCAGCGTCGCGTCATCGAGCCGTACCGCACCGGTGCCCGCGGCCAAGGGGTTGTCCAACTCCAGCGTCGCCTGGTTTACGATCGTCTCGCCCGCTCGGCTGCCGATGCCACGAAGGGTCAACCGGCCGTTGCCCATGACGTTTAAGGGGATCGTCGTCGATGTCGTGCCCGTAATGTCCCTGGCTGTCACATCGAAGCTGTTCGTGTCGATCGTGCTGCCCGCAGTCCCGTCCACCACCAACGGCACGCCAGCAAAGTCGAAGTCCAGGTCCGCTCCCGCACGCAGCGTCCCGTCATCGAGACGCACACCGCCGCCCGCGCCCTGGGCGCTAAAGAGTTCTACCGATGAATTGGTCGCTTGTACCTGGTTCGGGTTGTTGCCGAGGATGGTCAGACGCCCACCACCGATGACATTTACGGGAACTGTCGATGACGCCACAGAACCAAGGTCGTTCACCATCGTGTCGACGAACGAGGTGTTGAAGGTGCCCCCGCCATCACCCACATTGATTGTGCGCGAGGTCAGATCACCGTTCCCGGTGATAAAAAGTTCACCATTATGCAAGCCGATCGGGCCGGTGCCCAAGCCAGAGATACCGCCGGTGTGTATGGCTGAACCGCCGGATATGTCGATACCCCCGGTGGTGGTGTTGGTGGCGAATATCCCCAGGATACCGCCGCCCGTGACGCGTATGGTGGCGGGTACGGTATCTTCAAAAATCGGTCCAAAAAAAAGCACGGCCCCCGCCGGAGTCGGGTTGACCACGTTTACCGTCAGCTCGCTGTCGGCGATGATTATCGGCGCGAAAAACGTGAAGCCTGGTGATCCCGGCACCTCAACAATGGCGGGGGGTTTGGAGGACGAATTATTGGTAAAACGAAGGGGGTCCCCCCCGATTTGGCCCGGATTCACCCCCCCGTTGACCAGGTTGAGGCTGTTGAGTTCGTAAATGCCCAGATCGTTCTCGGCGGTATAGAACGTGTCGGTACCCGGGAAGGTGAGGGAAGTATCCGGGCCGCCCGCAGGGACCGTTCCCGAACCCCATGCCGTCGGATCGCTAAAGGGATTATTGCCGTTTGTGGCGATCCAAAGGTCTATGTGTTGGCCCACAGCGGGGTCGGGTCGTATTGCTAAACCCACCGCAACCAAAGCCGACCCGCGCAGCAAACTACGGCATCGAACCTGGCGATGCTTTCTTCCTTTCCTACGCTTGCTCATTCATTGCCTTTTTGTTGCCCATCTAACTTTCTATAACCCCTTTAAAATATACAGCCGAAGTAGCGATCCTGTCAAGGTTTTTCTGACTAAATCGGCTGGAAAATAACGAAATCAGGCACCGTTTGAGCGATTGCACATGTCGCGGTATGCCTTTTCGATGTCGGTTGTTAAGCGTTGGCCATCGGTTAGCGCCGACGAAGACATCTTTTGCCGCAGGCTCGAGCGGGTCTGACTCAGCCTGGGCAGGTCACAGGCCAAGCTCGCCGCAACCTGCAGATACCCATCGACCGTATCCGAAGCCAGGCCATTTAACCCCACGTTCGATAGCAGGCTCACACCCATGCGAGACACGTGTGAACCGCCAGCGAGGCTCACCACGGGCACACCCATCCACAAGCAATCACATGTAGTGGTCTGGCCGTTATAGGGGAATGGGTCCAGCGCGATGTCGATATCGTGAAAAAGCCTCAGGTACGCGCCCCGCTTCCGTTTGCTCAAGAACGTGATCCGGCCCGGGTCCACGCCACGCTCGCAGAACATCGCGGTGAACCGCTGAGCCATCGCCTGGCCGCCACCGATCAGCATGTTCAGCCTGGAACCGGGAACCATTGCCAGGAGGCGCGACCAAGCGTCCACCGCAGCCTCGGTGATCTTGTAGGCACCATTAAACGACGCAAACGTTACATAACCTTTTGTCAACGCTGGCAGCTCATTGATCGGCGGGCTGTCGTCCGGTGGTCGGTAGCACAGGAAGCAACCATCGAGCCGAACCAACTGTTCCGTGTAATACCGATCGGTCATCCCAACCGGGTCCAGGTGCGCGTCGGTGAAGCGGTAGCCCATCGCGGTCATGCCGGTGGTGTACGGGTAGCCGAGGTAGCTTACCTGAACCGGCGCGGGGCGGCGGGCAAACATCAACAGCCGGTTTTCAGCGGTGTGCCCCGACAGATCGACCAAAACATCAACCTCATCGCGTCGAATCAGCTCCGCGGCGTCTTCGTCCGACAAGCCCACCAGGCTCTTCCAGCCATCCGTGTAATCATGCAATCGCCTCGTCGTCTCGTCGGGCTGTGTGACATCGGAATAGCACGTGATCGTGAAACGCGAACGATCGTGATTCGACAATAGCGGTTCTAAAAAAAACGCCACCGCGTGATCGCGCAGGTCGGGTGAAACGTACCCGACGCGCAGCTTTCGGCTGCGATCTTGATCGCGGTGATGCGGGTGAGCGGCCCGGGTCAGCGGCTGTGCGTGGCGATCCGCCCACTCTCGGTGCTCTTGCCACAGCGCCTGGTTGTCCCACGAAGGGTCGTAATGCAGTGTGAATAACAGGTTGCTGTGCGCTTCGGCGAAATCCGGGTCCAGCCGCACCGCTTCGCGAAACGAGGTGATCGCTTCGGGCACGCGGGCGGATTCGAGTAATGCTTTTCCCAGGTTGTTGCGGGCCTCGACCACCCCGCTATCCAATCGCAGCACGGTCTCAAAACACCCGATCGCCTCGGCAGCGGCGCCCGTGCGTAGCAACGCGACCCCGAGGTTGTTGTGCGCTTGCACGTAGAGGGGATTGAGCCTGATGGCTTGCTCGTGGTGGCGGATCGCCTGCTGGGTCTGACCCATTGCCAAGAGCGCCACCCCCATGTTTGTCCAGGCTTCCACGTGATGATCCTCAAGCCCGATCGCCCGCTGGTATGAATCTACAGCTTGTGCGAATCTGCCTTGCTGTAACTGAACGTTTCCGAGGTTATAAATCGCATCGGCGTAATCGGGCTCCAGCCGGATCGCCTCGTGGTATGACGCCTGGGCCTCCGGGAACCTTCCGATACCGCGATACGCTTCGCCCAAGTTGTTGTGGTAGCGCGGGTCGGTGGGGTGTTTCGCGATCGCCTGGTTGATCAGATTAATGGCTGTTTCGTGCTGATCCTGTTGGTGTGCCAGCACACCCAGCAGGTGCAAGGCCTCGTGGTGCCCCGGCACCAGATGCAGCGCCTGGTGGTAGAACTGCTCGGCACGGGCGAGGTCGCCGGCTTGGTGGCAGTCCAGACCCGATTGGATCAGGTGGTCAACGGGTGGCACAGTCATCGCTCACAATTCGGTGGGCTCGATCAATACATAGGGCGGACCGAGACGTTCGTCTTCGTTGTAGTTACGCACTCTGCTCATGTGCAGATGGTACGTTTTAATCGTTTTGCACGGATTCGAAAGCGCGTAACCCGCTTCCGCGAACGCGTGCGCGACCCGGTTGTCGCAGGCGAGCTTGCCTAGCAGGAAGTCCGCGTTGACGCCCTGGAGCTTACCCTGCCAAACCCATGTGTCCTGAGATGTGTTCCGAGCGAAATCCGTGACACAACCGTCCTCTTGCACGTCCCATCGTGATAGAGCGAACACCTTGTTGCGCAGGTCCGCCTTCAGGAGGTGATTGACCGCCTCTTGGTCGAGGTAAATGTCGCTGTTGGTGACGATATTGATATCGCGATCGCAGCAGTAATTATTCACAACGCGGAAGTAGTCATTAAAGGTGGGGCGGTGGTCGATCACGACGGGTACGACTTTCGGGTGCGACCGGCCGATCAGCGTCAGCAACCTGGGCATCGCGCTGTTAGCGACTAAGACCAAGACCCGGTCGATATTCGGATTGTTGATGTTGCTGGCGAGACATGTCTCGATCTCTTTTTGCCGTTCGGGTACGTTGTCTACATAATAATTGACATACAGCAGCGTCCTACGGCCCTTGCTGAGAACATCGGCGATCTTAAAATTCGTCCTGGCTTCCTTGAGCCGGGGGTTGAGCCTGCTCGCCTCCAAAAAGGCTTGTTTGGCCTCGTCGAATTTATCCTGCTTCAGATAGGCGGTACCCAGGTTGTTGTAGGCCTCGGCGTAATCAGGCCGGTGCTGGATCGCCGCTTGGTAACACTGGATCGCTTCTTCGTATCGCTGCTGATCGGCCAACATCAACCCGAGATTGTTGTGCGCCTCGGGCATGTCCGGTCGGCGTTGCAGGGCTTCCCGGTAGGCATTTAATGCCTCATCGAATTGGCCCATCAAATACAACACACGGCCAAGGTTGTAATGCGCATCGGCCTGATCGGCATCCAGCCGGATCGCCTCCTTGTAGCAGCCGACCGCTTGGTCGAATTGCCGGGTAGCGGTTAGCACCTCGCCAAGGTTGTTGTGCATGGCGGCTGTGGCGGGGCTTAACATGATGGCGTGGCGGATCAGTTGCTGGGCCATATCCCGATGACCCTGTTGATAAGCGATCACACCCAGGTAGTGCAACGCGTCTCCGTGCTGAGAGTCGTGCCGCAACACCTGTTCGTAAGCAGCCTCCGCCTCTTGGAGCCGCCCCGCGCCGTGGTGCGCCAGGGCATCGTTCATGATCTGCTCAATCTGTGGTGTCGATTCCCGCTCGCCTGCGTCCGGAGCTGTAAGGGATTGGGACGCTTTGTCTGTGACCGATGACAGGGGCACATAGCCGTACTCAACATGCGGCACACGGTCACGATTGATGCCGTAAAACGTTTTGATACGCTGCCACGTGCTTATCCGAACGTCGGTTGGCTGTAGCCGGTCAATCTCCCGCTCCCCTTTCTTGTTGTCGTGGGGATTGACACAAGCGATCTCGTCGACGATCGCCACCTTACCCTTCACGTCGTGGCCCAGCACGTCCAAATACCAATAGTCGATTCCCCAACCCACCAGCACCGGATCATAAACTTCCATAAAACGGTCAAGTTTCTCCCTCTGAAACAGCGGGCAACCCAGTTCCACAAAATTTGTATACCGAAGCCGAGAGAAAGGACGAGTTCGTGTGATCCAGTGGCTGATCTTCGAGCCAAGATCAAACGAGGGTTGAAGCAGCCACAAGCCGTGTTCTTGCCGTATCTCAAATAGCCGACTCAGCGCCGAGCCGTCGATTAATATGTCATCGTCCAACACCATGATGGCGTCGTAACGGTCCAGAACCGATCTCCACCGCTCGTAGACATAGTGAAGATTCGGAAACTTACCGCCTTTGCGTTGGATGTAGTGGTCAGCCAAGTCTCGAAACCGTTGATCCTCGTCGCCGTAGTAGGCCACCCACAGATCAAAGTTCCGGCTCCCCTCAAGCCATCCCAGCAGATTGGAGCGGTCCCCAGCGGATGTGAAGAGTAAAAACTTATTCCGGGGCGTGCCGATTTTTTCACTAATAGTCATGGGTAGATATGAAGCGCCATGGGTCGGTAGTTAAATCGCCATACTAATCTTAGAGACTTAGGAAGTTGAACGGCCAGTAAATTGTATCTGGCCCTACGCCTACCGTTAAAAACAAGTATCGCGATCGTGCAGTAGCGGGCCAGCGAGATTGTGCGCGGCACAGATGCTAAATTGAAATGAATCTGCCAACGTGACGTTGTGAACGACTCGGCGGAACGCTTAAATTAGACTATCGAGAGACCGCCTGAATTTTCGTCTATATAATTGGAACCATACAGGATCGATTAGTCGGGAGCGATTGCCTTGCGATACGTGGTTTGTGCGATTTATAAGTTCGTAGCCTTGGATCACGTCGGTGCGTTGCGTGAGTCCTTGTTAACTGCGATGCAGGACAACGGTATCCGGGGCACGCTCCTGCTAGCCAGTGAAGGGATCAACGGTACCGTGGCGGGGACGCGTGAGGGTATCGATCGTCTCTTGGCACACATCGGGTCTGATCCTCGTTTGGAAGGGTTCCGTGCCAAGGAGTCGTATTGCGATGAGGTCCCCTTTCATCGTACGAAGGTTAAGCTAAAGAACGAGATCGTAACGATGGGCGTCCGGGGCATTGATCCCAACAACCTTGTCGGGACCTACGTGAAGCCAAAGGATTGGAACGCTTTAATCTCCGACTCCAGCGTGACGACGATCGACACCCGCAATCAATACGAAGTGGGGATCGGCACCTTCCAAAATGCGGTGAATCCTCGCACCGATAGTTTTTGCCAATTCCCCGATTATGTGAATAAGCACCTGGACCCAGCTCGCCACAAGCGGGTTGCGATGTTCTGCACCGGCGGTATCCGCTGTGAAAAAGCAACGGCTTACCTGAAAGGACAAGGGTTCGACCACGTCTATCACCTGCAAGGCGGCATCCTGAACTACCTGCATGAGGTGCCCGAGCCCGAATCGCTGTGGCGCGGTGAGTGCTTTGTGTTCGATCGCCGTGTGGCTGTAACCCATGGCCTCAAGCAGGGGCGGTACGATCTGTGCTACGCCTGTCGGTACCCGATCAGCGAAGATGACAAAAAGCAAGGCACCTACACGAAAGGCGTGAGCTGCCCCCGGTGTTACGATCAAACCACAGCCCCGCAACGCAAACGCTTCCAAGACCGCCAGACCCAGGTGCAGCTAGCTCAAGCCCGAGGAGAACAACACATTGGCCACCGGTAACAATCCCTTGGCTCACCTGGTAACAGGCAAAACAAGCCGCTCACCGGGCTATCTCCTGGTCGCCATCTCGTACCCCCACGCTATTCCAGAACAACGTATCATTCCATATGTTATAGGTATGCGCAGTTATGACGCAGGCAGATCCCACATATCAGTGTCTCAGCGTCATCATGCCGGTGTACAATGAGGCGTTTACATTACGCCAAATCGTCGCGCGTGTGCTTGCCAGCCCTGTGACGCTCCGGATCGAGTTGATCTGTGTGGATGACGCCAGCAGCGACGGCTCTCTAGGGGTATTGCAAGGGCTCGCCGAAAGTGACAGCCGAATCAAGGTATTGCACCACGAAGTCAACCAAGGCAAGGGGGCCGCGATCCAGACGGCCATCTCGTCGGTCACGGGCCAAATTGTCGTGATCCAGGACGCGGACCTGGAGTACGACCCGAACGATTACCCCGTCTTGCTGGCGCCAATCCTGGAAGACAAAGCGGATGCGGTATTCGGGTCGCGCTTCGCGTCTTCCGCGCAACGGAAATTATTGTTGTATTGGCACTCGGTCGCCAACCACTTTTTGACGTGGGTGGCCAACGTGCTCAATGACATCAACATGACCGACATGGAAACCGGTTACAAAATGATTCGGGCTGATATCCTCAAGCAGATTCCGCTTAAGAGTAAACGTTTTGGCTTCGAGCCGGAGATGGTCACTCGTTTGGTTCAGATGAATCTTCGTTTATACGAAGTGCCGGTCAGCTATCACGGCAGGACCAGGGCAGAGGGTAAAAAAATTGGCCTGAAAGATGCCATTGAGGCATTCTGGTGTCTGATCAAGTTTCGATTTATCGACACGCGCTTCACAATACACGACGGGTATTACATCCTCGAAAGCATGCGGCGGGCCAAAGGATTCAACGCGTGGGTGCTCAGGCAGTTCAAGAGTTTTGTGGGGCAGCGTGTGCTTGAAGCGGGCTGCGGGATCGGCAACTTTACACAGCTTTTGTTGGATCGACCGCGGCTCGTGTGCGCCGATAGCGATCCGGTTTATCTCCGTATCATCGAACGTCGATTCGGGCATCTGGAAAACCTGGATGTGGCTCGTATCGACCTCGCATCCGCTTCGGATATGGCGGCACTCAAACACGAGCGTTTGGATACAATCATTTGCCTCAATGTCATAGAGCATATCGAGGCTGACGAGGAGGCTTTGTCGCGGTTTTATGATCTGTTGGAGCCAGACGGCAATGCGATCATCCTCGTGCCGGCGCACCCCTGGCTCTACAGCGTCTGTGATGAAAAGTTGGGGCACCATCGAAGGTACACGACCGAAGAATTGACTGATAAAATCAAGGCCGCGGGATTTGACCTTGTGAGTATCCGCCAATTCAATCGTGGGGGAGTATTCGGATGGTACATCAACAAGCTACGCCGAAGATCACACCTTTCGCCGCGTGTTATGATCGTTTACGAAAGGCTCTTGCCGATCATAAAGCTTGTAGAAAAGATTGGGATAGGTCCGGGCCTTAGCTTAATTGCGGTTGGGCGCAAACCGGAATCGGATAGTTCATCGGCTACGGATGCATGATACAGGTAGATAGAGCGTATTCGCCGAAAACTCGACAACAGGCAAAAGAAGGTTTGATGCCGGCGAGTATAAGAGGATAAAAGAAATGCAAGCGGCCTTAATCGTCTTGCCTGTAACAGCATATACCCTGCTCACTTTGGTTTTTGCTCAAAAAGCGGGCAGTAAAAGTATTTCAGCGGGGCTAATCAAAGCGCATCTAGTTGTCTTTCTATTCATTGCAATTTCCACAGAAGCCCTCTCAGCAATTCAGGCGATTACCTTTCCTGCCATCCTAACGGCTTGGCTGGCATTTCTGTTGGCTTGTTCCGTGTTTGCCGGGTTACGCAGATACAAAATTCGTCAAGGCCTAGCCGTGTCCGTGTGGCGGCCGACGGCTCCTCTGGAGTGGGTCCTCGTCGGAGCGTTGGTGTTCATCCTTGTGGCAACGTTGGTAACGGGTTTCCTTTACCCGCCCAATACATGGGATTCCATGGCATACCACATGCCCCGTGTGGTTCACTGGATCAGCAATGGTAGTGTCGCGTTTTATCCAACCGCGGATGTGCGGCAGAATTACTTGGCGCCTCTGGCCGAGTTCGCCATCATGCATTTCCAGATTCTTACCGGGTGCGATTTATACGCCAATATGGTTCAATGGACGAGTTTTCTTGTTCTTATCTGTCTCGGCATATCGGTTGCAGCCGAGTTTGGTCTTAGTCGATGGCAGCAGCTTGTATCAGCCGTGATTGTCGCCACGATACCCATGGCGATCCTTCAGGCATCGAGTACGCAGAACGATCTTGTCGTGGCAAGTTTTGTTATGTCGTTCGGTCTTTTTATGGTTCGATTACGAAAAACGCCAGACCGTGAAAGTCTAATACTTGCAGCAATAGCACTAGGGCTTGCTCTGTTGACCAAGGGAACCGCGTATATGTACGGCGCTGCTGTCGGCATATCTCTTTCGATTCCTATCGTGATGGCGTCAAGATGTGTGCGTGCCGAGTTGATAAGAACTATGACCGGCTTGACATTGATAATAATCATTGCGCTTTTGTTAAACACAGGACACTTGTGGCGAAATTATCATCTGTACGGCCATCCTCTATCGACGGAAACGGATGCTCTTCACAACGAAGACATGTCCGCGTCAGCCTTATTGAGCAACATCGTAAGAAATGGAGCTCTGCATATTGGAACGCCGTCTAGTCGTGTCAGGGGATATCTGGATCAAGCGGTACAAGCGATTTTGGGGTCTCGGCTAAACGATCCAAAGACAACATGGGCCGGCGCTTCGTTTAAAATACCATACACCCGCCATGAAGATACAGCGGGTAATTTAATACATGTTCTTGTGATAATGTTCAGCGTGGTGTCATTGCCGATTATGTGGGCCCGGCGCCATTGCCTGCATACGAGAGGCTATGCAATCGGCATAATATTGGCGGGCATATTGTTTTGTTGGTTGTTGAAATGGCAGCCGTGGTCGAGCAGGCTTCATACGCCACTGTTTGCGATGGCTGCGCCGTTGATGGCCGTCACAATAACATCAGGTGTTTCAAAAGTTAGAAAGCATGTTGGCCATCTAATTATCTTGTTAATGATTCTCTACAGTATTCGGTTTGTTGTGGCTAATAATAGTCGAGACCTCGAATCGCTCAGATGGGTTCAGAAAGATAGAAAAGAGCTTTATTTTGAGAATAGAAAAACCCTCTTCCATGGATTTGATGAAGCAGTGCGCATTGTCCAGGGGTCAACATCGAAAATCGTCGGGTTGTATAGTGGTGGTGACGGATACGAGTATCCATTTTGGGCTCTTGCAAATGTAGCGGGAAAGGATACGGACCCTGTGGTGTTTAGACATGTTGGCGTAGAGAACCTTTCGGCTACTCTTGGTAAAGAGAGCATCATTCCCGCTTATGTGATTGCAACAAAAAAAATCCAGAGATGGAAGCACGCGGCGAAATACGTGTCTATTTATGATTCTGATTACGTCAGTGTCTACAAAAGTGTGGATTAGTACGAGCAGCAGCAGTCCAACAAGATTGTGCGAGACCTCTTGATTATTATTTAGAGCAACTGGCGTCAATATTCTCCATCTTGATTGGATCGCAGGTGTAACAGACATCTGTATTTCACGGCTTGCAAGCAAGCCGTGCCACCCGGTCAATGGAGATTAATGACGCCAAGTGCTCTAGTATCTGCTAATACTCGCGTAGGTTCGATTCAGGACCTCGCTATTTATTATGGGCTTCTAGTGTGTTCCCATAACAGGATTCTCCATGCCATGACCATCCTAGAACCTGAACCCATGGATATTGAAACATCTTCCGGCCCGATGCGTTGCCACCTTTTTCGGCCCGCTGGCGAGGGGCGGTTTCCGGGAATCGTTTTGTTTTCGGAAATTTACCAGGTAACGGGCCCAATCAGGCGGACTGCGGCGATGATAGCTGGCCAAGGTTACATTGTGTCGGTGCCTGAAATCTACCACGAGTTTGAGTCCCCCGGCGTGGCGTTCAACTACGACCCCGAGGGAACCGACCGCGGCAACACGCTTAAGACGACCAAGGAACTGGCCCACTACGACGCCGACGCACGGGCAGCGCTGGATATGCTAAAAACCCACCAAGCCTGCAGCGGGCGGTTGGGTGTTCTGGGGATCTGTATCGGAGGGCATCTGGCCTTTCGCGCAGCGATGAACCAAGACGTTGAAGCCAGCGTGTGTTTTTACGCCACCGACATCCACCAGCGTAGCCTCGGAAAAAATATGAACGACGACACCCTCGATCGGATGGACAAGATCAAAGGCGAGATGCTCATGATCTGGGGCCGGCACGATCCGCACATCCCCGCCGAAGGACGGCGTGTCATCTACGACGCGATGACCGAAGCCGGTATTAACTTCAGTTGGCACGAGTTCAACGGCCAACACGCGTTCATGCGTGACGAGGGCCACCGATACGATCCGGCGATCGCCCATGTGGCTTGCGGCATGGTGTACGAATTGTTCGGGCGTCGGTTGAAGTAGAGCCGTGTAGGCAACAGGCGCCCTTGGCGTTCAGATTCGCGTAATTGTTTTGTGATCGGCTAGCTTGCGATCAAGTACACATCCCGTCGCTATTAACGGCTGGGACGCTTGGTCCTCGGATACTTGGGCCTAAAGGTTCGACGCTTGTTAAATCGAGCAGGCCCCCCCT
The DNA here is from genome assembly GCA_024276075.1 of Planctomycetota bacterium. Classification (GTDB taxonomy): domain Bacteria; phylum Planctomycetota; class Phycisphaerae; order Phycisphaerales; family Phycisphaeraceae; genus JAJRXX01. The sequence goes on from JAJRXX010000024.1 coordinate 24,639, forward strand.
TGCCGCGCGAGACTGAGCCGCGTGTGCGTAGCGAAGCCGTCATGTCGCAGTGGTAGGGGTGATCGTTGAACGCGGTGAGCGAGCATTTCGTTAGCTTTTCTATTCCTCTGAGCATCGATACTTCTTGGGCATCACAAAGCGACATCGCGATACCGATCGCACCGGCACGAGCTGTCCGTCCGATCCGATGTACGTAGCTCTCGGGATCGTTGGGCATTTCATAATTGATGACGTGTGAAATCCCCTTCACGTCGATCCCTCTGGCCACGATGTCGGTCGCGACAAGAACCCGAGTCTTGCCGCGATCAAATGTCGCTAGGATTCGCTGGCGTGCGTTCTGGCTCTTGTTCGAGTGGATTGCATCGGCACTGATACCCCGGCTCGAAAGGTGCCTTACCACGCGGTCAGCCCCGTGTTTGGTGCGGGTGAACACCAAGGCCCTGTGGACATCGCTGCTTTTCAAGAGGTCGGTCAGCAGTGCGCGTTTGTGTTTTTGATCGACGAAATAAACTTTCTGGTCAATATTCAGAGCCACCGAAGCCGTCGGCGCCACACGCACTCTCGATGGGGACTGAAGCATACACGAAGCCAACTGCTCAACCGCAGCCGACATCGTCGCTGAAAACAGCATCGTCTGCCGAGCTTTTGGGAGCTTTGAAACGATTTTGCGAACATCGGGGACAAACCCCATATCCAGCATCCGGTCGGCTTCGTCTAAGACGAATATTTCGATCTGATCAAGACGCAGGTGTCGTTGGCTCAGCAGGTCCAGCAGCCGCCCCGGCGTGGCCACGAGGATGTCGGGTTGTTTTCGCAGAGCCCTGATCTGTGGAATAGCCGACACACCTCCTAGTACCACCGTTGTGCGCAACGGGAGGTAGCGGCCATAGCTTTTGAAGCTCTCGTCAATCTGAAGGGCCAGCTCACGGGTAGGAGCAAGAATCAACGCCCGCAGCCCCTTTTTATCGCTCGCTGCCCGCTCATGTAGCTGATGCAGTATTGGCAAAGCAAACGCGGCGGTCTTGCCCGTGCCTGTTTGTGCGGTCGCAAGCAGGTCCTTCCCCTCAAGCGCCAACGGGATGGCTGCCCGCTGGATATCGGTGGGCTCCAGATAGCCTTTCTGCGATAAGGCACGGATAATGGGTTTGCTTAGTGAGAGATTTTTGAACAAGTCTGTATTCATAAATACCTATTTGCATGGCCTATAGAGATGTATAGGCCATGAATGTACCCGCGCAATGTTAGTTTGGCTTGGGCATTTATCGTCGATGTTATACCGATTACGCCATCGAGCGATTATGGAAGTAGATTAATTATACCAGTTTAACCAAACCGAAATTCTTCCTCACTATTCTATTACACTCTTTGGGTGGATCCACGTGCCGTCGAACAACTCGCCCGCCGCCTCATGGCTCAGCACGGCTTGATCAAACGCGGCTGGTCCTTTGCGTTTAATCGCCGTAAGCGTTCCCTCGGGATATGCAACTACACCGCCAAGCGTGTCGAGTTATCGCAATACTTCATTGACAGAAACGACCCCTCATCCATCCGCGATACCCTCCTCCACGAGATCGCCCACGCTCTTGTTGGCCGCCGATCCGCGCACGGCCCCGCCTGGGTCGACGCCTGCCGACGCATCGGCGCGATTCCCAGCCGCACCTGTTCCACCGCCATCATGCCTCAAGGTCTATTTCAGGCCAAATGCCCGACCTGCGGCATGTGCCATGACCGACACCGCCGCCCCTCAAAAAAATCGACTTACTACTGCCGATCCTGTGGTCCCGAGGATGGCAAGTTACGATTTTTATTAGAGCAACTGGCGTGATTAATCTTCATTACTCGGGTGGCACGGCTTGCTTGCAAGCCGTGAAATACAGACGTTTATTATGCCCATGATCCAACAAGATAGAGAATGTTGGTGCCAGGTTGCTTTAGCCACCTTCGATCATTGGCTCCGTCCCAAGTAGCCGTCTCATTGTGCCGATAACAACTCCATGAAACCTGCAAATCCGGTGGTCGATCACCCGGAAAACCTTACGGATCAGAGCGACAGCCCGTTGTCGCCGCAGGACCGCCAAGACCTGTCCCAAGCTAATCAACAGGCACGCAACATCCTCCGGGCTGGAAATGTCGCGACCTTCAACGGCTGGAGCGCGTCAATATTTGCAGGGGTATCCCTGCTCTCCGCATTATTCAGTGTGACAGCCCTGTGCGTGGGGGTGGGCTTGGCGGTAATCGCACGCAACGAGTTTCGTGGCCGAAAGCTCCTGCGATGGTTTGATCCTCGTGGCACACGACTACTCGGGTGGAACCAAATCGGGTTCATCGTCTTGCTCATTGCCTACAGCCTCTGGTCTATCTACGTCACACTAACCGGACCCAATACCTACGATGTCTATATTGCCAAACACCCCGAACTAGCCCAGGTGCTCGGACCCATCGGATCGATGTACACAACGCTAACCCTCGCGGTCTACAGCGGCGTGATCGTATTCAGCGTGATCTTCCAAGGCCTCAACGCTCGCTACTACTTCAAAAAAGACAGGCTCCTCAAAGCCTACCTCCGTCAGACCCCCGATTGGATCGTCGATCTCCAGCGGGCTTCACTCTAGCGCGACCCCACCTAAAACCAGAGACGGTAGCGGCTCGAGGAATCACCCTGGTTTAGATTGCTAGGCTTCCGCGCGTCGGGCCCATTCAGCTTCCAAAGGTGCCAACTCGTTTGCTAGTTGAGTCCGTTGGTTTTGTAGTTGTTTGGCCTTGTCTCCGTCACGGTAGGTGTCGGGATGGGATAGTTCCCCGTCGATTTGCGTGAGTTTCGATTCGAGGGTTTCTATCTGTTTTTCCAAAGCCTTCTGGTTGAGCTTGGATAGACTCGATAGCTTGTTTGTGGTTTTGGCGCGAGCGGATGTTTTTGTGTCAGTCGTTTTTTGCTTGTTGGGTTTAGTCTGTTTGCGCGACGGGGTGGTAGGGGGGGTTACCTGTTTCCGCTGCGAAGCGATGTGTTGGCTATAGGTTCCCAGGAAGTATTGGGCGTTGCCTTGGTCGTCCAAGACGATCAGTTGATCTACGAGGTCGTCGAGCAGCATGCGGTCGTGTGAGATCAAGATCAGTGTTCCGCCGCCGCCGATATTTTGGCCGTAACCCTGAGGTGTAGCGGTAAATTGTTTAAGTGCGGCTTCGAGTCGTTCTGTGCTGGAGATGTCGAGATGATTGGTCGGCTCGTCGAGTACGAGCAGGTTGTGCCCACCGACGACGAGGCCCGCGAGGACAGCTCTGCTGCGTTCTCCGCCACTGAGTACAGCGAGGGGTTTTTTCTGTTCGGTTCCGGAAAAAAGGAAAGCCCCAGCGAGGTTTCGGGCTTCCTCCTCAAGGCCGGATGACGTGAAGCCTTTGAGATACTCAATGACAGTGAGGTTCAGGTCCAAGCCTTCGTGGGTTTGCCGGTAGTGGCCAACGTCGACGGAGCTGCCGATACGGACGTGGCCGGCATCGGGTGGCTGCTCGCCAAGGAGTGTGCGCACGAGTGTGGATTTGCCAGCACCATTTGGGCCGATGATGCCGACGCGGTCGCCGCGTTTGATCTCAAGGCTAAGGTCTTTAAACAGGGTCTTGCCCTCATAGCCTTTGGTGATCGAATCGGCAGTGATGATGAGGTCTCCGCAGCGCGCGGTGGGGCGGAAAATCAGGTTGATCTCATCAAGCCCCGCTTGTCGCTCGATGAGTTGGGTCTGCTTAAATCGTTCAAGCTTCTTTTCTCTCCCCTGGGCTTGCGAGGCGCGTTGACCGGCGCGGTAGCGATCGATAAAAGCCTGCTCCTGGCGGATTTTGCCCTGTTGCTTTTCGTACAGGCGTTGCTGGGTAAGACGGCGCAGGGCGCGTTGTTCACGGAAGGCTTGGTAGTTACCGGGGTATTCCACGAGTTGACCATTCTCAAGCTCATAAATGGAATTGACCACGCTGCCAAGCAGCCAACGGTCGTGGCTGACAAGGATGACCGCTCCGCTGTAGGCCAGCAGATATTCTTCAAGCCATTGGCGGCCGGCGATGTCCAGGTGGTTCGTGGGTTCATCCAACAGCAGGACATCGGGTAGGCGCAGGAGCAATTTGGCCAGGGACAGGCGTCCCTTCTGTCCGCCGGAGAGATCGTAGACCTTGACGTCGAAAAATTCATCGGTCAGGCCAAGGCCGTGGAGAGTGGCATCAATCCGATGGTCTACAGCGTAGCCGCCAGCGGCTTGGATCTTATTCTCGATCTGCTCGTAGCGATTGAGCAGCTTGTCGAGTGGGTTACCTTCGGCGGTAGCCATGTGCGCAGATACAGCCTCGAGTTCTTTGTGAAGATCGTACAACTCTGCAAACGTACTAGCGGCTTCATCGCGGAGGGTATTTTGGAGGTTTAGATCGGGGTCTTGAGTGAGGTACCCTACCGTCGTTCCTCTCGAAAGCTGTACCCGTCCGGATTCGGGTTTGAGGCTGGTTTGCCCAGCGATGAGCTTGAGCAGGGTGGACTTTCCGCATCCGTTGCGCCCGACAAGCCCCACGCGTTTGCCGGTTTCGACGGTCAGGTTCAGACCGTTGAGCAGGCGTCGGTCGCCGATCGATAGCACCAGATTGACTACGCTCAATAATGCCATAGCCGCGAGAGTGTACTGGACAGGTGAAAAGGGTGGAAGGTCATGGATCCAACTGGTTTTTAGAGGCAGTCACGGCCCGCTATTGTTTAGAGCGTTTTCTGATTTAGTATGCGGGATTCCCAGCGAGCCGCGCGCGTCAGCAAGCGGTTTTTTGGCTCTAAGGGGTTCGCTCTCTGACGGTCGCGGCTCGTCGCGAAGTCCTGTCAACCGTACACTCATTCAGAAAACGCGCTAAGCCTTGCAAATAATCACAGACACAGCGAAGGCGGCTAGACGAAACCGAATATACTTAATCCGATCATGGATGAAACATGTGACATTGCGGTCATCGGTGCCGGCGCCGCGGGGCTGGCGGCTGGGATCTTCGCCGCTCAACGCCTGCCCGCTGCGCGAGTGGTGTTAATGGATGGCGCAGCACAGATCGGAGCGAAAATCCTCGTCTCAGGTGGCGGGCGGTGCAACGTGGTGCATCGGTCTGTTGGAGCGGATGACTTCAACGCGGATCAACCGTTTGTACGCCACGTGCTCTCCGCGTTTGACCAAGACGATGCCATCCGCTGGTTCGAGTCATTGGGTGTGTTGCTTAAGCAGGAGCCAACTGGGAAATTATTCCCCACTACAAATCGGGCACGGACTGTGCTCGACGCATTACTGGCGCGCTGCCGGGAACTGAAAATACAGGTGCTGCGACAACACCGTGTACACAGTGTGGATGCGGTCGGTGACGATGACGGTGACGAACCGCGGTTTGCCATACACCATGAAGCAGGAATAGTGACGGCCCAACGGGTTGTCATGGCGACCGGCGGGCGCTCGTTGCCACGGACGGGCAGTGACGGCCAGGGGTGGCGGATCGCACAATCGCTGGGACACAGCGTCACGCCGACCTATCCAGCACTGGTGCCGTTGGTGTTGGAGCCGTCATTTTTTCATCGCACCTTGCAAGGCATTTCGCAGGAAGTCGAGCTCTCGACTTACCAGGGCGGTAAGCAGATCGATCGCCGTCGCGGGAGCCTGCTATGGACGCACTTCGGTGTCAGTGGGCCGGTTGTCTCGGATGCCAGCCGATTCTGGGTCATCGCTCAAACAGTCGGTAAACAAAACGGTGACCGCGCGCAGGTGCGGTGCAACTTGGTACCCAGTGCGGATTTTCAGGAGATTGATCGTTGGCTGGTGGCGGCTGCGGCGCATAGCCCAAAACGCGGCGCTGTTTCGGTGCTATCGGAAAAACTGCCGCAACGGGTAGCGTCTGTGTTGGCTGACCAAGCCGGTGTGGACCGCAACGTCTCGATAGGGCAAATGCCCCGTGATGATCGGCGTAAGCTAGTCCATTACCTAATTGATTTGCTGCTGCCGGTGGTGCGCGACAGAGGCTGGAACTATGCGGAGGTCACGGCCGGCGGCGTACCGCTACAGGAGGTCGACTACCGATCGATGGCGTCGAAACGGATAAAAGGCTTGTACCTGATAGGCGAGATGCTCGATTGCGAAGGCAGGATCGGCGGGTTTAACTTCCAGTGGGCGTGGTCAACGGGTCATGTTGCGGGCTGCGCCGCCGCCGCGTCGTTATCATAGGTGGCTCAGAATAGTTGTTAAAAAAAAGCTTTGGTATTGAAGCCCAAGCGGTTACAATTTAAGTTACTTGGTGGGAGAGTTGCTTTGGCCAACCGAATTTAGCTGTGATGAAGCCATTGGTAATAAATTTTCGCTACGGCTAACCAAAGTGTTTGGCGGGTGTTATTTATTCGAACCAGCCCTAGCCCGTCGATTACATCTTAAAAATGAATAACCCCTAGGAGGTGTTTATGATTTTGTCTGAGAAAATTAACCCCAGAGGTGGCCATGTCTGCCTGTTAGCCCTTCTGGTGGCGTTCCTTTTTTACACCCCAGCGCACGCGATTGTTTTTGATTTTACATACGAAGCGGGAAGTTCCGCTCCGCCGGCTTTCGAGGATGCGAGTGGCACACAATTGCTCAATATCATGAACGCCGCTGGAGCCTTATGGGGAGATATCATCGAAGACCCCTTGACGATCAACGTCGCTGTGCGCTGGCAGGTGCCCACCATCGGCGCCAATTTTTCGGGGCAGATGTCGCTTTATGGAAACCATCCCAACAACACCAACGGCGATCCTTCGGAGCAGAACAGCCGTGCTGTGTGGGCACTGATCCGGATGAACCCAAACCGCACATGGTGGGTCGATCCGACACCGCTTAACAACTCTGAATTCGACATGAACCAGACCCTCTTTCGGGACCTTACGCTGGGCCAACAAACAGGCGTATTTTCACAAGGCACTCCGCCGGACCTGCTCGAAGTCGGTTTCCGTGGCGCACCGAACGCATCCGCTCCCGCGCTGATGCAAGCTGCGGGCACGCGGGACCTGCTCACCGTCTCCATACACGAATTGGGCCACACCGTCGGTATCGGTGGCACACAGGCGGCTGCCAACGAGTTCGGTACCGACGGCACTTACGACATCCCTACCTCACTTGTTAACGGTGCCAGTTTTGATGTGAATACGGAGTCCCTGACCAACAGCCACATCCACCCTTCCTCCGTGGGTGGCGCCCAGGTCCTCATGTGCAGGTGTAGCTTGGCAAACGTGCGTATTTTGCCCAGTGCGATTGACGTTTTCGCGGGTGCCACCACCGCCAACTGGACCGATATCGACCTGCAGCGACAGGACTTCCTAGGCGGCAACGATTGGAACACAGGTTTTAATTGGGAGGGCAACGCGCCGCCTGGTTTTTTGGACGATGCTTGGGTCCGTAATGGCAATCATATCTCGCTCAGCGCCAACGGCTCTGCAAATGATCTGGAGATCAGCGCCAGCAGCGAAGTCACCACCAATGCAAACACGCTCAGCGTCGTTAACACCATCACCGTCGAGCACGACACCGGCGGGCTACGGCCATTTCTCAGGGTATCGGCAGGCGGAGAAGTCAACGCCAACGACCTGAACCTCAACGGCGGTGAGCTGCTGCTGCTCGGCGGAACCGTCGACCTCGACGACGACCTCACCGTGCGCATCACCAACGGTCAGCGTGGTCGTATTACCGGGCGAGGCACCATTGATATCGACGGCGACCTGACCAACGGCGGCACCATCCGCCCATTCGGTGGGACACTGACCATCAACTCCAACGCCGCGTTCGCTGCGCTTAACCTCGACGGCCTCGGCGGTGTGGGTATCGTCGATGCCACCGTCGGCGACCTCACGATTAATGGAGACCTACTAGGTTCATACGACGGCCTGATCACCGTGGGCGATGATCGTACGGTCACCTTTAATGACGGGTGGACCCTGGGCAGCTCCGGACAGTTAATCTTAGAAGGCGGAGCCACCGCAACCGACGCGGCCACCATCGCCGGGCCCGACACCACGCTCGAGGGGCCAGTCGAGGTAGACGGATTCGCCCGTATCAGCAACACCACCATCGACGGGGCATCGATTGACCTGGCTGCAAATACCGCTTCCGGGACACTCATACTCAGTGGGCCGACCACCTACACCTCGGGTAATACCCTGGGCTCGGGTGTACTCAGGCAGGACGGTGATCTAACCGTCAACGGCACCTTCTCAATCGGAAACGCCACCTACGACTGGGATGGAGGGTTTGCCTCGCCCAGCGATACAACCATTACGCCTAACGGCAGCCTCTCTATATCTTCCGGTACCATTGACCCTTTCGACAACGCACACGACGGTACGATCAACGTGAACAGCGGCTCTCTGAATGTGCTTACTGCTTGGGAACTCGACGGAACGCTAAATATGACCCGAACAAGCGGGCAAACGCCGGTGCTCGACGGCATCGGCGGCGTGACGATCAATACCGGCGCTCAGCTTAATACCGTCGGTACTGTGACGATCAATACCCCCGTGACCGTGGATGGCGAAGTTAACGTGGGCCAATTCGGTCAGCTCACGGGCACGACATCTTTTAACGGAGCCGTTGACTTTAACGCTACCGCTGACGTCACCATCGAGTCGGGCTCCACTCTTTCTATCAACGATACCGCTAATTTCGACGATGGCTCGTATGTCGGCAACGGTACCCTGCGCATCAACGGCACCGCCGACATCATCGACGACGTCAGTTGGGGCATGATGAACCTCGACTGGGACGGCATCACCGGTACCGGCGTCACCAATATCGGACTAGGCCGCTCACTCTCCATCGCCTCCAATACCGTGGAAGTCGCCGCCAACGACGGCTTCGACGGCACCGTCAACGTCACCAGCGGCACACTCTCTGTGTTGCCCGCGTGGCGGCTCGATGGCGTACTGAACCTCAACCAGATTACGCCACAGTTTCTCCGACCCACACTCAATGGTACGTTTGGCTTGACCATACACACCACCGGCCAACTCAATACCGACGGAAATGCGAACATTAACACAGCGGTCACCGTCAACGGCGGCGTGCAGGTCACCGACGGCACCGCGTCATTTAACAACAACATCGACTTCAACAGTACAGCCAGTGTGGTCGTCAGTATCAGTTCATTGAGCGTTACCGGGTCGGAGGTCTTGGAACTCAATGGCCTGACCACCTACAGCGGCGGTTCATACGGCGGCAACGGCACCATCCGCCAAGTCGGTGATGCGACCGTGCTTACAGATACCACCATTTCCGTTGGTCGTTTTGACGCCGACGGCGAAGAAAACGCGCCAAGCACGCTCCAACTCAATGCCGACCTCACACTTAATGTAGAGCAAATCGATGTGCCGGGGCTTACCAAGTTCAGCCGCAACCGGTTCGACGGGACACTGAGCATCGCCAGCGGTGCCACGCTTACCGTCAATACACCCGACCCCTGGACGTTTAACGGCGGCGCGATACTTGGCGACAACGGTGCGGGCCCGGCGGCCATCGACGGCTCGCTGGTCAACATCGGAAATGGCGCTGTCGCCGCGTCTATCGTTGTGCACGGCCTTGGCCAAATCAACGCGCCCGTGGCATTTCAGGCAGACGCATCTCTCAGTGTGCCGGTTGTCGCCGATCGACTCGAAGTCAACGGGCCAGCCACCTTCAGCGGCGGCACCTACACGGGCAGTGGTACCTTGGCAATCGATAACGACGCCATCATCTTAGAAGACACCACGATCAATACGGCCGGCCTAGACCTGGACGGCTCTACCGACGCCGACCACACGATCACCATCAACGCCAAGAAAACATTTACGATCAACTCGAATAGTCTTGACGACACCTCGGTGCAATTCGGCGATATGTTGCTGCTGCAAGAGGACGCTCACCTCGTCGTGAACACCGCCTCTCGCTGGGCCACTTCACCCTCAGGTACGCTACGTTTTGAAGGGCAAGCCATCGCAAGCCCCACACCCACACTCTCAGGCCAAGACCTCGCTAATTCCGGGCTCATCGAGGGCAACGGCACGCTTAACGTAACCGTGACCAATCGTAACGGTACCATCAGGCCCGGGCTTTCTGCTGGAACACTGGTTTTTGATGATCTAGCAATTATCACCGGGCTGGTCGAGGTCGAATTGGGGGGCACCAAAGCCATTACTGAGTACGACCAAGTGGTCGTTACCGGAAGAGTTTCACTAGCCGATCATCTTGACATCACACTGATCGATGACGTCACGCCCAACTACCTGCCGAACTACGGCGATACGTTTGAGATTCTCACCTACGGCTCGCGGAATGATACGTTCGATCTGATTACCTTTAAAGGCTCAATCTTGGCGCTGCAGACCGACTTGGCTCTGGCACCGGTCTACGACTTCCCGGGCAACAGCGACCCGCTGTTTGCTGCCACCCCGTTTGCTGCTATGCCCAATAGCCTCACCCTTTTCACCACGCTGCCCGGCGACGCGAACCTTGACCTGGAAGTTGAGGACGCCGACCTGAGTCTGCTTCTGAGCAATTTCGGCATGACCGACGCCGATTGGATCGATGGCGACTTTACCGGCGATCGCATCGTCGACGACGCTGACCTGAGCCTGCTTTTGACTAACTTCGGCTCAATCGCCGTGTTTGGCAGCAGCGCAAGCCTCGCCGGGAATGCTGCCACCATCCCCGAGCCCGCTTCGCTGAGCGTATTTATGTTGGGATGCCTACTGTTGGCAAGGCGACGTGCGGTTTAAAGAGACATGCAGTTAAAATGGTGGCTTGTAAAGGCTGGTCCCCTTCTTCAGCCGGAGCAGCTTTTGATTCCGGATAATCCTGGGCAGAGCTGCTATCTAGGATTAGGGTTGAATACTGAATTTTTACTATCATAAGCGCCTTAGAGCAACTGGCGTCATTAATCTTCATTGATCGGGTGGCACGGCTTGCTTGCAAGCCGTGAAATACAGATGTGTGTTACACCTACTATCCAATCAAGATGGAAATTATTGACGCCAGTTGCTCTAGCGGAGGGCCAAGCGTTACGTTTTGGTATGAACACACAGGCGATATTGTCATTTTGCACTTGACAAATCGCAGTACGTAGTAGAGAATACCTTTCAGATTCAAAACTAGGAAAGCAACTTTCTTAGTGTGCAGCCCCTCAAGCTGCTTCGTTCGGTGGTGGTGAAGTCCAAAAAATGTTCCTGCGATATTCAAGGAATTGAGAAGTAGAGAGAGTAGGGTTCTCCGAAGAACCGCCCCCCCTGGTTAATTTTTTCCTGGCATAAATACCAACACGGGAGTTAGACATCATGGCTAAAAAGCTCCATCGCCGACGTTTCCTGCGCGCATTAAAAAGTCAGCATCGAAGAAGGTGCAAACAACTAGCGGCAAAGACGAGACTCGCCCAGTCGACGCAGGCCACGCAAGACTCGGGGTTGGGGCTAGAGATGCTTGAGCCGCGTGTGTTGCTGTCAGCCAACTCATTACTTGTCGATCTAACAGGTACGACAATCATGGATTCGCCTGCCTCAGCACAGATTGTGGTGGCAAATGAAACCAGTGCCGGAGTGTTATTGAGCACAACCGGTAACACTGCAACGGCACCAGCCACGCAGCAAAATGTGACTCAACCCACCACGCCTGGCGACGCGAATCTAGATTCGCTAGTTGACGATGCGGATTTGAGCCTCTTGCTGACTAACTTCGGTTCTAGTGGTATGGGTTGGAACAACGGCGACTTTACCGCTGACGGCCTGATTGATGACGCTGATCTAAGTTTGCTGCTGACTAGTTTCGGTAACATTGCGCAAACTCCCGGCACGGTACTGCATGAAGCCGGTCCGCTAACGTTCAGCGGTCAGAACGATGATTTTATGGAGGTCGCACACAACAGTGATTTGGAATTGTCGAATGGGACGGTGTCGCTTCGGTTCACGTCCGACGACGTGAGCGGTTGGCGTGGTTTGTTTTCTAAGGATGCAAGGGGTCA